>NZ_QBUY01000016.1 GCF_003121405.1 Paraburkholderia sp. C35 | reverse complement strand
AGCGGCTTTCTTTTGCCTACTTTTCTTTGCCGCGGCAAAGAAAAGTAGGTGCTGCCCCGCACAGGGGCGACGCATGAAGTACCAGTAACAAATCGCGGACGCCAGCAAAAGCAAAAGCAAAAGCAAAAGCGAATCCAAACCACTAGCCCTCGCAGAGAGAAAAAAACCATCACTTAAGGCTATGATAAAAAGCCGCCAGATTAGCAATATCATCATCCGATAAAGGCTTAGCCACCACCGACATCATCTCGTTCTGCCGGGCCCCGGATCTAAAATCCTTCACCGCCTTGACGAGATAATCCTCATTCTGCCCAGCGAGATTGGGCGCCTCAGGAATCTTGGCGACGCCATCCATCCCATGACATGCCTGGCATTGAATGGCCTTCGCGCGTCCCGTGGCGGCATCGGCTGCCATCGCCTCGCAGGCGAACCCTGCAGAAACAACGGCAGCCACGACCAGCATAAAAAGTCGCATCATTTCGAATAAGAGATCCGGTAAATAGCGCCAGCGTAGTCGTCGGATACGAGCAGCGAGCCATCCTGCAACTGCTGCACATCGACAGGACGTCCCATGTACTCGCCGTTCGGCGTCAACCAGCCTTCAGCAAATACTTCGGTCTCCCCGACCGAGCCATCATCCTTGACAGGCGTGAACATGATGCGCGCACCGATCGGCTTCGTGCGATTCCACGAACCATGCTCCGCGTCGAAGATGCCACCCTGATACTTCTCCGGGAACATCTTGCCCGAATAGAACGACATGCCGAGGTCCGCTGCATGCGCCGGATACTCGACCACCGGGAACACCACGCCCGCAGGCGGCGTCTGGTCCTTGTAATCGTCGGTGCGCACATGACCGCCGCCGTACCACGGGAACCCATAGTTCGCGCCGATCTTGGTCGCATGATTCAGCTCGCCCGGCGGAATGTCGTCACCCATGCCGTCCACCTGGTTGTCGGTGAACCACAGCGACTTGTCCTTCGGATTGAAATCGAGGCCCACTGAATTGCGCACGCCATGTGCATAGATCTCACGGTTCTTGCCGTTCTGATCCATCCGGATAATGCCGGCCAGGCCGTTCTTATCGAGTTCGGCGAGTTTGTCCTTCGGCGGTACGTTCCAGGGCTGTCCAAGCGCGATATACAGCTTCTTGTCAGGTCCGACGCGGCAATAGCGCGCGCCGTGATTGAAGCTCTCGAACTGCGTCGGGATCAGCTTGCCCTGCGGCACGACCACAGCGGCGGCCACGTCCGGGCCGCCCTCGCCGAAGAACTGCGCAGCCGGGAATGCCAGCACACGATTCTGCTCGACGATATACAACACGCCGTCCGGCGAGAAGCACACGCCGTTGGGCACCTTGAAGGTCACGGAACTCGCGAACTGCACCACGTCGTCGGCGACCCGCCGCTTGGTGCGGTCCGTCACCTGCCAGACGCGATCCTTGCGCGTACCGACGAACACCACACCCGTCGACGGCTCGATCGCCATCGCGCGCGCTTCCGGCACCACGGCGTATAGCTCGATCTTGAAGCCGGGCGGCAGCTTGATCGCCTTCAGGTTCTCACGCAGCGCATCGGCACGCGTGCCCGTCTGCGGCACCGTTTCGGCGGGTTTGGTGTTGCCTGTCGTCTTGAAGTTGGACAGCGTCTGGACGTTGTCCTGCGCGGCGTAAGCGGCGGGCAGCACCGCGAGCGCCGCGCCGCCGGCAAGCGGCAAAAGCTTCAGGGATGCGTTCATCGAGGTGTCTCCTGTCATTCTGATGCGGTTTGTTGGACCTGCAACGTCTGGTACTGGAAAGACATGAACGTGTTTGGTGCAAGCCGATGACATCGCAAGCCGTTGCAGGTACAACGGAACCCGTATGCGATGCTTTCTGAAAGCCTGTCTGACGCATTGCGAACGCAACGTCAATCGTCCGGCTATTGACTGTTATAGACGATGTTCAGTCAAACGTCGGAACGAATGGCAGCCGCGCGATATTCCGCGCAGCAGCGTCGATGAAGAGGGATGAGATGACACGGCGCGATATATCCGCGAGGAACCATCGCGCCGTTGCGGGAAAAGGAAGGGATCAGTACGTGTCGAAGACTTGCTGCAATGCAACCGGCGTGGTGTGACCTGCCGCCAGTGCGAGCATCAGCAGCACGCGCGCCTTGTATGGGTTGAGCGCGCCTGCGGTGACGAAGCCGAGTGCATCGTCGGCGGCTGCACCATTGCGCATCACGTGCCCCGAACCCACCCGCGACGAGCGCACGATCGCCACGCCTTTCGCTGCCGCTTCCGCGAGCGCGGCCTGCACGGTTGCATGAATCGAGCCGTTGCCCGTGCCTGCCACGACGATGCCCTGCACGCCCGCCGCGACGAGCGCATCGACAGCAACGCGCGACACGCCCGCATAACTCGTCACCACTTCGACGACAGGCCAGGCTGCATCGGCCGAAAATGGCGTGGCTGCCGTATGGGGCCGCACGCCGCTGCGCTGAAGCTCGACGCGTCCGTCCTGCACCCAGCCAAGCGCGCCAATTTCAGGCGACTGGAATGCATCGACAGCGTAGGTGCTCGTTTTGACGACGTCGCGCGCGCTATGAATGCGATTGTTGAAGGCGACCAGCACGCCCTGCCCTTTGGCGTTCGCACTGCCCGCGACGATCACCGCATTCAGCAGATTCAGCGGACCATCGGCAGACAGCGCCGACGACGGCCGCATCGCCGCCGTCAGCACGACGGGCTTGTCGCTCTTGACGGTCAGGTGCAGCAGATAAGCGGTTTCTTCGAGCGTGTCGGTGCCGTGCGTGACGACCACGCCGTCGACATCATCGGCGGCCAGCAGCGTGTTGATGCGTTGTGCAAGCGTGGTCCACAGCGCGAGCGCCATGTCCTTGCTGTCGACGCTCGCGACCTGCTCGGCCTGCACGTTCGCGACACCTGCCAGCGACGGCACGGCAGCAAGCAATTGCCCGACGCCGACCACGCCAGCCTGATAACCCGACGTATTGGTTGCATCGGGCGCCGCGCCAGCGATGGTGCCGCCCGTCGCGAGCACGGCGATGCGCGGCAACGCGCGCGATGCGGAAGAAGAAGTGGAAGTATTCATGGCGGCGATTGTAAGCGATGCACGCGCTGCCGCCATCGATGAAAACGCGAGCCTCTATCCGGAACGCGCGTGCCAGACAGCCAACCCGCCAACCCGTCAAACAGCCATCATCAAGCCGCTTCGCGCAACTGGCTCGCGATATCCGCCTCATGCAACTGCGGCGCAAACATCTCGATCAGTCGATACGCGTAAGCGCGCAAGAACGCGCCCTTGCGCAAGCCCACGCGCGTCGTGCTCGCTTCGAACAGATGCTGCGTATCGAGCGCGACGAGTTCCGTGTCGCGCTTCGGATCGAACGCCATCGCCGCGACGATGCCGATGCCCATGCCGAGTTCGACATAGGTCTTGATCACGTCGGCATCGATCGCGGTGAGCACGACGTCGGGCAGCGCGCCCGCCTTCGCGAACGCCTGGTCGATGTGTGAGCGGCCCGTGAAGTCCTGATCGTAGGTCACGATCGGATATTCCCCGATCTCTTCGAGCGTCAGGTTCTCGCGCCCGACGAGGGGATGCCCCTTCGGCACCACCACCACGTGATGCCACGAGTAGCACGGGAACGTCACGATGTCGGGATAGCGATCGAGCGCTTCCGTCGAGATGCCGATATCGGCCTCGCCGTTGATGATCATCTGCGCGATCTGCTGCGGGTTGCCCTGACGCAGCGCAAGATGCACCTTCGGATAAACCTCGGTGAACTGGCGCACCACCTTCGGCAGCGCATAACGCGCCTGCGTGTGCGTGGTCGCGACGACGAGGTGACCGTTGTCCTGATCCGCATACTGACGCGCCACGCGGCGCAGATTTTCCGCATCGAGCAGCATGCGCTCGATCAGCTGATGCACGGCCTTGCCCGGCTCGGTGAGACCCGTCAGGCGCTTGCCGCGTCGAATGAAAATATCGACGCCGAGTTCGTCTTCGAGATCCTTGATCTGCTTGGACACACCCGACTGCGACGTGTACAGCACGTTCGCCACTTCCGTCAGGTTCATGTTCTGCCGCACGGCTTCGCGCACGAAGCGCAACTGCTGGAAATTCATATCGATGTCTCCGGTTCGTCCAGAGTAAGTTTGTTGTTGATTGTCTTGTCCGGTCCGCGCTCAATGCGCGGGAAATACACGCAACGCACGCGGCACGGCTGTCACACCGTCACCCACGCCAAGCTGCAATTCGCGCCATGCTTCGCGGTCCAGTTCGGCTTCAAGCACATGCCCTGCCGTGCCTTCCAGTTCGACCCGCACCGAGCCGCCGAGCGGCACGACACGGCGTACGCCGACCACGATGCCATCGCGATGCCCAGACGCCTGCGGATACAGCACGAGATCGTGCGGACGCACATACGCAAACGCCGGCCCCTGGAAATCCGCTTCGATCGCAATCGGCTGCGCCGCGCCGTCGACCACGAAACCCTGGCCATCCACGCTGCCATGCAAACGGTGCGCCGCGCCGAGGAACTCGTACACGAACGACGTCTGTGGATGATCGTACACATCTTGCGGACTGCCCACCTGCTCGACATGCCCATGATTCAGCACGACGATGCGGTCCGCCACTTCGAGCGCTTCTTCCTGGTCATGCGTGACGAAGATCGTCGAGATATGCAGATCGTCGTGCAGGCGACGCAGCCAGCTACGCAGTTCCTTGCGCACCTTTGCATCGAGCGCGCCGAACGGTTCGTCGAGCAGCAGCACTTTCGGCTCGACGGCAAGCGCGCGTGCCAGTGCGATACGTTGACGCTGACCGCCCGACAGTTCCGACGGATAGCGCTGCGCCAGCCAGTCGAGTTGCACGAGCTTGAGCAGTTCGTGCACCTTTTCGCGGATCACGGCTTCCGACGGACGCTCCTTGCGCGGCTTCACGCGCAGCCCGAACGCGACGTTCTCGAACACCGTCATGTGGCGGAACAGCGCGTAATGCTGGAACACGAAGCCGACGTTGCGCTCGCGCGCGCCCACTTCCGCGACGTCCTGACCTTGCAGTACGACCTGGCCGGCGTCCGCGTATTCGAGACCCGCGATCACGCGCAGCAGCGTGGTCTTGCCACAGCCCGAAGGTCCAAGTAGCGCGACGAGTTCGCCCGGCGGAAAGTCGAGCGAGACGTTGTCGAGCGCGGTGAAATCGCCAAAGCGTTTTTGCAGATTGCGTACGGTGATACCCATCTTTGACAACTCTCCTTACTGAACCGATTGTGCTGCGGTGTTGGTCGTCTGCGCCGACGGCTTGCTTGCGGGGCCGGCATGCGCGGGCACATCGCGCGCGCTCGCCAGTTCCGCCGACATGTGACGCTCCGCGAGCAGCTTCAGGCCGAGCGTGACGAGCGCAAGCAACGCGAGCACCGACGCCACGGCAAAAGCCGCCGAGAAGTTGTATTCGTTATAGAGAATTTCGACGTGCAGCGGCATCGTGTCCGTCTGGCCGCGAATATGGCCCGACACCACCGACACCGCGCCAAATTCACCCATCGCCCGCGCGTTACACAGAATCACGCCGTACAGCAGGCCCCATTTCACATTGGGCAGCGTGACGCGCCGGAAAATCTGCCAGCCCGACGCGCCCAGCACGTGCGCGGCTTCTTCTTCATCGTTGCCTTGCGCCTGCATCAGCGGAATTAGTTCGCGTGCGACAAACGGGAACGTGACGAAGATCGTCGCGAGCACGATGCCCGGCACCGCGAAAATGATCTGCACATTGTGATCGGCGAGCCACGGGCCGAACCAGCCTTGTGCGCCGAACATCAACACGTAGATCAGGCCTGAAATCACGGGCGAAACCGAGAACGGCAAGTCGATCAGCGTCGTCAGCAAAGCCTTGCCGCGGAACTCGAACTTCGCGATACACCACGACGCTGCCAGACCGAACACGAGATTCAGCGGCACGGCAATCACAGCCGTCAGCAGCGTGAGTTTGATCGCGGACAACGCGTCGGGATCGGCGAGCGATTCGAAATAGAAACCAATGCCCTTGCTCAGCGCCTGATAAAACACCGCGACCAGCGGCAACACCAGAAAGAGCGCGAGGAACAGCAGCGCGATGCCCGTCAGAATCCAGCGCACGGCGCGCGGTTCTGTCACGGGGTCGGGACCGCGGGCAGCGTTGACGTTCTTCGCCGACGATTGCGACAGCAGCACGGAATCCTGGCTCATTGCGCACCTCCCGTCAGCGCTGCATTCTGCGATGCAACGGGCGTAGCCGTCGGTGCCGTACGCCCGCGACTCGTGCGCCGCTGCAGATACCACTGCAATGTGTTGATCAGCAGCAGCATCACGAACGACACGACCAGCATCACCACGGCCAGCGCCGTCGCGCCCGCATAGTCATACTGTTCGAGCTTCGTGATGATGAGCAGCGAGGTGATTTCGGACTTCATCGGCACGTTGCCCGCGATAAAGATCACTGAACCGTATTCGCCCAGTGCACGCGCGAACGCCAGCGCAAAACCCGTCAGCAGCGCCGGGAACACAGCCGGAAACACCACGCGGCGGAACGTCAGCCAGCGCGACGCGCCAAGGCACGCAGCCGCCTCTTCCTGTTCACGCTCGAACTCTTCGAGCACAGGCTGCACGGTACGCACGACAAACGGCAAGCCGATGAACGTCAGCGCCACCAGCACGCCCGCCGGCGTGAACGCGATCTTGATGCCGAGCGGCTCCAGAAACTGTCCGACCCAGCCGTTGCCCGAATAGATCGCGGCCAGCGAGATACCCGCCACCGATGTGGGCAGCGCGAACGGCAGATCGACCACGGCATCGACGATGCGCTTGAATGGAAACTTGTAGCGCACCAGCACCCACGCCACCAGAAAGCCGAACACCGCGTTGATCAGCGCGCCGCCGAGCGCCGAAAAAAACGTCAGCCGATACGACGCCAGCACACGCGGCGACGAGACAGCACGCACGAACTGGCTCCAGTCGAGCGTGGCCGTCTTGAGGAAAGTGGACGCGAGCGGGATCAGCACCACGAGGCTCAGATACGCCACCGTGATGCCGAGCGTCAGGCCAAAGCCCGGGATCGCGCTTGGCTTGCGAAAGGTCAACGTCGTCATGCGAAAAGCTCGTTCAGGTTATGCGTTGCAAGGCGCGCGCCGCCGCACCATTGCCGAAAGCGCGCCCGTGGGCGCGCCTTGCTCATACTTCACCGCGCGTGACTGTCACTGCGGCTGGTAAATCGAATCGAACACGCCGCCATCGGCAAAGTGCGTCTTCTGCGCGTTGGTCCAGCCGCCGAACGAATCGTCGACCGTGTACAGCTTCAGCTTCGGAAACTTCTCGGTCAGCGCGGCCGGGACCTTGTTCGAACGCGGACGGTAGAAGTTCTTCGCGGCGATTTCCTGGCCCTCTTCGCTATAGAGGAAGTTCAGGTAAGCGTCGGCGAGCTTACGCGTGCCATGCTTGTCGACCACCTTGTCCACTACCGCGACGGGCGGCTCGGCCAGAATGCTCGCCGACGGCACCACGATTTCGAACTTGTCCGTGCCGAACTCCTTCACCGACAGGAACGCTTCGTTTTCCCATGCGATCAGCACATCGCCGATACCGCGCTGCACGAAGCTGGTGGTTGCACCGCGCGCGCCTGAATCGAGCACGCCGGCGTTCTTGTACAGCTTCGACACGAATTCCTTCGCCTTCTGGTCGTTGCCGCCCGGCAGATGCGCGGCGTACGCCCACGCTGCGAGGTAGTTCCAACGCGCGCCGCCCGACGTCTTCGGATTCGGCGTCACGATCGACACGCCCGGTTTCACCAGATCGTCCCAATCCTTGATGTGCTTCGGGTTGCCCTTGCGCACGAGAAACACGATTGTCGACGTGTACGGCGATGCGTTGTCGGGCAGGCGCTTCTGCCAGTTCTTGTCGACGAGGCCCTTGTTGGCGAGCGCGTCGATGTCATAGGCCAGCGCGAGCGTCACGACATCGGCCTGCAGGCCGTCGAGCACCGAGCGAGCCTGCGCGCCCGAGCCGCCGTGCGACTGCTTGAAGGTGATCGACTCGCCCGTCTTCGCCTTCCATTCCTTGCCGAACGCCTGATTGACGTCCTGATACAGCTCGCGGGTCGGATCGTAGGAAACGTTCAGCAGCGTGGTGTCGGCATGCGCCTGCGCAATCATGCCCACCGCCGATGCCGCACCCAGCGCAAGCGCCGCGACGAACCGCTTCGCGCTGCCGCGCCTGGTTTGCTGTGCTCCTGCCGCCCCCGTGATCCGAATACCCATCGACTTCTCCGTCTTGTTGGGGTGACTGCCTGTCTTCTGCTGATTGCCGCGTTTTCGCTGCTGCGCAAGCGGCAAGCGCCTCTGGCGCTGCGTGTGCGTTGTTGTTGCATCAGTGGAGGCCAGTCTATCCGGCGGGCTTCATCATTAAAAATAATGTTTCTTCATTTTTTAATACGCAATAGTGGTAAAGGTACGGTTTGTGTCCGCACGTGCGTCGGTCGCGCCATTGCAGCGGCGGCTTTCGGCGTTCAGACGACACCCGCCGCGACGAACTTAAAGTAAAGCTTGAAATGCGCCGAATACTGTATAAAAATACAGTCACCTGTCTATCCATACAGTGGCGCCATGACCAAACTCACCGCACGTCAGCAACAGGATTTCGATCTGATCCGCCGCGCTATCGAGCGCACCGGCTTTCCGCCCACGCGCGCCGAGATCGCCGCCGAACTGGGCTTCAGCTCGGCCAATTCAGCGGAAGAACACCTGCGTGCGCTGGCGCGTAAGGGCGTGATCGAGCTTGCGGCGGGCGCGTCGCGCGGCATCCGCCTGCTCGCGGGCCAGGACGACTCCCCGCATCAGTTCACCTTGCCGCACGCCAGCATCATGCAGCTGTCGCTGCCGCTGGTGGGCCGCGTGGCGGCGGGTAGCCCAATCCTCGCGCAAGAACATATCTCGCAGACCTACACCTGCGACCCGTCGCTGTTTTCGAGCAAGCCCGATTACCTGCTGAAGGTGCGTGGTCTGTCGATGCGTGACGCGGGCATCTTCGACGGCGACCTGCTCGCCGTGCAGAAGAAGAGCGAAGCCAAAGACGGCCAGATCATCATTGCGCGTCTGGGTGACGACGTCACGGTGAAGCGCCTGAAGCGCCGGCCTAACGGCATCGAGCTGATCGCCGAGAACCCCGATTACGAAAATATTTTTGTTCAGGCCGGCAGCGCGGAATTTGCGCTCGAAGGCATCGCGGTCGGGCTGATCCGGCCGACCGAATTCTAATTAGCTGAACACTGTCTGGAGAGTCTCATGGAACGCCTTGCCCGTTTGCTGCCTTTTCGCCAGTTCGGTCGTCTGCGCCACCTGCGCGAGCTCGTCCCCTGTGGTTCGCTGACGGCGCTTGCGTCGAATGTCGCGGACCGCACGGCCTCGCTGTTCGATGAAGAACCCCAGACGCTGCCTTCCGCTCAACCCGCGTTCGCACGCGTCTCGCTGAACTCGGCGCTCAACGCCGAACCGGCGCGGCGTGCGCCCGTGCGTGTCTATCATGGCTCGTCGCGGCTGATCATGGTCGGCACCGTGGACGCCGTGTGCAACATGATCGATCGCGCGATTGCCGAGCAAGGCGATCAACTGGCCAAGCAGGCAGCGTAAGCCCGTCATGGCCGCGTGCGGTCATGCGCGGAAACGCTTGCTTGCAAAGTTGCGGGATCGTTTCAGCGCCGATCGGGTCCATTCCTGACCGATACTGAACACGGAGCATTCCGCACAATGGCAGGTTTGAAAAGCATGAGAGGCCGGATTGGCCGGCCGGTTCTGATTGCGTTGATCGTGATCATCGTCGTGGCAGTGTTGGGTTATACGTACGCGTCGCCGTATCTCGCGCTCGAAAGGCTCAAGCGCGCCGCCGATTCACGCGACGTTGCAACGGTCAATGAATACGTCGACTACCCGGCGCTGCGCGACAGTCTCAAACAACAGGTCACCGGGCTGCTGACGCGCCGGCTCGACGTGCAGCACAACGGCAATCCACTGGCTGCGATCGGCGCGATGATCGGTGTCGCGTTGATTGGTCCGCTTGTGGATGCGTATGCGACACCGGATGGCGTCGCTGCATTGCTCAATGGCATGCCGCCGCGCGGCGAACCGGGCGAGCGCCCGCCTCCGCCGCCTGCTGCACAAAACGGCAATCCGGACTCGAGTCCGCAGCCGACGCCCGCGCCCGCATCTGGCGACTCGCATGACACCGGCAAGACACCGCCGCAGCCGCCGCAAACCACAGCGGGCTACCGCGGCATCAACGAATTTGTCGTGACTTATCAGCACGGTGTCGGCGACACACGCTATTCGGCGATCTTTCACCGCGACGGGCTGTTCATGTGGAAGCTGTCAGCCGTGGATCTGAACGGCTGACGCGTCATCCAGGCAACTGCTGCCTGGCAGTTGCCCGAAGTCACATCGTCACGCGGCGGCCTGTTCCTCTTCAGCCGCCGACGAGCACGCCACAAGAATGCTGCACGACACGCGGTCCAGCAACGGCGTGTTGCCCGCGCCCATCCACCAGCGCGACAGGCCGGTGCGGCAGCGATGCCCGACCACCACCAGATCGACATGCATTTCGTTGGCAAGCGACGCAATTTCGTCTACGGGATGACCGAACGCAAAATGGCCGGTCGCCCGCACGCCGCGCTCGGTGAGCCAGTCGACGCCTTCCTGCAGGATTTCACGCGCCGTCTTCTCGAAGCTGCCGCAGGCGACGTCGGTTAGCAGGCCTGCGCTTTGCGCAATGCTCGAGCGCATATCGACCACGGACAGCAGATGCGTTTCCGCGCCCAGGTCGAGCGCCAGATTCGCGCCGCAACGCAGCGCCTTGCGGCCTTCGCGCGAGCCGTCGTAGCACAGCAAGATCTTGTTGTAGCTCGCCATTTCACTTCCCCCCATTCCCGCGTCCATCGCGGTCTCACTTGCATCATGGTGCGCCGCAATTCGACATGCAAGGGATGGAAAACGCTAAGTGCGGTAGAGCGCGCAGTACGGCATGACGCAGCGCAAGATCGTGCCTATGATCGGCCAGCCACGCGTATCGACCCGCCAAACAAGGCGCGCACGATGCCCTAAAATAGGCAGCCGCCTCGCCTTTGCACCAGCAATGCACATATTCAGGGAGCATCGTTCTTCGTATGTCCGAAGCTGCAATTGAATTCCATCAGGTCGAAAAGCGCTACGGCGAGAAAATCGTCGTCGATGGCTTGTCGTTTCATGTGCGCGCAGGCGAATGCTTCGGACTGCTCGGTCCGAATGGCGCGGGCAAGACGACCACGCTACGTATGCTGCTCGGCATCGCCGCGCCTGACGCGGGCAACATCCGTCTATGCGGCGAACCGATTCCAGTGCGCTCGCGCTTCGCGCGGGCGCGCGTCGGCGTGGTGCCGCAGTTCGACAATCTCGATCCCGATTTCACCGTCCGCGAAAACCTGCTGGTGTTCGGCCGCTACTTCGGCCTGTCGGCCGCGCAGTGCCGCGCGAAGGTGCCCGAACTGCTCGAATTCGCGCGGCTGGAGAGCAAGGCCGATGCGCGCGGCGGCGAGTTGTCGGGCGGCATGAACCGGCGGCTGACGCTGGCACGCTCGCTGATCAACGATCCTGACGTGCTGATCATGGACGAGCCGACCACGGGCCTCGATCCGCAGGCGAGGCATCTGATCTGGGAGCGGCTGCGCTCGCTGCTCGCGCGCGGCAAGACCATTCTGCTCACCACGCACTTCATGGAAGAAGCCGAGCGTTTATGCCACCGGCTATGTGTGATCGAAGAAGGACGCAAGATCGCGGAAGGCGCGCCGAATGAATTGATCGCTTCGGAAATTGGTTGCGATGTGATCGAGGTGTTCGGTCCCGATCCCGTCGCGCTGCGCGACGAACTGGCGCCACTGTCGGTGCGCACCGAGATCAGCGGCGAGACGCTCTTCTGCTACGTCGACGATCCGCAGCCCATCCATGCGCGCCTGAAGCAACGCGCTGGCCTGCGGTATCTGCATCGCCCGGCGAATCTGGAGGACGTGTTCTTGCGGCTAACGGGCCGCGAGATGCAGGACTGACACACCTGCGCGAGCTTCGAGCCGCATACGGTCGCATCGGGTCACGACATCGAACGCACAGCAAAAACACGGCAAACGCATAGCACACGCACAGCAAAATGGACGCACGCACCTACGACACCCCCGAACCCGCCGCAATGCGCGAGCGCTTCGCCGCCTTCCCCGCGAATGCCGTCAACTGGACGGCCGTCTGGCGGCGCAACTATCTGGTGTGGCGCAAGCTCGCACTCGCATCGATGTTCGGCAATCTCGCCGATCCGATGATCTATCTGTTCGGGCTGGGCTTCGGCCTCGGCCTGATGGTGGGACATGTCGACGGCGTGTCGTACATCTCGTTTCTCGCAGCGGGCACGGTGGCGTCGAGTGTGATGATGTCGGCGAGTTTCGAATCGATGTATTCGGGCTTCTCGCGCATGCACGTGCAGCGCACGTGGGAAGCCATCATGCATACGCCGCTCACGCTCGGGGACATCGTTCTCGGTGAAACCGTCTGGGCAGGCAGCAAGGCCGTGCTGTCGGGTGTCGCAATCATGCTGGTGGCGGGCGCGCTCGGCTACGCGAGTTTTCCGTCGATGCTGATCGCGCTGCCCGTGATCGTACTGGCCGGACTCGCGTTCGCGAGCACCGCGATGATCGTCACGGCGCTCGCGCCGTCGTACGACTTTTTCATGTTCTATCAGACGCTCGTGCTCACGCCGATGCTGCTGCTCTCTGGCGTGTTCTTTCCGCTCTCGCAATTGCCGCCGGCCGCCCAGATCGCCGCGCAACTGCTGCCGCTCGCGCATGCTGTCGATCTGATCCGCCCCGCCATGCTCGATCGTCCGATCGACGGTGCCGCGCTGCACGTCGCCGTGCTCGCCGCCTATGTGCTGGGGTCGTTCTGCGTGTCGGCGGTGCTGTTCCGCCGCCGCATGATGCGCTAAGGGCGCCGCGGCGCACATTGCGTGCGCGGCGACGCCCTCGGGCAGATTGAGTCAGATCACTCTTCGTCGTCGGACCAGGGCACGTCGACGTCCGAGATGAACTCGACCGTCGCGAACGGGCCGCCTTCCTGACGGCCGATCTTGCCGTCCGCGCGATGCCATTCGACGCGGAAGATCGTGCCGGGATCGTCCGAGCGCAGGCGGATCGAGCGCAGCTCTTCGGGGTCGGCTTCTTCGACGGGGCCGTCGAGCGAGACGAGCAAGGCCTGCGGCCAGACGCCTTCGACGGGATCGTAAATGCGGTCGCCGTCGGGAATCGATGTGTGCGCTTCGACGCCGATCGTCGCCGATGCTTCGACGATCATCTTGCCCAATGCACGCAGCACGGCGGTTGCGCGCGCCGAGTTGGCCTGACGGATGGCGAGATCCCCTCGCGTCAGCGCCTGCTCGAGTTTCGGATTGGTCTTTTGTTGGGCCATGCGATGTCCTGATTGACTGATTGACGCCTGCGCGCCGTTTGTGCAGCTGAATGCGTATTGTGTGGTGCCTGCCGCCGCGTGCCACGTCTGCGACGGCAGCATGAACGGGCGCCATCGTAGCATTTGCGTCGGCCTCGCAGCGCCTTGCAATGCAACAAGCCTGTGTCATCTGCAACAGACGATGCACGCATTTATCCGCTTGCCTCCCCAGTGTAGGACGAGAATGCGCGCGGCGACGTTGCGATTTATTACAGGCAGTTTCCTAGAAACCCAGCGCCACGGCCAGCAAGCCGGCCAGCACACCGAACGCCACCACGCCGATGGCGACCAGCGTCAGCACGCGCGGCCGGAACGAGCGCGCGAGCATCGCCAGCGACGGCACGCTGATGGGCGGCAGCGTCATCAGCAGCGCGCCCGCCGGGCCGACACCCATGCCGAGCGACAGCATCGCCTGAATGATGGGCACCTCGCCCGCCGTCGGGATCACGAACAGCATCCCCGCGACGGCCAGCGCGACGATCCACACCAGTTCGTTGCCGATCTCCGGACCGACTTGCGGAAACAGCCACGCGCGCGCCGCGCCGAGCAGCAGGACGAGCACGATGTATTCCGGCACGAGACGAACGGCCATCCGTACCAAGATCGACAGCCAGCGTGCGAACGGGTTGCCCTCGCGCTGCTCGCCGATCAGTTCGACGAGACGCGCGTCGGCGGCTTGTGCTTCCGTGGGCGTGACGAGCCGGTTCACCAGATAGCCAAGCCCAAACACCATCGCGATGCCGAGCACGAGACGCAGCCCCGCCCAATGCCAGCCGAGCACGAAGCCCATGAACACCAGCGTGGCCGGGTTGAGCACCGAGTTGCCGAGCCAGAATGCAATCGCGCCGCCCGGCGATGCCTGCCGCGCGCGCAATCCCGCCCCCACGGGCGCCGCGCAACAGGTGCACATCATGCCCGGCAGCGCCAGCACGCCGCCCGCCGCGACGCTGCCGAAGCCCGTCTTGCCGAGCAGCCGCGCGACCCAATGCGCGGGCAGCAGCGCCTGCACGGCCGAGCCGAGCAGAAGACCGAGCACCATGGCCTGCCAGATTGCCTTGCCGTACGCGAGCGCGTAGGCGAGCGCCGCGCTCCACGACGGCGCGGGTGGCGTCGACGCCTTGCCCATCAGGATCGATGCACCGATCGAATGGGTCGAGGCCGCCGTGAACGCGCGGTTGTAGTACGGAAACCATTTGACGTAGAACAGCCCGACCACGGCCAGCAGTACGAATAGCGGCCAGGTCGAGGTGGAAGACGAGGAAGCAGAACGCGTGGTATTCATCGTCGTGGGATGGATTGTTGTGTGGTTGGCGACGTAGTTGCGCAAGGTATGGGTGATGCTCGCGCGAGCATGCCGGGCGGGCATCGCCGCACGGCAACGCTCACTGTACACGGATCAGCGTGGGGCGTAAAAAGTGGGGGCGAAAGCGGCAGAACCGTGCGCTTTCGCAAAAGAGTGCGCGTTGCGGGTGAAATGGATGTTGGCGTAGCGGCGACACGATCGTCACCGCTACGCGGCGCCTGATGTCAGGGCGCGGGGTTCGGCTGCAATTCGTGGAGCGCGTCGATCTCGGCGAGCACTTCCGGCGACAGCTTCACAGCAGCGCTGGCGATGTTTTCCTTCAACTGATCCAGCGAGGTCGCGCCGATCAGGTTGCTCGTGACGAACGGACGGCTATTGACGAACGCCAGCGCGAACTGCGCGGGCGACAGACCATGACGCTTCGCCAGTTCGACGTAGCGCGTGATCGCCTGCACGGATTGCGGCTTGCTGTAGCGCTGAAAGCGCTCGAACAGCGTAATGCGCGCGCCCGCCGGACGCGCACCGCCCTCGTACTTGCCCGACAGCCAGCCGAACGCCAGCGGCGAATACGCGAGCAGGCCGACGTGCTCGCGATGCGAGAACTCCGACAGCCCCGCTTCGAACGTGCGGTTCACGAGGCTGTACGGATTCTGGATCGACACGATGCGCGGCAGGCCGAGCTTTTCCGACGCGCGCAGGAATTGCGCAACGCCCCACGGCGTTTCATTCGATACGCCGATATGACGAATCTTGCCTTCCTTGACGAATTCGGCGAGCACGCTGAGCGTCTCTTCGATGGGTACGGTGTACGCGTCGTCGATCCAAGGATACGCGGGACGGCCGAACGTCATCGTGCTGCGGTCGGGCCAGTGCAATTGATACAGATCGACGTAGTCCGTTTGCAGTCGCTTGAGACTGTCGTTGAGCGCTTCCGTGAGATTCTTGCGGTCGAACTGATTGCCTTCGCCGCGAATGTGGCGCGGATTGTGCGGCTGGCGCGCGGGGCCGGCAATCTTGGTGGCGAGCACGATCTTGTCGCGCATTGCGCGGTTCTGTGCGATCCACGTGCCGATGTAGCGCTCCGTCGAGCCTTGCGTCTCCGGGCGCGGCGGCACCGGGTACATCTCGGCGGCGTCGATCAGCGTGACGCCCTGGTCGAGCGCGTAAGCGATCTGCTCGTGCGCTTCGCTTTCCGTGTTCTGCTCGCCCCACGTCATCGTGCCGAGACCGATCAGGCTGACCTGCACATCCGTTTCGCCGAGTCTGCGGTATTCCATCTGTCGTTCCTGTTCGTCTTTTTGCGGGTGATAAATCGGTAAAGGCCGAAATTACCACGTCCGCGCCAAACGCGTGCGTGGCTAGAATATCGGCTGGCCGCGCCGGTTTCGATGCGCTTACAACGTTTCCCGAGAGTCATGCCGATGTCAGAGTCACCGTCCCCATCAGCCCGTCCGTCGAACGGACGGCAGTCGCTCATCGTGCCACTGGTGGCCGCGGCATTTTTCATGGAGAACCTCGACGGCACGATCATCGCGACGGCGCTGCCGCAGATGGCGCATTCGTTCGGCGTGCATGCCGTCGATCTGTCGATCGGCATCACCTCGTATCTGCTGACACTCGCCGTGTTCATCCCGATCAGCGGCTGGGCCGCCGACCGCTTCGGCGTGCGCAATGTGTTCACGGCTGCGCTGGCCGTGTTCACGGCATCGTCGGTGGTCTGCGGGATGACGGATGGACTGGTCGGCTTCACGGCGGCGCGGATCGTGCAGGGTATCGGCGGAGCGATGATGGTGCCCGTCGGGCGGCTGGCCGTGCTGCGCGCGACATCCAAGGACGGCCTGATGCGCGCGATCTCGATCATCACGTGGCCGGGACTCGTTGCGCCTGTGATCGGGCCGCCGCTCGGCGGCTTCATCACGACGTATTCGTCGTGGCGCTGGATCTTCTATCTGAATCTGCCGCTCGGCATCATCGGCATGGTGCTGGCGTGGCGCTTCATTGCCGCCGAAACGGAAGCCCACAAGCGTCCTTTCGATGGCATCGGCTTTGCGCTGTGCGGCATCGCGGGCACGGCCATCATGTATGCGATGGAACTGCTCGGCCGCTCGGATGCGCCCTGGCGTGAAGCGCTCGCGTTTCTCGTGGGCGGCGTGGCGGCGGGTCTCGGCGCCCTCTTTCATCTGCGCCGAAGTGCGCATCCTGTCGTGGATCTGTCGGCGTTTCGCGTGAAGACGTTTGCTGTTGCAATGGGCGGCGGATCGCTGTTTCGTGTGTCGATCAGCGCGGAGCCGTTTCTGCTGCCGCTGATGTTCCAGCTTGGCTTCGGCATGAACGCGTTTCACTCGGGGCTGCTGACGCTGATCGTGTTCGCGGGCAATCTGTCGATGAAACTGCTCAGGACGCCTGTGATGCGCCGCTTCGGCTTTCGTCCCGTGCTGATCGTGAATGGCGCGCTCGCGGCGTTGAGCATCGCCGTGATGAGCCTGCTGACGGCGGATACGCCTTTGCTGCTAACCGCAATCGCGCTGTTCGCGAGCGGCCTGTCGCGTTCGCTGCAGTTCACGGCCGTCAACACGCTGGCATTCGCCGATATGCCGAAACCGCAGATGAGCGGCGCGTCGACCTTATCGAGTACCCTCTCGCAGATGACGATGGGCATGGGCGTCGCGCTCGGCGCGATCGCGTTGCGGCTCGCCGCGTGGCTGCATGGCCATGAGGCACAATCGGTGACGCCGGCGGATTTCAGCGTCGCGTTTCTGCTGGTTGCAGCCGTGGGGCTGGTGGCGATAGTCGATGTGTTCGGGCTTGCACGCGACGCGGGTGCGAATGTGAGTGGGCATCAACGTCGCACGCGCGCCTGAGTGGCGGACGTTTTTTGAAGGACTTGGCGTTGAGATGAATGTCGAACAGTTTGAATTGCTCGTGACGCGGACGATGCCGTTTGGCAAGTACAAGGGCCGCGTGATCGCCGATCTGCCGGGACACTATCTGAACTGGTTTGCGCGCGAAGGATTTCCGCCTGGCGAGATCGGCAGGCTGCTCGCGCTGATGCATGAGATCGATCACAACGGCTTGAAGGATATGCTCAAGCCGTTGCGCAGAGGTTGACGCGCGATGGCGATGGTGTGGATGCATCGAACGATGCGTCCTGTGTCATGCCACGAAGGCCAAAACAAAAACGGCATTGCGATTGCTCACAATGCCGTTTCTGAATTCTTTGGGGTGGCTGATGGGACTCGAACCCACGACGACAGGAATCACAATCCTGGACTCTACCAACTGAGCTACAGCCACCACTGCACTACACCTTCGCTGCTTTGCTGTAGAGCGCTGCTCAACAACGAAGAAGCGAGATTATACAAACACGAATCGTATTTGCAAAGCCCTTTATTCAAACATTTCGCTCGGCTCGCGCAAATGCTGTCGCGCCTCGTCGAAAATCGCGAGATCGCGCGCCTGCAGCTTCTTGCTATCCGACAGCACGCGCCGCCATCCACGCGAACCCGCCACGCCGCGATACAGCCCCAGCGCATGCCGCACGATTGCACCCGGATACGTGCCGCGCGCCATCTCCGCACGGCAATACTCGATCAGCTTCGCTTCCGCTTCTTCTCGCGTCGGCGCGGCATCCGTCGAGCCGTAGAAACGCGCGTCGACATCGGCAAGCACGTACGGGTTGTGATACGCCTCGCGTCCGAGCATCACGCCATCGACGTGTTCGAGATGCGCCTCGACTTCGTCGAGCGTCTTGATCCCACCGTTGATGATGATCTCCAGCTGCGGGAAGTCGCGCTTCAACTGATAGGCGTAGTCGTACTTGAGCGGCGGAATCTCGCGGTTCTCTTTCGGGCTTAACCCTTTGAGGATCGCATTGCGCGCGTGCACGATGAACACGTCGCAGCCGGCCTCGGCAATCGTGCCGACGAAGTCGCGTACGAACGAATAGTCTTCGACGTCATCCACACCGATGCGGTGCTTCACCGTCACAGGCACCGATACCACGTCGCGCATCGCCTTCACGCAATCGGCGACAAGCTGCGGCTCCTTCATCAGACACGCGCCGAACGCGCCGCGCTGCACGCGCTCCGACGGGCAGCCGCAATTCAGATTGATTTCGTCGTAGCCCCACTGCTCACCGAGTTTCGCCGAGCGCGCCAGATCGTCCGGTTCGCTGCCGCCGAGTTGCAGCGCGACGGGCGCTTCCTCTTCGGTAAACGCGAGGTGGCGCTCGACGTCGCCGTGAATCAGCGCGCCGGTGGTCACCATCTCCGTATACAACCAGGTGTGCCGCGACAAGGTGCGGTGAAACGAGCGGCAGTGGCGATCGGTCCAGTCCATCATCGGCGCGACGGACACGCGGCGGGGACTGACAGCAGGCTTCGAAGACATGAGGCGGCGAACCAGAAAAGAGAGAACGAACGACGGACAAACGGCGAAAGACCAGTCCGCAATTTTACCGCAAGCCGGCCCCGAACCCCTCGTTTTGCGCCGCAACAACCCCGGAAGCCCATGATTTACATAAGGTTTTTTCAACCGGAAGAAACCGCTTATCGGGGCGCATACACGGCAAAAGCCCGCCCAGCTTGCCTCCAAGCATTGTTTCTAATCTCAGAATAGTAATTTCAAATTATCGGCACAAAAAATCGATAGTAGGGGTATACACTGCCTTCCATCGACGTTGCGAACACAGCACTCCACGCAAGACCCGCAACGTCTTACTGAATCAAACATTACGGAGAGTTCACCATGAATACCAAGTTCATCGCTGCAGTTCTGGTCGCCGCATCCGCCACGCTGGCTGCTCCCGCTTTCGCAAGCGGCTACGGTCCGGCTCCGCATTACAACCCGACGGTCGGCGCACCGGCTTCGCAACAAGGCCAGAGCGCACAAACGCTGGCAGCCGAAGCACAGCAAGCCAACGCAAACGCGTACGGCGGCGTGCAAAACGGTTCGACGCAAGCTGGCAAGCATGAAGTCGTGACGGGCCCGGGCTCGGTCTTCTTCGGCCACTAAGCCGATCCTGACACACGCAGGTTTCGTTGCAGGCAGTACCGGCAGTACCCAGCAGTAAGAGGTAGCTAGCAGTATCGAGCAGTAGTGGTTGCACGCAGTACCTGAAGTTGCAGTGGTCGTAGAAGTTGCAGCAGGTAGTCCTGAAGTTGCAGTTCCAGATGTGGCAGTACCGCAGTCAAAGCTTCACGCAGTAAGCAGTACCGTTGATGGCGAAGTACGAAGCAAGCAGTGTCTGGAAGTACCCGCAGTTCGAAGTTGCCGTACCCTGGAAGTACCACGCAGTCTGTTGTTGCAGGTGTAGTTAAGCCGGATGTTCTCCTCCAGAGCATCCGGCTTTGTTTTTTTCAGCGCCTGAAGTTTGAAAGGCGCGTGAACAGCGGACGTCTATCCGCCGGCGGCCAGCAATTCGACATCGATGGCCTCGCGCGCCGCGCGAAAACCCGCTTCCGCCGCCGCATGCTCGGTCGGCAGGAAGCCGTCGATCGGCACGAGCCGCCAGTCCAGCATCACGGCGTCGTCCTTCAGTATGCGGAAATGGGCCTTCACCCCTGTCAGCACCTGTTCGACGCAGACCTCCATGTCGAAGTCCTTGTAGCGCTCTTCGTAGTCGCCCATGTCGATGCCTTTCGGCTTCATCGCGCATTCCTCCGTCGTCAGGTCGAGTTGCAGCTTCAAAAGCGGGTCCAGTCGCGGCTTCAATCGCAATCGCCGGACAGATACTTCCTGCCGTCGCAGGTAATCTCGACACCTGCACCCTTCCCCGATTTCGCCACCAGCCCCGCGCCGAGCAGTTCTTTTTCGATCACCGGCTCGACGGCGGGCGTCGTCTGTCCCGTTCCGACATCGTTCAGTTGCCGCAGGGTATCGATTGCATCTGCACTCAAGGACTTCGTCGTCGCAGCCTCCGCATTCGTTGGCGGCGCGCCGCCCGCATGGCAGTGCGCCAGTCGATGCTGAATTCATGCTAGCACTTCCTGCCGGGATTGCCTGGACGTAACCCATCCCCCATCGCGCAGGGCTGGCACACGCCTAGCGACAGGAAGAAAAACCGCAGGGAGAATCAGATGAATCCAGCGATGTCGAAACAGCGGCGCCGACTATGGGCGCCGGCAGGTGCCGCCTTGCTGGCGGTGTCGGCGGGCGTGACGCAACTGGCGTGGGGCCAGACCGTCGCGCCGCAGGCGGGCGGCACGCCAATGGTGAAGCCGCCGCCCGCGGCGGCCTCGGGCGCGGCGAGCGCGACCAATCCCGACAATATGCCCGTCAAGAAGCCACGCAACTCGCCGAATGACGACATGTCGGTGCATCCACCCGCCAGCGCGACGAATGCGAAATAGCGCGCGGCGGTTTCAACCCGCCGCGCGCTGCGTATCGAGAAGTGAAAGCAGGCGTTACAGCCGCGCGATCGACACCTCTGTCGACTTGACCAGCGCGACGACTTCCGCGCCGACCTTCAGTTCGAGTTCGTCGATCGAGCGTGTCGTGATGACCGACGTGACGATGCCGAACGGCGTGTCGACGTCGACTTCGGACACGACCGGCCCGCGAATGATTTCCTTTACCTTGCCCTTGAACTGGTTGCGTACGTTGATCGCGGAAATGCTCATGTCGGATAGCTCCGTGGTCGATGAAAATGGATGGGCGTCAGCCCTCTAATCGTGCTCAGTTGCGTGCTTAGTTGCGTGCTCAATTGCATGCTCGGTTGCGTGCTCAATCTCACGCTCAAACCGCCCAGCGAATGTCCCGCGCGTGCACCGTGCGAGCCTGCTGATAGGGCTCGACGTCTTCCGTTGCGCGGGTTTTCATCACCCGTTGCAGCACGCGTTCTTCGATCTGCGCGAACGCTGCCGTTGCCCGCTCGCGTGGCCGTGCGAGCGGCACGGCCTGATCGAGCGCAATCCTGCCCTCTTCGATCAGCAGAATGCGATCGCCGAGTGCGACGGCTTCCTGCACGTCGTGCGTGACGAGCAGCGCAGTGAAGCGATGCTCGCGCCACAGACGCTCGATCAGCGCGTGCATTTCGATCCGTGTGAGTGCATCGAGCGCCCCAAGCGGCTCATCGAGCAACAGCAGTTGCGGCCGATGCACCAGCGCACGCGCCAGCGCGACGCGCTGCCGCTGGCCGCCCGATAGCTGCGCAGGCCAGTCGTTTGCCCGTTCGAGCAGCCCGACTTCGTCGAGCACGGCACGCGCCTTGTCGCGCGAAGAACGGCCGAGGCCGAGCATCACGTTCTGCAGCACCGTCTTCCACGGCAACAGGCGCGCGTCCTGGAACATGATCCGCGTGTCGAACGGTTGCGTGCCATCCGCGTGCTTGTCGAGCGTGCCGGACGTCGGCGTCTCCAGTCCGGCGATCAGCCGCAGCAAGGTCGACTTGCCACAGCCGCTGCGTCCGACGATCGATACAAAGCTGCCGCGCTCGATCGACAGATCGAAGTCCGACAGCACCGCACGCTCGCCGTAGCGCTTGCCGACGCCGCGCAACTCGACCGAAATGTCGTGCTTCTGACGTCCCGTCTCACGCAACACAGGCGTCTGCGACGACACACGATCGTGCGCGCCCTGTTGCCGCAATTCGGCTTCCAGATCGACACCCGTGATACCGCCGATCAATTCGGACAATGTGCCTGCACTCATGCTTTCGTTCCTCGTTGATACGCGGGATGCCAGCGCAGCGATACGCGCTCGAGCCCTTTCGCGAGCATGTCGGCCAGCTTGCCGAGCGCCGCGTACAGCAGAATGCCCACCACCACCACATCCGTTTGCAGGAACTCACGCGCATTCATCGTCATATAGCCGATACCCGATTGCGCCGAGATCGTTTCCGCGACGATCAGCGTGACCCACATCAGGCCGAACGCGAAGCGCACGCCGACGAGGATCGACGGCAGCGCGCCCGGCAGGATCACGTCGCGATACAGCGCGAAACCTTTCACGCCGTAGCTGCGTGCCATTTCGATCAGATTGGTATCGACGGAACGGATGCCGTGATACGTGTTCACGTAGACGGGGAAAAACACGCCCAGCGCCCCCAGAAACAGCTTCGCTTCCTCCTCGATGCCGAACCACAGGATCACAAGCGGAATCATCGCCAGCGCGGGGATGTTGCGAATCATCTGCACGGTCGTGTCGAGCGCAATATCGACGGGACGAAACAGGCCCGTCGCGAGCCCGAGCACGAAGCCGATGCCGCCGCCGATCGCAAAGCCCGACACGGCGCGCCATGTGCTGACCTTCACGTCCGCCCACATTTCGCCCGATTCGATCAGCGACCACGCGGCCTTCACCACGGCGAGCGGTTCGGGCAGCACGCGCGTCGAGAGCACGCCGCTGCGCGCAGCGATTTCCCACGCGAGCAGGATCAGCAGCGGCACGCTCCATGGCGCAATCCGGCGCGCGAGTCCCGCCACGTTCAGGCCCGCGAGACGCGCGCTCGCGGGACGTTTACCAGAAACAGTCGACATCAATCAGCACTCCTTTCATGAGACGTTGCGCCGTGACGCAGCGTCGTCGAATCCACCTGCAGCGCAATCAGCTCTGCGACGCCCTGGGCGCATAGTTGTTGCCGACGATCTCGCCGACCGGCCCCGACAGCGGCCCGCTCACGCCCGCGCGCTGGCGTCCAGGCAACAGCGGGAACACGAGTTCGGCAAAGCGATACGATTCTTCGAGATGCGGATAGCCGGACAGAATGAAGGTTTCGATGCCGAGGTCCGCGTATTCCTGCATGCGCGCCGCGACCTGTTCCGGACTGCCGACCAGCGCCGTGCCCGCGCCGCCACGCACGAGGCCCACACCCGCCCACAGATTCGAATAGACCTCCAGTTCCTTGCGCGAGCCGCGCTTGCCGCCGTGCAGCGCGGCCATGCGGCGCTGCCCTTCCGAGTCCATCTTCGAGAACGAGGCTTGCGCCCGTGCGACGGTGTCGTCGTCGAGCTTGCTGATGAGTTTGTCGGCGGCGGCCCACGCTTCGTCTTCCGTCTCGCGAACGATCACGTGCAGGCGAATGCCGAATTTGATCTGGCGGCCATGCTGCGCAGCGCGCGCGCGGATGTCGGCGACTTTCTTCGCGACGGCTTGGGGCGGCTCGCCCCACGTCAGATACGTGTCGATATGCTCGCCCGCCATCTCGTGCGCCGCCGCTGACGAACCGCCGAACCACAGCGGTGGATGCGGACTCTGCACAGGCGGATACAGCACCTTGCCGCCCTTCGACGTCAGATGCTTGCCGATGAAATCGAAGGCTTCGCTCTGGTGTGCGCTCGTCAGCAGTCCGCGCCAGATGCGCAGGAACTCATCGGTGATTTCGTAGCGCGTGTCGTGATCGACGAACAGGCCATCGCCTTCCAGTTCGGCGGCGTCGCCGCCCGTCACGACATTGATCAGCAAGCGCCCGCCCGAGAGCCGGTCGAAGGTCGAGGCCATGCGCGCCGACAGCCCCGGCGACGAAATGCCCGGCCGGATCGCGACGAGAAACTTCAGGCGCTTCGTCGCGGGGATCAGACTCGATGCGACTACCCATGCGTCTTCGCATGAACGGCCCGTCGGCAGCAGCACGCCCTCGTAGCCGAGCGTATCGGCTGCGACGGCGATCTGCCGGAAGTAGTCGTAGTCGGCGGCACGCGCGCCTTGCGAGGTGCCGAGATACCGGCTGTCGCCGTGAGTCGGAATGAACCAGAACACATTCATGGGAGGCTCCTGCTTTATAGGTGTGTTGTCGCCCGCTGTGACGTCGCATGCGATGCGGTTGCGCCGCGCGCCTGGCTCGCGTCGATGCACAGGCGCAGGACGTGACACGCCCTGCCGCGCATACGCAGCGTTTCGCAAACGGATGGATTAAGAAGACCGCGTCAGCAGCGACAGCGCGGCGGCCTGTCAGCCAGACCCGCGTCGCGCATGGCGGACGGCACAGCCGGACAGACGCGAATGGGCATCGGATGGGACATCGCGACGGGTTCTCTCAAATGAATCGAAGTGAATCGACATCAGCGACGCACGGCATGCCATGCTCGCGTAATCCATAGCGTGGCGGCGTCCGGCGCATCACGCGCCATGCACGAAGGCAACGCCGCCTGCATGGGAAAACAGTCTATGGACCGCGCCGTTTCTTTTGAACGATTTTTTTGAGCTTAGGTTTTCCACTTTCGTGATTTACCTGACGTTGCAGCATACGTGGCGAAAGCGCCCATTGCCCGAATCCCCCGCCCGCCGCCGATATAATGGCGCTCGTCTCCGATCAACCTGCGCGGGCGTTGCGACAAGTCATTGACGCCCGGCGACCGTCGCTGTCAAGCATGCAAAAAATTATCCTGCCGTTCGTGTCCGGCTTTCTGGCGTCGCTGTTCTTTCACGAATCGACGCTCGCGCTCCTGCACGCCGCCGGTCTCATCGACCCGACAGGGTTCTCGACTGCGCCGTTCATGCCCATCGGGCTGCCCGAATTCATCGCCAATGCGATCTGGAGTTCGGTGTGGGCCGTGCTGATGGCGTGGCTGCTGCGCGTGTCGCCCGAACGGCCGGCGCCGTGGGTGCAGGCCTTCGTGTTCGGCGGCATCGTACTTACGGCGGCGGGCGTGGTCGTGGTCGATCCCATCCGGGGCATCTGGCCGACGGGCAACATGCTGCCGCGCCTGGCGCTCGGCTTCGCGTCGAATGCGATGTGGGGCTGGGGCGCGCTGGTGTTCATGCGCGCCTTCATGACGAACGACGACTGAGGCCGCCCGCCGTTCCTGTATTTCAGCCCTGCAGGTCCTTGAGCGGATGTTCGTTCGCGGGCCACGGGCTTTCAAACATCTTCGCGACGTCGGCAGGCGTCACGTCGTCGAAGCGCGCAAAGCGCCACGCCGGCTTGTTGTCCTTGTCGATGATGCGTGCGCGGATGCCTTCCGCCGCATCGCCTTGCTCGAACGACGAACGCGTCAGGTCGAGATCGCGGCGCAGGCATTCGGCCATCGTGCCTTCGGCGCGCGTCACCCCCTCCAGTGCCACGGCCATCGACAGCGGCGAGCGCTCGCGCAGCGTCGCGCCCGTCTGCTCGGCCCAATCCGCGTAAGCGCAATCGCCTTCGCGATCGAGCGACTGGATGATCTGCGCGACATCGGGCAGCGAGAAGTGTTTGTCGATGGACACGCGCGCGTCGGCGAGCGGCGACACGTCGGGCGCGGGCACGACCTTGTGCCGTTGCGCTTCGTCCTGCACGCAGGCGACCACGTCCGCGCCCTGCTCGAACGGCCGCGACTTCAGGCGATCGAGCAGCGCGGGGATCGCTTCATCGGGCAGGTACGCATCGGCGAGGCCTGCATACAGCGCCTCAGCGGGACCGATGGTCTCGCCCGTCACGGCAAGAAAGCGGCCGATCGCGCCCGGCGTGCGCGCGAGAAACCAGCCCACGCCGACATCCGGAAACAGACCGATGCGGGTTTCCGGCATCGCCATGCGCGTGCTCGACGTCACGACCCGCAGGCCGCCCGTGCGATGCGCGCCCTGCGAGATACCCATGCCGCCGCCCATCACCACGCCGTTCATCAACGCGATATACGGTTTCGTGTAGGTGAAGATGGCGTGGTCGAGCCGGTATTCGTCGATGAAGAAGGTATCGACGGCATCGCCGTCGCCGCGCTGGAACGACTCGTACAGATAGCGGATATCGCCGCCCGCGCAGAAGGCGCGCTCGCTCGTGCTGCGCACGACGACGGCGAGCACGTCGGGGTCTTCGCGCCACTCGTCGAGCGCCGCGTGCATCGCGCGCATCATGCCGAGCGACAGCGCGTTGAGCGCCTTGGGCCGGTTCAGTTCGATGAAACCGATCTGGTTGGCGACGTAGGCGATCAGTTCGTCGGAGGCGCTGCGCGATTCGTGTGTCGACATGGTGTGGGCGTTAAGCGATTGAATGAGCTTGCGACGTCAACGGTAGCATGCACACCCGACTTCTTCAGTGAAACCGGCAAGGCAGACGCACGCCGCAAGCTATGCCGCTTTCGCTTTCGATGACGCGCCGCGCCGCGGCTTCGCTGGCTTGTCGGCTTGAGCGTCTTCGTTCGCGTGATCGGCGCTATGCACCGCGCTTTGTACCGCGTCGGCCCCGAACCACGCGACGAGCGCAGCGTCCACCACGGCGTCGAGCGGCGCACGCGGAAACACCGGGCAAGTCAGATGCAACGCGACGATGCCGTGCATGGTCGCCCAAAAGGCCTCGGCGCACACGTGGCTGTCAGGCGCGCCCGGCAGACGGCCTTGCGCCTTGAGCGCATCGATCGATTCGACCATCAGACGAAACGACTTGTCGTCGGCCTTTTCTTTTTCATCGGCGCCCTCGCCGCCGTCGAGCGCCGCGCCCGTGTACGACGGATCCTCCATGAAGATCAGCCGGTACGTTTCGGGATGCGCGACGCCGAACGCCACGTACGCGCGCCCGAGCGCCTTCAGCCGGTCCGCCGGGTCGGCGATGCCGAGCACAGGCTCGAAGCTGGCAAGCAGTTCCGCGTAGCCCTCCGCGCACAGCGCGTGAGCGATGGCGTCGCGGCTGGCGAAATGCAGATAGAGCGTGGCGGGCGAATATTCGATCGCATCGGCGATCTTTCGCATGGACAGCGCGGCAAAGCCCTCGCGCATGACGATCCGCCGCGCGGCATCGAGGATGCGTGTGCGCAGCTCCAGTTTCTGTCGTGTCTTTCTTTCGGCGATTCCCATGCAAGCGATTTTCGGGTTGACAAACTGAAAAGTCAATTTAAACTGAACATCGTTCAGTGAACAGTGTTCAGTAAATTTATTGCACTCAGTTTCGGCCCGGTCCGGCTCTCTGGACGACGGGCGCACTCGACGGGAGTTGTCATGGAAAACGCAGCACAGATCGGACTGTTCGGCGCGGCGGGCGCGGCCGGACGCAGCATCGCGCATGCGCTCAGCGTGGCGGGCCGGCGTTATCGCGTGATCGGGCGGGGACGCGAGGCGCTGCAGGCGTCGTTCGGTCATGATCCCCTTGCGGCGATCGCCGGCTGGAATCCCGACGATCCCGCCAGCATCGCCGCTGCCGCCGCGGGCTTGCAGACTGCCGTGTATCTGGTCGGCGTCCCGTATCACCAGTTCGAACAGCATCCCCTGCTGATGCAGAAGACGCTCGACGGATTGCGCGCGGCAGGCGTGCAGCGGCTGATCCTGATCGGCACGGTGTATCCGTATGGGCGCGCGCGCAGCCTGCCCGTTACCGAATCGCACCCGCGCGAGCCGCATACCTTCAAAGGAAAAATGCGGCTGGCGCAGGAAAATCTCGTCATCGACGCGCATGGCCGTAACGGACTTGAAACACTCGTGCTGCGTCTGCCGGATTTCTACGGGCCGGGCGTCGATCGCAGCCTGGTGCATGGCGTCTTCGAAGGCGCCGCGCACGGTTCGCGCGCGCAGATGATCGGCCCGATCGACGTGCCGCACGAATTCGTGTTCATGCCCGATGTCGGGCCGGTCGTCGAACGACTGTCACGCACGCCGGAAGCTTTCGGACGCGTGCTGCATCTGGCGGGCGCGGGCACGACCACGCAGCGGGCCATCGCCGAACGCGCTTACGCGCTGGCGCAGCGCGAGCCGAAGCTGATGGTGGCAAATAAAACGATGCTGCGCGTGATGGGCGTCTTCAACCCGTTGCTGCGCGAGATGGTGGAAATGCACTACCTGCTGACCGACCCCGTCATACTCGACGACTCCGCATTGACGAAGCTGATTGGCCCGGTGATGAAGACTTCGTATGAGGCCGGCATTGCGCAGTCGCTTGCGGCTGCGCAGCGCGCCATCCCGCAAACGGGTGTCCAGCCGGCATGATCGGCGGCCGCCGCGCACGAGACCATCTGTCGTTTGAGAACGCGCGCAGCACGCGCCCGTCTCACGTACCTGCCAGATTGCCGGGCGGAAAGTGGCCGCTTTTGAGCAGAACGGGCGTGCCATTGCTGATCAGCAGATGCTCGCGCGCAACGGCTTCGATGCGTTCGCGGCCTGCGGCGACCGCGCGGCGCCAGCCGGCGGTGTCGTTCGTGTTGGCGCCGAAGTGATCTTCCAGCGCTTCGACAGAAATCGCGCACGGCACCCTTTCACCGTCGACCAGCGCCGGAAACACCAGCGTCAGGTTGAAGTCGCGGTAAGCGGGGGCGTCGGCGGGAAAACGAATCTCCATGGTGACCTCATCGGGAAAATCCGGCGGGGCGAGTTGCCGTGTGGGTCCATAGGACGCGCCACGCGGACGGCTCGCCCATTCAGCGGGCTTTATGGTACTCGTAGCGACGTGCGGCGGTCCAGCGTGGGGCATGCTGCGGTTGCGGCTACGACCGTGGCCCTCGCCGGACTGGCGTGATGTCCAGCGCCGCTGCGCGATTTCGCGTCAGGCCCCGTCCAGCAGCCTGTCCACATACGCACGGCCCGCTTTTTCGACGAATGCGAGGGCTTCGTCTTCCGTCGCGAAACGATGTTCGTCGCCGATCCCGATCAGCGTCTCCATGCGGTGCGGATCGTCCGGCCCGCGCTCCGACAGGCTCACCGAGCCGACATACAGCCCTTCCCGCTCGCCCGCGCGCCGCGCCGGCTCGTGCGGCTGCACGAGCCGCGCCGACGCGCTGATGTAATAGCCCCGATAAGGGCCGCTGACCCGCTCTGCCACATCCGCCTCTCGTTCGCTGATGTCGATGCCGGCGAGTTCATGCCGGCGAGTCGATGCCGGTTATGAGATCGACAGCACGCGGCACGCCACGTGCGATAGACAATAAGTCCGCGCGCCGCGCGATAAGTTCTGCGCGTCCATTCCGGCGCGCGCCCGGCCGCGTTACCTCCAGTTACCTGCAATTTCCGGACGAGAACCAACGATATGGGAAAATATTTTCTTCGAGAGCGCGAGATCGCCGAACCGGACGCGGCCAATGCATGGTTCGCATATGCGGAAAGTCACGGTATCGACATTCCGAAGGCGATCAGCATCTGGGAGGACGCGGCGACGGAAGAAGGCGTCGAGAGCCGACGCACCGTCGAGCGGGCAGGTATCCGTCTCGATCTGTCGGAAGTGGGCCATCCGGGCCTCGCGTCGGGGGTTTGACAGATGCCGTCGGGCACGATCGATCGGGCAATACAGGTTAGCGAGCCGCACCGGCTGCATCGACGTGCGTTAAAGCGCTTACGCCGGTTCGCACTACCCGACGCCTGATCGCCTGCGATGTTCGCCCGCGCTCGCGCCGTCCGCGTGACAGGACGCCGCGAGCGCACGCGTCCGTGTTCCCGCGCCCCGCTCTGCACATCAATTCTGGAAGAGAAGGAAACGTAATGAAGTCGATCGAACGGCGCGCGCGCCACTCTGCTGTCTCCCACGCGATCCGTGCCGCGGCGCTGCCGCTCGCCGCACTCGCGCTCGCGAGCCTTGGCGCATGCGCGTCGTCGAATACGACCTCGCTGATCAATCTGCCCAACGGCGAGACGGGATTCGCAGTCAGCTGCAGCGGCGCGGACGCAAGCTCGAGCTGGGCGTCGTGCTATGTGCAGGCGGGCAAGGCCTGCGGCGCGACGGGTTACGACATCGTGTCGAAGGATAACGACGAAGGCGGCACAGCGGGCGGCAGCATCACGAACGTGGTGTCGGCGAACGTGAAGACCCGCTCGATGGTGATCCGCTGCAAGTGACCGGTTGCGAATGACCCGCTGCAAGAAGCAACCTGCAGCGGATCATTCGACACAAGCGGATGTTCCGCGCAACGTCAATGCGCCTGCATCTTCGAAAAGAGATTGAGCACGACCACGCCCGCGACGATCAGGCTCAACCCGGCGACAGCGGCAAGATCCGGCACCTGCCGATACATCACGATAGCCACCAGCGTGATCAGCACGATGCCGACGCCGGACCAGATCGCATAGACGATGCCGACGGGCACGCTCTTGAGCGTAAGCGACAGGCAGTAGAACGAAATGCCGTAACCCAGCAGCACGACGACGGCAGGCAGCAGACGCGTGAAGCCTTCCGACGCGCGCAGCGCCGATGTCGCGATCACTTCGGCGACGATGGCGATGGCGAGCAACGCATAAGGTGGCACGCGCATCCGTCAGGCCTTCGCAAGCGCGAGCTTGCCGTAGTCATGGCCGAGTTGCGCGCACAGCGCTTCGACCACCAGTTCATGATCCGAGCGCTGCGGCAGACCCGATACCGTCACCGAGCCGATCACGCCGGCGCCCTTCACGCTTAGCGGAAACGCGCCGCCATGCGACGCATAGTCGGCGCTGTCGAGCGCGTGCTTGTCCGTGAGCGTGCCGTTCGACTGTTGCAGCTTCAGGCCGATCGCGTATGAGCTGCAGCGGAAATGCGCGACGGTGTTGCCCTTGCGGCGCGCCCAGTTGACGTTGTCGGGCGTCGCGCCGCCTACCATCGAAAAGAACATCGGCTGACCGAAGGTACGGATATCGATGGCGATCGAGAGGCCGCGCGCGGTCGCGACCTCACGCAGATACGCGCCGAGTTGCCACGCGGTATCGGCGTCGAAATGAGGGAAGACAAGCGTGTGTTCCTGCGCAGCGATCGACTGCAAATCGTGAGCGATGTCCATGGCGTGTCGAGAGAGCGTTGATGAATACGCGCCGCGCGATGAAGCGCTTGCGAGCTTCGCGCGGCACAGAAGAACGGCGATTCTAGCGCACGCGCCGTGCGCGACGAGACCATGCTCTCACAGGAACGGCACGCCTTCGTCATGCATTCGATGCGCGTGTCGCGGCGAGTCAGATCACCGTCGCTTTGACCACTTTCATGTCGATTCTTAAAAACTGATTGCATCGAGCCTGCGGTTGTCCTATAATCTTTTCTTCGACGGACGCGGGGTGGAGCAGTCTGGCAGCTCGTCGGGCTCATAACCCGAAGGTCGTAGGTTCAAATCCTACCCCCGCAACCAGTACTTACTGGTCATATGCTCCAGGTAATATCAAGAGCCGTCGTATCATCAAACCCGCCAATGGCGGGTTTTTTGTTTTCTGCGCGCCATTCGCGTCAGACTTCAATGCGGCCTGCCATCAAGCGCACACGGCAGCGCCACGCACGCGAGCGACATCGTCAAGCCCCGGCCCGGTGATACACTCCCATCACCATTGCCCATCCCCTCTCTATGAAATTCTGTTCCGTCTGCGGCCACGCCGTGAGCCTGAGCATTCCGCCCGGCGACAACCGCGAGCGCTTCGTGTGCGCGAGCTGCGGCACCGTGCACTATCAGAATCCGCGCAACGTGGTCGGCACCGTGCCCGTCTGGGACAACAAGGTGCTGCTGTGCCGCCGCGCGATCGAACCGCGCTACGGTTACTGGACCCTGCCCGCAGGCTTCATGGAAATGGGCGAGACGACTTCAGAAGCCGCCGCGCGCGAGACGCTCGAAGAAGCCGGCGCACGCGTCGAGGTACAAAACCTGTACACGCTACTGAATGTGCCGCATGTGCATCAGGTGCATCTGTTCTATCTTGCACGGCTGCTCGATCTCGACGTCGAAGCAGGCGAAGAGAGTCTCGAAGTGCGCCTGTTCGAAGAGCATGAAATCCCGTGGAGCGACATCGCGTTCCCGACCGTCGCGCAGACCTTGCGCTTCTTCTTCACCGACCGCGCGTCGGGCAACTACGGTCTGCACACGGGCGACATCTTCCGCTCGCTGCGCGACGGCTGATCACACCAGCTGTCGCATGGTCCCCTGGCTCGGCCCCGACGATCCCTTTCCGCCTGTCGAGCGCGCGCTGTCTGCCACCAGCGGCGCGCCTGGCTTGCTCGCGGCAAGCGCCGATCTGCTGCCGTCGCGTCTGATCGACGCGTATCGGCGCGGCATTTTTCCGTGGTATTCGGACGGACAGCCCGTGCTGTGGTGGACACCCGATCCGCGCATGATCCTGCGTCCGGATGAGTTCAAGATTTCGCCGTCGCTGAAAAAGACGCTCAAGCGCGTATTGCGCGACGATGCCTGGGAAATCCGCGTCGACGCCGACTTCCCCGCCGTGATGCGCGCCTGCGCGCTCGCGCCGCGCCACGGCCAGCGCGGAACGTGGATCACCGCCGACGTGATCGACGCCTACACGGCATTGCATCGGCGCGGCCAAGCGCACAGCATCGAAACATGGCACGAAGGCAAGCGTGTCGGCGGATTGTATGGTGTGTCGTTCGGCAAGATGTTCTTCGGCGAATCGATGTTCGCGGAAGTGACGGATGCATCGAAAATCGCGCTCTCCGCGCTCGTCTTTCACTTGCGACGTCACGAAATAGAAATGATAGACTGCCAGCAGAACACGTCGCATCTGGCGTCGCTGGGCGGCCGCGAGATTGCGCGCAAGGCTTTCGTTGCGCATGTGCGCGCGAATGTCGATGCAGCGCCGATCCCCTGGCCGTTCGACAAAACCGTCCTGCGCGATCTTTTGGCGCCGGCGGCGTGAAGCGCGAGCGGTCGAGGGCCGACGCCGCCGCGCGAACGACGCAAGTCGTGATGCACGTGTCCTTCGGGCAAGGCTGCAAGCTAACGGTGAACACAGCCAGCAGCGCGCCCGATTGGCAAAACCAGAAACGCTTCGAGAGCTGCCAACGTGACTCACCCCAATGAGCTGCCGCTTTCACCGCTTTCGGCGCTGCAATTCTATGCAACAGCGCCTTACCCTTGCAGTTATCTGGAAGGGCGCGTCGCGCGCTCGCAGGTTGCGACGCCCAGCCATCTGATCAACTCCGACGTCTATACCGAACTCGTGCGGGCCGGCTTTCGCCGCTCCGGCGTGTTCACGTATCGCCCATATTGCGACGGCTGCCGCGCGTGCGTGCCCGTGCGCGTGCCTGTCGAGCGCTTCTCGCCGAACCGCACGCAGCGGCGCGTCTGGAAACGTCACGGCAACCTGATCGCCACCGTCGCGCCGCTGCATTACGACGAGGAGCATTACGCGCTCTATATGCGTTATCAGTCGGCGCGGCACGCAGGCGGCGGCATGGATCGCGACAGCCGCGACCAGTACGAACAGTTTCTGCTACAAAGCCGGATCAACTCGCGGCTCGTCGAGTTCCGCGAACCGGCCAATCCCGGCTATGCGGGCCACCCCGACATGCCCGGCACGCTGCGCATGGTCAGCATGATCGACATCCTCGGCGACGGGTTGTCGTCGGTGTATACGTTCTTCGATCCCGACCTGCCGCACACCAGTTTCGGCACCTACAACATCCTCTGGCAGATCGAGCAGGCGCGCAGCCTGAAGCTGCCGCACGTGTATCTCGGCTACTGGATCCGCGAAAGCCCGAAGATGGCCTACAAGGCCAACTTCACGCCGCTCGAAGGCCTGTTCGACGGCAACTGGAAAGTGCTCGATCCCACTGCGCTGGAACTCTCCCCTGTCGAAGCCGCGAAAGCCGGCATACGCGGGCGCGGCTGAGCAGAAAGGCGGCGCGACGGCAGTTGAAAACGGAAACGTCGATGGCCGCCGCGCCGACCCGTTAAAATAGCGGGTTCCCATTTTTCAGCCGCCAGGCGCCCCGCCGTGTTCAGTTCCCTCTATCCGCTCGTACGCGCCCAACTCTTCCGCATGGACGCGGAAGACGCTCACCACCTCACCCTGCGCCTGCTCGGCGCGGCCGGACGCACCGGTATCGCGGGCGCGCTCGCGCCGCACGTGCCCGATTCGCCGCGCACCGTGATGGGCCTGAAGTTCCGAAACCCGGTCGGCCTCGCCGCGGGTCTCGACAAGGATGGCGCGTGCATCGACGGACTGGCCGCACTCGGTTTCGGCTTCATCGAAGTCGGTACGGTGACGCCGCGCGCCCAGCCGGGCAATCCGCGTCCGCGCATGTTCCGCCTGCCGCAGGCGAATGCTGTGATCAACCGGATGGGCTTCAACAACATGGGCGTCGAGCAGTTCGTGAAGAACGTCCAGGCCGCGCGCTATCGCGGCACGCTCGGGCTGAACATCGGCAAGAACGCCGACACGCCCATCGAACGCGCCGCCGACGATTATCTCTTCTGCCTCGAACGTGTCTATCCGTTCGCGAGCTACGTGACGGTCAATATCTCGTCGCCGAATACGAAGAACCTGCGTCAGTTGCAAGGCGCGGGCGAACTCGACGCGCTGCTCGCTGCACTGAAGGACAAGCAGCAACGTCTCGCCGATCTGCACGGCAAGCTCGTGCCGCTCGCACTGAAGATCGCGCCCGATCTCGACGATGAGCAGATCAAATCGATCGCCGATACCCTGCTGCGCCACAAGTTCGAAGGCGTGATCGCGACCAACACCACGCTGTCGCGCACGGCCGTGCAAGGTCTGCCGCACGCCGACGAAGCGGGCGGCCTGTCGGGACGCCCGGTGTTCGACGCATCGAATGAAGTGATTCGCAAGCTGCGCGCGGAAGTGGGCAGCGAGGTGCCCATCATCGGCGTGGGTGGGATTTTCTCGGGCGCGGACGCGAAGGCCAAGCTCGAAGCCGGCGCGTCGCTGGTGCAGCTTTACACGGGCTTCATCTATCGCGGCCCGGCGCTGGTCGCCGAGTGCGCGCAGGCGCTCGCCGGGCGCGCTGCCTGATCTTCACTGAAGCGTCAGCGGCGCGCGCAGCTATGCATCAGCGCGCTGCGACCGCATCGAGCCGCGCACCGAACCGGTCGAAACGCGGCTCGTAGTAGTGATCCGGGTCGAGCGAAAACGCCACGCGGCGGGTGCGGCCCATCAACTCTTCACGCGGAAAGAAGCCGAAATAGCGCGAATCCGCGCTGTCATCGCGATTGTCGCCGAGCATCAGATACTCGCCCGCCGGCACCGTCACCGGCCCGAACGAGCGGCGCGGACTCGGCGCGACTTCCGACAGCCGCACCACATGCGCGACGCCCTCGAAACGCTCGGTCAGGTAATCGCCGGGTGACACGATGTCGCCCGGCAGCGGCGCACGTACGAGCGGCTGATAGCTCGCGCGCACATTGTTCACATACAGCACGTTGTCGCGCATCGCGACGATATCGCCGGGCAGACCGATCAGACGCTTGACGATCAGTTCATGCGCAGCCGACGAATCGATCGTCACGATGTCCCCACGCTGCGGATCGTGCAGGTGCGCAATCGCGATGTGCGTAAGGGGAATGCGCAGATCGTAGGCCATCTTGTCGACGAGGATGCGGTCGCCCTCGCGGATAGTCGGCAGCATCGAGCCGCTCGGCACGACGTTCCAGTCGGCAATCGCGCTGCGAAACAGCACCATCAGAACGATAAACGCGACGAGACTCTTGTACTCGCGCCACAACCTGGCCAGCATGCGCATCATCGCGCTCCTTGCAAACGGCTTGAAAACATAACAGAACGATCACGGCCGGGCGGGTTTTCAGCGGCCGCTGCGGCCCGCTTCAATGTGCCACTACGTGCCTCCGCGTGCCTCGACCCGCATCCGTCCGCGACGATCCTATCACTGCACGCCCTCACCCTGCTGTTTCATTCGCACGGAAAACGCAGGCCGAGCGCCGCGCGCGCTGCATCGGCCATCCCGATCATCTGGCGCGACTTCGCGTGCGTCATGACGGGACTTTCGAGCGCGCCGCTGCGGATCAGATCGCAGAAATGCACGGTCTCGTAGTTCAGGCCGCCGCCTTCGAACGGCGCGTCGAGTTCGACCACGCGTCCGCCGGTGTAACGCACGGTCGCGCGCGTCGGGTTCCACCAGTTCTCGTGAATCGTGACGTGACCTTGCGTTCCCGCAATAAACGCATCGCCCTTGCCGAACAGATCGAGTCCGCAAAAGAGCTGCGAAATGCCCTTCTCGTGGCGGCTGTTGAGACTCGCGAAGGTATCGACGCCCGTGCTCCCGAGCCGCCCCAGCGTCTGCACGTCAAGCGGTGCGCCGAGCCAGTCGACGGCCAGAAACAGCTCGTAGATGCCGATATCGAGCAGCGCGCCGCCCGCCTGCTCGAACGACAGCGACGGATGATCGTCGGGCACGCCGGGCACCGAACAGCCCGCACGCACGAGGCCGATCTCGCCGATGGGATCGGCGGCGAGATGCGCGCGCAGCTGCTGGTAAAGCGGATAGAACGGCGGCTTCATCGCGTCCATGAAGAGCCGCTGCGACGCGCGCGCGCTGTCGATCACACGGTCGAGTTGCGCCGTATTCACCGTGGCAGGCTTTTCGCACAGCACATGAATACCGGCTTCGAGCGCGGCGCAGGCGTAATGCGCGTGACTGTCCTGCATCGTCGCGATATAGAGCGCGTCGATACCGCTCTGGAGAAGGGCTTCGAAGGAATCGAGGGCTTGTCCGCCGTGTTGCTGCGCAAACGTTTCAGCGGGAGCGCGGCGGCGCGACCAGACTGCTGTCAGCCGCGAATGGGGTACATGCGCGAGGCTCTGCGCGAAACGATGGGCGATGCGGCCTGTGCCAACGATGCCCCAGCGTATCGTCGCCGGTTGCCCGGATGGGGTGTGGGTTGTTGCGTGATTCATCCGTCGCAAGAAGTGGGTTCATCCAGAGAGAGACAGCCGACATTGTCGCAAATGTCGCGTATCGCCTCGCCAGACTGCCTTCATGCGGTCCGTACTGCTTTTACTGCCGTGTGCAGCGTGCTTCTGTCCAGCCTGTTGCCGACTTCAATCCGATGCAGCCTGACTGTCAGCCAACAGCGTTCAGCCAACAGTCATGCCGACTCGTCCGGCACCGCCGCGCTCATGCGGCTCATCGAGAAATCGATCAGCGCAATCGCGGCCGTTTCCGCTTCCTTCGCATCGTGCCGTTCGATCGCATCGACCACGCGCGAATGCAGGCGCACCGTCTCTTCCCATGCGGCGGGCGGCAGATCGACGAGCGGCTTCAATGCCGACAACGCACCGCGAATGATGGCGGCCATCTGCTGGAAGAACTGGTTGCCGCTTGCAATCACGATACGCGTAGGCAGCGCCTCATCCGCAGTCTGATGGCCAGGTTCTCCCGGCGGACTGTTGCGGAAAGCCTCGAACGCATCGCGGATCGCAGCGATGTCCGAAGCATTGCCACGCGTCGCGGCCTGTGCAGCCGCACGCGGTTCGATCAGCACGCGGAACTCGATCACGTCACGCAGGAACGTGGGGTCGGGCGTCGCGCGGAAACGCCAGTTCACGACGTCCTCGTCGATCATGCGCCAGTCGTGCATCGGCCTGATGCGTGTGCCGATCTTCGGCCGCACGTCGAGCATGTGCCGCGCGAGCAGCATCGACAGCGCCTCGCGCATCACCGTGCGGCTGACGTCGAATTCCTTCGACAATACGTCTTGCGGCGGTAAGACCGCACCGTACTTTTCTTCGACGATCCCGGTCACGAGTCCATCCATGACCTTGCTGACCAAGGAACGTTCTTTATTGGTTTGTTCCATCATCCTTCTCCCCGATGCGGCGTTTTCGCCTGCGATAAGTGTTGATCACGTGCCCTCGTGTCATTTTTTATTAGTGAACAATACGTTGCTTCGCTTTATCTGGATGCGCCAGTTGGGAAACCACCCGAGAGGGTATTCCCTCCGACCAATTGTTACTTTCGTGCAACGCGTCGTGAAGCGAAGTCTGACGCACATCGCAACAGGTCTGCGCAATGGGGAAAAATTGCATCGAAAGTACTGCACACATAGGTCCGTCAAGCGATTGCGGTTACAGTCGTTACGTTTTTTACCAATCGAATCAATTAGCAGGCCGCATGCAAATCGATAAAGCGAATCGTCTCTCACCGCTTCTACCCTATCGATCGATACCGGCCACCAACTGGTCATGCAACATACTTCCTCTCCAGTATTCGGTCGTCTCATGACAACGGATCGTCATCGACTGCTTTCAATCGTCACGTGTACCGACAGACCTCACGTCATCAGACTTGCGCATGTCCACTGGCCTACCTGCCTGCACGTGATATAGCGCGACCTCGCCCCGGAGATTGTTCACATGGATCGCATGCTTGAGCGCCATTGAAACCGATCTTGTATGTGTCGCTCTGTACGTGCACACACACTTTCGAGGCGCTTTGGCATCGATGATGCCGTGGCTGCGCGCACGACACGACCAGGCGCGGCAGTTGTCGACCTGGCCCGGTATGCAAATGGTCCTATGTGCCGCTCCATTTTTCATTGGGTATTTCATTGCGCCTTTCATCCCGCCTGTCATCCGTTATCTCATCCATGAGACAAACCGGACACGGCCCGATCGCGTCGCAATCGCCCGCTCTCCGGATCGCGCGCGCAGTGCGCCCCTTGTCGAACCATTTCACCCGATCTGATTCGACGCGGCTATGCAGCATCGCGCCCGTTACGTGCGACACGCCTCATACCAGGCAGCGCTGATGATCCGATGGGACAAGCCGCGCGATCGTCATCGCCTCGACGGTATCGATGAAAAACGTTTGCGAGGCCCACTGGACGGCAACTGCGTATCCAACTGACAAATAGCGGGCGCGCGCCAACACTCCTCTGATGATTGTTGCTATTCGTACGACACAATCAGATTTCGCCGCGCGGCATGCCGTCTAAAAATCGGCTTTCGGTGCGGGAACGCACGAAAACGATAGAACACATCTGAATCAAATCCGGTTACGTCCGGAATCGCTCTTAGGTGGGCGTTTCGCCCATGTTTCAACTCTGAAAACGCATCGACCGCATGCAGGCGATTATTTTCAAATCCCGATAAATCAGCGAGTTAGCACGTATAAGTTAAGACAATTTCTCGAATCCGCCGCCAAACCGCGTTGTGCAGATTTGAAACAAATCGACACATTTTGATCCGCATCAATGGTGGGCAACACCACGCTGCGCCGCACCAGTACTCATTTTCCCGTCGATTGGCACAGTCCTCGCTAAATGCTCGGCGTGGTGAAAGCCAGCCTCGATGCAGACAGTCAAAACAATCGCATCGACGGCGGGTTGACGGGGCCGGTCTGTACGAATCTCGCCGCGAGCCAGGCGGCAGGCATTGAGAGCGAACAGCACCGGGTTAAAAAGACAAGGGGGTCGTGCAGCGCACGACTTCATGCGAGGACCGATCATGCTGACGCTTCAATCCGACCTGCACGGCAATCATTTGCTCGGCGCATTGCCTTCTCACGAGTGGCAAGCCATTGCTCCCCATCTCGAACTCGTCCATCTGCGCACGGAGCAGTTGCTGTGCGATTCGGGGCAACGCATTCATCACGTGTACTTTCCCACGACGGCCATCATCTCGATGCTCTCGACGATGGAAGACGGCGGCTCTGTCGAGATCGCCGCTGTCGGACGCGAAGGCATGACGGGCGTACCCGTGCTCACGGGCGGCGAAACCATGCCGAACCGCGTGCAGGTGCAGTGCTCGGGCTTTGCCTACCGGATGACGGCACAGGCGCTGCGCCAGCAGTTCGCGCGCTCCGACTTCCTGCGCCGCCTGATGCTGCTCTACATGCACGCGCTGCTCACGCAGGTCGCACAAACGGCAGCCTGCAACCGTCACCATTCGCTGAACAAGCAACTGTGCCGCTGGCTGCTGATCGAAGTCGATCGCGTCGCATCGGATGATCTGTCCGTCACGCAACAGCTGATCGCCGACATGCTCGGCGTGCGCCGCGAAGGCATCACGGAAGCGGCCGGCAAGCTGCACAACGACGGTCTGATTCACCACAGCCGCGGCCATATCCGCGTGCTCGACCGCAAGGGCCTCGAAGCGCGCGCATGCGAATGCTACGGTCTTGTGAAGCGTGAATTCGACCGCCTGCTGCCGCGTCTGCGCGAAGCCGAGACGGTGAGCTAAGGTGCGCGCCGGGCATGATGTCGGCGGCCTCACCGGCCGCACGCAGCACGCCGGTTCGCACGTCGCAGCTTCGAAGCGTGTCTTGAAAAGATAGCGTGGGAGAACGGCCGTCACATGCCGCTCGCACGCTATCGTGCACCTGCGCAACTGCTGTCATCGATTCATTCAGGCGAGTTGTCGATGGTTGCGTTGTCGCCTGATACACGTTGCGTCCGCAACATCATCGCGAAGTCAGGTTGCAAATCTGATTCATTTCGCGTTGCGTGGTCGTTGCCATGTCTTCTTTCCTGACTCCGCCTTCTGCGCCGCAAGTCCACGTATGGCAGTGGGATCTCGAAGCCTGCGATGACGATATCGAAGGCTACTGGAACACACTCGGCGCCCAGGAACGCGAACGCGCCGGCAAGTTCCGCTTCGATCTGCATCGGCGCCGCTTTATCGCGGGACGCGGCGAACTACGACGGCTGCTGGGCCACTACCTTGACGTATCGCCGTCGGATGTCGCGATCGGTTATGGCCCGGATGGCAAGCCGTATTGCACCAGCCAGCCTCGTGACTGGATGCTCTGCTTCAATCTCAGTCACAGCGAGAATACGGCCGCCCTCGCGATAGCGAACGGTATCGAGATCGGCATCGACATCGAGCGAATCCGGGTCATTGAAGACACGCTGCCGCTCGACGTTTTCTCGTCGCAGGAACGGGCCGACTACGCGGCCACGCCCCAGGCCGAACAACAGACCGTCTTCTTCGAAAGCTGGGCGCGCAAAGAGGCGTGCCTGAAAGCGCTCGGCACAGGCTTCATTCTGCCGCCCACGCATTTCGAATTCGACGTGTCCGTGCACGGAGATACGACGCCGCGCGTGGTCGGCGGCGACGTGCAGGAAGCAGCGCATTGGCGCGTTCGCACGCTGTCTTCCGTTGCGGGTTGCGCGGGCGCGGTCGCGGCGCGGCGCACGGACTTGTCGATCGTCGAGATGGGAGCGTTGTGTCTTCATCCCGGATGAGTCCAGCGACGTCGACGCCCCGCGTCACGGCATCGAATCGCCCGACAGCGCGCGCACGCCATGCATGCCGCTAAAAACCGACAGGAACGTCGCGACGCTTTGCGCAGACGTCAACAATGCCGACGTATCAATTAGGAATCCAACGCTAAACGTGAAAACCGGCCATCGATTCACGGCGGTTGCGTCCGGAACGACGCTCGACTGCCCCTGTTTCGTCGCCGAAACAAACGCGCGCGCATCGCCGGATTCAAACGATTGCGCGCCCGGCACTGTGGGAGTCCGAACACTTGCGAAATCGATGTGTTGTTGCGTCGTTAGTGTGTGCGACGGCGTACGGATAGGCACCCCGCAGAAGTTTAACTTTCACTAACCGCAATTTTCGTACGTAAGGCATGGGGCGGGCGCGCATCGCCCCGACCTGCTTTTGCCTGCTGTAGCCGGCCACCCTATGTGCGTTTTCCGTGCGCGCATCAAGAGACGTGGCCCAGCACACGGCCTTTCAAATCACTGGAGAGCGGCACATGTCACACAGAGATGAATTTCCAGGCAACGTGCCGGGCGGGACCGACCATGTGCCCGGCGTGGCCGCGCGCTTCGACACCGTATGTGCGGAGTTTGCCCATCATCTTGCTGTGATCGACGCCACGGGTGAAGAAGACTACGCCGCCCTCGGCGAACGTTCGGCCCGGATGGCAAGCGTCCTGCGCAATCTGGGACTCGAACCTGGCGAGCGCTGCGCGATCATGGTGCCGCGCAGCCGGGACACGCTGGCGCTGATGCTGGCGATTCTGCGCGTGGGCGCTGTCTATGTGCCGCTCGACCCGGCTTATCCGCGCACGCAACTCGATTTCATCGTGTCCGACTGCGCGCCGAAGCTGATGATCGCCGACAGCGCCGCGCTCGCCAGCGTGGGCGACCTGAACGGCACCTGGATGGATCTGGCCGCAATCGTGAGCGCGTCGGCAACGGCCGATCGTGCGCCCCTGCAGCCCGTGAGCCGCGACGACGCGGCCTACATCATGTATACGTCCGGCTCGACGGGCAAACCCAAGGGCGTGATCGTCCCGCATCGCGCGATTCTGCGTCTGGTGCACGGTCAGACCTTCACCGGCCTGTCGCCGCAGACCCGCTTTCTCAACCTCGCGCCGCTCGCCTTCGACGCCAGCACGCTCGAAATCTGGGGCCCGCTGCTGAACGGCGGCAGCGCGGCCATCATCAGCGAGGTTCAACCTTCGCTCGATGCAATCGCCGCAGGCATCGCGCAATTCAGCGTGACGAGCGCGTGGCTCACGGCGGGTCTCTTCAACGCGCTCGCCGATTATCGGCTCGAAGCCTTCTCGCCGATGAAGGAAGTGCTGACGGGCGGTGACGTGCTGTCGCCCGTGCATATCCGCAAGGTGATGGCGGCGCATCCCGCGCTGCAGATCATCAACGGTTACGGCCCGACCGAGAACACCACCTTCACCTGCTGCTACCGCATCCCGCGCGACAGCGCGGCGCTGGCCAGCGGCGATGCCATTCCGATTGGCGACGCGATCGCCGGCACGCGCGTGCATATCGTCGACGACAAGCTCGTGCCCGTTGCCGATGGCGAAGTCGGCGAACTCGTCACGGGCGGCGACGGCGTCGCGCTGGGCTATCTCAACCGGCCCGAACTGAGCGCCGAGAAATTCATCGACGATGTCTTCTCGCCCGGCACGAAGCTCTATCGCACGGGCGATCTGGTTCGCCGCCGCCCCGACGGCGCGATCGATTTCCTCGGCCGCAATGACCGGCAGATCAAGATCGCCGGCAAGCGCATCGAACTCGACGAGATCGAGCATGCGCTGCGCGCGGCACCCGGCGTCGCCGATGCAGCCGTTGCGGCATTCGAAGGCCGCATGGGCAAGGCGATCGCCGGCTTCGTGAAGGCCGACGTTGCCGATGCAACGGCTGCCACCTTCCTCAACGGCTTGCGCGCTCATCTGAAGGCTGCCCTGCCCGACTATATGGTGCCGACGGAACTGCGCGCGATGGCGGACTTCCCGCTGACGCCGAACGGCAAGATCGACCGCAAGACCTTGCTGGCGAGACTCGATACGCCTTCCGCGGCACCCGCCGAATCCGCGACAGGCGACGAAGACATCGCCGCCAGGCTGGCGGCAGTGTTCGAGGGGCTGCTCGGCAATCCCGTCGATCGCCACGCGAATTTCTTCGACCTCGGACTGCGCTCGCTCGATCTGATGCGCGCGCACGCGATCATCGCCCGCGACGTATCGGCGAAAGTCGCGCTGGTGGATCTGTTCCGCCATCCCAATGTCGAGGCGCTCGTCGCCCATCTGCGTGACACGCTCGGCATGGCACAGCAAGGCTCCGTCCGCGGCCGCCGCGATGTGCAGGATGGCGCGATCGCCGTCGTCGGTATGTCGGGACGGTTTCCGGGCGCGCGCAATGTCCGCGAGCTGTGGAGCAACATTCTCGAAGGACGCGACTGCATCACGCATTTCGATGTTGCAGAACTGGAAGACAGTTTCGACGACAGCACGCGCCGCGAAGATCGCTATGTGAAGGCACGCCCGATCCTCGCGGACGTCGACCGGTTCGATGCCGGTTTTTTTGGCGTGATGGCACGCGAGGCTGCGCTGACCGATCCGCAACAGCGGCTGTTCCTCGAAATCGCGTGGGAAGCCTTCGAAGATGCCGGCTATGACCCCGCGAAGATCGCCGGTGCGGTCGGCGTGTTCGCCGGCACGTCGATGAACACCTACTTCCTCAAGCACGTACTGACCGATCGCGGCGTGATCGACGAATTCACGAGCCAGTTCCAGATCGGCGAGTATCAGAAGCTGGTCGGTGCCGGCGATTTCGTCGCCACCCGCACGGCGTACAAGCTCGGTCTCACAGGCCCGGCGATTTCCGTGCAGACGGCCTGCTCCACGTCGCTAACGGCAATCGGTCTCGCGGTCGAAAATCTTCGCGCGGGACGCTGCGACATGGCGCTGGCTGGCGGCGTGTCGATCACGTTCCCGCAGAAGCGCGGCTACTTCTACGAAGAAGGCGGCATGGGCGCCGCCGACGGCGTGTGCCGTCCGTTCGATGCCAATGCCAAAGGCACGGTGTTCGGCAGCGGCGCGGGCGTGGTCCTGCTCAAACGGCGCGACGACGCGATCGCCGACGGCGCCCCGATCTATGCCGTGGTGCGCGGCGTCGGCATGAACAACGACGGCTCCGACAAGGTCGGCTTCACGGCACCGAGCGTCGATGCGCAGGCCCGCGCGATTGCCATCGCGCACGCCGAGGCAGGCATCGATCCCGCCACCATCGGCTATATCGAAGCGCACGGCACGGCGACGCCGCTCGGCGACCCCATCGAATTCGCGGGCCTCGTGCAGGCATTCCGTCTGGGTGGCGTCGAAGGCGGCCAGTTCTGCGCGCTCGGCTCGGCGAAGGCCAATGTCGGACACCTCGATGCGGCAGCGGGCGTCACGGGCTTTATGGCAGCGGCGCTTGCGCTGCGCGACCGCACGCTGCCGCCGCTCACGCATTTCCGCGCGCCGAACCCCGGCATCGACGTGACGAACAGCCCGTTCTTCTTCAACGCGGCAAAGCGCCCCTGGGCCGATGGCCCGACGCCGCGCCGCGCAGGTGTGAGTTCGTTCGGCGTGGGCGGCACCAATGTCCACCTGCTGCTGGAAGAAGCACCGTGCCGTGTCGATGTTGCAGACACGGAACAAATCGGCGCACAGGACAAGCCGCAGATTCTGCCGCTCTCGGCGAGAAGCGCGCCCGCGCTCGAACGCGCGAGAGCGAATCTTGCCGGACATCTTGCCGCCAACCCCGGCCTCTCGCTCGCTGACGTCGCCACGACGCTGCAAACGGGCCGCCGTGACTTCACGCATCGCGCCGTCGTGATTGCCGAGAGTCTCGAACAGGCGCAGGCCAAACTGCAAAAAGGCGCGATCGAAGCTCAGGCTCCGCAGACGGCCGGCCCTGTCGTTTTCATGTTCCCCGGACAGGGCTCGCAATATCCGGGCATGGGCGCCGCGCTCTATCGCAGCGAACCGGTCTTTCGCGAGTGGATCGACAAGGGTGCCGTCACGCTGGCGCCCCACCTCGGGCTGGATATCCGCACGCTGCTGCTTAGCGAGGCACCGGAAGGCGCCGACACGCCGCATCCCATCCGCTCGACGATCTACGCGCAGCCGGCCTTGTTCCTCGTCGAATATGCGCTCGCGCAGCTGTGGATGTCGCGCGGCATCAAACCGACGGCGATGATCGGCCATAGCGTCGGCGAACTGGTCGCGGCCTGCGTCGCCGAAGCGGTCGCCTTCGAAGATGCGTTGTATCTGATCGCGAAACGCGGCGCACTCATGCAGTCGGCCGAGCCGGGCGCGATGCTGGTCGTGCGCCTGTCGGAGGCCGAGCTCGGCCCGATGATGGGCGACGAGATCGATCTTGCTGCCGTCAACGCGCCGTCGCTCAGCGTGGTGGCCGGCCCCTTCGCGGCGATGGAAGCGTTCGAGGCGAAACTGAAGGCAGCCGACATCGATCATCGGCGGCTGCATACCTCGCATGCATTCCACTCGCGCATGATGTCCGGCGTCGTCGAAGATCTTGCGCGGGTCGCCGATACGCTTACCTTTGCGATCCCGAAGATTCCGTATGTGTCGTCGGTGACGGGGCAATGGGCGTCGATGGATCAGCCGGTGCGCGGACGTTACTGGGCCAGCCATTGCCGTGACGTGGTGCGCTTCAGCGATGCACTCGCCACGGTGACGGCCGACAGCAAGCCGCTGCTGCTCGAAATCGGCCCTGGCCGGACGCTGTCGACCTTTGTCATGCAGGGCTTGCCGAGAGACCGGCATCTGGGCGCGCTGGCCTCCCTGCCCGATTTCGCGATGCGCGACCAGGAGCTTGCCGTACTCGCCGAGGCGACCGGGAGGCTTTGGCTGAACGGCGTCACGCCGAACTGGACCGTCGTTCAGGGCGAAACCGCTCGCCGTATTTCGCTGCCGACCTATCCGTTCGAACGGGAACGGTACTGGATCGACGCGCCGGTATCTGCGTCTGCCTCTGCCGCCGCATCTGCTTCGTCAAGCAACCTCACGACGCAAGCCGCGGTCATTGCCGCGCCTGCCATGCCCGAAGCCATCATCATCACTACTACTACACAGACCACCATGGACCAAACCGTACAGATCGATCGCAAACCGCGTCTCATTGCCGAACTGGCATCGCTTCTTGCCGAGTTGTCCGGCGAGGCACCCGACATCTCCGATCCGGATGTCACCTTCTGGGATCTCGGTTACGACTCACTGTTCATGGGACAGGTCTCGCGGCAACTGCGCCGTCGCTATGACGTCACGATCAGCTTCCGGCAGATCATGAGCGACTATCCGACGCTGCCCGCGCTCGCGCAGTTCCTCGACAGCACCTTGCCGCCCGACCCGGCCCAGCCGGCTGCGCCGGCAGTCGTCGAGGCCGCACCCGTTGCCGTCGCTGCGCCGGTTGCTGCCGCGGCTGCTGCGCCCGTCGTCGTGGCAGCAGCGCCTGTGGCGGCTGCGCAGTTCACGCCGAGCGCAGTGACAGGTGATATCCAGTCGGTGATCCGCGACCAGATCGCTGCGATGCAGTCCCTGATGGCGCGTCAGCTCGACGTGCTGCAAGGCGCGCCCGTCGCAATCTCGCAACCTGCCGCCGCCGTGCAGGCCGCCGTGGCGCCCGCGCAGATCGTCGCGGCAGCGCCCGTAGCCGCCGCACCGCAACCGGCTGCCGCGCCTGTGCGCGCCGCTGGTCCGGAAATCAAGTTCGAGGAAAACCGGCCGACGCGCTTCACCGCCTACAAGCCCGGCGCAAGCAAATCGGCCGAAATCACGGATGCGCAAAAGGCGTTCATCGTCGATCTGACCACGCGCTACTCGGCCAAAACGCCTCAATCGAAATCCCGTACGCAATCCTATCGATCGGTGCTGGCCGATCCGCGCACCGCGAGCGGCTTCCGTGAAGAATGGAAGGAACTCGTCTATCCGATCGTCGCGCAGCGCTCGAAGGGCTCGAAGATCTGGGATATCGACGGCAACGAATATATCGATATCGTCAACGGCTACGGCCAGACCGCATTCGGCCACACGCCCGATTTCGTGGTGGACGCCGTCAACGCGCAGATGGCCGAAGGTTTCGCGATCGGACCGCAGTCGCCGCTCGCGGGTGAAGTCGCGCAGATGTTCGCCGACATGACGGGCCATCAGCGCGTGACGTTCTGCAACACCGGCTCGGAAGCCGTGATGGCTGCCATGCGCCTCGCGCGCACGGTGACGGGCAAGGACAAGATCGTCTGCTTCGACGGCGACTATCACGGCCAGTTCGACGAAGTGCTCGTCAAACCCGGTAGCGAAGCCGGCGTGCCGCGCGCGTTCCCGCTCGCCCCTGGCATCCCGAACCAGTCTGTCGGCAACATGGTCGTGCTGCCGTACGCGCGCACGGAAAGCCTGGAATGGATCAAGGCCAACATCGACGATATCGCCGGTGTGCTGTTCGAGCCCGTGCAGTCGCGTCACCCGAATCTGCGTCCGAAGGAATTCGTGCAGCAGTTGCGCGAAATCACAGCCGCCAATGAATCCGCGCTGATCTTCGACGAAGTCGTCACGGGCTTCCGTGTGCACCCGGCCGGCATGCAGGGCTACTGGGGCATCAAGGGCGACATGGCGACCTACGGCAAGGTGGTCGGCGGCGGCCTGCCCGTCGGCGTGCTCGCCGGCACCACGCAATACATGGATGCGCTCGACGGCGGCCAGTGGCAATTCGGCGACAACTCCGTGCCGGAAGTCCCGCCGACCTTCTTCGCGGGCACCTTCGTGCGTCACCCCGTCGTGCTGGCCGCGATGAAAGCCGTGCTGCTGCATCTGAAGGAAGCCGGCCCGTCGCTGCAGGAAACGCTCGCGGCCCGCATGGACGGCCTCGTGCAGCGTATCAATGCGTATCTGGAGAAAGTCGGCATCGCCGCGCGGGCGGAATCGTTCTCGAGCTGGTTCTATGTCAGCTTCGCGAGCGAAGACCGGCTCGGCAGCCTGTTCTATCCGTACATGCGCTATCTCGGCGTGCACGTGATGGAAGGCTTCCCCTGCTTCCTGACGACGAGCCATTCGGACGAAGACATCCGCAAGATCGGCGATGCGTTCATCGCGAGTATCGACGCGCTGCAACGTGTCGGCATTCTCGGCAACGCGCCGCAACCTGCGCCCGTGCAACTCACGCAGGCGCCGCTGACCGAGCCGCAGAAAGAGATCTGGATGTCGGCGCAACTGGGCAACGAAGCGTCGCTGGCATTCAACGAGTCGTTCACGCTCGAACTCATGGGCAACCTGAACGAGGCCGCGTTCGAACGCGCGTTCGCAGCGACGATCGCCCGTCACGACGCATTGCGCGTGCACTTCTCGCGCGTCGGCGACACGATGTTCGTGGACCCCGCGACGACCGTGCCGCTCGAGCACATCGACCTGTCCAGCCACGCCGATCCCGCCGCCGAACTCGCGACGATCGTCGAAGCCGAAGCGCACGAAGTGTTCGATCTGACCCGCGCGCCGCTGGTACGCGCCGCGCTGGTCCGGCTCGAAGCGCAAAAGTGGGCGTTCGTGTTCACGGCGCACCACATCATCTGCGATGGCTGGACGATCAACATCATCCTGCGCGATCTGCAAGCGCTCTACGAGGCCGAAGTAACGGGCAAGCAAGCCGAACTCGACGAGGTGCAGAGCTTCCTCGCGTTTGCCAAGGCGCAGGATGAAGCCGGCGCGGACGCGAATGCACGCGACTTCTGGATGAACCTGCATCGCGAACCGGCGCCTCAACTCATGTTGCCCGGCGATCGCCCGCGCCCGGAAATCAAGAGCTTCCGCGGCGCCTCGACGACGCGCCAGTTGAGCGCCGATCTGCTCAAGCAGGTGAAAACGACGGCATCGAAACAGGGCTGCTCGCTGTTTGCCGCGCTGTTCGGCGCCGCGCAAGTGCTGTTCGGGCGTCTGGCCGGCAGTGACGACATCGTCCTCGGCGCACCGATGGCCGGCCAGTCTCAAGCGGGTGAAGCGCTGCTCGCCGGACATTGCGTCAACTTCCTGCCGATGCGCGTCCGGTTCGACCGCGACAAGCCTTTCGCTGCTCACATGAAGGCAGTACGCGATCACGTCTACGACGCAGGCGACCGTCAGAACTATACGTATGGCGCACTGGTGCGCGACCTCGGCATCAAGCGTGATTTCAACCGCCTGCCGCTGACCGATCTGCAGTTCAACCTGGAGAAGGTCGACGGACAACTCGACATGGCGGGCATCGCCACGCGCTTCACGCCGAACGCAAAGGCCTATAGCAACTTCGATCTGTTCATCAACATCATCGAATCGGCACAGGGCCTGCGTCTGGATTGCGACTTCAACAGCGACATCTATGACGAAGCGACCGCACAGCGCTGGCTCGGTCACTACGAAACCTTGCTGACGGCCATCGCACGGGATGCCGAGACGCCCATCGCGGCCCTGCCGCTGCTGAACGAAGCCGAGATCCATTACCTTCGCGACGAGCTGAATGCCACGCAGCGCGACTACGATCTGTCGCAGACCGTTCCCGCGATGCTCGCCGCGCAGGCCCGCAAGACGCCCGATGCGACGGCGGTATCGGACGAAGCGCGGCGCCTGACGTATCGCGAACTCGATGCACACGCCAGCCGGATCGCACGCAAGCTGGTGGCGGCAGGTATCGCACCGCGTTCACGGATCGCGCTGGCGATGGACCGCACGGCGCTGACCGTGGCCGCCATGATCGGCGTATGGCGGGCCGGTTGTGCCTACGTGCCGCTCGACATGATGATGCCGGCTGCCCGCCTGCAGGTGATTCTCGAGGGCGCCGACATCGCTGCGATCCTCAGCGATGCGACCAGCCGCACCGTGCTGGAACCGGGCACGCATCGCGTGCTGGAACTGGAGGCTTTCCTCGCCCAGGCCGACGATCAGGCCGTCACGCTGCCCGCTGTGTCGGATGCGGCTTCCGCCTACGTGATCTTCACGTCGGGTTCGACGGGCAAGCCCAAGGGCGTGGAGATTCCCCACCGCGCGCTGACCAACGTGCTGCTGTCGATCGCGGAAAAGCCGGGCTTTACGGCTAGCGACAGCATCGTCGCGGTCACCACGTTCACCTTCGATACGTCGGGCATCGAGCTGTACCTGCCGCTGATCGTCGGCGCGCGGACCTTCATCGCAGGCCATGCCGAGGTGCGCACGGGCTACGAACTGGTGGACCGGCTGAAGGACGAAGCGGCCACCATCCTGCAGGCAACGCCGTCGCTGTGGCGCATGCTGCTCGAAGCGGGCTTCAAGGCACCGGCCAACTTCCGCATCATCTGCACGGGCGAAGCCCTGCCGCGCGATCTCGCCGACCAGCTGCTTGCAACGGGCGAAGAGGTGTGGAACCTCTACGGCCCGACGGAGACGACGATCTGGTCGTCCGGTGCGCGCGTGGTGGCGAACCAGCCTGTGCTGATCGGCGCGCCCGTCGCCAATACCGATATGCACGTGCTGCCCGACGATTTCCATCTGGCGCCGGAAGGCGTGAGCGGCGAACTGTGGATCGGCGGTGAAGGCCTCGCCAAGGGCTACCTGCACCGTCCCGACCTCACCGAGGCCGCCTTCAGGGAGATTGCCATCGAGGGCAGCGCGCCGCGCCGCCTCTACCGCACGGGCGATCTCGCAAGGCGGCTTGCCGACGGCTCGCTGCAACATCTCGGCCGCCGCGACCAGCAGATCAAACTGCGCGGCTTCCGCATCGAGATCGAAGACATCGAGGCCGCCTTGCGCAAGGCGACCGGCGTGGCCGCAGCCGCCGTCGCGCTGCATACGGTGAGCGGCAGTGCACGCCTCGTGGGCTACATCGTCGAAGCTGCCTCCGGCACGCTCGACCAGGGCGCGGTCGCGGCGCATGTTGCCGCCACACTGCCGACGTATATGGTGCCGACCCTGTGGATGAAGCTGGACGCGCTGCCGCAGACAAGCAGTGGCAAGCTCGAGCGCAAAGCCCTGCCCGTGCCGACGGCCGATATGGTCGCAACGCCTGTCCGCCGGCCGCACGTGGCGCTGAAGGTGGTGCCGCCTGCGCCCGCGCCTGCCGAACCGGTGGCGGCCGCGAGCGAACCGGTGCCCGTGGCGGCCGAACCGATCGTCGTTGCCACGGAACCTGCGGAGCTGGCCAGCGAACCGGCAGCGATGACGCCTACCCAGGCGACGATCGCCGGCATCTGGGCGGACGTGCTCGGCCTCGAACATGTCGACATCGACCAGCAGTTCTTCAGCCTCGGCGCAGACAGTCTCCATCTGTTCCGCATCGTTGCACGGATGAACGAGCGCGGACTGGGTGTCGACGCCCGTCAACTCATGAAGAACGTCACGGTTGCCGAACTGGCGGCGACCCTCGACGGTACGCAGGAGAACGAGGTGAAACAGGCGCCTGCCGTCATGAGGCCGTCGATCCACAACTTCAAACGCAGGCATGCGGAGGGAGTCTGAGCGATGAACGGGATCACCCTGAATCTCGCCCCCGACTACGAGATCGAAGCCGGCTACGCGCTGTTTCCGGCGACCGCCTGCCAGACACGGTTCTGGCATGAGCAGAAGGCGTCGCCGAAAGCTTCCGCGCTCAACAGCGCGTTCCGGCTGCAGTTGTCGGGGCCGCTGAAAGCCGCGAGCATCGAACAGGTGCTGTGCGAACTGGTCGCGCGACACGAGATCTTGCGTACCGGCTTCCAGATGACGGGCGCCGGGCTGCGCCAGCAGGTCGCGAGCCGCGTCCCGTTCCAGCTCGACGTGGTCGACCTGACGGGCTTCGAGGAAAAGGCTGCCCTCGCGGAGGCCGAGCGTGTCGGCCGGCTGCAGGCCAGCACGCCGTTCGAACTGTCGTCCCCGTCGTTCTTCCGCGCCGTGTGGCTGCCCAGGTCGCTCACGCAGGGTGAATTGCAACTGACGTTCCATTCGCTTGTGATCGATGGCTGGTCGTTCGCAAGCCTGGTGTGCGAACTCGTGGAAGGGCTGGCCGCGTTGCATGCCGGCCACGATCCCAGATTCGCCGATGTCGAGCTTCATCACGGCGACTACGCGCTGTGGAAGGAAGAGTTCCTCGCCAGCGGTGCGCTCGACCGCGCGCGCGCACACTGGCGCCAGGAACTGCGGGATTTCCACCGCTTCGAGGTTCCCGGCGATCGTCCCCGGCCGCAGGAGCGGCGCTTCCAGGGCGTGATTCGCTCGATCCTGTTGCCCGGTGCGCTCGGCGACCGCCTGAGTGCGGCCGCCAAGGCCCAGGGCGTCACCCTGTTCAGCGTGGCGGCGGCGGGCCTTGCAATGGCGCTGCAAGCGGCGACGGGTCAGAACCGGGTGACGATGGGCACGCAGATGTCGGTGCGCGACCAGCAGGAACTCGAAAGCGTGATCGGACCGCTTCTCAACACGGTCATTCTTCGTCTCGACGTGCCGGCCGACAGCAGCCTCGCCGACGTGACCGCACAGTGCGGCGCCAAGCTCAGCGACGCCATCGAACATCTGCATCTGTCGTTCGAAGAGATGATCGAGATGGCAGGCGAAGTGGCCGACGGCGAACGCCCGCCGCTGTGCCCCGTCAATTTCGCCCTGCAGCAGAGCTTTGTCGGCGTGGGCGACGAGGTTCGCCGGCAGGAGTTCGCCGCGACCACCTCGCCCTCCTACAACGCGGGCGCGCTCTACGACCTGAACTTCTTCATGGTTCGGCGTCCTGAAGGCTGGCGCATCTCCTGCGAAGGCGACACGGACATTTACGACATCGAGACGATCGACGGGCATCTGGCGAAGTGGCGCGAGATGCTGGAAACCGTCGATAGCGCAGCACAACGCCCACAGGCGCCCAGTGCCGGGATCGACGCGCCGAAAGCCGTGGCGGGTGTCGGCGCCAGCGGTTTCATGAGTCAGGCCGAGCTGGAAGCGATAGCGCGCAATATCGTCCGATACAACGAGAATGCGCCGGGCACGCCCGTCATCGCGCTCAACAACACGGCCGTGCTGTTCGGACTGGCTCAGCAGATCGGCTCCGGCCGGCCGCTGATCGACATTCCCATGGTGCCCGAAGGCCCGCCGCGCGATTTTCCGCCGCGCGCCTTCGAGGATATCGCCGCCGATGCCGTGCGGCTGATCAGGCTGGCCCAGCCCAAAGGTCCCTATATCCTGATGGGGCTGTGCGTGCTCGGTGCGTTGTCGCTGGAGGCGGCGCATCAGCTTCGGCGCGAAGGCGAAACGGTCGAACTCGTCATCCTCAACGATTCCTGGTGCCCCGGTTATCGCGAGATGATGCCCTGGTACGATCGCGAGTTGCGCAAGATGCAGGTGCGCGCGGACAACATCCCGCGCGACTTCCGCAAGGCCATGCGAGGCGAGTCGTCGATGGTCTCGTTCCTCAAACAGTATCGGATCGTGCGCAAGCTCGGCATTGCAGACCTCGCGCTCAAGCTCGGCCTGATCAAGGATGCGGCGCAAGATCACACCGTCGCCGAGAACCGCTGGTACATGGAGTATCTGCTGGCGCAGCAGGTCCGCTACCGTCCGGCACCTTACGACGGCAACGTGCAGATTTTCCGCAGCGAGCAGGTGCTCAAGGGCCGTCTGTTCGCCTGGGACCTCGGATGGCAGCGTGTACTGACGGGCAAACAGGTCGTCAGCCCGGTTCCGGGCATGCACGACCAGATGTTCCGCGCCGCGGGCGCTGCCGTCATCGGCAAGCAGGTGCGCGAGCATCTCGCCGACATCGAGGCTGACGGGACCAAGGCCAGCGTCGGCGAGCAGGACGCGCCGGCCGAACGCCCAAGCCGTGCCGAAGCCTAGATTCGCGGGCGAATGGCTTATGTCCCGTTTGCGTCGAGTCGTACTGGCCGCGTTTTGCGGTGCACTGACGGTAGCCGGCCTGGTCTTTATCCGGCTGGGCGGCCCGGAACTGTTCCGCCGCCCGGCCGCCGCCGTCGCGGCCGGTGCCGGGGCCACAATGCCCTCTGAGCGGATAAGGCTTGCCGTGCTCGGGGATTCGAACAACCAGTCCTACCACGACACGCTGCTACTGCGCGATCCGAGCCTGCGAGGCGGGCCCTTTCGCGCGACCACGTATCAGTGGACCGAGGTGCTCGCCCGGCTAAGGGGCGACCAGATCGACCTCGGCGAATGGGGCGCGTGGGGCACCAACCAGTATCGCGCCTACGCCGACGAGGCGTTTGGCTTCCCCGCCCGCACGCCGCCGAAAGACGACTATCGCTACAACTTCTCCGTCAACGGCGCGACCTGCAACCAGTTGATGGGACACCCGGCGCGCCAGGCCATCCGGCTGGTCAAACTGATGGACACGGAACCCGAGGCCTGGCGAGGCGGCATCGTGTATATCCGCATCGGCGAGGCGGATTTTGGCGATCAGGACGTCCTCGACGAGCTGGCCCATGACCCCACTGCACGGCGCCCCCTCGCCCTGATCGATGCCTGCACCCAGGCCGTCAGCGAGGCCATCACCCTGATTCGCAAACACCATCCCGACACCTATGTCGTGGTCGCACAGGCAACGGGCGACGGCAACTGGACGGGCAACTACAACGATCCGCACGTGACCAGCCAGCTGGCCAACGTCGTCGCGGGTATCGATCGCTTCGACAATGGCATGCGCAAGCTGGCGGCCGCGGATCACCATGTCTATTTCCTCGACGATCGCCCGTGGCTGACCAGGTTATGGGGCGCGCGCGACGCTCAGGGCCGTCCCGTCGACAAGACCTTGCATCTCGCACCCGGCTGGGCGATCACCATGACCCTGGGTGACGATCCGCATCACGCCGTCCTTGCCGACGGTCATGCCGGCGTGGTCTGGAACGCCCTTTGGGCGCAGCATTTCGTCAACGAGCTGAACGCCGCATTCGGATTCCATTTCAAGCCGATCACCGATGACGAAGTCATCGCCTTTCTGCAACCGTCCTTTACGGCGAGCGAGCGCCTGGCGCCGCCACTACCGGCAGCCGCGGCGAAAAACTGAGCTCGCGCCTATGCCCCGCCATGCGTACGGCCTCGCACAAACATGTGATCGTTCATTGTTCACAATGAATCGCAGAGTCATGCTGGCGCTCGACCCCGCCATGCATCGACGTATGCAGAAAACAATCAGGTTCGGCTACCCGGTACGATCATGGATCAGGTGAAGTCCTCGAAGGCCCGTGCGGAGCTTATCGCGACGTATTTCGCGTACGCCCTGCGTTACGTTTACCCGCTGCTGCTCCTGCCGTTTTATGGCCGAACCCTCGGACCGGCCGGCTATGGCATCGTGCTCGCCGGCATGTCGCTGTCGAATACGATCTGGCGCTTCGTGTGCTTCGGATTCCCGACAGTCGGCGGCCGCGATGCGGTTCACGCGACCAGCGACGCCGACCGCTCAGCCATCCTGTCAAGCCAGATGACAGCCAGGGTGCTGCTGGGCATCCCGATCGCGCTGTGCGGATTCGGCGCCGTCGCGCTCTCGCCTGCGCTGTCGGCCCACCCGTTGCTCGGCTGCTCGACGGTTCTGCTCGGCCTGCTCGCTGCGTTCAACCTGGGCTGGTATTACACGAGTACGGGACGCGTCAGACGCAGTGTCGTGATCGAGATTGTCGGATTTATCGCCTCGCTCGTGCTGATCTTCTCGTTCGTCCATCACCCGTCGGATCTCTCGCTGGTCTTCCCGCTGCTGCTCATCTCGGCCGTCATACAGACAGCGCTAGCCTATGGATTCGTCAGGCGGGAATTTTCCGGGTGGTTCTCGTCGATCCGGGCCGGCATCGAATTGATCCATCGCTCGAAGATCATTTTCATCTACACCAGCACGGCGATTCTGTTGATCACGGCCTCGACCTACATCCTGTCCGTGTTCGCGCCCGCCTCCGAGGTCGGCGCGTTCGGCGTGGCCGAGCGACTGATCGCGGTCGGGCTCAGCCTGCCCGTCCCGGCCACCCAGGTACTCGTTCCGAAGGTCACCTATCTGGTCGGCACGGACCCTGCGAAAGCCAACCGGCTCTCGTTCCAGATCCTGATCTTCTTCTTCGTCGGTGCAATCGGCGCGGTCGCCTGCACGATGCTGCTCGCCGACTGGGCCGTGCCGCTCGTGATGGGCAACGGTTTTCAGCATGCCGTCACCGTGCTGAAGGTCTTCGTGCTGGTTTTGCCGTTGAATGTGATCAACCAGGTTATCGCCCTGTATTTTCTGATTCCCCGCAATCGCGAAGCCCTGCTCGCTCGCGCCGGCGTGACGACCGCGTGCGTGAATCTCGTCATCGCCGTGCCGCTTGCCATGCATTGGGGAGCGATGGGCATGGTGGCCGCGCGCCTGTTTGGCGAGGTGACGCTGCTGACGGCCCTCATCGTCAATATGATCCGGTCCGGTCTGATGGGAGAAATCCTGTCGACGCATCCCACTGTTCTCGCCTTGCGCCCTCGCGGCGAAGGTTGAGGTTCCGCGCCTGTTGAACCGATGGCTGCGTCGTGTGCGATGCGGTGAGTCCGTCGTCGTGCGATGCGCTGGTGAACGGGCGTGTCTGTGGCTCATTGCGCAGCGCGTGTTTGAGCAGTCTCGTGTGGTGCGCAAAGCACAGCGAAACTGCGTTGACCTGCTACAGACGGCAGTCGCGAAAGAGCTTGTCTTGCCTCGTCTCACGGCAGCGTTCGCTGCCAGTCACCGGAAGCGAATATCGGATTCGCTGCAAATGGCAGCCGGGGCAAGTCTCGCGGCTGCAGCCGGTTACCGGCTACTGGCGATCGGAAGTGGAATTGAAGCGAGATTGAATCTGGATCGAAGCGGGAGCTAAGCGAGCTTGAAGCATAAGGACCGCACTCTCGTGGCTCCGGGCAGATACAGACCCGGTAACCACCGACATATCAGCGGCCCAACGCACGGCGCACAACGGCTGACTGCCATCGCCTCGCGCGCCGGCCCGTCTCAGGTTCCCGCACCTTGCGTTCCCGTCGATACGCCCTTGCCAGCACGCGTCTCGCCGAGCCGTTGCCGAAGCAGCCGACGGCCCAGCCGCATGGTCGGCACTTCGAGCTTGCGATAGGACAGGACGGCGAAGCCCAGCGTGCCCGGTACGAAGATGGCGAAGAACAGCACGACACGCAGCGTCGGCCCCACCGACAGATGATCCACCAGCAACGACGAGGCGCGCATGACGAATAGATGCGTGAGATAGAGGCTGTACGACGCATCGCCGATCGTCAGAAGCAGCTTCGGATAAGCGATATCGCGGCGACCCAGCACGGCGCCGGCGAATATGGCGGCGGCGGCCGGTCCCCATACGAGGCCGCGCATATCGAATGTGCCGTTCGCGGGCGGCCCCATCAGCAGCCAGCCTGCTACACCTGCCACGATCAGCGCAATCTGCGCCGTCGCCCCAATCCGGAATCCGGAGAGACGCAATTGCGCGAACAGCACGCCGAACACGAACTCGAGGATGATCGTGTGGGTCCAGCTCTTCAGGATGACGTTTTCAGGATTTACCCACGCACCGATCGCGACAAGACTCACGAATATCGCCGCCACGACCAGATACACACGACGGATACCCGTCAGCAGGACGAGCGAGATGACGGCATAGAAGAACATCTCGAAGTTCAGCGTCCATCCCAGTCCCAGCACGGGTTCTGGCGCACCTGTCAGCGGGTTGCTGGACGGCACGAAGAATAGCGAGCGCAGCACGTACGCCACTTCATAGCAGTTCTTGTGCTTGAGTGCGGGTAGCGCGAGACCGATGCAGATCGACAGCAGCGTCGCTGCCCAGTAGAGCGGCACGACGCGCACGATGCGATCGCTGATGAACCAGGCCGCCGCGTTGCTTCCCGGGCGCTGCCCCGACACGATATACATCATGACGAAGCCGCTGACGACGAAGAAAATATCGACGCCGAACAGGCCCTTCTCGTTGACTAGGTGCCATGTCTGCGATGCGGATACACCATGGCCGCCCACCTCGCCCGCCGCGTGGCAGAACACCACCAGCAACGCGGCGACTGCGCGGAGTACCTGGATCGAATCCAGTTTCTTCATTGCCTTACCCCCAAAAAACGATGCAACCGTATCGTCAGCCCATCAACCAGTCGATGCCGGCTAGTCGGGCGTCGCTGCTTTCACGGCATCGAACAGTTTTTGTGCGGCCCGTTTCCAGGTGAACAGGCCGGCCTGCCGACGCCCCGCCGCAATCACCGATTCACGCGTTGCCTGATCGTCGAGCACCGTTTGCAGTTGCAGGCTCCATGCGTCCGCGTCGAAGGGATCGGCATAGCGCGCGGCCGTGCCGCACACCTCCGGCAGTGCGCCAAACGGCGCAGCCACGACGGGACAACCCAGCGCCATTGCTTCCAGCGGCGGCAGACCGAACCCTTCCGTCAGCGACGGGAAAGCAAGTGCGCCCGCGTTGGCCATCAGCCCCACCAGTTCAGGATCGGTCACCCAGCCGGTGAACTGCACATTGGGCGGCACGACATGCCCCAGTTCCTCGAACCTGGCCTTGCTCGCGCCGCCGAACAACACCAGCGTCACGTCCTTCATCTCCGGTTTCGCGAAAGCCTTGAGGAGGATGCCGACGTTCTTGTGCTTCTGCGTGTTGGCAAGCGCGAGGACATAGCGCCCCGGCACGAGCTTCAGCTTCGCAAGCTGCCCCTCGTCGGGCCGTATCTGCAAGACGTGATCACAGCCGTTGTGTACGACCACGATCTTGTCGGCACTGGCGACGCCGTAATGCACGAGTTCCTGCCTCGAGAACTCCGACACGGTGACGATGAGCTTGTGGCGTCTGCCGATAAAGAAGAACAGAAACTTGTACCAGAGACGGAATCCACGGGAATAGGACTCCGGTGCGGAATACACCTGGGCATCGTGGATCAGCGTCGCACAATCGTGATGCAGCAGTGGCCCCAGATTGCAGAGATTGAGAATGAAGTCCTTTCTGCGCGCTAGCGGGAGATACGCCTGCTCCCACGCGATTCTGTGCATCCGGCGGACCAGCGGACTCTCACGCACACACAGAATCTTGCGATAAGACGGCACCTTGACCCGGTCTCTGATCACGAGCGCGTACTCGGCGCCCTGAGCGGAATGCTCGGCAATCAATGCATCGGTCGCGGCAATGAGTTGCTCGGCAACCCGGTGCACACCCGTTACCTCGGCGCCGAAGAACTTGCCGTTGAACGCTATCGTCTTGTACATGCAGCACCGCCTCGTCGACAGATGGTCGGCTGACACGAAGTCATTCGCCGGCATTCATAGTTTCGCCGCCCGTTCAGGCGGCAGCCGGCCTCGCACGCAATCCCACAGGCCGATCAGATTGCCGCCCAGGCGTCCCCGACGGTCGATCCATGGCTCGGGCGCAAAGCTCTTCACCACATTGCTCGCGACATTGCGCAGGACATGGTCGACGGCATCGCGCCAGGGCATGGTCTTCTTTCTCACCAGATAAAGCGGATTGATGACCTGCGAATAGCCGAGTTTGCGGCCGGACACCCTGCCACGCTTGACGCCCAGGTGCACGCCGAGTGCCGTATTGATGCGCACCACCCGACCGCCCCGATTCCAGATCTGGCCGCCGAAATCGCGATCCTCCTGCCAGCCATAGAGCACGAGCCGTTCATCAAACCGGAGTCCGGCAATGCTGCTGGCGCGAAACGCCATGTTGCATCCGTAGGGGCCACCCGTCGCAACGGCGCTCAGGTTCTGCGGAACGTCGCGTGTCCTTGCGAGGATTGCCTGTCCTTCTTCGATGGAATAACCCGGCCCATGGATGCCATCGGCGAGTACCGTTCCCGTCACACAGGAAATCGAGGCATCGCTATCCAGCGCCTTGAGCATCTCGGCGATCCATTGGCCATGCATCAGAAAATCATCGTCGAGGATGATGACGGCATCGAACTCGGCCGGCACATGGTTCAACGCGTGGTTGCGTTGCGCGGAACTGCCGGGCTTACCCTTGATCCCCAGCAACCCAGGCCGGCTTGCGAGCCTGCCGGCATCCTCGTCCGTGACACAGGAGACAATGATGAGATCGGGCCGCACCGGCTGCGAATCGACGGCAGCGACGACACGTTCCAGCACCTCGGCGCGTCCGCGCGTGGGAAAGAGCAAACAGACCTTCGCTTGCGCAGCGGACGATGGCAGGCTCGTTTCCCCGGCCAGGTTCACTTGCGAACAGACAGTCGAATTCAACATTCACCTCGTCGGCCAATGCATGCTTTTCTGGAAACGGAAACACGGCGGTCCGTCTAGCGCCGGACCCGAGCGTCCCGACCGTGCCAATGGAAGAGGCCATTCGCGCCGGCATCGCGAGAACCATGCTATCGATGCCGCAGATGCAGCACTGCTGCCTACCCCACGCAAACGCACGCATCCTGAACGCCGATGTATGCCGTGCATACGCTGCGACGCACGGCCACGAACCGCATCCGGCACACTCACCCGCGAATGCGTTGCGCGACCCATTCCGGTTGCCTTGCCACGCGTCTCGGCGCGCGCTGCGACAGCGCGCTCGCGGCGGCCGCAAACAGGTAGAAGGTCGAACCCAGTTCGAACACTCCGGCTGCAAGCGAAGCGACGACCAGGGTCGCGATCATGCCGTGCCGTGCCGCGTGGCAGACGGAGCGTTCCGTCAGCGGGTAATGCGACGACACCGGCGTCAGCAGCGCTTTGCCAAGAAACATCCCGTAGCAGATCACGCCCACGGCACCGAGGTTAGCCACCACCACCACGATGAAACTCGATGCGCGAATGCTGCCCAGTCCCACGCCTACCCCGTAGGTTTCGAGGAAGTTGGTCATGCCTTGCGTGTTCCAGCTCATCCGTTCGATGCCGGACGAGCTACCCGCCTTGTTCATGACCGTGGTGTCGACGAAGTCGCTCAGCGCTTTCGCGACGCCCGGCATGAATACGATGACGTAGAGGGTGCCCAGCACGCCCGCGCAAGCGGCGATGATCCACATGCGCTGCTGGCGCTCGACGGCGCCGGGCGTCACACGACCGGGCCGGCTGAACACCTGCACACACATATAGGCTGCCAGCCCGACATAGGCCGTGCCGGAGGTGGACATCAGCAGCAGGGTTCCCGTCGCGATCGCCAGCACCCCCGACAGCTTCGGGCGATACCCAAGCAGCCAGAGATTGAGACAGAAGACGAACAGCGGCAGCGTGAAGCTCGAAAACGCGGAGGTCTCGGCGAACGTGCCCGTAATGCGCACCAGTCCGCCCAGCTCTTCCCCGCTCAGATCGGCGTACTGAGCCGTCTTGATCACGGACATCACATCCAGACCGGCAGCATGGGTGACGAAGTCGATCACGCCCGCCGACACATCGAGGATCGTGAGCAGAAAAATGCCGTTGGCCAGCGCCCGGTACGCGCCGCGATATTTGAGAAATGCGTACATGCACGCATACACCAGCAGATCGCCGATCAGATAGATCGCCTGCGACAGATTGCCGGAAACGGGACCGAGCGGCTGCAGCATGGCAGCGCCCGTGAGACTGCGGTCAACCGGGAAGACGAGCGTCGCGCCCTGCAGCAGACGCGGCAACATGATGGCGCCCGCGACGCCCCACACGCAGGTGCAGAGCAGCCAGAAGCCCGGCTTTTCCATCGACAGCGTATCGCCGATGCCCTTTCCGCCAACGAGATTGAATGCTCTCAGCGTGAAGAAAATCAGAAAGAGCTGGGCCGGCATGATGCCGATCGAACCCAGACTCAGCGCCAGCGTCATGGCAAACAGCGAAAATGCCGCCATCGCGTAAACGGCACCGCGAAACGATCCATAGAGCACCAGCAGCCCGATGACGATGACCAGGATTCCGTATATTGACGGCACTGCTTCCCCCTCAACTCGCCGCACGGCTGCGCATGCGGACCTGCTATTGCACGGCTCAGGCAGATCGCCAGCGGCGGATCTCCGGCTCGGAATCATCGACGGACACCTTGCTGGCTTCGACGGCGCGCTCCACCACACCGAGGAACTCGCGCTTGAAGCGCTCTTTCGTAAAGCGCAGCGCGTTGCGGCGGCACACTTCCGCGCGGAATGGCGGCGACTGCTCGAACCGCTCCACCGCATCGACGATGGACGCCACGCTCTGTTCGCTGAAGAACAGCCCCGTCGCCCGTTCAGGGTCCTGTGATTCGACGACGATTTCCCGCACGCCGCCCCGGCCCAACGCGATCACGGGCGTCCCGCAGGCTTGCGCTTCGACTACCGAAATGCCGAAGTCCTCTTCCGCAGCGAACACGAAAGCCCGCGCGCGCTGCATATAGTCCACCAGCGCCGCGTCGGGCTGATAGCCGAGCAACGTCACGTTGGGCGTCGCGCATGCCTTGGCGCGCGCGAAATCCGTGCCGTCGCCGATCACCACGAGGCGCCGCGACGGCATCGCCGCAAACGCTTCGACGATCAGCGGAATGCGCTTGTACGGAACCATGCGCGATGCAATCAGATAAAAGTCCTCGCGCTCGTTGCTGAGTTCGAAGCGCTCGACATCGACGGGCGGATAGACGACTGCGGCGTCCGTCCCGTAGGCCTTGCGAATCCGTCGGCCCACGAAGGCCGAATTGGCGACAAAGGCATCCACGCCATGCGCGGTGCGGTGATCCCAGATCCGCATGTAATGCAGCAGCAGGCGCACGATCCAGCTTTTCATGCCGCGCTGCATGCCCGCCTCGGCGAGGTATTGATGCTGCAGATCCCACGCATAGCGGATCGGCGAGTGCACATAGCTCACGTGGACCTGATGCGGGCCCGTCAGCACGCCCTTGGCCACCGCATGGTTCGATGAGATCACCAGATCGTAGCCCGACAGATCGAACTGCTCGATCGCCAGCGGCATCAGCGGAAGATAGGGGCGAAACGATTTGCGCGCGCGCGGCAGATGCTGGATGACCGAGGTATGCGCGCGTTTTCCGCCCAGCACGTCCCGCTGCTCTTCAGGGAAAAAATCGACGACGCTGTACAGATCGGCGTGTGGGAACAGTTGAAGAATCTGTTCGACCACCTTCTCCGAGCCTGCGTACGCAGCCAGCCAGTCGTGTACGAGTGCGACGCGGCCAAAGCGGCGCACGTCGTTGGCAGGGGTTGGGGCAAGCGTTACATTAGCCACGGCGAAATCTCCTCGATCAACCTGGCAGCCGTCGCGCGCCATGTCAGTTCTTCCGTGCGTGCACGCGCCCGCTCGCGCAGGCTCGCACGCAAGCTCGCGTCCGCGGTGATCCGTTCGAGCAGGCCCGCGAGTTCGGCGGGATCGTCGGGCGACGTGTAGAGCACGGCATCGCCGCACGCTTCCTGGATGGCCGGCAGCCTCGAAGCGATGACGGGACAGCCCAGCGCCAGCGCCTCGACAGGCGGCAACCCGAATCCCTCATAACGTGATGGATAGACAAAGCACGCGGCACGCCGGTAAAGCGCGGCCAGTTCGCCATCGCTGACGTAACCGAGATGCTTCACGAAGCCCGGCAACGCGTCCTTGTCCGTCCCATATACCCGCGCATCGCCGCCGCCCACCACGACGATGTCGAATGGCGCATCGCCAATCCGCTTCGCTGCCTCTGCCACGAGCTGAAAATTCTTGTGCCGGTTGAGGCTGCCGACTGCAAGCACGAACGGACGCCCGTTCAGCTTCGACGCTACGGACGCCTCGTCCTCCTGCACGCGCAACATATGCTCGCCGCTCTCCAGCACCACGCCAATCTTGCCCGCCGGAATCCGGTAGGCGTCACACAGTTCGCGCCGCGAGAACTCCGATACCGTAATGACACGCTGCGATACGCGGCCAAGGCGCGGCGCCATCAGCCGATACCACGCAACGAAGGACCGGCTGTAACTATCGGGCACGCGTGCAGGTGCCGCGTCGTGCAGCACCGTGACCTGACGGCGATACATCAGAGGCCCGGAGTTGCAGAGATTGAGCAGCAGCCGGCCGCGTGCGGCCCGTGGCAACGCGAGCTGTTCCCAGCGCAGTCCACCGCCCTTGCCGCTTGCCTGCAGACTCACATGCCGAAAAGGATTCGAGATGCCCGTCAATGCCTCGGGCACGATGATCTCGGCCCGCAATGCCGAGACAAGGGGATCGCGCGATTCGATGAGCTGATCGAGCGCCCGGATGGTCTCGAACGCGAAGCGGTCGACACCCGTCGCGCGGCGGCCAAGGAAGCGGCCGTTTATCAGCAGATTGGGAGCATGCGTGTGTTTCATCGACAGGGTCCAGGGCATCTCGCATCAGCGGACGTCGTCCGTGTACCAAAGCACCCGTAGTACACGAACGGACTCAACATGCCGCACCATGCAGTTCATTTGAATAGGAGTGTGGCCGATCTACGCGCCGATGAATGTTCGCCGACGCTCACGCCAGGCTAACTCGCGTACGCAAAGCCGGTGACGAAAAGTCGAAACGGGCTGATCTGCCGCGAGCGACGAGCGGCGAGCGACGGGATGGCTAAAGATGTGCCGCGCCATGTCCCGGTCGATCGGCGCATTCAAGGAAGATACGGCATCCGAACCAGTCATTCACTGGTTCGGATACGACCGCTGGTAACGCGCACTGGCGCAGCAGATACCGATGTCGAAAGCGTCTTCGCCTAGCGCTTGACCAGCCGCCTGACGGCATTCAACGGTGCTTTCAGCCTGAACACCGGCGTGTGGACGACCTCGGAAAAGGTCTTCGGATTGCGGTGCTCCAGCGTCGCGATGACGTTTCGCTTCAATGTGTCGCGCAACGAAGAAACGCCAGGCGACACGGGATTCAGACCCATCATGCGCAGAAAGTAGTTCGCCTGATACACCCTCGCACGTCGCTCGAGCGTCTTCGTGCAGTAGTTGATGCTGATGCTCACCGAGATATTGTCGCCGTTCTTGACCCAGTGAGGCGCGAGCGGCGGATGATGCACCACTTCGCCCGGGTTGAGCCGGTAGACGGTGCCGCGATCCTGCATGTCGCCGCGATAATGCGCAGCTTCGAAGTTGCCGCTGTAATAGCGTTCGATCTCCGGGTCCGGCACCAGCTCGCGATCGGTCGCCGGGAACAGACATACGTCCTTCGAACCTTGTATCTGGAACAGGAAGTTGGTTTCGTGATCGATATGAAAAGGAGTCGAGATGTTCGGTGACGAAAGCAACAGTGTCATCGACACAAACGTCATGTCCTTGCGCAGAGGGAAATCAGACAGGCTTTCGAGTTCGGCCGTGATCGTATCCAGAACCTCGGCGTACTCGGGGTCGTAATCCTGCGCGCGATTGAGTTTGATCCACGTACCGTTTTCGCCAAGGCGGGCTACCGTCTCGGCGAGACGCTCGCTCTCCGGCATCGCGCTGAACTTCGCATCGATCGAACCCTGCTTGAAGTTGAGGGCACAGAAATTCCCGTTCCTGGCGATGATCCGCTTCGCGAGTTCGACAATTCGGGGAATCTCGAACAGGCCGCTCTGATGCAATGTATGGTTGAACTTGAACGAGCGCTGGTTGAAACTGCTTTTGAACTCCTGGTGGCTGGCCCGAAGAATGGTGTCGCCTGATGTCCGCTGGCGTGATGTATCGGCCAACACCGCATCGTAGGTAGGCACAAACATGGCGCACCTTTATAGGTTAGAGAGCACTGCCTGCAGCCTACTATTCGTGCAGTCAGTCACATGTGCGTTGCCGAACATCCGTTCCATGTTGGGGCGACGCCTGAATTGACCGGCTCAGGTCTCAGGTGAGTGCCGTCTGGCGAATCCGGGAGCGCTTGCCCTCGAGCCGCGCGAGCAATGGCTTCTCCAGATACACGTGAACACCGAGCGCAAAGACGATCGCCAGAACGGCCACCACGAACGCCGCCAGATAGAGGCTGGGCGCAGTGTGAAACGCACCCGATTTGACTGCCTTCGCGAACGCGTTCATCCAGAATCCATGCGTCAGATATAGCACGTAGGACGCATTGCCGAGCAACGTCAAGGCGTGCGTGATTCGCCCGCCCTTGTTGTCCGTGTGCATGAATGCGGCCACGAGGAGCGTCGCCGGAAGACCCCACGCCCACCACCTGAATGAGGCCGGCAAGCCATGTGTTGCGGCCGCATCGGGCGATGCCAGGGAAGCCCAGGCGAAGAGCGCGAGACTCGTCACCAGCATCACCCACCTGATACGCGGGCCCGGCCCGGCGAACTGTCTGCTTGCCATGCCCAGAAACACGCCGCACAGGAACTCGATCACGATCGGGTTCCCGTAATACTCGGCCTGGACCGCGACACCCGCCGCGTTGAGCGCATAAGGCACGCTTGCGATCAGGGCGACGATCACGCCCACCCGGTATCGTTGCCATGGAAGACACAGCGCGGCCGTACAGACGAGATAAAAGTACAGTTCATAGACGAGCGTCCACGCGACACCCATGACGAGTCCTGACGATGTCGTGGGCGGCAGCAACAGCACCGACTCGACGAGGCTTGCTACGTCCCACTGCCTGTGCCTGAACGCGAGGCCGCTGCACGACAGCGCAATCACAGCAGCGAGACACACCCAGTAGGAAGGCATGATCCGCGTGAGCCGTCGGCCGAAGAACTGTCTGGCCGACGTTTGAGAGGAAAAGCCCGCTGTCGTATGCCACATCACCAGCCCGCTGATGACGAAAAAGATGTCCACGCCGCACGCGCCCAATCGCTGGATAGCGGGCGGAGCGAGCGCCAGCGGACTTGCCGATGCCTCTTCGAGAAGATGATGTGCCAGTACCGCAAAGGCCGCGAGGAAGCGCAAATGTTGCAGCCCGGAGAGTCTCGTATGACGTTCCATAGGTCTCGCCGATAAATTCATGCAATGGTGAAAATGAGAGCCGGACATAGCCGGCCCGACGGTTCGGACTGCAACCGCGGCATTCTCCAGGCGATCAGAGAGACGTTGCATCACGTCGAGAGAAGGTACTCAATCGTTCGATGCAAGTCGCGTGGCGTGGCACAACATTGAAATAGTGCGCAGAATTATAGGTACGTCTCGTCTGCGTACACGGAGTAACTGCGTCGAAACGTGGGATGAACCACATCCCCAGAGAGATGAAGATCGAACGTGCACGTGAATCCAGCGAGACGGGATCGACGGGCGGGACCTGCGCCGGACAACAACCTAGATCTGCACAGGAGGAAAATCGGGTGCGCCCAGATTCTCGATCTTGATGTAGGACGGCAACTCATTCGCGGCCCTCGAGCGCAAACCCGTATGCGTTTCGGAGAAGCCAATCCGCTGGAAATAGTCGTGACAGGTCGCGTTCTTTCCCGTATCGACCAGCTCGGCCCGGATCTCCGGGTGTGCCTTGAGTGCCAACCGCGTCGCGATCGCGCCGACGACCAGTTCTGCGCCGAGTCCAAAAACACGGCACGACAGCACGACCTGCACGATACTCCCGCATTTCACCAGGCACACGGAGATGATGCCGTTGTCGATCAACTTGTCCCGCAGAGACGAGACAATGCAATCTCCGCCTTTGCTGATGAAGTTCTCGAACTCCGACTTCTCCCATCGTTTGCCCGTTGTGTTGAACTGATTGGTCTTGTTGATCAACTCGAACGCGCGATCGAAGTGCCGGGATGTCGGCGTCTTGATCAGGTAGAGAGATTGACGGAGCTGCAACGACGCAAGCCATGCTTCGCGCGACACGCCGCTTGCGGGCGTCGCACTCGCTTCTCGCTGCGCGATTGCACGCACGAGGTCTGTCCGTCGCGAGGATTCCTCTGTGATGAACGGCACCTGCGTTTCCGCCGATCGCAGGATGATTCGCCGCCAGTCGTAGTGGTTACCGCCCAGGCAACGCATGTCGGGGATCGCAGCCTTTACCTCTGACAATTCCCGGTCGTTGTCGTCCATGAACACGCAGTTGCCCGGCAGCAGGTTCACCTCCTTGAGGATTTCAAGGATGTTCTGCGACTTGGGCTTCCAGTTGATGCGGACACAGGCAAAATCATCCAGCGTGATCGCGCCGCGCCAGATGCTGTTAAACCGTTCGATGGTAGGCGCCTCGTCGTTCTTGCTGCAGATGGCCAGCAGTCCGCCGCGACGCTTGAAGAACATCAGGGCTTCTGCGAGGCCGATCGGCCAACCTTCGATGCGCTGTTCCAGACTCAGGCTCTCGGCTTCTGCGGCCACGCCTCGCCACAGCGTGTCGTCGAGATCGACGATGATCAGCTTCACCGGGTTGCGCTGCTCGACGATCCTGACCATCGCCTCGATCCGCGACAGAATCGCCAGCGTGAATTCGCGCGACGCGACTTCATACCTGAAAACATTGCCGAGCGCTTTCGGCGCGTTCAACCGGTTCGAGTCGAGCTTGAAATCCCAGTCGTTGATAAACGACGCGTGTGAACTGCTCGCCACGACATCGTCCTGCAAATGCCGGCGACCGATGAAGTTCAATATCTCGTTGGAATCGAGAAAGTAGCAGTTACTCGTTTGCCGTACGGCCTCCGACAATAGCCGGTTAATCTCACGAACCAGATAAGCTGGAGACGTCGGACTGAATGGATCGAGCAGATCGCCCAGATAATTGAAGCTCGGTTCGAAAAACGACATGAAAAGGATCGGCACCGACGTGATCTTTCCGGCTATCTGCGCGCCCTTTTGCGAGAGATGCTCCCCCGCTCTCTCCAGCAGTGCGCGTGCGTCTTCGTCTGACTGGAGCCTGGAGAAAGCCATGTCGACCACCGGCTCGGGCGTTTGCGTCGCTTCGCTCAGCACGTGCCGCAGGGTCAGGCTCACCACGGCGACGTCGTCTGTCGGGGCGGCATCGGGCACGGGATCGTGAAACCTCGACCCCAACAGGATGTGCCGGATGTTGTGTCCGCAATCGACGCTGCGCTTCGCGAGCATGTCGACGCCACATGTACCGAGCAGCAGTATGTTGAGCTTGCGCGATTCGATTGTGAGCGAAGTCGGCGGCAGCGGCAGGTTGACCCGCTTATCAGCGATGGACGTATAAAAAAAATCGCGGATAGCTTGACGCATTTTCAGCCCTCAGAATGAAAACGTCCTACATCGCGAACGACACCTATGCGCATCGCGAGGGCACGGATGTGCCACACGATTACAGCATAGCAGCAATTTCCTTTCTGTGCGCCGACATACATAAGCCCGCTCATGTCGAAACGATCCCGCACGCGGCATTCACAGGCGTTTCACAATCGCGCATCGCTGACGAAATGCCCTGACATGAGCGACGCCGAACATTCTGCCTGCCGCAGATTCGCCACACTCCAGGCGGTATGAATGACGTGGCGTGGGTTGCCGGGTTCCGTCTTCACTATGGATCATGGAGCAAATCGATGGAAGCGAGTATCAGGCTGCGCGATATTCAGATCGTCTGGGCCGCCAAGATGTTCAGGATGATCGGTGCAATCGGCTATGGCCGCCGTTTGATCGAAGGCGTCGGACGCACCAGTGCGGGCGCCGCGATCTGGGGCTGGATACTGGGTTACCGCCGCACCTTCCGCGCGCTCGACGAAGCCGAACGCGCCGTCAAGCCGTATGCGAAAGGCGGTCACGAAAATCGCGAAAACCTGGACTTGCATCTCGAACTCAATCGCGTTGCCAGACCGAGCGACTACGCTGCCTTCTATTATCTTCGCGACCCGATGCCCGGCATCAAGACCATCTTCGATCTGGGTGGCAACGTTGGCAATCTCTACTATTGCTACAAAGAATATTTGCCGCTACGGCCCGATGTGATGTGGACCGTCTACGATTTGCCAGAAACGATTGCGTATGGAAGAACGTTGGCATCGAATCGAAACATCGCCAACCTGCAATTTACCGACGATTTGCGGCAAGCCGATGGCGTCGATCTGTTTATCGCCAGTGGCTCGCTTCAGTACTTTGACAAGTCGTTGCCGGAGCTACTGAAAGGCATCGATCGACGCCCCAAATACATATTGATCAACCGGGTGCCGATGACAGAGGACAAGGATTTCGCTGTCGTTCAGGATGCGGGCCATATCCGCGTGGCCTGCATGCTCCACAACCGCTCGAAACTCATTACCGATTTCGAACGGCTGGGCTACAGGGTGCTAGGCGAATGGGAGGCAACGGAACTCCGGCTTACCGTGCTGGATCGCCCCTCATCGAGCGTCTGGGCGTACACGGGCCTGTGGCTCGAACGCGTATAGCAGCACGATTTCCGGGACTGACAGGCGATATACGACGACACCGGCCAGTGTGACCGAGCGCACGAACGCTGGCCGTGTCTCACTCTAGACTCTGATTGCATGAGCGCACGCTGCGCAGATGCGCCGATTCGCGGCAGGTCCTGAACGGACGTACCGCTGGAGCAAGCCGCACGGAACGCTTGCGGTGAATGTGTTACGCCAGTCGGACAACCGCGGCATCTTCGCGAGGTAACTATGGACTACGTCAGCCGCCCGCACTTCCTGGTTCCGGAAACGCTCCTGAGGGAAGCGGCAAGCTCGCCGGCCGATGCGCGCGACACGACTGCCCTGTCCGATCCCTTGCCCGCGAAAGCACCCGACGATGGCAAACCCCGTCTCCTGTCGCTCGTCGTGCCGTTCTACAACGAAGACGAAATGATCGGATCATTTTTCAGTACGGTTATACCCGTACTCGAAGGCATCGACGGAATCCAGTTCGAAATCGTCTGTGTGAACGACGGCAGCCGCGATGGCACGCTTCGCATGCTCATCAGCATGTCGGATCAGGACAACCGCATCCGTGTGATCGATCTGTCGCGCAACTTCGGCAAGGAGGCCGCACTCTCGGCTGGACTCGACGAAGCGCGCGGCGACATCGTGATCCCTTTCGATGCCGATCTTCAGGATCCGCCCCGGGTCATTCCGTTACTGATCGAGAAATGGCGTGAAGGCTACGATGTCGTCGTCGCCAAACGCGTCGACCGGCTCACGGATTCCTTCCTGAAACGTCAGACCGCCGGCATTTTCTATCGCATCCACAATTCGGTCTGCGACACGAAAATCCCTGAAAACGTGGGGGATTTCCGTCTGATTACGCGGGAAGTCGTCGATGCCCTCAAACGGCTGCCCGAGACGCGCCGCTTCATGAAGGGGCTGTTCGCGTGGGTGGGTTACCAGACGGCCGTCGTCGAATACGTGCGCGAACCGCGCCTTGCCGGCAGGTCCAAGTTCTCCGGCTGGAAACTCTGGAACTTCGCGCTGGAAGGCTTCCCGAGCTTCAGCACGCTGCCGCTTCGCGTGTGGACTTATGTCGGCAGTTTCGTGGCGCTGGGCGCGTTTCTGTATGCGTCATTCCTCATCGTGCGAACCATGATTCAAGGGGTCGCCGTGCCGGGCTACGCGTCGCTGATTTCGGCCGTCCTCCTGCTCGGAGGGGTGCAACTGATCGGAATCGGCGTGCTGGGTGAATACATCGGCCGCATCTACTACGAGTCGAAGAACCGGCCGGTTTATCTGATCCGCAGGCGCTATCAATCTCCAGGCGCCGACGAAGTCTGATCGGCGCATGGCACGCCCGTTCGCGTGCCATGTCCTGTGAATCATCGCGTTCAATCACGCCCATCAACGGGCGGCTTTCCGTTGCGAATCCGGGTCTGTGCATCGACTTCACATCGATGATGCCGCGATCGAAAGCGGCGTTGCCAAACGCACAGTGCGCCCGTTTCTCGCCGGATACATTCGTCGCATGACTTGCCTGGCGTCCACGCCCGACAGGACAGTCAACGGACGAGGCGCATACCTCGACGGATATCGGACGTTTTATGGCCCAAATGGCTGATCGGACCACAAAACGGCTTCCAACAATAAAGCAGGCAACGACAACCTTCCCCTTCTGCCCGTCGCGCGCGATATGTCGACATGACATGCCGCTTCGCGCGATGTCCGGCAGATCCGAAGGCAGATAAAACATGCAACGTTACGCGCGGATCGGCGCAGACAATGGTGGCGTTCACCCGCCCGTCTATCGATCGTCCGGCTGCGAACGCGGAGACGCCACATGGCAATGAAATGGCCAGCTGGGAATGTACATATCGTCCTGTCCTGGATCGTCGTCGGCGCACTCGGCATAGTCGAAGGCATGTACGGTCGGCCGCAATACTACGGCGACTGGATCTCTTATCTCAATGTCAGCTGGGCCGTTGCTCACGTCGACTGGCGTGAAATTTTCAACCCTTTCTGGAATCCCGGTTATCCCGCGTTGATTGCCGCGGCACGGTCGCTGGCCGCCCCGACGCCCGAGGGCGAATGGCATGCGATCACGGCAATCAACTGGGTGATCTATCTGGTTGCCTACGCATCCTGGCGCGGTCTGATCAGAAATGCCCTTGCGCTCTACTGGCCTGATCTGCTCGCACTGCGCCGGCATCCATTTACGATCTGGATCGGCACCTGCGTTTTTCTAGGCGCCTGCCTGGGACTCGAAACGGTTTCTGCCGTATGTCCCGATCTGCTCGTGACCACCTGTTTCCTGCTCGGATCGAGCCTGCTTCTTGCCCTGATCCGGCGGCGCGATCTGGGCACCGCGATATTACTTGGTGTGGTCCTCGGTATCGGGGTCTGGATCAAGGGCGTGTTCACGCCCTTCTCCGTTCTGTTCATCGTGACGCTACTCGTCTATTGCGGCACGAAGCGCAGCCTGTGGCGGCCACTCGGTGCGGTCGTGGGAAGCTTCGGTATCCTCTTTGCTGTCTATATTGCCGGCATCTCCTGGTCCTACGGCGAATTCACGCTGGGTGCGTCGGGCATGCTGAATCTCCCCTGGCACGTCAATGAGCTTCCGCATTTCAGCAACTGGCAAGGTGGACCGGAGCAGTTCGGCCGGCCACTCCATCCAACGACTCAACTGATTGCGGACTTGCCGGCGTTCGGCTTTGGGACGCCTTTCAGGACCACGTACCCGCCGTATAACGATGTCGCCTACTGGTACAAGGGCTTTCGACACTTCTTCAGCCTCAAGCTCGAATTGATGGCGATTGGGCGGTGTATCTGGAACCTGCTGCAGATACTCAAGCTCAACCCGATCGTGCTGGCGGTTGCGGTGGCTCTCCTGCTGTCCCTTGTCAGGCAGCCGTGGCGGACGTCGCTTTTCAGGACAATCGTCCGGACCTGGCCACTTTGGTTTCCTGCCGTCGCAGGGTTCGGCACCTATATGCTCGTTCATATCGAAGAGCGCTATCTCAGCCCGTTCCTGATGGTGATCGCGCTTCTGACGTGGGCGCCGTTGCTCGACGTGACGCTGCATTCACGTCGCCTGCTTGCCACGGCACTCGTTGTCATCTATAGCGCGGGCATGTTCGGCCAGCTGGTGCTCGCGAAAGAAGCGTCGTTCAAGCCGGTGTTTCGTCAGGCGGACTATCACGACGACCCGCAATGGCGGATTGCCAGTGCGTTGACGGCTGCAGGATTGCAACCGGGCGATCCGGTGGCCGTCATCCGGGATACCGGCCCGACTGTCAGGGTCAGCTGGGCGTATGTGTCGCGCTTGCGGATCGTCGCCGAGTTCGGTGGTCTCCCGTACCGTATCGAGCCGCAAGACCGTACCCGCTTCGATAAAGACGTCGAACCGCTTCACCCGGATTACAGCGAAGTGTTCTGGACGCAGCTGACGCCGCAACGGCGTGACGAGGTCATGAAGGCATTTGCCCGGAGCGGCGCGCGAGCGGTGGTGTCGCTCTCGATGCCGAACATCCAGCCCGGTCCCGGCTGGATACCGCTGAAGGGAACGCCCGCCTGGCTGTACGTGTTTCCCACTGCGGCCGGATAGCCAGATGCCTGACTGACGGATATCGGGCATCGGGTATCGGCAATCGACGCGACGCAGGATGCCGGCGAACCGGCTCAGGTTCCCGGCATGTCTGCCGGTGTGACTTCAAGCAGAATCACATGATCAGGGACGTCGACCGCGAGTTGGCGCACGTCGCGATGGCTTGCGAACGGCTCGGCCGAAACGAGCGGGTCGTACAGATCGACACGGCTCGCCGTCGCGCCAAAGTCGACGTTGATGCGGACAGGTGGATGGGTGACGGGTGTTCCTTCCGCGCGGTTCCAGAAGGTGGTTTCATTCCATAGCACCAGCACGAAGCGATTGTCCTTTTTCTGCAGCAGCAGGCTGTTTGCCGACGCCGGCATCCCTGACAGCGTATACGCGAGCGAATGACGCGCCGCACCGCTGGCGCTGCGCGGCACGCTCGCGTTCAACACCGACGTGAGATTGTGAATCGCCTGAGCCACCGGCTTCGGGCTGTTGCCCACGCGAAAAAGCCCGAAGTGCATTTCAGGGTTCTTGTGCTCCGGATCGGGTTTCTGGTCGAGCAGTTCGTAGACATAGAGCCGCTTCACACCCGCCGCCGCCGCGTCCATGTAGCCGTTGAGCACGCCCTTGGCCTGCGTCGCCTCGTCGACGCCGATCATGTACCAGCCCGACTGCGGCATCGAGAAGTAACCGAATTCGGTGATCACAACCGGCAGCTGGAATTTCTTCACGCTATCGATGGCTGCCGGTAACCAGGCACCGCCCGGCACGTTATAGGTAGGCTGATTACCGTTTTGCGGATACGCATGCTGGTTCGCGAAATCGGCGGAATCGGCGCGCGTATCGACGGATTTGAGGTCGTAGCCCGTCAGGTCATACACAGGGACGCCCGCGAGCTCGGGCGTGCTGCGCACGCGCGTGTAGATCTCGCGCTGCGCGGCGAGCCCGGCAGCCATGCCCTTGAGGCCGCGGAACGGTACCGGAAAATTATCGATCTCGTTGAAGCCTTCGATGGCCGCGACGCTGCCGGGTACTGCCGCGTTCAGTTTTGCTGCCACCTCGATCGACCCCTCGATATTCGGGCGCGTCAGAAAGTTGAAGCGGACTCCGCGTTGCGCAAGGAACACATAGGTCGAGAGCGGCTAGTTCGGAGCGGGTGGGAAGCTGCGATCGTGATGGATGCCGAGCCATGCCAGATTCTCGGCGACGTTGCGCACGTTCGCATACGCGCCATCCAGATAGTCGAGATGGGTCACGACACCGAGCGTATCGATAAAGGCGCTGGCAGGCATGGCCCGTACAGGTTCGCCCGCTTGCACCGTCGCCCCGGATACAAGCACGCAGATGCCGATAGCGAGGTTGGCCGCGGCACGCGCGCCCAACCGCTTGCCAGGTGTTGCCCTGCTCACGTGCCGCGGGCCGCGAGAAACCTCCGGATGGGCAAACAGGTGACGGATGGCGGCTACGGGATGCTTCACGGCGCTTTCCTCGCGTGGGACGGCATGCAGGTTCCGTGTGCCCTTTGCCACGCCTGCATCTCTATGCGTATGCCTCTGTGGCAGAGGTGTAGAACAGCATTGTGATGCGTGGTCGCATCCCATGTGTGTGCACCGGCGAACAGAACGTGCTGCCGTTCGCCGGCGTGTCCTGACCCTCTTCCCGCAACGATCGATATCTAACCAAAAATTACAGGATTGCGTACGGTCACACACCAACTGCGCACTCGCTTGCGTCTTTGTAATGTCAGAATTGAGACGGAATCGCAGAGCATCCGCTCCGCCCAGCATTAGCGAATACGAAGATCGCGATACATGAACAAGCTCCAGTCTCTCACCGTCTTGCGCGGCATTGCGGCGATCACCGTCATCTACTATCACATCATGGCGCCGACGGGGCACACGTTCGGTGAGTTCGGTGTCGACGTGTTCTTCGTGCTGAGCGGCTTCGTCATCGCACTCGTGCTCGACAGTCCCCGCATCACCGCGCAGCGCTTCCTGTCGGACCGCATTGCGCGGATCGTGCCGCTCTACTGGTTGCTGACCTTCGTGGTATTCGCCGGCACGCTTGTCGCGCCCTCCCTGTTCAACTCGACCACCGCCGATTTCGGCAATCTGCTGAAGTCGCTGTTTTTCATTCCGTATCGCAAGGAAAGTGGCCTGATCTTCCCGATGCTGTTCGTCGGCTGGACGCTGAACTACGAAATGATGTTCTACGTGGTCACGGCACTCTCGCTCGTTCTGATGCGTCGCCACCGGCTGCTGTTCGTCTCCGCGTCGATCTTTGCGATCTATTTCGCGGCAGCGACCTCGGGTTCGCGCGACGTGTTCGCCGATTTCTATTCGTATCAGCGCAGCTTCGAGTTTCCGCTCGGCTTCGTGGTCTATCAGTTGTGGAAGCGCGGCAGGCTGATCAAGCCTGCGCTTGCCGTCGGCGTCGCGATCGCCGCCTATGTCTGGATGGCGTACGTGAACTGGAACGGACTCTCGCGCGCCCACCTGCTTTACTTCGGCATTCCCGCTTTCCTGATGGTCGCGAGCTGCCTGAGTCTCGAATCGAAGCTCGGTTCGGGCCCGTTGACGAAAGGCGCGCTGCTCGTCGGCGATGCCAGTTATGCCATCTATCTGAGCCATCCGTATTGCGTGGAGGCCGCGCGCAAGCTGCTGGCGAATGTGATCGACGGCTTTGACGCGACTGCGCCCGCCGGAGCGGCCATCATCATCGTCATCGCAACAGCCGTAGGCGTCGCGCTCTACTGGTTCGTCGACAAACCGCTGCACCGCAGCGCACGCAAGCTGTTGCAGGCCGTGCCCGCCATTCCGTTGCGCGGCGCCAGACTGGCGGGCCTGAACCGCGAACTCATCGCCGCTGATGACGGCCCGACGCGCAAAGTGCCCGTCAATCACGACGCACGCTGATCCGTGATGCAGGTCTGATCGACGGGAGGCGCGCCCAGCGCTTCACACCCCACGCATCGAGACTGGTTGTGTCACGCCATCCTCACTCCCCTCCGATGATCGCTGGAACACTTCCCTGCATTGCGTATTAGCTGGACGCGGCCTGCCTGGCGAGACCGGAAGCGAACGTTGCCGCGCGCATCGAGTGCAGTCGATGCGAGGCGTTCTGGACGTCGCCACGCATCTGGCTTTATCACATCGACACCGCAGAGCGACTGGCTCGCGTGAGCGACCACCGAAGGCCGGCGTGCACGGATCGAGGGAGTGAAGAAACGACCGCTGCGCCGTATCGACTGGCGCAGGACCGAGATTGGAATCGGGAAGGTCGGTGTGCCGGAAGGCACACGCATCGTCTATCGTTGCTGTCGCGCATGACGGCCGCGATGCCGTCATGCGTTCAGCCCGGGTTGCTCGCGTTGCCCGCATCGCTTCCCGTATTGCTGTAGCTCGCGTAGCCATAGGCGGCATATTCGCTGCCGTACTTGCCGGGCCGCGAAGTCATGTCGTTAAAGACCACGCCGCGCACGGGCACACCGATCTGTTCGAAGCGGCGCACCGATTCGCGCAACTCCGAGACACTCGTCACCCCCTGGCGTGCGACCAGGAACACCATGCCCGCCAGATTGGCGACGATGCCCGAATCGGCAACGGGCAGGATGGGCGGCGCATCCATCAGCACGATGTCGTACTCGCGATCCGCCCATTCGACGAAGCGCCTGAAGCGGCTATGCCGAAGCAGTTCGCTCGCATTGGCCACATAGCCGCCGTTCGCCACGAAGTCGACGCCCGGCATGATCTGCCGATGCACTGCGCTCTCGTACGGCGAGCCTTGCAGGATGTCCGTGATGCCAGGGCTGGAACGCACGCCGACACAGGCGTTCAGCGAGCCGCGCCGCAGATCCGTGTCGACGAGCAGCACACGCTGGCCCGACGCGCCCAGCAGCGCCGCCAGATTCACCGACACGAACGACTTGCCCACCATCGGCGTCGGGCCGGCAAGCAGGACGACATGATTGGGCGCATCGCGCAACGCGAATTCGAGCGCGCCTCTGAAGCTGCGCAAGCTCTCGACGGCGGAATCGAACGATGCCGTGCACGCCAGCACGCTGCACGTCCCCGGCAGGCTTTCCGGCAACCGGCGCGTGAGCATCTGCTGCATGCGGCTGCGCGGCACGGAAGCATAGACGTGCAGCCCCGCGCCCGCCTCGATTTCATCGACCATCGCGATACCGCTATTCATCCTGCGCCGGAACAGCACGAACGCCGAGCCGACGAAAATGCCCGTGAGCGAACCTGCGACCAGAATCAGCGTGCGCTTGGGGCGGATCGGTCCCTCGGGAATGGCGGCGCTGTCGATCAGACGGGCATTCGACACTTTACCCGCCTTGGCCAGCCGCATCTGCTCCTTGGTGTTCAAGAGGTTCGTGTAGATGTTCGTGTCGACCTGCACTTCGCGTTGCAGGCGCAGCACGCTCTGCTCGAGAGGCGGCAGCCGTTTGGTCTGCACGGCGAGTTCGGACAGCGACTTCTCAGCTTCTTCCAGTTGCCCATTCGTTGCGATCAGTGCGGGGTTGTCCGGCATGTAGCGCGCGTCCAGCTGGGCGCGCTGCTGCCGCAACTCGGCAATGCGGTTCTGCGCCTGCGCCGTGCTCTGCAGCAAGGCGGCCGCTTCCGCGCCCAGATCGACTGCGCCGTGCTCCGAACGGAACTGGTTGTATTCTTCTTCGGCCTGCTCCAGCTTCGCCTTCAACTCCGGCAATTGCTGGTTGAGGAACGCAATCGACTTCTCGGCTTCCTCCTGCGTGCGCTGCACCTTCTGCCGCATATACTCGTTGCCGATCGCATTCAGGATCACGCTCGTCTTCACCGGGTCGCCGCCTTCCAGCGCCGCGCCGATCACCGACGACTCCTTGCCTTTCTCCGAGATCATCAGCCGGCTTTGCAGGTCGAGCGTCGCCGACAGTTCGGACGAGCGCGACAGATCGAAGGTGACGCCGGGGCGCGCGTCGATCTCGCTCACCAGCAGGTCGATCGCACCGCCCGGCACTTCGGCGTGCAGCGTCTCGCCGACCCGGCCCGGCAGATCGATGCCATTGTGTGCCAGCGTGTACGTGCCGTTGCCTCTGGCCGTGATGACGAATCTCGCGCCATGCAGCCGGTCGGGCACGTCGAAGTGCGCCACCGTGATCGCCTCGTCGCCCCATGCGTAGCCGCCTCGGCCCGACCAGCCCGACACGTTCAGATGGGTGGCCATCCAACGGCCCACCACCGGGAAATAGTGCGGCGCGACGTTGATATACAGCTGGGTGGCTTCGACGGCACGCGAGATGACCATCCGCGAGCGCAGCACTTCGATTTCCGCCGAAGCAGCGGTTTTCACCGCGAACATCGCCGACACATCGGCTAGTGCGTTTTTCGCGGCGCCGTCGCTATCCTCCACGTGGATGAGCATGTCGGCCTGATAGACAGGCCGCGCGAGCATCGCATACACGAGGCCCACGAGCGTAAAGATCGCCGCGACGATGACAATCGTCTTGCGGCCTTCATATAGGGTGTCGAGCAGCTTGCCGACATACCCGCCCTCCGGCGGCATCACGCCGTCGTCGAACGACCCCTCTAGCAGATATTCGCGCTGTTTCAATCTGTCTCTCCGTCGGTGCCCGCCGCCACCGCGCCGGGCACGTGCATCGATATATAACGGTCAGTAGCCGAGTGCCCGTGTCGCGGACGCCGCCTGGGTCGCAGGCAGGATCAGCCCAATGACGCGGCTCCATTTCACCAGTGACGACGCATCGACGAACACGACATCGTTCGGCTTGAGTTCGAACGAATCGGCCGTGGCCATCGCAGAGGCCGACGTCGCGTCGAGGTGGTAGACCACCCGCTTGCCTACCTCGCGACCCCGCACGACGTAGACCTGCGACGCATCGCCGGACGTCTGGCTGATGCCGCCCGCGTCGCCCAGCGCCTGGTTCAGCGTCATGCGACCGTTGTTGAACGGCAGGCCGCCCGGACGCTGCACTTCGCCAATCACAAAGACCTTGCTGTCGTTTGCCCCATAGACGCGGATCAGATCGCCGTCGCGCAGGATGATCCGGTCCGGGTTCACGTTGTTGCGGATCATGTCCGGCATGTCGACGACTACCGTTTCATCCCCGCGCGTGAGAGTCACCTTCGAGCGGTCCGACTTGTCGGTAAAGCCGCCTGCCCGGTTGATCGCTTCGGGCAGCGTCATCACCACGTCGTTGAGCACCTGCACGCCCGGCGATTTCACTTCGCCGTCGAGATACACGCGCTTGCTGCGGTACGTTTCGACGCGCACCGTCATCTGCGGCTGCCTGACGTAGCGGCCCAGCTTGCTCGTGAGCAGATCCCGCACGCCCATTTCCGAGAGGCCTTCGACCTTGATGGGCCCGATATAGGCGTACTGGATGAAGCCATTCACGTCGACCGTATAGCCGGGCGCGACAGGCGGCGACCCGGACGTGCTCTGCCCGCCTCCCGTCGTGGCGGCGGGCATGCTGAGCTCCGGGTGATCCCACACGACGATGCTGATGACATCGCCCGGCCCGATCAAATATTGCTCCGGCTTGGCAAACAGGCTGCGCACATCGGCCGGCACGCCCGTTGGCCGTTCCTCTTGCTGCTTTGCGACGAGATCGTCGGTGATTTCGACCAGCGAACCCGAAGGTGCGCGATCGCCGCCCGACGCCTCCTGCGAACCTCCACGGCCTGCCGCGCCGTGCGCGGCATTCACCGCTCCAGCAGCATCGCCCGATGGCATGCCCCGGAAGGTCATCCCCGGCGACAGCGCACAGCCCGACAGCAGCACAGCCGCGGCTGCGGGCGCTGCCCATCCGGATGCGGCCAGACGGATCACGCGTGCAAGGTCGAGCCTTACCCGTGAGCGAACCGTTCGCCACCACGAACACAGGCGCGCAGTGCGCGCCTGTCTCTTCCACATCTCGCAAACTCGGTTGAGTTGCATGGTCAAACCCCCATGTTGCGTGTGGCCGTCCCGCTGCGTACGGTGCGCAGCGGATCCTGGCCGATGCTGCTCATTTCACGATGCCTGGTGATGCCCTCTCGTACATGCCACTGCCGTGTTGCCTCATGCCATCTCTTGCCACTTCACACTTCGAGCGACGCTCGGCTCGCGGTCGGTCTCCGCGCGCTCCGCCGCACGTTCCGCACGTTCAATACGCGCCGTTGCCTTTGATCACCACAAAAAACGTCTTGAAGAGAATGCCGATATCGCTATGCAGGGACCAGTTCGTCACGTACTTCACGTCGAGCATGACGCGCGTCGCGTAGTCGGTCTCGCAGCGGCCGCTCACCTGCCACAGTCCTGTGATGCCAGGCGTTGCCATCAGGTAGTACTTGCTGTGCGCGCCATAGCGATCCAGTTCCTGCGCGGTGATCGGCCGCGGGCCGACGAGGCTCATCTCGCCGCGCACCACGTTCCAGAGCTGCGGCAGTTCATCGAGGCTCGTGCGGCGCAGGAAGTGGCCGATGCGCGTCACGCGCACGTCGTTCTTCAGCTTGAACTCACGCTCCCACTCGGCGCGCGCCACGGGGTCGCTCGCGAGCAGTTCGTCGAGCACCTGCTGCGAGTTGACCACCATCGAGCGGAACTTGAGGCAACGAAACTTTTCGCCATCGCGGCCGACGCGGGTATGGCCGTATATCGACGGACCGCCGTCCAGCTTCACGACCAGCGCAATCAGCGCGAGCAACGGCAGCAGCGCGAGGATCATGGTAAGACCGAGCGTGATGTCGAAGGCCCGCTTGACGGCATGCCGGATCGAAGCGGTATGCGGTTCGGTTTCGACCAGATCGTGATCGGCGTCCCCGCGTTTGAGCCAGGCGGTAGCCTGCCGGGCCACGCTGAATTCTGCGAAGAACAGCGTATGCGAGGCGAGCAGCGAAATGCCCGTGGTCAGCGTCCAGTAGATAAACCACGGCATGGAAATCACGTTGTCGCGATGAATCGCGTAGAGCAAGGCCAGCCCGCAGAGTTGCACGGCCAGCCACGCAAATGCCGTGCGGCCCGCGACGCTCGCGACGGGGTGTCTCCCTCGCGGCGGATAGGTCCCACACGCGGGAAACACGGATAACGCCAACGCCGCGACAAACGCGACGAGCGTCGGGTCGAGCTGGTGCGCAGGACCCACTGCGGCCACGTTGAGGCTCAGGTTCAAGTGCAGTGCGCCGAAAGCGCCCAGCACGATTAGCGCGATATCGATCGCACGATGCACCAGCTCGGACATATTCCTACCCCACTGCGTCGCGTGTTCAATGGTCGATGTTTAGCCGCCGCCGTTCGAATGGTCGTCGCCCGCACCGTGAAAGCGATCGTGTCCGGCAGCAGCCCTGCTGTGCCTGGGCTGCTCACGTCTCCGCTTTCTTTTTTGCGTGCGCCACCTTGCGCGGTCCCCTGTGATGTAGCTGCCCACCTTTGCTGCCGGCCGGCAATGCACAAATCACATCGATAAGGTACGGGGACGGCAACAGAGATTCCGTGCGAAATCCCACCAACGGTTCGCGATCGCCTGATGCACCTTCGGTGCCATCCGATTAGATGCGGTGACAACTTTGTGCGTTGCGTGCGCTCGCGCACGCAACGCATGCCGGGAGGGGTTGAATTCGCTGCGCGCTGATGGTCGGCAGCGAGAAGTGTTCGGCGATGCGCTTTTTAATTAGCGTGGGTTGCGTCGTCGTGATGCTGGATCGCGCAGATAGCAAAGTCCCGTTGTCGCGCTCGGACAGTATCTTGTGTAGAGCGCCGTATGCGCATAGTGTGCGCGAGCGCACATATGCCCGCGTCCAGCCTCACTACGATCGCACGCGCGCGATCTGACTGGTAGTGAGGGAACCAAGGTGCGCCGAAGGGTGCGTGCGGCGCAAGCCAAATGGGATAGATGCGGCCCAACCGTTCAGGACGGACCGCATGCAGTGGAGGAAAGGAAGCACTACGGCACTACGCGAAGAACACCGGCGCGCTCGCATTGCGCTCACGCGCGCCGGCAAGGGAATTCGTCAGCGTTGAGCGTAATCGATCGTCTCGACACCCTTCTCCGTGCCGAGCAGGCACAGATCCGCGCCACGCGTCGCGAACAGGCCCACCGTCACCACACCCGGCCACGCGTTGATGTGCGCTTCGACGGTGCGCGGATCGCTGATGCGCAGGCCCTTGACGTCGAAGATCTCGTTGCCGTTGTCGGTGATGAACGGCGAGCCGTCTTTCGTCACACGCACGACGGGCACGCCGCCCAGCGCCGTCACGCGGCGGCCGATCGCCGTACGCGCCATCGGTACGACTTCGATGGGCAACGGAACCTGGCCGAGCACGTCGACGACCTTGCTTGCATCGGCGATGCAGACGAATTTCTCCGATACCGCCGCGACGATTTTCTCGCGCGTGAGCGCGCCGCCGCCGCCCTTGATCATCGCGCCGCCGTGATCGATTTCATCGGCGCCGTCGACATAGACGGGCAGCGATTCGATGTCGTTCAGGTCGAATACCTGGATACCGTGCGATTGCAGGCGCGCCGTCGTCGCGACCGAGCTGGACACGGCGCCGCGAAAACGCGATTTGTGCGCAGCGAGTGCGTCGATGAAGCAGTTCGCGGTAGAGCCGGTGCCGACGCCGATAATCGTGCCTTCGGGCACGTTGGCGATCACGTAGTCGGCGGCAGCCTGGCCGACCAGTTGCTTGAGTTCGTCTTGAGTCATGATGAGAAATGCCAGAGCAAGCGGGAAAACCCCAAGTTTACCGGAGTCGAGGCGTTCGGCCGGGTTTATTGCGCATCGGGCGCTGGCATCCGACATTCGCACCAGGCGCGCGCGGCGCCCCGCTGACTTCAGGGCGCGGTCCGTGCCGGTTCCGGCGCAGCGTCCGGCATGTACTTGTCGAGCAGCGCCTGGGCAATCGCATCCGTTTGCGCATCCGGGTTGCCGGAGTAATCGGTGGGACGGAAATGCATCTGGAACGCGCCGAACACGCGGCGCGTCCTGTCGTCGAGCACGCCGTCGGTTGCGATGTCGTAGCCGTAGCGCGCGAGTTTTTGCTGAAGCGCGCGGACATCGGCAGGCGCATGCGGGTCGCGGCCCGCGAGTTCTTTCGTGACGGTGGCGTCGTCGGGCCATGCGCCGACGCCTGCGTCGTAGAGTTGCTTCCACGGGAACACCGGACCCGGGTCGATCTTGCGTTGCGGCGCGATGTCGCTATGGCCGACGACGCGCGTCGGCGGAATGTTGTAGCGCGTAACGATGTCTTTGGCAAGCCGGATCATCGCGTCGACCTGCTGCGGCGGATACGGTTGCCACGTGCGGCCTTGCGGCCCGTCGATGGGACCGAGGTTCACGATTTCGATGCCGATCGACGCCGCGTTCAGTTCCGTCGTACCTTGCCAGCTGCTGACGCCTGCGTGCCTCGCGCGTTGGGATTCCGGCACCAGTTGCCAGACGATTGGCTCGCCGTGCTCTTCTTTCGGATGATCGGGAACGACATAGTGGGCACTGACCTGTTCTTGCGTCAGAACGTCCAGCGACTGTTTTTCGTCGATCTCGGTGTAGTGCATCACGAGGAAGCGGATACGACTGTCCTGGTATCGCGCCGGGCGCGACGTATCCGTGTAATACGTGCTGTGATGGACGATGCCCGGCGAGCAGGCGGTTGTCAGTAACGTTGCGGCAAGCGCGAGCAGTGCCAGTCGGGTCGAGGCGGACTTCATTGCTGTTGGGGTTCTTTCCTGGTTGCTGGCTTTTGCGCGTTGGGTGGCGCCTGCTTTTCGTCACATCCGGCAGCGGAACAGGGTATTCGCTGACGTTGCTGGTCACGGATTTTATCTCGTGGCCGGGATCTCGCGCGAACCGCCCGACAGACGCGCCTTACGCCTCCCCCAGCCTCTGCATCGCAGATCGCATCATTTCACTTCGGATATCGAAGCGTATCGAATGTACTGGATAGCACTCACCGCATCCTGCATTGCAAACTTATCCATCCATCTAACCGTTTAATTTAGATATGAACGAAATATGAAAAGTTGAGAACAGAATCCGATGGGCGTACGGTTTCGCACATTTTTGCAGCACCGTCCAACATATTGTTTTGTCACCGGGTCGAACTGCCGTTCTTCCCTGTGAACTGGTCCATCAATGTGTAGACGAGCAGAGAGTGCAAACGTCGATTCATGCGCCCGGTTGTGCGCCTGTTGCGATCTGCGTCTCGACCAGACTACCTTTGTCTCGAACCAGGCGTTGACGATCGGGGACTGAGATAAAACATCATCAAAACGAGTAGCGGTTTCATTCTTCTTGATGGCTTGCGAGGAGTGGCGGCGCTGGTTGTGCTTGTCTTTCATCTGGTTCAGCAACATACGCTCACTGAACTTCCCTATGCGGGCCTCGCAGTCGACTTTTTCTATGTACTGAGCGGATTCGTTGTCGCTTATGCTTACGAGCGCAAAATTCTATCGGACCAGATGCAACCGAGGGAATTCATTGAAGCGCGCATCAAGCGGCTTTATCCCCTCATATTCCTGAGCACTTCGATCGGCATATTGACGGCTTTGCTGGCTGTCATCTTCAAAGACAGCATTTCGATGCTGCAACTTCTGAAGGTCAGCGCACTTGGCCTTCTGATTTTGCCGTCATTCATATTTCCGCAGTGGCTGACAGCGTATCCGCTGAATATGGCGAGCTGGTCTCTAACCTTCGAGGCCTTTGTCAATCTCGTCTACATTGCAATTGTGCGGAAACTGTCCAGCAGAACCCTGATCCTGATGCTGACGTTGAGCTGGCTCGCACTGGTCGGTCTGGTCGTTCACGCGCATGGCATTGCCGGCGGGAACAATCAGCCAGGATGGTCTTTGGGTTTTGTCAGAGTGATGTTCCCATTCTTTGCGGGCGTGGCGCTGTACAGATTCAGGCCACAGCCGAAAGAAAAGCCAATAACCGGCATCGTTCTGTTATTGGTGCTTCCTGCAATTTTGCTGCTGAATGTTCCGCACTACGCGATTTGCAGCCTGATCTACGTTTCCATTATTTTCCCGGCGATTGTTTATGCAGGATCAGGCATCACCATTGCCCCTGAAATGAACGCATTCCTGTCTCAACTCGGCTTGCTGTCGTACCCGGTCTATATCATGCAAGGACCGATACTTCGCATTGGCGAGGAATTCATGAGACACATGCATTCGAATACCATCATGTGGCTGTTTTCGGCATTCGAATTTTGTGCGGTCATCGTGGTCTCCTGGATCGCATCGAAATATTTCGACGAACCTGTACAGAGACTCTTGCGAGGCCAGAAGCGGCTTCGTCAGGGCGATCTCATCCAGCACTCGTGAGTCTACGAGGCGGAGCGAGAGAGAGGGACTTCAGACTTGCACAGCGGTGCCCGCGCCGCCCCAGGAGGGCGACGCCTGGCGCATGAGGACGCAACGCGAATGCGAGCGCCCAACGTAAAGCGCTTACTTCTTGACCGCCCGCTGCCGCACGGCCTCAAACAGACAAACGCCCGACGCAACCGAAACGTTGAGGCTCTCGACCGAACCGGCCATCGGAATGTTCATCACTTCATCGCAGGTATCGCGAGTCAGCCTGCGCATGCCTTCGCCTTCCGCGCCCATGACAAGCGCCACCGGGCCATCGAGCTTGGTCTCGTACAGCGAAGCGGTCGCTTCTCCCGCCGTGCCGACGATCCAGACGCCCGCATCCTTCAGTTCCCGCAGCGCGCGAGCGAGATTCGTGACGGTGATATAAGGCACCGTATCGGCCGCCCCACTCGCCACCTTCGCGGCCGTCGCATTCAATCCCACTGCCTTGTCACGCGGCGCGATCACAGCATGTGCGCCGGCCGCATCAGCGACCCGCAAACAGGCGCCCAGATTGTGCGGATCCGTAATTCCATCGAGCACCAGCAACAGCGGCGTCCCCTGAATGCCATCGAGCAGTTCGGCCAGGTTCTGCGCCAGCGGCATATCGCTTGCGCGTGCCACCACACCCTGATGCCGCTCGGTGTGCGCCAAACCCCACAGCCGTGTCTCGTCAGCAGCGATCAGGCGAACGCCCGCCTCTTTCGCCACGGCCAGAAATTCATTCATCCGGCGATCGCGACGCGTCTGGTCGTAATAGATTTCTTCGACCGTCGATGAATCGTGACGCAAACGTGCCGTCACCGCGTGAAAACCGTAGAGAACCTTGAGACGTGACATGACTGAGACAACCTTTGAATGAGCGCGCCTGACTGAGCCAGTCAAGGCGCGCCCGATGAGAATGAGCGCTGCGCGCGTCGAGCACGCGCAGCGTTGCTGCGGAGACTACCTTAACGCTTCTTGTGCGCCGGCTTCGGCGACGACTTCGACGCCGCGCGCTTCTTCGATGCCGACGCCTTGCGCGCCGCGCGCGCTTCCTTCACGGCGGCCGTCTGCGCAGGCGGCGCCTTCTTGCGGCGCGCGCCTTCGGGCTGCGGCGCGCGTTCCATCGAACGCACACGCGGGCCGCCCAGATCGCTCGCCTTCTCCATCGCGCTCGCGCGATGCGACTGCGACTTCACGGGCGTGTCGCGCACCAGACGAAAATCGATCTTGCGCGCATCGAGATCCACGCGGCTGACCTGTACGCGCACGCGGTCCGACAGACGATAACGGATGCCCGTACGTTCGCCGCGCAGTTCGTTCTTGATCTCGTCGTACTGGAAGTAGTCCGAGCCAAGTTCCGTCACGTGCACCAGCCCTTCGATAAAGAGCGCATCGAGTTGCACGAAGATGCCGAACGACGTCACGCCGCTCACCATCCCGCCATACTCTTCGCCGAGCTTGTCACGCATGAAGTAGCACTTGAGCCATGCTTCGACATCGCGCGACGCTTCGTCGGCACGACGCTCGTTCGCCGAGCAATGCATGCCGAGCTCTTCCCAGATCGCCGTGTTCGGACGCCCGCGGTTGCCGCGCTTTTCGTCTTCCGCCTGCAGTGCGCGCGCACGCGGCGACAGCGCCGTGTTCAGCTCGACGCCATGCGGCGCCTTCGGCTCGTACTTGCGGCCCTGCAGGATCGCGTAGATCGCGCGGTGCGTGAGCAGGTCGGGATAACGGCGGATCGGACTCGTGAAGTGCGCGTACGCCTCATACGCGAGACCGAAGTGACCGATGTTGTCCGGGCTGTAGACGGCCTGCTGCATCGAACGCAGCAACATGGTCTGCAGCATCTGCGCGTCGGGCCGGTCGCGGATGTGCGCCATCAGCGCGGCGTAATCGCTTGCATGCGGTGTATCGCCGCCGCCGAGCGTCAGGCCCATCCCGCGCAGGAACGTGCGCAGGTTTTCCAGGCGCTCCGTGGTCGGTCCCGCGTGCACACGGTACAGACCTGGATGCTTGTTGCGCTTCATGAAGTCGGCCGCGCAGACGTTCGCAGCCAGCATGCACTCTTCGATCAGCTTGTGCGCGTCGTTGCGCGTGCGCGGCACGATCTGCTCGATCTTGCCCTGCGCATTGCAGACGATATACGTCTCGGTCGTATCGAAGTCGATGGCGCCGCGCTTCTGGCGCGCGGCAAACAGCGACTTGTACACGCCGTACAGATTCTGCAGTTGCGGCAGCAACGCAGCGCGGCGCGTCGCTTCCGGACCCTTGGTGTTGGTCAGCACAGCCGCGACTTCCGTGTACGTGAGTCGCGCGGCCGAATGCATCACGCCCGGATAGAACTGATACGCCTTGATCTCGCCGCGCGCGGTGATGACCATGTCGCACACCAGCACGCAACGGTCGACCTGCGGGTTCAACGAACAGAGACCGTTCGACAGTTTCTCCGGCAGCATCGGGATCACACGGCGCGGGAAATACACCGACGTGCTGCGCTCGATCGCATCGACATCGAGGCCGCCGTCGGGCAGCACGTAATGCGACACGTCGGCAATCGCGACGATCAGACGGAAGCCATCGCCGCGGCCGACTTTCATCGGCTCGCAATAGACGGCATCGTCGAAGTCGCGCGCGTCTTCGCCGTCGATCGTGACGAGCGGCACATCGCGCAGATCCACGCGATGCTTCATATCTACTGGCCGCACTTCGTCGGGCAGCTTCGCGGCGGCGTCGAGGGCGGCCTGGCTGAACTCGTGCGGCACGCCGTACTTGCGCACGGCGATTTCGATTTCCATGCCGGGATCGTCGATGTCACCGAGCACTTCGACCACGCGACCGAGCGGCTGCGAATGACGGCTCGGGAAGTCCGTCAGTTCGACGACGACCACCTGGCCGACCTTCGCCTTCTTGGTGTTCTGCGTGATCAGGATGTCATGGCCGATGCGCTTCTCTTCGGGCGCGACGATCAGCGCGCCGTTCTCGTTGAGCAGTCTGCCGATCACGCGCTTGTTCGCGCGGTCCGTCACCTCGACGATGTGCCCTTCGGGGCGCCCGCGCCGGTCATAGCCGACGATGCGCGCCAGCACGCGGTCGTTGTGCATGACCTTCTGCATCTCGCCCGTGGGCAGGAACAGATCGTCCTGACCGTCGTCGCGGATCAGAAAGCCGTAGCCATCGCGATGACCCTGCACGCGGCCCGCGACGAAGTTCGACGGATGCGTGAGTTGATAGTGACCGCGCTGATCGAGTCTGATCTGACCATCGCGCTCCATGGCGGCAAGGCGCTTGAAAAACCCTTCGCGCTCCTGGCGCTTGATCGACAGTGCTTCGGCGATGTCGTTCGCGGCATGCGGCGTTTCACTCGTGCGCAGCACGCCGAGGATTTCTTCGCGGCTTGGAATCGGATACGGATATTTGCTCAAGGGCTTGTCGATGATTGTTCTCGTTGCGTGGACGTCGGCGGATAGATGACGCTGCGTTAGCTGAACCTGCACTGCTGAACCTGCACTGCAACTGCGTTCGTGACTGCAACTTCGACTGCGACTGCTCGCTGACCGTGACCACCGTGCGGCCTGCTATTGCGGCGATTCTAACACCCGTCTCGCCCGCCACGCGCCGCCTGGCGGGCGATTGCGCGAGGTGTGCGGCGACTGTGCACGCGTGCTGCGATTGTCTTCAGAATGTTTTCGGGAAACGCTTGACACGCTTCTTTAGCACGCTATAATCTCGGTCTCTGCTTCAAACGCACCTTGCCCAGGTGGCGGAATTGGTAGACGCACTAGGTTCAGGTCCTAGCGGTGGCAACACCGTGGAGGTTCGAGTCCTCTCTTGGGCACCAAGATTCAAATGAAAGCCGCCTTCGGGCGGTTTTTCATTGTAGTGAGAGCACTGCTCTTCGCGCCGGTTTCAATAGTGCGGAGTGGCGATACAGGAAGTTGCAGTAACGGTGGATCGTGTAGTCATTTGATGCGCGAACAACCGAACGAAAAGATGAAGCGTTTTTCGAAATACCGATTGACACGCAGAATCTTCTCGTTAAAATAGCGGTCTAGCTTGAGACGTGCCCAGGTGGCGGAATTGGTAGACGCACTAGGTTCAGGTCCTAGCGGTGGCAACACCGTGGAGGTTCGAGTCCTCTCCTGGGCACCACTCTCTCGAGTTAAACAGATCACCCCGTAATGCGAAAGCGTGCGGGGTTTTTTGTTTTTGGCGTTCAACTTCACTACTGGCTTCAAGAGCACTCGCGTCGGCTCGAGCCAGCGCTTCAAGGGAAGCTATCTTTTGGCACGCCCTTCCTCCGTCGCTCCCAATTTCTGCGCAGCTTCCGAGATGAACAAGAACAATTAACGTGTCGAGCAATTACCATTCCCAATAATTACGAATAACAAACTTCGTCCAATCAGAATAACTACATTAATTACATTAACCAGACATTAAACCCGATCCCTCCACCGATTATCTAGGGATTAGCACTGACAAAGTGCGCTTGTTTCATGCAACCGCTTAATCGTCGGCGTACACTCAGCAAAGCCTTGAGCGACGGGGTGCGGCGTGCGCTGTTTCAGCCACGCAAAAAGGCTGGTGCATAGCACGATCCATCGGAGACAGGAGAACAATTGAAATGAGCTGGACTCGGGAACAAAGAAACGTCACGATCGCGGCATATTTAGGCTGGACGCTCGACGCATTCGATTTCTTTCTGATGGTATTTGTCCTGAAAGACATCGCGAGCGAATTCGGCACCGATATTAAATCGGTTTCATTCGGCATCATGCTGACCCTCATGATGCGGCCAGTCGGCGCGCTCATCTTCGGCTACCTCGCCGACAAGTTCGGCCGCCGTCCCACGCTGATGGTAAACATTGCGTGCTTCTCGCTGCTGGAACTGCTCTCCGGTCTCTCCCCCAATCTCACCACGCTGCTGATACTGCGCGCGCTGTTCGGCATCGCGATGGGCGGCGAATGGGGCGTCGGCGGCGCGCTGACGATGGAAACCGTGCCGCCCAAGGCGCGCGGCTTCGTCTCCGGCCTGCTGCAGGCGGGTTATCCGAGCGGCTATCTGCTCGCCGGCCTCGTGTTCGGCCAGCTCTACCAGTACATCGGCTGGCGCGGCATGTTCTTCATCGGCGTGCTGCCGGCGCTGCTGGTGCTGTATATCCGCGCGCACGTGCCCGAATCGCCGGCATTCCAGACGCTCGAAAAGAAGACGCGGCCCGGGCTCGTCGCCACGCTCAAGCAGAACTGGAAGCTCTCCGTCTACGCGATCATCCTGATGACGGCGTTCAATTTCTTCTCGCACGGTTCACAAGATCTGTATCCGACCTTCCTGCGCGTGCAGCACGGCCATGATGCGCACACGGTCCAGTGGATCACCATCGTGCTGAACATCGGCGCGATCTGCGGCGGGCTGTTCTTCGGCGCGCTGTCGGAGAAGATCGGCCGCAAGCGCGCGATCTGCATCGCCGCGCTGATCGCCCTGCCCGTGCTGCCGCTGTGGGCCTTTTCGGCGACGCCCGTCATGCTCGCCGCCGGCGCCTTCCTGATGCAGATTTCCGTGCAAGGCGCGTGGGGCGTGATTCCCGTGCATCTGAACGAGATCTCGCCCGACGAGATCCGCGCGACCTTCCCCGGTCTCGTGTATCAGCTCGGCAACCTGATCGCATCGGTGAACGGGCCGCTGCAGGCGGGCATCGCCGAGGCGCATGGCAACGACTACGCGACCGTGATGGCGACCGTCATCGGCATCGTCGCTGTGGTGATCGCCGTATTTATTCTTTTCAGCCGTGAACGGCGCGGCATAGATATGACACAATCTGCCGAACAGGTCGCGGCGACGGTACACTGATCGCACGCACCACAGCTACACCATAAGGGCGCTGCGCCCGGGCCAAAAATGCAGCAGATACGAGGCCGCTCCGGTTCATTCCGGAGCGGCCTTTTTTGTCCGCGTCGTTTGCGAGGGCACGCGCGGTCGGAGACTTTTAGAGGAGTTGATCGACACTCACCTCTTGCCCGATCAAGGACGATCTTCTTATCCTGAAAAAAGAACGCACGTTTCAAATTTAAATTTGAATCGACTGTTTTAGGCCGGTGAGAGCCGGTAGGGAGACATAAACATGACAACTCGCACGACGAGCCGCCAATCCGGCGATACCAAATCGCGCATCCTCGATGCAGCCGAAACGCTCTTCATCGAATGCGGTTATGAAGCAATGTCACTGCGGCAGATCACGTCGAAAGCGGAGGTCAACCTGGCCGCCGTCAACTATCACTTCGGCAGCAAGGAAGCGCTGATGCACGCGATGCTGTCGCGCCGCCTCGACCTGCTGAACCAGGAGCGTCTCAAGCTGCTCGACCGCTTCGACGCGTTGCTCGGACCGCGCCTGACCTGCGAGCACGTGCTGGGCGCGATGTTCATTCCGGCGCTGCGCGTGTCGCGCGATACGCGCATTGCGGGCAAGGCATTCCTGCGTCTGCTGGGCCGCGCGTACACCGATCCGTCGCCGTTCATCCGTGATTTCCTGAACGCGCACTATGCGTCCGTCGCCGAGCGCTTCTTCGAAGCGTTCCAGCGCGCACTGCCGCATCTGCCGCGCGAAGAACTCGGCTGGCGCCTGCACTTCGCGATCGGCGCGCTCTCCGGTGTGCTGGCGGGCGCGGAAACCGACAGCCTGATCACCGAGTTCTCGCAGGGCAAGTCGATGAACGATCTGCAACTGATCGCGCGGCTGGCGACCTTGATCGTGTCGGCATTGAAGGCGCCGTTGCCGGATGCGAGCCAGCTTGCCGTGTTCGCGTCGGTGCTCGGCGACGCCGGCAGCGCCGACATCGCATGCGATGCCGTGCGCGACGCGCAGGCGAACTGTGCAGCGGCCTCGGAAACGCAACCGGACGAGACGGCCGATACATCTGCTACGCAGGCCCAGCCGGCCGCGCCGCAGGCATCGCAACTCACCGCGCCGCCGGATGCCGTCAAGCGCGTCGCCGCCAGCCCGTTCCCGCAGGCGGTGCACAGCGACCGTCAGGCCGACGCGCGTGACTACGGCTCGCACTACGTCGCTCACAACTGACGCGACCGACGCTGGCGCCCGCACACACGGGCGCCAGCACCGCCGGCCAACGCATAAAGTCACGCAACATCACGTCACATCAGGCCGCATCGCGCGCACACTCGCATTAGACGCGTCCCTCGGTCCGACAGGCACACAGGCTGCAACAGACAATGGCGGACCTCGCACCGCCAGGCTTCACCCCAACACGAAAACATGGCGAGCCGCCGCGCATCGCGGGACGGTCTCGCCCATACGAAATAGAACAAGGAGGAATCGCCATGAGCTGGTTCATCGTTGCGCTGATCGTCGCTGCCGGCGCGCTCGTCTATATGCAGGCGCGGGCATCGTGGTGGCTCGCCTTCCTCGTCGCATGGGTCGCGGCGGCCTGCGCGACACACGCGGCCGGCACCGTGCTGACGATCCTGCTGGCGATCGCGCTGGTCGCTCCCGCACTCGTGCTGGCCATCAAGCCGTTGCGACGCGCGTGGATCAGCGCGCGCGTGCTCGACGTGTTCCGCAAGATTTTGCCCGACATGTCGCCGACCGAACGCGACGCCATCGAAGCGGGCACGGTCTGGTGGGATGCCGAACTGTTCTCGGGTCGCCCGCACTGGGACACGCTGCTCGGCCATGGCCCGGCCACGCTCACCGTCGAAGAAAAAGCCTTTCTCGACAACGAATGCGAGCAGCTCTGCGACATCGCCAACGACTGGGAAACCACCGCCGTCTGGCAAGACCTGTCGCCGCAAGCGTGGCAGTTCGTCAAGGACAAGGGCTTTCTCGGCATGATCATCCCGAAGCAGTACGGCGGCAAAGGCTTCGGTGCGTACGCGCATTCGCAGGTCATCATGAAGCTCGCCACGCGCTGCTCGGCCGCCGCCGTCTCGGTGATGGTGCCGAACTCGCTCGGCCCGGCCGAACTGCTGCTGCACTACGGCACCGACGCGCAGAAGAACCACTATCTGCCGCGTCTCGCGCGCGGCGACGATATCCCCTGCTTCGCGCTGACGAGTCCGTACGCGGGTTCGGATGCAGCGGCGATTCCCGATGTCGGCATCGTCTGCAAGGGCAGTTTCGAAGGACGCGAAATGCTCGGCTTTCGCGTCACGTGGAGCAAGCGCTACATCACGCTCGGGCCGATCGCGACGGTGCTCGGCCTCGCGTTCCGCGCGCTCGACCCCGACCATCTGCTCGGCAGCGACGACGAACCGGGCATCACCTGCGCGCTGATTCCGACCGATCACCCCGGCGTCAACATCGGCCGCCGTCACTGGCCGCTCAATGCCGTGTTCCAGAACGGCCCGAACTCCGGCAAGGACGTATTCATCCCACTCGACTGGGTGATCGGCGGACGCCCGCAGGTCGGCAACGGCTGGCGCATGCTGATGGAGTGTCTCGCGGCGGGCCGCGCGATTTCGCTGCCGTCGTCGAACGTGGGGATGTCGAAGCTCGCGGTGCGTGGCGTCGGCGCCTATGCCGCTGTGCGGCGGCAGTTCCGCACGGCCATCGGCAAGTTCGAGGGCGTGCAGGAAGCGCTCGGGCGCATGGGCGGCAACCTCTATGTGATGGACGCGGCGCGCCGCCTGTCCGCGCATGCTGTCGATCTCGGCGAAAAGCCGTCCGTGATTTCCGCGATCTCGAAGTACCACATCACCGAGCGCAACCGCCAGGTGATCGACGACGGCATGGACGTGGTGGCGGGCAAAGGCATCTGCATGGGCCCGTCGAATTTTCTTGCACGCGCTTACCAGCAGGTGCCGATTTCGATCACCGTCGAAGGCGCGAACATTCTCACGCGCTGCCTGATCATCTTCGGTCAGGGCGCGATCCGCTGCCATCCGTACGTGCTCAAGGAAATGGCCGCGACACGCGAACCGGACCGCGAAAAGGCACTGCGTGATTTCGACGAAGCCTTTTTCGGGCACATCGGCTTCACGCTGTCGAATGCCGTGCGCAGCGTCGTGCACGGCGTGACGGGCGGCCTGCTGATCGCGAAGCCGCAGCGCGCCCATGCGCCGCTTGCGCGCTACTACCGCGCGGCCACCCGGCTTTCGACGGTGTTCGCGCTGCTCGCCGACGTATCGATGCTGGTGCTCGGCGGGGAACTGAAGCGGCGCGAACGCATCTCGGCACGGCTTGGCGACGTGCTGTCGCAGTTGTATCTGATCTCCGCGACGCTCAAGCGTTTCGAAGACGAAGGCCGTCACGCCAGCGATCTGCCGCTGGTGCAATGGGGCGTCGAAGACGCGCTGTATCGCGCACAGACGGCCCTCGACGGCGTGCTGCGCAACTATCCGAACCGTCTCGCGGCGGCCCTCGTGCGCGCGCTGGCGTTTCCGTTCGGCTTGCCGCATCGCGTGCCCTCGGACGCGCTCGGCAGCGCGATCGCCGAACTGATGCAGACACCCGGCGACACGCGCGACCGCCTGCTCGCCGATTCGTACGTGCCGCACGTCGGCGTCGATCCCATCGGCTACGGTGAACTGGCGTTTGCGCTGACGCCGCAAGTCACCCAGCTGGAAAAGCGCCTGCGCGAAGCGATCAAGCATGGCCGCATCGAGCCGATTCCCCAAAGCCTCGCCGATCTGACCAGATGGAATGAAGCGGCGCAGCAACTTGGCCTGATCGACGAAGACGAGCGTGAGGTGCTCGATGCCTACGCGCGCTACGGCGCCGAGGTCGTGAAGGTCGACGACTTCCCGGCCGATTTTGGCCTGCTCGCCGACCTGCAACGGCGCAAGGAAGCGCTCGAGAAGGCAATGGAACTGGCCGCGTGACGCCAGCCGCAGCGCGTCGACCTGACGAAATCAACCGACACGGGAAAAGGGACGTAACTTGCGGCAAGTCATGCGCTCCGTGCACACTGACGTACGTCCGTCGGGCCAGGAGCCAATAACGTGAACGATTCCTACCTGAACTTCGTCAATTCGCCGCTGGGCGCGCGGGTCGCGCGCTCGCTCGGACTGCCGAAGCCCGAGGTACTGCGCCGCTACCGCGCCGATGCACCCGAATTCGACGGCATCGCCGCCGTCGGCGCGGGGCCGGCGCCGCAACTGCTCGACGCGCTCGCCGGGGTGATTGCCCATCTCGGCATCACGAGCGTCGCGCATGCCAGCGCGGGGCTGTGGGTGCCGCTTGCGAACCGCCACGGGCTGATGACGGGCCGCTTCGAACCCACCGATCCCGCCGCCGGATCGCAGGCGCGCGTGAAAGCGCTGGTGTTCGATGCAAGCGGCATCGACAACAGCGCGCAGCTCGACACGCTCTACGCGTTTTTCCACGACGCGCTGCGCTCGCTCGACAAATCCGGCCGCATCGTCGTGCTTGGCCGTCCGCCCGAAAGCAGCACGAACCCGCGTCAGTGGGCAGCGCAACGCGCGCTGGAAGGCGTGACGCGCTCGCTCGGCAAGGAGGCGCGGCGCGGCATTGCGGCAAATCTGATCTATGTCGCGCCGGGCGGCGAAGGCGGCATCGAATCGACCTTGCGCTTCTTTCTGTCGCCGCGTTCGGCTTATGTGTCGGGTCAGGTCGTGCGGATCGGCGCGGCGCATCCGGCGTTTGCCGCGGACTTCGACTGGACCCAGCCGCTCGCCGGCCAGCGCGCCGTCGTCACGGGCGCGGCGCGCGGCATCGGGGCGGCCATCGCCAACGTGCTCGCCGCGCAGGGCGCGCACGTGATCGGCGTCGACATTCCCTCCGCCACCGATGCCCTCGATGCCACCATGCGCCAGCTCGGCGGCACGGCGCTCGCGCTCGACATCGCCGCACCGGAAACGCCCGCGCAACTGGCGGCAGCGCTCGACGAACTGGGCGTCGACGTGGTCGTGCACAACGCGGGTGTCACAAAAGACAAAACCATCGCGAAGATGACGGAAGCCGCGTGGCGCACGGTGATCGACATCAACCTGTCGGCGCAGGAGCGCATCGACGACGCGCTGCTCGAAGCGGGCACGCTGCGCGACGGCGGCCGCATTGTCTGCGTGTCGTCGATCAGCGGCATCGCGGGCAATCTCGGGCAGACCAACTACGCGGCGTCGAAGGCGGGCGTGATTGGCCGCGTGCAAGGCATGGCGCCGTTTCTGGCGGCACGGCGCATCACGATCAATGCCGTCGCGCCCGGCTTCATCGAAACACAGATGACAGCGAAAATGCCGCTCGCCTTGCGCGAAGCCGGCCGCCGCATGAACTCGATGAGCCAGGGCGGCCAGCCCGCCGACGTCGCGCAGACCATCGCGTGGCTCGCGCATCCGGGTTCGGCGGGCGTGACGGGGCAGATCGTGCGCGTCTGCGGCCAAAGCCTGATAGGAGCGTGACGTCATGGCGTTCTACGACTCCAGTTCGATGTTCGGCGCGCCGCGCACCAAAACGGTCGTGCTGCCGGAATTGCCCAAGCCTGCGCTGCTGTATGCGCGGGCGCTGTCGGGTGTGATCAAGGGCTTTCAGCGCAACCGCCCGACCGACCTGCCCGCGCTGCGGCTCGTGCGCCCCGCCGTATCGCTCGATTCGGCTGCCATCGAACATTACGCGCGCGTGTGCGGCTTTTTCCCCGAACAGGGCATTCCGTTCACGTTTCCGCATCTGCTGGCGTTCCCGCTGCATCTGCTGTTGCTGACCGACCCGGCGTTTCCGTGGCCCGCGCTCGGCCTCGTGCATCTGGCCAACAGCGTGCACATGCGCCGACCGCTTTCATTCGACGACACCTTACGCGTCGAAGTCGAGTTCGGCGCGCGCCTGCGCCACGACAAGGGCCAGGCGTTCGTGATGCAGACGCGCGTCTACCGGCGCGGCGAAGCCGTGTGGGACGGCGACAGCGTGTATCTGAAGCGCGGCGTCGCGGCGAGCGGCGATCCTCTCGCGCCGATGGAAGCCGCCGGCGACGCGCTCGCGCGTGCGGCACGCTGGCAACTGCCGTCGCAACTCGGCCGCGATTACGCCAAGGCATCGGGCGACTTCAACCCGATCCATCTGACGATGCTGTCTGCCAGAGTATTCGGCTTTCGACGCGCGATTGCGCATGGCATGTGGACGCTGGCCCGCACGGCGGCCGCGCTGCAGCCGCCCAAGCGGCTCGCCGACGCCACGCTCGCTGGTGAGTTCAAGCTGCCGATGCTGCTGCCGGGCGAGGCCTCGCTTTGGACGGCATCGCCATCGCCGACCGCACGCGATTTCGAAGTGCGCGATCCACAAGGCGGCAAGCCGCATCTGCGTGGCCGCTTCCAGTGGAATCTGCAATGACGCGGTGCCGGACGGCGAGCCATCCAGCCCACGCTGCCGCCGCATTGGACAACATGAAACTGACAATGAAATCAATGCCCCGCCTGATCCGTTTCAGGCAGGTGCCGGGCATTGCATGCGCGATTCGATCCGCCGCACAGGCGGACACACAAAGGGAGCCGCACGATGCCTGACACGTCACGACCGCCGTCCAGCCCGCTACCCACTGCCCGCCGGGTGGCGATCATCGGCGGCAACCGCATTCCGTTCGCCCGCTCGAACACCGCGTATGCGACGGCTTCGAACCAGGACATGCTGACGTTTGCGCTGCAAGGTCTGATCGACCGCTACAACCTGCATGGCGAGCGCCTCGGCGAAGTCGCGGCGGGCGCCGTCATCAAGCATTCGCGCGACTTCAACCTGACGCGCGAGGCGCTGCTGTCGACCACGCTGGCGAAGGAAACCCCCGCTTACGACGTGCAGCAGGCCTGCGGCACGGGCCTCGAAGCGGCCATCCTCGTGGCGAACAAGATCGCGCTCGGGCAGATCGAAGCCGGCATCGCGGGCGGCGCGGATACGACCTCGGATGCGCCCATCGGCGTCAACGAACGGATGCGCAAGATCCTGCTCGAAGCGAATCGCGGCAAATCGGCGGGACAGCGCGTCGGCGCGCTCGCCAAGCTGCGGCCCGGCATGTTCTTCAAGCCGTTGCTGCCGCGCAATGTCGAGCCGCGCACGGGGCTGTCGATGGGCGAGCATTGCGAACTGATGGCCAAGCGCTGGGGTATTTCGCGCGAGGCACAGGACGTGCTGGCCTACGACAGCCACCGCAAGCTGACGGAAGCTTACGCACGCGGCTTTTTCAACGACCTCATGACGCCGTTTCGCGGCCTCGCGCGCGACAACAATCTGCGCAGCGACCTGACACTCGACAAGCTCGCGACGCTCAAGCCCGTATTCGACCGCGACGCGGGCACGATGACGGCGGGCAACTCGACGCCGCTGACGGACGGCGCCTCGGCCGTGCTGCTCGCCAGCGAAGCATGGGCCGCCGAGCGCGGCCTGCCCGTGCTCGCATGGCTGACGGGGCACGAGACAGCCGCCGTCGACTTCTTCGACAAGAAGGAGGGCTTGCTGATGGCGCCTGCGTACGCCGTGCCGCGCATGCTGCAACGTGCCGGCCTGACGCTGCAGGACTTCGACTACTACGAGATTCACGAAGCGTTCGCCGCGCAGGTGCTCTGCACGCTCGCCGCCTGGCAGGACGACGAGTACTGCCGCACGCAGCTGGGACTCGAAGGCGCGCTCGGCACCATCGATCGCGCGAAAATGAACGTGAATGGTGGATCGCTCGCGACGGGCCATCCGTTTGCCGCGACGGGCGGACGCATCGTCGCCGGGCTGGCCAAGATGCTGGCGCAGCTCGACAAGCCGGCAGGCACCGCGCGCGGCCTGATTTCGATCTGCGCGGCGGGCGGCCAGGGTGTCGTCGCGATTCTGGAACGGTAGAATCGCGCACCATCCGGGAACGGCAGCACACCGAACGATTCATGCACACGACACTTACAACGACAACACTGAAACACCGGGAGACACCATGATGACCGAGCCGACCACCTCGCAACCGATGCAAACGCAAACGCAATCGCAAACCCAGTCGCCGGCGCCCGCCTCGCACGCGCCGAACACCGACGGCATCTGGTTCGCGTCCTATGCGCCCGAGGTGCCGCGCGAGATCGACGTGTCGCAGTACCCATCCGTGGTCACGTTCTTCGACGAATGCACCACGCGCTTTCGCGATCGCGTCGCCTATGTGAGCGTCGCCGAAAACCTGACCTATGGCGAACTGGCGCGCAAGGCGACGGCATTCGCTGCGTATCTGCAAAGCATCGGCGTAAAGCCCGGCGACCGCGTCGCGATCATGCTGCCGAACACCTTCCAGTATCCCGTCGCCCTGTTCGGCGTGCTGAAGGCGGGTGCCATCGTCGTCAATGTGAATCCGCTCTATACGGTGCGCGAACTGTCGCATCAGCTGAAGGACAGCGGCGCGCAAACCATCGTCGTGTTCGAGAACTTCGCAAAGACGGTCGAAGACTCGCTGGCAGGCACGCGCGTGCAGAACGTGATCGTCACGGCGCTCGGCGATCTGCTCAAGGACGGCTTCAACCTGAAAGGCAAGCTGATCAACTTCGTGCTGCGCCATGTGCAGAAGCTCGTGCCTGCGTACAACCTGCCGCAAGCCGTGCCCTTGCTGAAGGCACTCTCGACGGGCTACGGACGCACGCTCGCACCCGTGCAGATTTCCGCCACTGACCTCGCGTTCCTGCAATACACGGGCGGCACGACGGGCGTCGCGAAAGGCGCGATGCTCACGCACCGCAATATCGTCGCCAAGCTGCTGCAGGCGAAGGTGGGGGCCGAAAGCCAGCTGACCGACGATATCGAAACGGTGCTCACGCCGCTGCCGCTTTATCACATCTATTCGCTGACCGTGAACGCGATGATCTTCATGGGTCTGGGCGGACGCAACATCCTGATCGCCAATCCGCGCGACACGAAGATGGTGATGAAGATCCTGCGCAACGAAACCTTCACGGGCATTACAGCCGTCAACACGCTCTATAACGCGTTCCTCGACAACGAGGAATTCCGCAATCGCGACTTCTCGAATCTCAAGCTGGCGATGGCGGGCGGCATGGCGATGCAGCAGGCCGTGGCCGAGCGTTTCCGCCAGGTGACGGGCAAGCCGATCATCGAAGGTTACGGGCTGACGGAATGTTCGCCCATCGTGTCGATGAACCCGGTGGATCTGAAGCACATGCGCGAATTCGACGGCTCGATCGGTCTGCCCGCACCTTCCACGCACGTGCGTTTCCGCAAGGACGACGGCAGTTGGGCCAATATTGGCGAACCGGGCGAGCTGTGCGTGAAAGGCCCGCAAGTGATGAAAGGCTATTGGAATCGTCCGGAAGAAACCGCCAAGGTGCTCGACGACGACGGCTGGCTCGCCACGGGCGATATCGGCGTGATGGATTCGCGCGGCTATATCCGCCTGATCGACCGCAAGAAAGACATGATTTTAGTGTCGGGTTTCAATGTGTATCCGAACGAGATCGAAGACGTGATCGCGATGCACCCGGATGTGCGCGAAGTGGCCGCGATCGGCATTCCCGATGTCGCGCAAGGCGAGCGCGTGAAAGTGTTCGTCGTGCGCCGCAACCCTTCGCTCACCGAGGAACAGGTGATCGCGCATTGCCGCAAGAATCTGACGGGCTACAAGGTGCCGAAGGTCGTCGAGTTCCGCGACGAGCTTCCGCAAACGAATGTCGGCAAGATCCTGCGGCGCGAGCTGCGCGATCAGGAGCTGGCGAAGCAGAAAAACTCGTGACGGCTTTGCGCGCCTGACGGCGCAGCAGGTGCGAAGCCTTCCGCGCTTTTGGGAGTGATCCATGCGTCACCCGAAGATTGTGGAACTGGCTTCGCGCCGTCGGTTGCGTGGCGGTCGTCTTTGCCGTTTGCTGGCAATACTTGCGTGCGCAATGATCACGACCGCGACGGTTCCCGCCGGCGCACAGAACGAGGCGTCCGGCACGGCTGCGCAGACGGCGCCTTCACCCGCCTCGGCACCCGCCTCTGCCCTGCTCGCCAACGACACGCTGGAAAACGTCGCGAAGATGTCGTCCGAACGGCAGGTCAAGTGGCTGCGCAACGCCGCGCAGAGCGGCGCGCTCGAACAGATGGACGTCGCCACGCTCACCGCGCTGTTCCAGTCGGTCGAGCCAATGACGGTGCCGCGTTACATCGAGGAAGGCCCGAACGGCTACCCGTCGTACGAGTTCACCATGTTGCGCCAGGAGCGCATTCGCGGCGCCTGGCCGCGCCGGCCCGATCACATGCTGGTCAGGCTCACGCGCGACCCGCTGCGGATCTACGGCAAATGGCTGCCGGGCGGCCCGCACGCAGGGCAGGAAGTCATCTACGACGCGTCGAAGCGTGCCGACGAGATGTATGGGCATCTTGGCGGCATCTTCAACATCATGCCGCTGTGGACATCGATCAACGGCGCGCTGGCGCGTTCCCAGTCGAATCACCGCGTGCGCGATCTCGGCACCGAGTTCATCGCGCAGCAGTTTCTCGACGAAGGCCGGAAATTCGCCGCGGCGGGCATCACGCGGCCCGCGCAGATCGACGTGCGAACCATCGACGGCGTGCGTGTCGTTGCGTTCACCTACGAGACACCGACAGGCCAGCCCGAGTATTACGCGAAAAAGGAGGTGCTCGGCCTCGACCTGCGGCATCCGTATTTCCGCACGGCCGAATCGTATGGCAACGATGGCGAAATTTTCGAGCGCATCGTGTTCCTGACGATCACGCCTAAAACCTTCGACGACATGGCATTCGATCCGAAGAACCCTGAGTACCGGTTCTGATCGCGGGTCTGTTCAGGCTCGTTCAGACACGCAGCGCAAATGCGATCGCCGCGCGCTGCAGCACGCTACGCATCTGCGGCAAGGCCGCAGCGGGTTGCTGTGCGAGCCGCGCGAGCACGAAGAAATCGGCAGCGCGTGTCACGCCGATCACGCTCAGCCGTGCGCCCGAACGCGCCGCCAGTGCCGCGCGCGGAGCCAGTGTCTCGTACCAGAGCGTGGCGATGTCCGCGTGCGGCGTGGCGTCCAGATCGACGATGTGCACACGCATGCGGGAAGCGTGCTGTAACAGCGCACCCGATTCAGCTAGCGCCGTGTCGACCAGCGCAAGATCGGCGTGCAGCGCATCGGCATGCGGCCAGCGTAAAGCCCACGACGCAGGCCACGCGGCCGTCGTCGACAGCCATGCGCCCGCTGCAATGAAAGTGCGCCGCTGCATGTCGCGTCCTCCTTACGCGTTCAAGCACAGGTTTGTCATGTATAGCCGCGCCAGTTGCGAAACGCCTTCGGCCAGATGCCCTGCTTGCCCGGCGACAGGATGCCGGCGGGATCGAGCGCGTCCTTGACCGTCTCCGAGAGTCGCAGCAGCGCGCCGTCGTTGAAGTTATAGCGCGCCGCCGCAAAATCCATGTACACGAGATGCGAGCGGTACTCGCCGTAACCCGCGCCGTGCGCGTCGCTCATCCATGCGCGCAGCAGATCGCCTGCCAGTTCGCTCTGCCGCGCGTCGCTCTTGTCGAAGATTGCCGCGGCGATGTGATGCAGATGCCGTTCGCCTGACGTAAAGCCACCGTAATAGTCGAAGCCGTATTCGTTCGCACGCGTTTTTGCCAGCGTGTACTGACGCATCGCATCGCGCCCCGTCGCCGGACAGACGGGCGAAAAGTCGACGTGAGCGCCGCTGCCGCCGCGCCAGTCGAGCATGCGGAACGCTGTCATCGCGGGAATGCCGGCGAGGTTGCGATCGCCGCCCGCCTCGGGCTCCACGTTGCCGTCGTACGTTTTCGACAGCATCCTCGCACCGGGAATGCGCCCGAACGCGCGCCGCACGACTGTCTCCTGCGCGTCGATCACCTCGCGCTCGCCGTAGAGCGCGTAATGCAGATTCCAGCGGCCTATCTTCAGTGCATCCGTCATTGACGCAATCGCACTGTCGGGCATCACGCCCTCGCCCTGATACCACTGCGAACGCGGCCCAATACCCGCCGCGCGCCGCAGCGCACCCTCGATCACCGCCTGGTTGCGGATCGTGCCGCTCAGGCGCAGGGGCCGCAGCGTCTCGACGATCGCTTCGAGGTCGTCGTCGCGCTGGAACTGGATTTCGCCGAGCAGATAGGCGGCGGGCGCGGGCATCAGCCACACGCCCATCTTCGTGACGATGCCGTAGTTCGACTGCATGAACATCGGATCGAACGATGGCCCATAGCCATGCCGGAACACCTGCCACGATGTGCCGATCTCGATGCCGCCCATGCCCGTGCGCACGACCTCGCCATTCGGGAGCACCACTTCCATGCCGCATTGCGTCGCCGCGTGATCGCCGTACGCCGTGGTGCCGAAGCCGCGTTCGAGCGAATTGCCGACGATGCTGCCCCAGCCCGCCGCGGGCGGATCGACCCACAGCCTGACGCCCTGCTCGCGCAGATGATGATGCAGATCGAAGTAGCTGACACCCGGTTCGACGAGTGCGTACGCGAGTGATTCATCGACGGCGAGGATGCGGTTCATCCGTTGCAGATCGAGCACCACCGAGCCGGGCAGACGCGGCGCCGCGCCGCCGTACGCGAAGTTGCGCCCCGTGGAAACCGTCCAGAGCGGAATGCGGTATTCGTTGGCGACCCGCAGGATCGCGCGGATTTCCTCGACGTTCGCCGGCAACAGCGCAGCGGACGGCACGAACGACGCCGCGAGCGGCCCCGGCGCGAACGGATCGGCATAGGGCGCGAGGCTCGCGGGCGACGCGGCCATCTGATTGGCGCCGACGATGGCCTCGAAGGCGGCGAGCGCACGGTCGAACGTTGCAGCGGAAATGTCCGGCGGCAGGATGCGTGTCAAGGTGTTGCCTCGTTGTGGCGTTGTTATTCGTGCGTTGTTCACTACCTGACGGATCGCGGCCTGCTCACGCCCGTGCATGCTCAGCGCCGATGCCCGCCGCCACCCATGCTGCCCATGCCGCCCCACGTGTGCCCGCCGCCCCAGCCGTGCGCACCGCCCATGCCGTGAAAGCCGCCGCCCGGCCGTCCCCAATGCACATGATTCATGTGATGGAAATGATGAAACCGGTCGATGAACACGAACGACGCACCGAAGCCCACCGCGACGGGCGGCCCCCAATACCACGGGTCATAGTAAGGATAGGCGGGAATCGGATAGAGGCCGGCGGCGGCTGCGTCGTCGCCCTGCTGGATCTGCCACGTGCCGTCCGGCTGCTGGCACGCGACTCCCGTGATCTGCTGGGTGGTGCCGTCGATCTCGGCCTGCCCGACGACGTTTCGGCATGGCATCGGGTCGTTGAGCGATTCCTGTGCGGCGACGGGTGGTGGCGCCGGCACCGCGCATCCGGCGCACAGGCACAACACCGCGCCGCATCCAATCAAGGTACGCATGATCTTTCCTGCCCGACGGTGCGGTGTCGCGGCACATGTGCGCGCCGTCGCCGTGAAGACGCCATCGATTCGCCTTGCAGGAAGCGGACGGCACACCGCCGTCGGAGATTCCCCGGCGGCAAGCGACCGGCGCAGAAAAACACGCGCCCTGCACCAGTTAAACGCGTGTACGCGGGACGCTATTCCCGGGGACGGGATGCCACGGCGAATATCGTGTTACGCGATGTTTCCGGTGCCGGCGTCGGTCACGCATTGCGCGCGAAGCACTACTGCCAGGTTTCCGGACGACCACCCAGTTCGCCGCACACCTCGATGGCAATCGAGCGCAGCTTGTCTTCCTCGATCGGCCCCGACAGCGCGTAGCCGATGTGGTCGCTGATCCAGTAGAACGTGCGGCGGTTGCCATCGCGGAACAGCCGGAACGCCGTCTCGTCCTTCGGAATCCCTGTCACGTAGAGCGTGAGCCGCGCGCCGCTCTGGTATTCATACATGAATTGCGCGGCCGGCCCCGCTTCGCCCGGCAGCAGACGCCCGCCTACCAGCGTATAGCCGTACTCCTGCAGCGACGGCACGGACAGATGCCGGTTCAGGCGCTTCGACAGCCAGTTGATCAGATGTTCTTCCTCGGCGGCCGCGACCTCGACGGGATGGCGGCGCTCCGGCGTGTAGACGGCGTAAGCGATATCGGCACGGCGCGCGAACGACAGCACATCGCCATTGCCGCCGCCCGTCAGGCGCGGCACCAGCGGACCGAGCGCGAGCGCCAGCCCCGCGCCGACGGCAAGCCAGCACGCAGCAACTGCAACCCGACGCCACCACGGCACGCGCGCACGCAGCACGATGAACGGCGGCTCCTCACGCTCGGGCGCGCCGCACAACGCCTGCAGCGCGGCCTTCTGGGCGCGCCACGAGGCGACCTGAGCGGCCGCCTGCGGATCGCGTGCGAGATGCTCATGCACCGCGCCGCGCTCGCTCTCGGGCAACTCGTTGTCGACGAATGCCGACAACGCGCGCAGGTCGGGCGCGTTCGCGGAACCGCTGGAGTTTTCGTCGTTGTTCATAGCGTGCCTGTCATCTGCATGTCACCTGCTCTTCACCACTTTCAGCGACGGCGACTTGTGCACGGGCCCTTCCGTCAACAATGCCCGCATATGTTCGCGGGCGCGAGACAGCCGCGACATCACCGTGCCGATCGGCACGCCGAGCGCCACGGACGCCTCCTGATAGCTCAATTCCTCCACACAGATAAGCAGCATCACTTCGCGCTGCTCGACGGGCAGACAATAAAGCGCGCGCTGCACATCGCGCAACACCAGACCATCGACTTCGCCGCGCGGCGCTTCGAGATTGCGCCACGGCGCGCTTTCGTCGTCCACCGCAATCTCGCGGCGCACGCGCAACTGGTCGATGTACAGATGCCGCAGAATGGTCAGCAGCCACGCGCGCAGATTGCTGTCGGGGCGGAAGCCCTTCCAGCGGGCGAGCGCACGCTCGGCCGTATCCTGAACCAGGTCGTCCGCCCAGGCTGGGTCGCCCGTCAGTGCGCGCGCATAGCGGCGCAACTGCGGGAGCCACGAAATCACTTCCGCTTCGAAGTTCACCCGGCGCAAGCCGTCATGCGATCACGGGCGTCATCAATAGCCGCCGCTGCTGCCGCTCGTGCCGCTGCTGCTCGCTCCCGACGAACTCATGTCGCCCGTCGACTGACACGCGGTCAGCGAGAGCGACGCCACGCCGAGCGCAAGCACGACGAACACAGCCGATACCAGTCTGGATACTTTCATGTAAAACCTCCTGCACGGTGAAGCGCGGCGTAGCGCGCATCCCTGCGTTGAACGGACGAAGACGCACACATGCGGCAAACGCCGCGACGCGATGACGTTCCGTGACCGGATTGCGAACAGTTGACGCAACTTCTGCGAAGACGCGAACGCCGTTTCGATGCGTGCTGCCGGTGCCTGCGCCCTGCTGTTTCACGGCTTCGCGGCCTTGCGTGCGATGCCTGACCGATAAACGCTTGCGAGCGCTGTTTTATTCCGTCGACCGTACGCTGGCGGGCGGGATTGTGTCGATGTAGCGTGCAGGTTGACCGCGTGCGCGTCGTGCGCATGGCGGCGAACGTGGGCTCCCGCTCATAGCGGCGCATGATTTCGTAACTCCACGTTACACTTGACCTTTAAGTGGTGCTTCTGCGTCCACAAGTGGTTATAGTGGGCGTCAGCCCGTTCGACGTTTGAGGCCCCGTCATGTCGGCTGGTAGCGACAACAGGTAAAATCCTGTCGAACAACCGTTTCTCTCTACACAATTGTCCATGCCTTCCGCAGAATCGCATCCGCAAAACGACTTTATGAACGCAGCGCGCAAAGAACGTAAGCGCGTCGAGATTTATCTCGTCAACGGTATCCGTTTGACGGGCTGCATCGAGTCGTTCGACCAGTATCTGGTGATGCTGCGCACGCCCGTCGGGCTGCAGGGCATCTACAAGCGCGCCATTTCCACCATCCAGCTCGACACGGGCACGCGGCCCGCGCCGCGCGCGGGACGGCCGTCGCATGGTGACCATTCCGCACGGGGTCCGCATGGGTCGCGCGAACATCGCGAGCCGCGTGAACCGCGCGAATCGTATGGTGGGTCGCAGGGGTCGTCGGACCGTTCGTCTTCTTCGTCGTCGGTTGGTCCCGTGGTGGTCACCCGCCGCCGGCGCCTGTATGGCTCGGGTTCGGGCAACGATCAGGGCAACAGCGGCGGCAGCCACGAATAAGCTCGCGGCCAGATCCCATCAATCCGCCTGACTGGGCGCGCGAGCAGCGCGCCCTTTCTATTTCTGGACGGGACGGTTGGCCAGGTGCTTGAGCATCCTCTCGCTCCGCACGCCCTGCTGGGCGGTCAGTTCATACCCGCACTTCACTTCGAGCACGCGCCGCTGCCAGTAGCGGGCGTTCATCACATGCACCATCGGCTGACGCATCGCCCATTCCAGATGCTCCAGTTCCGATTCGACAACATGTGACGCGTTCAAACGTTGTCCGCTGCCATATCCGTTCGGTTGCATGGTCGCCCTCGTAAGCCAGCCGCGTCCGGCGCTTCTGTGTGCGCCGTCTTCTGTTCGTGTGACATCCGTATAACGAATGATCCCGCGAAAAATTCCATCGACCTGCATCGAACCTACAACATGCTTTCGCGTTGATGAATCTGGCTGATGGACGGGAGCGTGCATGGAGCGGTGTCGACGTGCGTTTGTCCTATGCCGTTCCCCCGGCGGCCATGTTGGCCCGATTGCGCTATGCTGGGTTTCCGATGCAGTTCCATCTTCGTAGGGGAGCAGCGTATGTCCACATCGAAACACCCCAGCCAGAAGCCGCCCGCAGAACAGCCGTCCAGCGAAGACCGCCTCGACGAAGCGCTCGATGAAACTTTTCCCGCCAGCGATCCGATCGCCATCGATCCCGATGAGGACGACGACGAAGCAAGCAGGAAGAAGAAGCCGCGTTGAAGGGGAAGTCTGGCGAGACAGGCATGACGTCCGCGCGGGCGCGAGGCGCACGCGGACGATGAGCGAAGGCTGTTGATTGAACGGATGACGCGCGCAGCGCACGGCGTCGCACGCAGCGACATACGCGAGCAACGCGTACTTCAGTCAGCCATCAACCGTCGAGCCGCGCAGCCGTTGCAGCCGGCGCGGCTCATGCACGGTCAGTGCGTCTGCAAGCCGCTTTCGAGCTGACGCTGCAGGTCGCGCACCTGACGCTGTGCCGCACGCAACTGCTCCTGCGACTGCGCCTTTTGCTGCGCGAGCGCAGCCGCTTCGGCACGGGTCTGCTGCTGCATGCTGTTGACGATGGTCTGCTGTTCGTGCGCGATGTTCAAGTCGGCTTGCAGACGGTTCGCGCGTTCCTGCGAGAGCGCCACGAGGCGATCCGTGTAGGCCTTCTGCGCTTCGAGCTTGGCACGGCGGATTTCGACGTCGGACAGTTGCGAAGTCTGACGCGCGAAGTCGCGGTAGATCTGCTCGGCGCGCAGGTCGTCCTGCGTCTTGATCACGCGCCAGAAGTTCTTCTGCTGGAACAGCGCGACGTAGTACGTCATGTCCTTCGCGTTGAACAACAGGCTTGCCCCGTAGCTGCCGTTGTAGGTGGTGCGCAGTTCGGCGAGGTCGTAGCCGTGAATCATCTGTTGCAGTTCCGCGACATTGCCCGTCGCGGACTGCTTCGCCTCGTCGGGCGTGAGCGCAATCGTTTGGCTTGCCGCGCTGGAAGGAGCCGTGATGGGCGCGGCAGCGGGTGTCGTCTGCGCGACAAGTTCGCTGGCTGCTGCATCCGTGCCGTTCGTGGCAGAACTCTGCGCGTAGACCCCTTGAACGCCCCCGAAAACGATCATTGCCGACATCACGATGTGTCGAACTTTCGACTTCTGGTCCATGTAATTTCTGCTCGTGTCGTGTTTTAGTTTTGCAAAACCGTCTAATTATTACTCACTTTCACGAGTTTCGGGTTCTTCGTCGAAAATTTGGTACTTACGCATTTTTTCCCACAGCACCTTGCGGCTGATACCCAGATATTGCGCGGTGTCCTGCCGGCGCCAACTATTTGCGTCGAGTGCCGCCAGCACGCGGTTGCGTTCGGCCATATCCCACTTGCTACGATCGACCAGCACTTCTGCCGCGCTTTCGGCGGGCACGGGCTGGTTGCTGCGTGCCACGGCGATGAGCCGCTGCAGCCGCGCCGCATCCCACGCGCCGATCTGCCGCACCGTCACGCCGATCCGCTCGGCCAGGTTGCGCAGCTCGCGCACATTGCCGGGGAAGTAGGTATCGGCGACAGCGTCGGCCAGCCAGTACGGAATGTCGGGCAGCGACGCGAGCCGCTCGGCGCCGACCACGGAGGCGATGAAGGACTTGAAGATGGCGATCTTGTCGACTGCGCCCCGCTCCTCCAGCGACGGAATCTTCAGTTCGATCACGGCGAGCCGGTAATACAGATCCGCGCGGAACGTGCCGTCCTTCACCAGTTGCGGCAGGCTCTTGTTGGTCGCCGCGACCAGGCGGAAATCGAGCTTGACGGACGTCGCGGAACCGATGCGCGTCACCGCGCTGTCTTCGAGCACGCGCAGCAGCTTCACCTGCTGGTAGAGCGGCAAATCGCCGATTTCGTCGAGAAACAGCGTGCCGCCGTCGGCCTGTTCGAAATAGCCTTTGTGGGCGCCCACGGCACCCGTGAACGAGCCTTTCGAATGCCCGAAGAACAGCGATTCGAACAGGCCATCGGGAATCGCGCCGCAGTTCACCGCGATGAACGGCCCGCGCCCGTAGTGCGTATGCTTTTCGTGCAGCAATTGCGCGATGCGTTCCTTGCCGACGCCCGTCTCGCCGTGCACGAGCACGCTGGTGTCGCAATCGGCGAAGGTGTCGACTTCGTGCAGCAGCGCTTGCATGCATTCGGAGTTGGCCACCAGCGCGCTCGACTCGAGCGTCTGCGCGGAATGCGCGCGCAGTTGCACCATCAGCTTCGTCACCATGCTGCGCAGTTCGGCGCAGGTGAAGTCGAGCGGCAGCACGTGCGAGTACTCGGCGGGATACATCGCCGGGTCCTGGTCGCGCGGCGCGGCGCCGACCCAGACCACGGGCATCGCGTGCGTCGCCTGCAGATCGCGCACGGCAAAGCCCGCCGTATCGATCACGGACACGCTGATGATCGCCAGCGACGGCCGCACCGAGGTGCGCTCGGGCGAAATCGAGACATCGTCTGCGCGGATCACCTCGACCTCGAAGCTCGCCATGCAGCGCGCGACGCGGTCGACGATATCGGCCTTGCCCTCCCAGACGTACAGGTCCAGTTCCTCGATTTTCGTGGTGGCTCTCATAGGCAGGAATTCGTTGTATGGCCGTTATTCAGTTGACGAGTTGCGCGTCGCTGCACGACAGCGAGATCGCGTGGACCGTGGCGACGCCGATCTGTACGCCGAGCAGTTGCAGCAAGGGGACCAGCACTGTGTCGAGGGTGACGAGTACGGGTTGTAGCGTAGAGAGCAGCAACTGCACGACCGGTGTGAGCGCGGTCAGCAGCGCGCTGGTCAGCGTCGGCCCGGTGAAGAACAGCGCGCCTGTCTGCGTCAATTGCGTGCCGACCTGTCCGAGCAATCCGCTCGCCGCCGAGCCGAGCGCGTTCGTGTTGACCGTTTGATAGTCGTCGCCGTCGCCAGCCTGGCCATTGAACGTGAGTGTCGAGGCACCCTGGCTGCCGAGGTAGAAATTCAGACCGTACGGCGCCGGCGACGGCGGTTGCCTCCCAGCGTTGACACCCACCGTCGCGATGGTGCCCAGCACCGGCAAGGTCACCTGCACGTTGGCCAGCGGAGCAGACTGGTTGCACACGAGGCTCGTCGTCGTGTTGGTCAGGTTCAACACAGCATCCGCACCGATACACGTCGCGGCAAGGTACGTCTTGACGGCGATCGTGCTCGTGCTGGCTGCTTTCGATGCCGCGCATTGCGTCGTTGAGAGTCCGGCCGTGGCGCTAGTCGATTCGAGGGCGAGCGGCAGATCGACCGCAATGCCCAGCAGCGTTACCTTCAACTCAAAAAACACGCGAATCTGCGCGGAATGCGCGCTAGTCCGGTAGTTGCCGCTGCCATCCATGCCCGCTTCGCCGACGGCGATCACGGGTGGCTCCAGAACTGCGGCCTTCAGCGTCAGGCTCAGCGGAAGCGTGATACCCGGAATCGACGTCGGATTCAGTGCCGCGCCCAGATCGAGCGCCGAGCTGCCATGCGCGAGTTCGGCAGCTACGATCAGTGCATCGAGCGCGCTGATCGTCGACGATGCCGCCGCCTGCTTGTCGGCCAGACCGATCGCGAGCAGGCCCGGCGCGCTCGATCCACCATCACCGAGCGCGAGCTTCGCGCCGCCGTTGGCCGCCGCCTGGATCGTCCCCAGCGCGGAAATGACGTTGGCGCTCGCGATATTGTTCTGGCTGAGCACGTTCACCATCGCGCTCGCCAGACCCGATACCGTGGTGCTGGCGTTCAGCAGATCGTTGATCGATGCGACGCCGAGTTGCGTGGCGAGATCGCCGAGCCGCACGTTGGTCGACGCGAGCGCCTGGTAGGTCGCAAGATCAAGCGAGACGTTCGCACCGAGCAGCCCGCTCAGCAGACTGTTGACCGCGCCGCCCGACAGCGACGCCAGATTGGTCGTGAGCGAGAACGACGCGGTGTCAGTGGCTTTCGCGGTCGCGACGGCCTGCACGTCGCGTGCGGGACCGATGAAGAAATGCCGCACGCTTTGCGTGGCCGTCACCTGCACGGCGTTGAGCGGCGTGGTCCCCGAGGTGTCGAAATTCGCCGCGCCGTTCACCGTGGTCCAGCGCCCGCATGTCACGCTGACCGTTGCACCAGCCGCAGAATCGTTGCGCGCCGCCGCCTGTTGCGCGGAAGCCGTTGCGCCCGCGCAGCCGTTCGCCATGCCGATGGTCTGCGCGCCCGCGACCGCCCCTAAGTCCGCGGCCTGCTGCATGTGACGGCGCACGAGGAACACATTGCCGACGTCGAGCACACCGAGCGCGGCGACGGCCACGCCGATCCACACGGCCGCGAGCACAGCCGTCGCGCCGCGCTGGCGGCGCGCGCTGACGAATGGGCGGCGGCGCACGTGGCTACGCGTTGGCGACGGGCGACGGGATGAAAACAGAGACATGTCAGTTCTGCTGCGATCCGCCGACATTGGTGTAATCGACATGCAGCTGATTGCCGCCGCCGCTCACCGACGACCCGAACGATGCCGGAATCTTCGTCTTGAACGATTCCAGGTAGCGCTGGTACGCGAGCCCCGCCTCGTCGCCGAGCGTCGCGAGCGGCGGCCCGGCTTGCGCGCCGCTGCGCTGCAGTTCGAGCCACGCATGCGTCGAATGGCCGATTTCGCTGGCGGGCAACGCTGCGCCGCCCGCCTGTTGCGCCCACGCGCTGCCCATCGTGCACGCGCACGCCGCGACGACGCACACCGCGCCGACACGCCCCCAATCCTTGACTGCTTTCATCGCCGCTTTCATGGTCCTCTCCCTGTTCGTGTGCCGCCGCTCGCGCTTCACCGTCATTGCGCGAACCTTTGCAGCAGGCGCTGCGGCTGATCGAAGCTCTGTACGCTCGCCACGGGCACCGTCGGCACGGCCGACGGCGTCGATGTGGCGTCGGACGCAACGGGTGAAACGGGCGCCAGCGCCGCCGGCGGCGTGTGCGGCTTCACCGCGCGCGGCTCGCTGTTGCGGCGCGCCCGGCTCGCCGCCGCGACCTTCGCGGCCTCGTCGCGCAACTGTGCACGCACGTCGGGCGCCAGCTTCTGTTCCTTGACGAGCGCCTGCGCGCGCGCCGTCTGTCCATCGGCGAGCAGATACAGCGCGACGTTGCCGATCACTTTCTGGTTGTGCCCGTCCAGTGCGGCGGCTTTCATCAGCGGCACGCGCGCGCCCGCAATATCGCCCGCGCGCAGCCGCGCGTAACCGAGATCCGATAACGTGGCAACGTCGGTCGGCGCGAGCGCGGCGGCGTGATCGAGTGCCTGCGCGGCGCGTTCGAAATCACCTGACGCACCCGCCAGCAAACCCAACCCGCGATATCCGCGCGACGCCAGCGGCGTGTTCAGCAACTGCGTATAGGCGGTCGCGCTGGCGGCCGGCTGGTCGGTGGCGCGCAACGCATCGGCGCGCAGCAAGGTCGAATCGGGCGACACGCCGTACTTCTTCTCGTACGCGTCGATATGCGCCAGCGACGCGTAATACAGCCCCTGCGCCTGCATCTTGTCGATCAGGCCGAGGTACATGCCGGGCGTATCGGGATTGGTGTCGCGCGTCGACTGTGCGAGCATCGCCTCGCGCGCGGCCTGCGGCCCGACGCCGTAGCCCGCCTCCTTGACCGCGCATGCGCCGAGCAGCGTGCAGGCCAGCGTCAATGCCGCCAGCCGCAGCAGCCCGCTGCCTGTGTCCGGCACCCAGCGTGCCGTATCGTTGTGCGTGTTCATGATGTTTCGTGTTCCCTAACGATTCGTCGACGACGAGGCGGCCGACGCCGTCAGCGAATGCATGACGGCCAGCACGCCCGGCCCCGCCGTCACGATCAGCAGCGCGGGCAGCAGCGTCACGACCATCACGCCCGTCATCTTCACGGTCAGACGGCCGATGCGTTCGCGCAGCATCGCGCGGCGCGCTTCGCGCAGACGGTCGCCGAACTGCTTGAGCGGTTCCTGCACCGCGCCGCCATGCCGGTCCACCTGGATCAGCAGACGCACGATCGCGCGCAGGTCTTCGTTGCTATAACTGGACGCCAGTCGGTGCAGCGACTGCTCGCGCGTGCGGCCCGCGGCCGCCTGACGCTGCGCGATGGCGAGTTCGCCCGACAGCACGGGCAGCACGTTGCGGAAATCGTTGACCATCACCTGCAGGCTCTGATCGAGCGACAGACCCACGCCCTGCAGCAGACGCAGCAGATCGACCAGCATCGGCAGTTCGTCGGTGACGGCCTGGCGCCGTGCCGCCGCGCGCCGCCGCACGACGATCTTCGGCAACATGAAGCCCGCCAGCAGCGCAATCAGCACGACGGCCGGTCCGCGCGGACCTTGTGGATGAAAACCCATCAGCGCGAGCGCCAGCAGCGGCAACGCGATCGCCCCGCCGATGCGCGCGATCAGGAACAGGCCGCGTGCGCGCGCATCGACGAAACCGCATTGCTCCAGCACGCGCCGGTCTTCGTCGGCGACGATCTGACGGCCAAGCGGCGTGTCGAGCCAGCGCATGCCTGCTTCCGACGCACGCGCGATCAGCCGTTGCAGTCGCGTCGACGGCGTGAAAGCGGGTTCGCGGATCGCGTCGCCGGCATCGGCGTGCAGCGCGCGTCCGGCCGACGCCGCGCCTGCCGCGGACGCCGCCTGCGCACGTTGTGCGGCCGCCTGAGCTTGCGCGGCGCGCTGCTCCAGCGCATCGGACAGCACGCGCGCGCTGCGCCGCGCAGCCGCATGACGCCGCCACAGCCCGGCGCCCGCCAGCAACAGCACGAGCGCCATGCAGGCCATGGCAAGGGCAGCGAGACGGTGTGTGTCCATCGTCATGTCTCCGGTCCGGTCAGTCCTTCAGCCGCGCGAGGCGGTACAGCATGAATGCGCCCGCCATCTGCAGCGCAAACGCGATATACACGAGGCGCTGCCCGGCACCGTCGTTCCACATCCAGGAAAAATAGTTCGGATTCGATACGATCAGAAACGCACCGATGCCGACGGGGAGCAGCGTCAGCACCCACGCCGACAGCCGCGTTTCCGCCGACATCGCCGACAGTTCGCGCTCCGCCTGTTCGAGATCGCGCATGAAGGACGCCATGCGGTCGAGCATCACATCGGCGCGTCCACCGTATTTCACCGAGAGCCGCAGCACGGCGCCCACCAGTTCCAGTTCGTTTGCGCGATACACCTGCGCGACGTGACACAGCGCGCGATCGATCTCGACGCCTGCGCGCAGCATCTGCGACACGTGATCGAGACACTGGCGCAGCGGTGCTTCCGTGACCTGCAGCGACGCCTGAAATGCGGCGGGCACGCTGTTGCCGAGCACGATCAGACGCACGATGCCGTCGAGAAACGACGGCAGCTGGCGCACGATCAACTGGCGGCGCTTGAAGATGCGGCGCGACAGCAGTACGTAGAGCACCACGCCGCAGGTGGCGAGCGTCATGCCCGCAGCACCCAGGCCCGCGTGACGGCCGGCGAAGGAGGACAAAGCAATCGAGCCGACGAACGCACACAGCGCGGGCAGTTTGGCGTTCGCGATGCCGGCGCGATTCATCGCCTGGCTGAAGGACAATGCGGCGCGCGCACGCAGCTTGCGCCAGCCGGTCGATTCGTCGGCAGCCTGAGCGAGCGTCTGCGCGCGCAGCGCCGCCGTGGGATTGCCACCCGCGGCGACCGCACCGCCGCCCGCCGCCGCAGCAACCTGCGCCAGCTGCGCCATGCGGCTATCGATGAAGCGCTCGGTGCTGGCGCGCTCGCTGCGCTGCGCGCCGCGCTGCACGACAATCAGTGCGCCCGCCGCGCACAGCAGCGCGAGCGCGGCGATCAGAAGCGCGGCGCTATACATTGAAGCCGCCTCCACCGCCGAAGCCACCGCCCGCGCCACCTGCGCCGCCGCCGAAGCCGCTGCTGAAGGCGTTGCCGAAGCCGCCGCTCACGCCACCGAGCGCCTGACGGAAGCGCGCGAGCTTGGGCGAATGCGGGTGAATGCCGAGCGAGGTCCAGTTGTCGGTTTCTTCGCCATCGGGCGAGGTCAACGGTTCATAACGATAGAGTTCCTGGGTCGCGATGATGTTGTCCGACAGTCCCGTGACTTCCGTGACGGACAGAATGCGGCGGCGCCCGTTCGACAGCCGCCCGATCTGCACGATGAAATCGATGGCATTGGCAATCTGGCGGCGCAAGCTCGATTCCGTGCCCTGGAAGCCCGCGAAGCCCGCGAGCATTTCGAGGCGGTACAGACATTCGCGCGGCGAGCTTGCGTGCACGGTGCCCATCGAGCCATCGTGGCCCGTGTTCATCGCCTGCAACATTTCGAGCACTTCACCGCCGCGCACTTCGCCGACGATGATGCGGTCCGGGCGCATCCGCAGCGTGTTGCGCAACAGGTCGCGAATCGACACGAGACCCGTGCCGTCGAAACCGCCCGGCCGGCTTTCGAGCCGCACCACATGCGGGTGATTGAGCGACAGCTCGGCCGTATCTTCGATGGTGACGACGCGCTCCGCTTCGGGGATATGAAACGCGAGCGCGTTGAGCAGCGACGTCTTGCCCGAACTCGTGCCGCCCGACACCAGCACATTGCAGCGCGCCTGCACGGCTGCTTCGAGCAGCGCGCCGACCTCTGCGTTATACGTGCCGTTGGCGAGCAGATCGTCGGGACGCAGCGGGTCTTTGCGGAACTTGCGGATCGACACCACCGGACCGTCGATCGACAGCGGTTCGATCACCACGTTCACGCGTCCGCCGTCGGGCAGGCGCGCATCGACCATCGGATTCGATTCGTCCAGACGCCGGCCGATGGGCGCGAGAATGCGCCGCACGATACGCAGCAGATGCGCGTTGTCGGCGAAACGCACGGGAATCTTCGCGAGAATGCCGTGGCGCGACACGTACACGTCGTTGTAGCCGTTGACCAGAATATCTTCGACGGCGGGATCGTTCAGCAGATCCTCGATCGGCCCGAAGCCCGCCAGTTCCTTCGTGAGCGCTTCGGCAATGCGCCGCACTTCGCTCTCGTTGATCGGGATGCGGCGCAGACGCACGAAGCTGTCCATCTCCAGATCGACGAACTGGTTGATCGCGTTGCGCGACCAGCGGCCGAATTCGGCGCCAAGTTCCTCGATGCGCGTGAGCAGATGTTCGTGCGCCGCGTTCTTGATGTCCTGAAACTGCTGGCTCTGCTCGAACGCGGGCGCGTCGTCGGCAAATTCGATCTCTTTTGCCATCGTCTATGACCGTTTGCTGGAGGTTGGAAGAAAGCGCCGGAAGGCATCGAGCGCGGCCTTGCCGCGCGTGCCTGACTGTTGGTGTTGGCCGGGCGAGCCGGCGTCGCCGCCTGCCGCCGTCTTGCGAAGCCGCGCCTGCGCGCCTGTCGCGCCATGCGCGGCACTCACGCCTGCGAGCCGCGTCACGAGTGCGTCGAGCGCGCGCACATACGGGTCGCGCGGCGCGGATTCGGCGAGCAGATGGCCCTGGTTCATGGCCTGCCCCAGCGCGACGCGACGTTCCGGCAACGTCGCGATCAGTTCGAGTTCGAGGCGCTGGGCGATCTGCGCAGGGGACAGGCCCAGTTCGGGTGCGGCCTTGGTGACCACGAGCCGCAGCTTCTGCCTGAGTTTGTCCGCTTCGATACCGTGCTCGCGCAAGCCGTCCAGCAGACTCACAGCCGACACCACCGACGGCCCGCCCTGATCGCACACGAGCCAGGTTTCGTCGGCGGCCTGCACGACGTTGGCGATGAACTCGCTGTTGGTGAAGCCGCCGAGATCGACGATCTGCTGATCGAAGAACGCGCGCAGCCGGTTCAGCAAGCCCACCGACGACGCATGCGAGACTTCGCGCATGTCGCCGAGATCGGCGGGCAAGGTGGTGAGCGCGAGGCCGCTGTCATGATGCGAGAGCGCCGTGTGCACGAAGGTCTGATCGAAACGGCGCACGTTGCGCACGGCTTCGACAAAACAGAATTCGCTCTTGGTGTTGAGCAGCAGCGTGCCGTCGCCGGCGGGAAGCCCGAGATCGAGCAGCAGCGCTTCGCGGCCCTGCGCGGCATCGCGCCGCTGCAGCAACACGGAGAGGTTAGCTGCGAGTGTCGAGACGCCCATGCCGATGCGCGCGCCGATCAGCGCGGTCAGCTTGCCGTGACGGCTCACGGGTTCGACGATGTTGTCCAGCACCGCACGCGTGATACGCAACGCGTCGGCGACGGGCGCGCACAGATCGACGAAATCGCGCACGCCCGCGCGCAAGGCGGCGAGCGCGCTCTCCGGCTCGCGCACCGAACCGAGCGCGACGATCTGCAGGCCCGGAAAGGCGCTGCGCGCCGCGTTCGCGGCTGCGCTCGCGGCAGCGATATGTCCGCCCGAGAAATCGACGAATACGAGCGACGGGTTGAGCGTGCCGATACGCTGCGCGAGCGCGTGCGGGTCGAGGCTCACCGGCTCGACGGCGCCCGCTGCGATCAGCGAGTCGGACAGCCAGCGCGCGTGTTCATCGGCTTGCGTCGCGAGCACGAAGCAATCGGTGACGGCGCGCTCACTCAAGGCGTAGGTTCTCGCGTTCATGATGCGATTCCAGTTGCGGCGGCGCGCCCATCGCGTGCCGCCCGCTCATTTCGAAAATCCCGGCGCGGCATCGCGCGATGCCGCCCCGCCCAGCAGCGAGCGCCACACGGGCGCGTCGCGCTGCTCCGACTGCTCGCCCGGCGTCGACGGCATCGTTGCGCCCTTCGCGAGCGGCGACACCAGATGCGGCGAGACGATGATCAGCAGTTCCTTGTCGCTCTGCGAATAGTTCAACTGCTTGAAGAAGGCGCCGAGAATCGGCAGGTCGCCGAGCACGGGCACCTTGCTGACATTCGACGCCGTCTCGCGATCGATCAGCCCGCCGATCACGAAGCTCTCGCCATCGCCGAGTTCGACGGTCGTGTCGGCGCGGCGCGTGGTAATGGCAGGCACGGAGATGCCGTTCACGGTGACGGCGTGCACGAAGTCGAGCTGGCTCGCTTCGGGCGCGACCTTCAGCGCGATGCGCTGCGGGCTGAGCACGGTCGGCGTGAGCGTGAGACCCACGCCATACGGCTTGTATTCGATCGATGTGGTGCCGAGACCCTGCGGCACCGGCACGGGAATCTCGCCGCCCGCGAGGAAGCTCGCGCTCTGGCCGGACAGCGCGACGAGCGTCGGCTCGGCGAGAATACGCGCGAGGTTGTTGCTCTCCATCAGGCTCAGGTCGGCGAACAGGTTATGCGACACCGAACTGAACACGAGATTGAAGGCGGAGGCGATCGGCATGGTCGAATCGATGGCCGTGCCCTGCCCTGGCGTGAAGGTCGCGCTGTTGAGCGAGGACGGCGCGAACGAACCGAACGAGAAGCCGTTGTTGCCCTTGTTGAAATTGAAGCCGATCTCCTTGAGCACCGAGCGGCTGAACTCGACGACGCGCACGTCGACCTGCACCACCGGCCGCGTCGCAATGGTCGATGCGTCGAGCACCGTGCCCACCTTGCCGTTCGCGCCCGTGGGTGCCGCGCCCGCCGCGACGCTGGCCGCGCGGTGATGCGCTTCCATGCTCGCCGCCGAGCCTTTGATCACGGCCGCGCCGCCGAGCACTTTCACGTCGGGCGTGCCGCTGTCGAGCAGGCTGCCCGCCGTGGCCGCCGTGACGTTCACCGTGTAGGTGAGCGGCGCGGCGCCGTCGCGCTCCCACAGCATCACGCTGGTGGTGCCCGCCGACTTGCCGATCAGCAGCACGCCGCCGCGCTTCTTGCCGCCGCCTTTGAGGATCAGCACGTCGGCGACATTCGGATCGCCAACGGCCACGCGCGCGAGCGTATGCCCCGCCGCGAGCGTCTGCTGCGCACCGGCTGCCAGCTCGATCACGGGTGCGGCAGCGGACATCAGGACGACGCCCGCATTGTCGGCTGCGCCGCTTGCGACAGGCATCGCCATCGGCAGCACGCACACGATCATCGCCACGCGCCACGCAAGTATCCGTTTTCTCATGTTCCCCTGGACGCGCATCCGCGCCCTCCCTGATGCATGTTTTTTTCATCGGCGGCAGCGTGCGCCGCCCGTTTTCATCACGACGCGAGCGCCGTCACCATGCAACCGTCTCCGACCGGCCGCCGCGTATCACTTCGATGCCATCGTGCGAGTCATGCACACCTGCGACCACCCGTGCCGGCGCGCTGCGCGGCGCAGCCACGGGCGCGGCCTGACGTCCGCTGCCCGACAGTTCGTCGAGTGCGACGCCCGCCGCGGCACGCGTCGACGCGGGCGCATCGCGGCCCGCTGCCGTCTTCAGCACGCCCGGATAGACGGGCAGCGACGCGGCGTCGAGCACGTCGGCATCGCGCGGATTGCGCAGTGCCAGCACAAGGCGCCCCGCGCCTTCGGCGAGCGTGAGGCGGTCGACATCGGCGAGCGGCACGGCGAGCACTGCGGTGCGCGCGGGCGTGTTCACATCGACCGTGCCGTTGGCCGTCACGTTGCCCCACGCGAGCACGCGCACATGCGACAGCAGCAGCCGCGTCTGCGTGCGCTCGACTTCCGACTGGCTGCCCGGCCCGGCGCTCAGTCCATCGCGCTTGAGCGTGAAGAACACATCGACGAGATTGCCGGGTGTGAGCCGGTTGCCGACAGCGTTGGTCTCATCGACCCGAACGGCGACGGCACGCTCGCCCGGCTGGATGCGCTCGGCAAGACCCGACGACAGTTGCGCATCGAGCACGGGAGCCTGCGCGCCGATATCCGCGACAGGCACGCGGCCCGCGACCAGCGACAGATCGGTGAACGCACCCGACGGATTGATGGGCAGACTTTGTATGCGCAGCGCATCGGCGGGAATCGGCTGACCGGCGGGCAGCGTGCGCGACGTGACGACCACGGGGAACATGGCCTGCGTCTGCGCGACGGGTGCGGCCACGGGTGCGGGACGGCGCGCGAGCGTCAGCGCCAGCGCGCCGAGCACGACGGCGAGCGCGATCAGCACGCCCGCGGCGATGCGCGTCACATTGGGACTCAGACTCGAAGTCAGATTCGGCATGATTCGACTCCTGTGCAGGTCTCGGCGCTGCACGGCAGCGCATCTGCGCACGGAAACAACGGATGCGGCGCGATCACAATACGTACCCCGGGTTGAGTTGAACCATCGACGAGCTGGTCAGCTGCGCCGGCAGCGCCACGTCAAGCAGCGGCACGGGCGGCACGAGCGGATTGCTCTGGTAGTTGTAGGTGAGCGTGACCGTCACGCAGCGCATCGTGCCGTCGAAGGTGCACGGCGCCCAGCTGGATGCGCAGGTGGCCTTTGCGGCGAGCCAGTTGGTCAGGTTCGTCGCCGCCTGGCAGGCGGCCGCCGTGCGGCTGTCGAGCGCGGCGTTCACGCTCTGCGCCTGCTGATAGTTGAGCGCGGCGCGCGCGCCCTCTTCGGCGGCCAGCGTCAGGCTCTGCTGCGCGACGAAGATCAGGCTGAACGTCACGATCGCGTAGAAGATCACGAAGAACAGCGGGAATACGAGTGCGAATTCGACCGCGCTCGCGCCGCGCTGGCGATGCAGCGAACGCGGCGCGTGTTTGCGCGCGATGTGCAGTGATGGCGTGAGCGCGCGCACGATCACACCCCTCCCAGATGGCGCAGCGCGAGCATGCCCAGCGCGGGAACGGCGAGGCACGTCACGTACGGCGTGGCGCGATGGCGATGCAATGCGGGCACCGGCACGCCGCCGTGGCCAGGCGCGGCGAAGCGCAAGCGCGTCATGATCAGCAGCGCGCACGCATGCAGGCCGGCGAGGATGCTCGCCACCACCCACAGATCGAGCAGCGCGTGCGCGCCGCACCATGCGCCCAGCACGGCGAACACCTTGACGTCGGCGGCGCCCATCATGCGCAGCGCAAAGAACGGCAACAGCGCGGCGAGTCCGCACAACGCGCCCAGCGCCGCCTGCGCCGGCGCAACGCCGAACGGCAAACGCGTGGTGAACGCGCAGGCGAACGCCGCCATCAGCCCGGCCACAACCAGCGCGTTCGAGACGCGCCGATGGCGCAGGTCGCTCATGGCCACTGTCGTTGTCCAGGCAACGAATACAAGACTTCCAATCCAGACAGTCATAAAGAATCCAGCGGGCCTTACCGGACAAAATCGGCAAATGCAAATCACATGCAATAACGCCATGCAATTCGCATTTAACGGCAATTCGCTTTTATAAAAGACGCAAGCTACCAACGAGCGTCGATTAACGACGCCCGTTATTCAATGCGTTTAAACGCAATACCGATTTAACCGCTAACGCGATTTAGCTTCCGGTTTTAGCTGCTAGCGGCAGTCGCCGCAGTCTGTATTCTTCCGGCAATTGCGGTGAACAGATCGCTCAGATGCGTTCCGACCGATGTAGCGGAAGTAGCGATGGCGATGGCGACGACCCCTGCAATCAGGCCATATTCGATCGCCGTGACGGCCTTGTTTTCTCTCAGGAACCGGCTGACAAAGCTTTTCATGTTGTAACCCTCGGACTTTCTATTCATTGATTTGATTGACGCTGTCGATGCATGCACAACGGGCCCCGTCACAGACATTCTCTCCAATGCCCCGTAGGTTTTTTTTGCCCAGGCCTAAGGCCTTATATGTTTTGTGCGTGTTATCGCTGCGTTTGCGCGTTAAGGCAATCTGAAAGAGATCTGTTCGCTATAGCGCACCTCCCTCAACAACTCTGAATATGCATCAGATTTATAACTTAACAATCTTTTGGAAGCAATCGCGTTACGTCAAAAATTTTCGTGCCGTTGCGTTTGAACCATTTAACACTCTCCTAGATTAACGGCAGTCTGTGCGTCGCAGCACATAGGGCTTTCCATGAGTTAGATTCACTGCACTAAGCACCAGTTTGAGCCGTTTGTTTCAAGCATCGCGTTACCCCGCGTTACCCGCCCTCGCGTAACGGAACCCACGTCTCGTTACGTTACGCCGCTGTCCGTCACGTCACGTTACCGGCCGTTTAGCGTTCCTCAGCAGTTTCCCTCCGCTCTCTCCTGTCGGCCGCAAAGCCGCGCCGGCATTGGCCCTGCGCGCCGTCAGCAGGATTGCGTGCCGCATTCGTATGCGCAATGGCACACCTGTTGCAGATATAGGCCCGCAGCACCACCACACAACATGAGAGATCCGAGGAAGAAATGAAAATTCAAACGACACATGGCCTGGTTCGGGCGTCGATCATGGCAGCAGCCGTCACGGCTTTGCTGTCGCTGGCAGCTTGCGGCGGGTCGGGTTCGCTCAGCCAGGGCACGGGGAGCGGCGGAGGCACCCTGTCGTCGGGCGGCGCACGCGGCGCGGACGGCAGCGGTTCGGGGTCCGGCCCGGGGCCGGGTGCGCGCGGCGGCGCGGCCGGCGGGCTCCGGCGCGCCGGCTGCGG
>NZ_QBUY01000169.1 GCF_003121405.1 Paraburkholderia sp. C35 | reverse complement strand
TTGATCTTCGACGGCCGCAATCTGTATGAACCCGAGGCGATGACCGAACTGGGCATCGACTATCACTCGATTGGACGTCCCTATGCAAGACCCGCTGAAACTACATCCGACTCCGACCGTACCTGACGGCGCGACGCTCGCGCCGGAGGTCGGCGTCATCGCGCGCGAGCGGCTGGCGGCGGCGCGCGTGCTGGTGGTGGGAGACGTGATGCTGGACCGTTACTGGTTCGGTGACGTCAATCGTATTTCGCCGGAGGCGCCCGTGCCTGTCGTGCTGGTGCAAAAGCAGGAAGACCGGCTCGGCGGCGCGGCGAACGTCGCGCGCAACGCGGCGGCGCTCGGCGCGCAAGCAGGCCTGTTGTGCGTGGTTGGGCACGATGAACCGGGCGAGCGCGTCGTGCAACTGCTCGACGATAGCGGCGTCGCGCCGTATCTCGAACGCGATCCGGAACTGCCGACCACCATCAAGCTGCGCGTGTTGTCGCGCCAGCAGCAATTGCTGCGTGTCGACTTCGAAAAAGCGCCCGCGCACGAAGCGCTGCTCGCCGGCCTCGCACGCTACGACGCGTTGCTGCCCACGCACGACGTGATCCTGATGTCGGACTACGCGAAGGGCGGCCTGACGCACGTCACGCAAATGATCGCGAAGGCGCGCGCGGCGGGCAAGCCGGTGCTGGTCGATCCGAAGGGCGACGACTGGGAACGCTATCGCGGCGCCACGCTGATCACGCCGAACCGCGCGGAACTGCGCGAAGTGGTCGGACAGTGGAAATCCGAAGCCGATCTGCTCGCACGCGTGAACAAGCTGCGTGCCGATCTCGACCTGAAAGCGCTGCTGCTGACGCGTTCGGAAGAGGGCATGACACTGTTCTCCGACGAAGGAAACCTGCACGCAGCGGCTGTAGCTCGCGAAGTGTATGATGTGTCCGGCGCAGGCGATACCGTCATCGCGACGCTCGCCGTCGTGCTCGGCGCGGGTCTGCCGCTCGACGAAGCCGTGACGCTCGCGAACCGTGCGGCTGGCATCGTGGTCGCCAAGCTCGGCACGGCCACCGTCGATTACGACGAGCTCTTTCATTGATGCACGCGCGCGCCTGAACGCACGGCGCGCGACTTGTCTGCGCATCCGTTGACTCTCATCACAGCAGGACGTTCATGACTCTCATCGTCACCGGCGCGGCTGGCTTTATCGGCAGCAATCTCGTCAAGGCACTCAACGAACGCGGCGAAGACAAGATCATCGCCGTAGACAACCTGACACGCGCTGACAAGTTCAAGAATCTCATCGATTGCGAAATCGACGATTATCTCGACAAGACTGAATTCGCCGAGCGCTTCGCGCGCGGCGACTTCGGCAAGGTCCGCGCGATTTTCCATGAAGGCGCCTGTTCGGACACGATGGAAACCGACGGCCGCTACATGATGGACAACAACTTCCGCTACAGCCGCGCCGTGCTCGACGCGTGTCTTGCGCAGGGCGTGCAGTTTTTGTATGCGTCGTCTGCGGCGACGTATGGCGGTTCGACGCGATTCGTCGAAGAGCGCGAAGTCGAAGCGCCGCTCAACGTGTACGGCTATTCGAAGTTCCTGTTCGATCAGGTGATCCGGCGCGTGCTGCCCACAGCGAAAAGCCAGATCGCGGGCTTTCGCTACTTCAACGTGTACGGGCAACGTGAAGCGCACAAGGGACGCATGGCGTCGGTGGCGTTCCACAACTTCAACCAGTTCCGCGCCGAAGGCAAGGTGAAGCTGTTCGGCGAGTACAACGGTTACGCGGCGGGCGAGCAGACGCGCGATTTCGTTTCTGTCGAAGATGTGGCGAAGGTCAACCTGTATTTCTTCGATCATCCGGAGAAATCGGGCATCTTCAATCTGGGCAGCGGACGCGCGCAGCCGTTCAACGATATTGCCTCGACGGTCGTCAACACGCTGCGCGTATTGAACGGCGAGCCGGCGCTGTCGCTCGCGGAGCTGGTGCAGCGCGGGCTGATCGAATACGTGCCGTTCCCTGACGCGCTGCGCGGCAAGTATCAGTGCTTCACGCAAGCGGATCAGACGAAGCTGCGTGCAGCGGGCTACGACGCGCCGTTCCTGACGGTGCAGGAAGGCGTCGATCGCTACGTGCGTTGGCTATTCGGCCAGGTGTAAATCGTTCGCACACCTCTTTACAGTGGAGTCTCCCGGTTGGTGATCGTCACCGACCGGTGTTTCAGGGAGATTCCACATGTTCAAAAAAATCCTCGTCACGGCGGCCATGCTCGCCGCTTTCGGCCAGGCGTTCGCTTCGGTCGATGTCAACACGGCTAACGAATCCGCGCTACGCGGCATCAAGGGCATCGGCCCTGCGAAAGCCAAAGCAATCCTCGACGAACGCGCGGCACACGGTCCGTTCAAGGACACCACTGATCTCAGCAAACGCGTCAAGGGCTTCGGCGGCCATACCGTCGAGCGTCTGCAGGCGGAAGGTCTCGCTGTCGGCACATCGGGCGCTGGTGCGACGGCTGTCGCTGCTGCTGGCGCAGCGGCTGCGTCGCCGAACGCGAAGGCCACGACCGTTGCGAAGAACGACGCGGCCGTGGTGGTCAAGAAATAGCGTGTTGCTCTGATCGTATGAATGCGGGTGTCTGATGCGCGTTGCAGAACGCGCGGTCGGGCACTCGCCTCCAGTCTCGACGTTTTCCTGGCACGGGTGTCATCGCCCTCCCTTAAGCCGTCACCGCAATGACTGGCTCCCGCGGCAGTTCCAGTCTGCCGCGGCTTTTTGCGTTTCGGCGCATGGCGCGACACACACCAAAGCGGAACGGGGGCATCCATGCGGGCGACAGGGGCTGCCGGCAGCGCTACGCCTGGTAGTTTAGAATCGACGGATTCAAGACTTTGCGCACCGTCACCGCACGCACCCGATATGGCTTACAAAACGATTGAAGACACGATCGGCAATACGCCCCTCGTCCAGCTCGTCCGCCTCGTAGACGACGACATCCGCGCCCGCAACAATGTCGTGTTGGGCAAGCTGGAAGGCAACAATCCCGCCGGTTCGGTGAAAGACCGTCCCGCGCTTTCGATGATCAAGAAAGCCGAGCAGCGCGGCCGCATCAAACCGGGCGACACGCTGATCGAAGCGACCAGCGGCAATACGGGTATCGCGCTGGCCATGGCGGCGGCGATCAAGGGCTACAAGATGGTCCTGATCATGCCCGAAGATCTTTCGCTGGAGCGCCGTCAGAGCATGGCTGCATACGGCGCGCAGATCATGCTGACGCCCGTCACGGGCGGCATGGAGTACGCACGCGATCTCGCCGAGCAGATGCAGCGCGAAGGCAAGGGCATCATCCTCGATCAGTTCGCGAACCCGGACAATCCCGTCGCGCACTACGAAGCCACCGGCCCGGAAATCTGGCGGGACACGGAAGGGCGCATCACGCACTTCGTATCGGCGATGGGCACGACGGGCACGATCATGGGCGTGTCGCAGTATCTGAAGGAACAGAATCCCGGTATCGAGATTGTCGGCGCGCAGCCGGAAGAGGGTTCGCGCATTCCAGGCATCCGCAAGTGGCCGGAAGCGTATCTGCCGAAAATTTTCGACCGCAGCCGCGTCGACCGGATCGAACCGGTGAGTCAGGCGGCGTCGGAAGCGATGGCGCGCCGGATGGCGGCTGTCGAAGGCGTGTTCTGCGGCATTTCGTCGGCGGGCGCGTGCGAAGTGGCGTTGCGCGTCGCGCGTCAGGTGGAAAACGCGACCATCGTGTTCATCGTCTGCGATCGCGGCGACCGCAATTTGTCGAGGGGGGTGTTTCCTGCGTGAAGCGGGCCGCGCGTCACGCGCGGCAGATCAGCAAAACAAAAACGCCGGCAGAAGCCGGCGTTTTTTATGCAGCAGCGTAAAGCGCTTATTGCGACTCAGCCGGCGCCGCCGCATTGCCCGCTGCATCCGTTGCCGCCATTTGCGCCTTCACTCGCTCGCCTAGCTGGTACACCGCGAGCGCGTAAAAGAAGCTGCGGTTGTAACGCGTGAGCACGTAGAAGTTCTTCAGGCCCAGCGTGTATTCCGTCGCGCGTCCCGGCGACGGCAGATCGACGACAGTCACGGGCGTACCCGCTTCAGCCCCGATATCGAGTCCCGGCTGGTTCATCAGCATGCCCGCCTTCAGCAGTTGCTGCAGCGACCAGCGCGGCTCCGGCGCGCCTGTCGCAGCCGCCTGCGCGACGCCGAGGCTGCCCGTGTCCGTCGCGATGTTCCACACGACGGGGCGGCCTGTTTCCCAGCCGTTCTTGTTCAGGTAGTTCGCAACACTGCCGATCGCGTCGGCCTGGCTGGTGCGCAGATCGATGCGCTTGTTGCCGTCGTAATCGACTGCGTACTGCACGATGCTGCTCGGCAGAAACTGCGGGATGCCGATCGCGCCCGTGTACGAGCCGAGCACCGTGGTCGGATCGATTTGCGAATCGCGCGTCCACACCAGATAGTCTTCGAGATTCTTGCGGAACGTGATCATGCGATCCGCGCGGTTCGGCGTGTTCGGATAATCGAACGAGAGCGTGGTGAGCGCGTCGAGCACACGGAAGTTGCCCATGTAGCGCCCGTAAATCGTCTCGACGCCGATGATGCCGACGATCACTTCAGGCGGCACGCCGTACTGCTCATACGCGCGCTGCAGCGTGGCCTGATTCGCGCGCCAGAATTTCACACCCGCGTTGATGCGCACCGGGTCGAGAAAGCGCGCCTGATACACGCGCCAGTTCTTGACGGAGGGCGTGGGCGAGGGCGTCACCAGTTTGACTGCCGTCGCCGAATAGCTGACGCGCCCAAACAGCGCGTGCAGCGCAGCGGGATCGAAGTCGTAGCGGGCCGCCATGTCGTTGATGAAGCCATCGACATCGGGATTGTTCGCGTAGCGCTGCGGAACGATCTCTTCCTCGAAAGTCTGTCCTTGCGTCGGCTGCTCGGGCTGGCCCTGCGCGAGCTGCACGCGCGGCTTGCTGCCGGCGCTCTGCGCCGAAGCCGGACTCGCGCCCCATGCGATGCTCAGTGCGGCAGCTACAGCCGTTGCGCGTAGCCAATGTTGTGCGGACAGAGCAAGCTTGACGGTCATGGTGAACTGGAAGTGTGCGGGCGAAAAAAGTTACGGGGCAGTATACCCGACGGGGTTGTCGAAACTGTGCAGAAGCGTTGCGGCATCACGGTCTGGGGGCATCGTGTGGTAACTTCGTGGTATTCGCGCAACCTGCTTGCGTCAATGGACGGAGACATGCAGCGTGCTCCCGCTTCTGGCGAAGCGCACTGCCCGAAATCAACACATGGCAACCGGTTTTTATTCACACGCAGACTGTCTGCAACATGAGATGGGTCAATGGCATCCCGAATGCCCGGCCCGGTTGCAGGCGATCGAAGACCAGCTGATCGCGAGCCGCATCGGCGAGCTGATCGAGCGCGAGTCCGCGCCGCTTGCCGACGAAGCCGCGCTGCTGCGCGTGCATACGAAGGCACACGTCGACTACATCCGCGAGCGCGCGCCGCGCGAAGGCTACGCCGAGATCGACCCCGACACGTCGATGAACCCGCATACGTGGAATGCCGCATTGCGCGCCGCGGGCGCCGCCGTCGCCGCGACGGACGCCGTGATCGCAGGGCGTTACGACAATGCGTTCTGCAGCGTGCGTCCGCCGGGTCATCACGCAGAACCGGCGCGCGCGATGGGCTTCTGCTTCTTCAACAACGTCGCGATTGCCGCGCGTCATGCGCTCGAGGTACATGGGCTCGAACGCGTCGCCGTGATCGACTTCGACGTGCATCACGGTAACGGCACGGAAGCCGCGTTTTCGAACGACTCGCGTGTGCTGATGTGCAGCATCTTCCAGCATCCGTTCTATCCGTTCACGGGCGCCGACAATCAGGCGCCGAACATGTGCAACGTGCCGATCGCCGCGCGCTCGAAGGGCATGATGGTGCGCGAAGCCGTCGACATGATCTGGCTGCCGCGTCTCGAAGCGTTCAAACCGCAAATGCTGTTCGTGTCGGCGGGTTTCGACGCGCATCGCGAAGACGATCTCGGCAACATGGCACTGGTCGAAGACGACTACGCGTGGATCACGGATCAGATTCGCCAGGTCGCGGCGAAGTACGCGAAAGGGCGCATCGTCAGTTGCCTGGAAGGCGGCTATAACCTGTCGGCGCTCGGACGCAGCGTCGTCGCGCACGTGCGGGCGCTCGCGGATATCTGAACGCGGGCAGTACATAGGCATCGGAGAAGGTCATCATGAACGCAGCGGCTCAACTGATCGACGTCACGCACGACGCTTATGACCTGCGAGGCGTCGTGCGCGTCACGTTGAACCGGCCGGATGCGTTCAATGCGTTGTCCGAGGCCTTGCTCGATGAACTGCAACCGCAACTTGCCGAGATCGCGAAGAGCGATGCGCGGGTGGTCGTGATTGCTGGCGCGGGTCGCGCGTTCTGCGCTGGCCACGATCTGAAGGAAATGCGCGCGGCGCCGTCGCTGGCTTACTACCAGTCGCTCTTTGCGCGCTGTACGAAGATGATGCTCGCGATCCAGCGCATGCCGCAGCCGGTGATCGCGCGTGTGCACGGCATCGCGACGGCGGCGGGCTGTCAACTGGTGGCGATGTGCGATCTTGCCGTCGCCGCGGATACCGCGCGTTTCGCGGTGTCGGGCGTCAATCTCGGCCTGTTCTGCGCGACGCCTTCGGTGCCGCTGTCGCGCAATCTGTCGCGTAAGGCCGCGCTTGAAATGCTGCTCACCGGCGATTTCATCGACGCAATGGCAGCGAAGCAGCAAGGTCTCGTGAATCGCGTGGTGCCGCTCGACATGCTCGATGCCGAAGTCGCGGCGCTGGCGAAAAGTATTTGCGTGAAGCCACGCGAGGCAGTCGAAGCGGGCAAGGGCCTGTTCTATCGTCAACTGGAGATGGGCATCGAGGCCGCATATCAACTGGCTGGGCAGACGATGGCCTGCAATATGATGGACGAGTCGGCGCTCGAGGGCGTGCAGGCGTTCATCGACAAGCGGCCGCCCGACTGGCCGCATACTTCTGGCCGCTGAACCGGCCGCCAGGCCATCTTATTCCGACCGCTTAAGGATCCACGCGACGAGCGCATCGATCACGCGCTCGCGGTCGAGGTCGTTCATCGTCTCGTGGTAGCTGCCTTCGTAGAGCGTGAGCGTCTTGTCGGGCGAACCGGCGTGCGCGCCGAAATCGCGGCTGCCGTCCGGCTCGGTGAGTTTGTCGGCGGTGCCGTGCCAGATCAGCAGCGGCGTGCGCAGCCCCGCGCGGCCTTGTTCGATGCGCTGCATCGCCAGCAGGATTTCGGCGCCCGTGCGCGCCGGAATCGCACCGTGATGCACGAGGGGATCGTTGCGGTTGGCTTCGACGACGCTTTGGTCACGCGACAGCAGCGCCGCATCGATTTTCATCGCCGGGAAGCTGGGCCACAGGCGGCTGATTTTCTGGCTCAGCGCGAGCATCCAGCGCGGCACGTCGCGGCCCGGCGCGAGCGCGGGACTCGACAGGATCAGGCCGCTGAGCGCGCGGCCGTGTGTCGCGTGCTTTTCGACGGCGTGCAGCGCCGCAATCGGGCCGCCCATGCTGTGACCCATCACGAACAGCGGGCCGTCGCTGCGGGCGGCCTCGGCGATCAGCGCGTCCGCGTCGTGCAGATAGTCGTCGAAACGCTCCACCCATGCCCGGCGGCCCGGCGCCTTGCCATGGCCACGCAGATCGATGGCGATCAGCTCGATGCCATTTGCATTGAGCGACTGCGCCAGCGCTGCATAACGTCCAGCGTGTTCGGCAAGACCGTGCACCAGCGCGACGGTCGCGCAACGCAAGCCCGCTGCCCGCCAACGATAGAGCGGTAGCTCGACGCCGTCGCGGGTGCGCACCCGCGAGAGTTCCGCATGCGGTGCAATGGGCGCGGCGGCGTGGGAGGTCTCCATGAGCATTTGTCCGATCTTTATAGGTTGCGCTCGATCATAGCGGCACGCGCATGACCGTTCGCAGCGATTGAAACGGGACAATCCTCTAATTCCTGTGTGTTATGAAAGATGCGGAATTGATTATTAAAGGATATGACGCGACTACGGTAAAATCGTTGGTTCAAATCCCAATAAAAGCCACGGCGGCCAGGGCCTGGAGCGCATCGCGTTCGCCGGCAAGTCCGCCGTTTCGTTTTTCATGATCGAACTACGCAATCTATCGCAGCGGTTTCCAGGGCCTCGGGGCTGGGTCGAAGCGCTGCACAATGTCAATCTGACCGTGCCTCAAGGCGAGGTGTTCGGCATCATCGGACGCAGCGGCGCCGGCAAGAGCACGCTGGTGCGCACCATCAATCTGCTGACGCGCCCGACGGAAGGCAACGTCGTCGTCGACGGCCGCGATCTCACGACGATGCCCGCCGGGCAACTGCGCGAAGCGCGTCGCGAGATCGGCATGATCTTCCAGCACTTCAACCTGCTGTCGTCGCGCACGGTGTTCGACAACGTCGCGCTGCCGCTCGAACTGGCGGGCATGAAGCGCGCGGAGATCGAGGCCAACGTGCTGCCGCTGCTCGAACTGGTCGGCCTGTCGGCACAGAAGGACCGCTATCCGTCGCAGATCAGCGGTGGGCAAAAGCAACGTGTCGGCATTGCGCGCGCGCTCGCGAGCAAGCCGAAAGTACTGCTTTCCGATGAAGCCACCTCCGCGCTCGATCCCGAAACGACCCGCGCAATTCTCGATCTGCTCAAACGCATCAACCGCGAACTGAAGCTGACCATCGTGCTGATCACGCACCAGATGGAAGTGATCAAGCAGGTGTGCGATCGCGTCGCCGTGCTCGACAACGGCCGCGTGGTCGAAGAGGGCAAGGTCATCGACGTGTTCCTGCAGCCGCATCACGAGGTCACGCGCGCGCTGATCGGCGACGTGATCGCGCAGGAGCTGCCGCCGGCGATGAAGGCGCGCGTCGCCGAGCGTCTGAAAACGGGCAGCGGCCATTTGCTGCGCCTCGCGTTCACGGGCTCGGGCGTCGATCAGCCGATTCTCTCGGAGACGATCCGCCGCTACGAACTGGACTTCAACATCCTGCATGGCCAGATCGACGAGATTCAAGGTCAGGCGTTCGGTTCGCTCGCAGTGCTCGCGGGCGGCGAACCGGCGAAGGTCGCGCAGGCGATGACGTATCTGCGCGAACAGGGCGTGGTGGTCGAGGAGTTGTCGTATGTTGAGTGAAATGTTCGATATGTTCGTGCAGTCGTTCTGGGAGACGCTGATCATGGTCGGCATCTCGGGACTGATCGGCGCGGCCGTCGGTCTGCCGCTCGGCGTGCTGCTCTATCTGACCGACCGTCAGGGCGTGCTGCAAAACATCGCCGCGAATCGCGTGATGGGCGTGATCGTCAATGCCGTACGCTCGACGCCGTTCATCATTCTGCTCGTCGCGGTGATTCCCTTTACGCGTCTCGTGGTTGGTTCGTCGATCGGGACGGCGGCGGCTGTCGTGCCGCTGACCATCGCCGCTGCGCCGTTTATCGCGCGTCTGGTCGAAACTGCGTTGCGCGAAGTCGATCGCGGGCTGATCGAAGCCGCGCAGGCAATGGGCGCGACCACGTCGCAGATCGTGGTCAAGGTGCTGCTGCCTGAATCGCTGCCGGGCATCGTCGCCGGTCTGACGATCACGTTCGTCTCGCTGGTCGGCTATTCGGCGATGGCGGGCGCGATCGGCGGCGGCGGTTTGGGCGATCTCGGCATCCGCTACGGTTATCAGCGTTTTCTGCCGGAAGTGATGGTGACGGTCGTGGTGATCCTGATCGTCTTCGTGCAACTGGTGCAGTCGTTCGGGGATTGGCTCGTGCGTCGTTTGAGCCACAAATAAATACTTCTAAAAGACAAAGGTTTGGTCATGCAACGTCGTTTTATTCTGAAGGTCGCGGCCGTGTTCGGCGCGGCATCGCTGATCGGCGCATCGTCGCTCGCATTCGCTGACGACTCGATCAAGGTCGGTGTGACGGGCGGTCCGCACGCGCAGATCATGGACGTCGTGAAGACGGTCGCGGCGAAGAACGGCCTGAACATCAAGGTCATCGAGTTCTCGGATTACGTGCAGCCGAACGCGGCGCTCGCAGGCGGCGACCTCGACGCGAACAGCTACCAGCACGACCCGTATCTGCAGGCGCAGGTGAAGGATCGCGGCTACAAGCTGATCAAGATCGCCGACACCGTGACCTACCCGATGGGTATCTACTCGAAGAAGATCAAGTCGCTGGCCGAACTGCAATCCGGCGCGAAGATCGCCGTGCCGAACGACCCGACCAACGGCGGCCGCGCGCTGCTCCTGCTGCAAAAGCAGGGCTTGATCAAGCTGCGCGCCGATGCAGGCCTGAAGGCAACGCCGCTCGATATCACCGAGAACCCGAAGAAGCTGAAGATCGTCGAACTCGACGCCGCGCAGATTCCGCGCTCGCTCGGCGACGTCGACGCCGCCGCGATCAACACGAACTTCGCGATGGAAGCGGGCCTGAAGCCGAAGCAGGACGCAATCGCGATCGAAGATCCGAAGGGTCCGTATGTGAACATCATTGCGATCCGCGAGGCGGACCGTAACAAGCCGTGGGTGGCGAAGCTGGTGGCGGCTTACCACTCGCCGGAAGTGAAGCAGTTCATCGAAAGCAAGTTTGGCGGCGCGGTGATTACGTCCTGGTAATGCTGGGCTGAACCTCGTGAACTCGGGCCGCGCGGCCCGTATTCCACGCGATTGGCAGACATCGGTAGGAACCCGGACTTGGCTTCCGGGTTTTTTCCGGTTTAGAATAGCACGACCGTTCGCTATTTCCGTCACGCCGTCGGGGAGCGATATCCTCAACACCAAGCAATCCCGGAGCGGCTGCCGCAGAGGCTATCGCTATAATGTCCGTCGGGTTGACGTATTCGTAACTTTGGAGCGTGTGCATGAAAATCCTGGTGCCAGTCAAGAGAGTGGTTGACTACAACGTGAAGGTCCGTGTGAAGTCGGACAACACGGGTGTCGACATTGCGAATGTGAAGATGTCGATGAATCCGTTCGACGAAATCGCCGTCGAAGAGGCTGTGCGTCTGCGGGAAGCAGGCGTGGCGACGGAAGTGATCGCCGTGTCGGCGGGCGTCACGCAATGTCAGGAAACGCTGCGCACGGCGCTGGCGATCGGCGCGGACCGCGCGATCCTGATCGAATCGAATGAAGATCTGCAGCCGCTGGCTGTGGCGAAGCTGTTGAAGGCGCTGGTCGACAAGGAACAGCCTTCGCTCGTGATTCTCGGCAAGCAGGCCATCGACGACGATTCGAACCAGACCGGCCAGATGCTGGCTGCGCTGGCGAACCTGCCGCAGGCTACTTTCGCGTCGAAGGTTGTCGTGGCTGACGGTAAGGCAACTGTTTCGCGCGAAGTGGATGGCGGTGCTGAAACGCTGTCGCTGACGCTGCCCGCAGTCGTGACGACCGATCTGCGCCTGAACGAGCCGCGCTACGTGACGCTGCCGAACATCATGAAGGCGAAGAAGAAGCCGCTCGAAACCGTGAAGCCGGAAGATCTGAGCGTCGATGTCACGCCGCGTCTGAAGACGCTGAAGGTCAGCGAGCCACCGAAGCGCTCGGCTGGTGTGAAGGTGGCCGACGTGAAGACGCTGGTCGACAAGCTCAAGACCGAAGCCAAGGTGCTTTGATTTTTTCGGGCACTCGGAGACGAATGAAATGACGATTCTGGTAATTGCTGAACACGACAACGCGGCGCTCAAGGCAGCGACGCTGAATACGGTTGCCGCTGCGCAGAAGATCGGCGGCGATGTGCACGTGCTGGTCGCTGGCCACAATGCGCAAGGCGCGGCTGATGCAGCTGCGAAAGTTGCTGGCGTAGCGAAAGTGCTGCTGGCTGACGCGCCGCAACTGGCTGCGGGCCTCGCGGAAAACGTCGAAGCGACGGTGCTGAACATCGCCAAGGACTATTCGCATATCCTCGCGCCGGCGACGGCTTACGGCAAGAACATCGCGCCGCGTATCGCCGCGAAGCTCGACGTCGCGCAGATCAGCGACATCACGGCGGTCGATTCGGCCGATACGTTCGAGCGTCCGATCTACGCGGGCAATGCGATTGCGATCGTGCAATCGGCTGATCCGATCAAGGTCATCACGGTGCGTTCGACGGGCTTCGACCCGGTGGCAGCGGAAGGCGGCAGCGCATCGGTCGAGAAGATCGAAGCAGCGGCTGACACGGGCCTCTCGCAGTTCGTGAGCCGTGAAGTGACGAAGCTGGACCGTCCGGAACTGACGTCGGCGAATATCATCGTGTCGGGTGGCCGTGGTCTGGGC
>NZ_QBUY01000168.1 GCF_003121405.1 Paraburkholderia sp. C35 | reverse complement strand
CGCGTCAGTTTTTTATACGCGAGACGCAGGGGGTGGTGGGGTTGGGGGATTGAGTCTGAAAACGGAAAACCCCGCTGCTGCGGGGTTTCGTGTCTCATGCATCACACCGCGCGAACATCAAGACGCTTGCCGAGGACCGCGAACGCGGATTCGACCAGTTCGATCTTCGAGGAATGGCTGAAATTCAGTAGCCGGTCTACCTGTACCTGATTGACGCTGAGTCGCCGCGCGAGTTCGGCCTTGCGCACATTCTGACGCAGCATTTCTTCGGCAAGCAGTACCTTGGCCGTGACGAGTGCGGGCAGGGTGACGACGGGTTGCCCGCGCTTCGCCTTTGACGGCATCGGGATGCTGCGCTTCTCCGCGAAGTAGATTTCGAGCGCAGCTTCAAGGGCGTCCAGCGCCTGTATTTTCGCGTCTTCTTCGTCGTTGCCGACGGTGATGGCTTCAGGCACATCGGGAAACGTGACGAGCAACGTGCCGTTATCGTCCGGCGTCAGGCTGATTGGATAGCTGAGCATACGTGTGTCTTCGTTCGACATTTTTCAAAGAACATGGATGTGATACGCGAGAGAGAGCCCTTGCGGGCTCCCTGTTTCACCTGATACCGAGTTGCTTCTTGATGGCTTCCACCAGCCCCTTACCGATTTCCCTGGCACCGTGATCGGGGAAGATGGTTGATTTGCCATTGAGCGTCACCCGGTAATGACTCGAGCCGCTTCGGTGCTTCTCGAAAGTCGCACCTTGCAGCTTGAGCCACTTCCTGAACTCGCTGTATTTCATGTTCTCCCTGTGTTGTTATGAAGGGAGAAATTTACAACATTTATGTTATGTTTTTAAGGGTTAAAATGCAACAAAAATGTTGTAATTTGTCATGATGAGAGATCATGTCATGGGCCTTGTAGGATGGTTCTTTAACAGTCTTGGATTTGCTCGGAATCTACGCTGAGATGTCTGCGGCAGGAACCGTGGAAACGATCATCGAATCGAGGCGTTTCGTTTATTGCGAGTTTCGTTTATTTCGAATAAACTGGTGGTTCTGCGGCACGTGTCGCTTCGGAGCCAGCCATGCCCCATACAAAGATGTCCGGAATGACCTTGCCCGTCGAGCGCGAGGTGGAAGCGGCTGTCCAGGGGCAACGGGCTCTGGCAGCCTATCTTGCAACCAGCTTCGAAACACAGCGCATCCAGATTTTCGATGAAGAGAATCGTGCGCATCAGGTGGAATTGCCCACGTCGGCGCTGCGTCTGCTGGTCGATATCCTCGCCGAACTTGCTGACGGAAACGCCGTTCGCGTCGTGCCCGTGCATGCCGAGCTGACCACGCAGGAAGCCGCTGATCTGCTCAATGTTTCGCGCCCGCATCTGGTCAAGTTGCTGGAAGAGAACGCATTGCCGTATCACAAGACGGGCAAGCATCGGCGTGTACGCTTTGCCGATCTGATGCGGTTCAAGGCAGAGCGTGATCAGGCAAGCGAACAGGCAATGGAAGCTCTCGCCCAGCAAGCTCAAAAGCTTGGAATGGGCTACGAATGAGATGTTCGGCTTTCACAGTCGTATACGACGCCTGCGTACTCTATCCCGCGCCATTGCGGGATTTCCTGATGTGGCTCGGCATGACCGGACAGTTCAGGGCGCGCTGGAGCGCGCAGATTCACGACGAGTGGAAGCGCAATCTGTTGATCAATCGCCCTGACCTGACGGCGGGGCAACTCGATCGCACTTCTGAGCTGATGGATCAGGCTATTCCGGGGGCACTCGTCAGCGGTTACGAAGATCTGATTGCGGGGTTGACGCTACCCGATCCCAGCGACCGTCATGTGCTAGCAGCTGCGATACGCTGCAACGCTAGCGTGATAGTGACATTCAACGAAAGAGACTTTCCGGACGAAGTGCTTGCGGGCTTCGGCATAGAAGCCCAGCACCCCGACGTCCTGGTCGACAATCTCTTCGATCTCGATCAGGCCGCGGTGGTGTCGGCCGCACAGCGTCAAAGACACACGCTCAAGCATCCGCCGATCGACGTCGATCGATACCTTGAGATTCTGCTGAAGCAGGGAATGGTGCAGACGTGTAAGTCGCTTTCGTTGTATCGATCGATTCTCTGATTTGTCGATTACCGATTGCTTTCAGCATCCCCGCCACCCTTTCCGCCACCATAATCGTCGGCACATTCGTGTTCGCGCACGGAATCGACGGAAACAGCGACGCGTCGCACACATGCAGCCCATCCACGCCATACACCGACCCATCTGCGTCGGTCACGGCCAGCGGATCGTCTGAACGCCCCATCCTGCATGTCCCCGACGGATGCCACGTGCCACCAACCGATCTCGTCACGAACGCGGTCATCGCGCGATCATCGTTCAGCAGTTCATCAATCGACACGCCTTGCGTCACCACGCGCCCGATCAGCCATCTGCGCAACGGCCCGGCCACATCGAGCAGGGCGCTCAACGCGCCGCGCTGAACCGCATTCCACACGCCGGGCACGGCCACCGCCGCCACGCGCGGCGAATAACTCGACGGAAAAATCGCATCACGATGCGCAGCCATCGACGGCGCCGCCAGCGTCTGCGCGCCAAAGCGCAACGCAAGCTTCAACCGTTCGAGATCGCGTCGATCCGACAGCAGCGCAAAGTCCACCTGCGGCTCGTCGAACGGATTCCTGGACGCCAGCTTCAACGACCCACGTGAATAGGATTTGTTGACCCAGAAGAAAATCGTCCCGAGCCGGTAGCCAACCGAATGCCAGCCCGAGCGCGACAGAATCGCACCGTGCATGTCGCCGGGAACGGTCTCCGGCAGGCCAGAAGAAAAGCGCACGATAGCCTGTTCGTGGTGCTCGTCGGGAAACGGCGTGCGCGCCGCGCGCGGCAGAAACGCCGACACGGCGATCGACGGATGCTCCATCAGATTGCGCCCCACGCCCGCGCGATTCGCGCGCACTTCGATGCCGAGCGCGGCGAGATCGCTGGCGGGACCGATGCCGCTTCTGAGCAGCAGCGCAGGACTATGAATCGCACCCGCGCTGACGATCACGCGCGCCGCGTGCACATCCTCGTGCGTACCGTCGGCGTGTAACAGCCGCGCGCCGACCGCGCGTTGTCCATCGAAGAGAATCCGGTCGACAACCAGCCTCGTGCGGATCGACAGGTTCTTGCGTGCACGCACCTTATCGTCGAGATAGCAGACCGATGTCGGAATACGTTCGCCCGCTTTGCTGACAGCAATCGAACCGATGAACGTACCGTCTTCCCAAGGGCCATTCTGATCGTCGCGCAGTGCATGACCGTGCTGTTGCAACGTACCGAGCACGGCGCGAACGAACGGCGAAATGCGGGGCCACTTCGTGCGTTGAATGCGTAACGGCCCATCGTTCCCGTGCAGCTTGCCACTGAAGTCGCAGTCGGTTTCGAGCTTGCGGAAATACGGCAAACACGCGTCCCAGTTCCAGCCACGCGCGCCTAGCGTCTCCCATTCATCGTAATCGGCAGGTGCGCCGCGATTGGCCATTAGCGCGTTGATCGCCGAACCGCCGCCCAGCAGTTTCGCCTGTTCGTACCGACGCAGCGCCGCCGGCGCACTCATACGCGCTTTCAGCAGCTGCCAGATGTTATTCGTGTCGAGATACGCGCGGCCTGGATAGCGGCTGCGGATCGCATCGGGCATGGTCGCCTGCGACATGTCACGGCCCGCTTCGATCAGACACACGGTCTTGCCTGCATCTTCAGAAAGGCGCGCGGCCAGCACACATCCCGCCGAGCCACCGCCCAGAATCAGATAGTCGATCACGTCGATTGTTATGCGGCGAGCGTCGCCGTCAGTGCATGAGAAAGCGATGAAATGAAAAACGCCCGCGACGAACGACGTTCCTGCGGGCGCTTCGGTAAAACGAGCGGCTAGAGTTATTGCATGAACTTCAGCCAGCGCGCCTTGGCCTGAATGCCGGCATCGGATGCCCACCATTCTTCCGACATCAACGCCTGCTTCGACGCATTATCCGGCGAACTCGGCAGTTCGCTCGCGCGCTTGGCCGTGATCTTGCCCGTCTTGAACGCAGCGGGATTACCCGGACCGTAATCGATATACAGCGGCAGATTAGCCTGCAATTCCGGCGACAACGCCGCATTCACGAACTTGATCGCGTCAGGCAGATTCGGCGCGTTCTTCAGCACGCACAGCTGCGTGTTCTGCAGGATGCCATCGTTGAACGTGAAATCGACATCGGGATCGTCCTTCTTCACGGCGCTGGCGCGGCCATTCCAGATCATCGTCATATCCACTTCGCCGTCGTGCAGCAACTGCGCCGACTGGCCACCCGACGTCCACCACACGGTAATGTCCGGCTTGATCTGCAGCAGCTTTTTAAACGCGCGATCGACATCGAGCGGATAGAGCTTGTCGCGCGGCACGCCGTCTGCGAGCAGGGCGGCTTCGAGCACCGTTTGCGGATCGTTACGCAGCGCACGCGTGCCGGGGAAATTCTTGACGTCCCAGAAGTCCTTCCAGCTTTGCGGCACCTTCTTCAAGGTCTTCTTGTTGTAGCCGATCACGGTCGAATAGAACTCGTACGCTACCGAATACGGCGTGCGGTACTTTTCCGGCACGGCTGCCGCGTTCGGGATCTTCGAGAAGTCGAGCTTTTCGAGCAGGCCTTCGCGGCCGCCTCGCAGACAGTTCGAGGTGGGCGTATCGACCACGTCCCAGATCGGCTTGCCCGTCGCGCCTTGCGCCTTGATCTGCGGCCACGCGTCAGGAATGCTGTCCTGAGCGATCGTGATGCCGAGTTCCTTCGCGGCGGGATCGAGGATAGCCTTGGTCTGGGCTTCCTGATAAGTGCCGCCTTGCGAGACGAACGTGATTTTCCCCGCAGCGAATGCGGACCCCATACCCGCGATGCTCAACGCGAGCGTCATAACTAAAGGGCGCAGCTTGATTTTATCGGTCACGACTTTTCCTCGACACGGTTGAAGCGAAAGACGTCTTCCAGGTCGTGCAGTCCCGCCTCCTCTTGACGGCTGGAAGCGGAACAGCGCGGGATTGATTGAAAATATAGTGAGTCAATTTCGGCGGAGCAACGCCGGAATTGTTGGAGTCCCCATGACGTAGTGTTATGTCAGACGCTTTGTGCAGACGTCACCAGGGCACTCACGGATCGCGCGCGATCAGAAGATCACGTAGACCTTGCGCATCGTCTCTTCGACTTCCCACGTGCCTTCCGTGTGGGCCTCGAAGAACAGCGTATCGCCGCCTGCAAAATGCACCGTGTCTTCGCCGTCGGGCGTGAAGCGGCCGCGGCCGCTCAGGAAGTGCATGACTTCTGCCTGCTTGACCGAGCGGCGATACGTGCCCGGCGTGCATTCGAAGATGCCCGTATCGATGGCTTCGCTGCCCTGAATGACCTTCTGCACGCCCGACACCTTGATCTCTTGCGTGCCTGGAAGACCGGCCGTGCCCCAGTCTTCCAGCCCCTGCAATGCGATGCTTTGTTTGATCTGCTGGACTTTCATCTTTCGATTTCGTTGACGATGGTTGGATTGAAGTTATTGCGACCTGGCGACGCGCGTCTCGATCCTGCCGAGCCGCACGACGGTCACGCCCGCGCGCAACTGCCTGAGCGACGGCATCACCAGCATGCAGTCGGGATAGGGCGTGCGTACCGCCTCGCCATCCGACCAGCCGATCACGCTGCCCGCTTCGGGGAACACTTCCAGGCCCGTGTAGTTATCGGCGAAACGGAAGTCGAGGCTCTTTGCCACGACCGGCTCTGTGACGCGCACGATCAGCATTTCGTCGGGCAGCGGCTGGACCCAGTCTGCGGGCAAGTCCTGCGCGTCGACGACGCCGGAAAGAATCAGAAAGCGCGCCGTTACATCGCGCGCGACCGTCACGGCGCTGGCTTCCCAATGCTGTCCGCATTCGATCAGCAGCGCATTCTTCGGGCTGGCAGGATCGCCGAAGCCTTCGTAATCGCGCATGCGGCGTCCTTCCGGATGGCCTTCGTCGCAGATCACGGTGGCAGGCGTGCCGAGCTTTTCTGAAAGCGCAATGCCTTTGTCGAGCGGACCCGCAACGATCAAAGGCTTGCTCTTTTCATGCATCGAATGCAGATCGAGCAACAGATCGACGCTATCGATCACGGGCCGCATTGCGCGAGCGCGGCGCAGTTCGCTCGAATCGAGCGTGGTGTTGCCGAGCGTTTGCGCCGTCCACACGCGGTTGAAGTCCTGATCGACGAAGCGCGCTGCATCCGGCTTCGACGGATCGAAGCGCGCATACGCATCGACGTTCGCAAACGCGAGCGTCAGCTTGCCGCGCCGCGGACGCAGCTTCGCGCGCAGCAATGCATCGACGACGATCGCGCCGCACACCTCGTTGCCATGCGTGAGTGCGTTGATCATCACGTGCGGACCGTCGATGCCTGAATCGAACGTATGAACATACGGCACGCCCGTGTCGCTGCGCTCGTGCACGGCGATGTCGGGAAACGTCAGTTCGATCGGATAGGCCGGCGCACTCATTCCAGGCCGCCCTGGCAGAGATATTTGATCGACAGGTAGTCGTCGAGGCCGTATTTCGAGCCTTCGCGGCCATAGCCCGATTCCTTCACGCCGCCGAACGGTGCCGCTTCGCTCGCCAGTGCGCCTTCATTGATGCCGACGATGCCCGCTTCCAGCTGTCGCGCAACGCGGTCGATGCGCCGTACGTTCTGGCTGTAGAAATACGATGCGAGGCCGAACGGTGTGTCGTTGGCGGCTTGAATCGCTTCGGCTTCGTCGTCGAAACGGAACAGCGGCACGACAGGGCCGAACGTCTCTTCGCAACTCAGTTGCATCTCGGGCGTGGCGTCGGCGAGCACGGTCGGCGCGTAGTAGGTCGGGCCGAGTTCGGACAGACGCTTGCCGCCCGTCAGCACGCGCGCACCGCGGCTCACAGCATCGTCGACATGGCGCGCGATCTTGTCGATCGCGCGGGAGTTGATCATTGGGCCGATCTGCGCAGCAGGGTCGGTGGCGGGTGCGACTTTCAGCGCGGCGACGCGCGTGGCGAGCAGGTCACCAAACCGTTCGTAGACGCCCGACTGCACGTACACGCGGTTCGGACACACGCAGGTTTGTCCGCCGTTGCGGAACTTCGCGGCGAGCAGGCCCGTGACGGCGGCGTCGAGATCGGCGTCGTCGAATACGATGAAGGGCGCATTGCCGCCCAGCTCCAGCGACAGCTTCTTCAACGTTCCCGCCGATTCGCGCGCGAGATACTTGCCGACAGGCGTCGAACCCGTGAACGTGATCTTGCGCACGCGGCTATCGGCGAGCCAGTCGGCAACCGCGCCGACAGCATTCTCACGTGAAGACGAAATCAGGTTCAGCACGCCCGGCGGCACGCCTGCTTCATGCGCGAGCATCACCAAAGCCAGCGCCGTGAGCGGCGTATCTTCAGCGGGCTTGCCGACGACCGTGCAGCCTGCCGCCAGCGCAGGCGCGATCTTGCGCGCGATCATCGCGAGCGGGAAATTCCACGGCGTGATCGCCGCGACGATGCCAATGGGTTCTTTCACCGCGCTCATGCGCTTGCCGCGTTGCTGCTGCGGAATGATGTCGCCGTAGATGCGCGTGGCTTCGTCCGCGAACCACGCGACGTACGACGCGCCATACATCACCTCGCCGCGTCCTTCGGCAAGCGGCTTGCCCTGTTCGAGCGAGATCAGCTCGCCGAGCGCATCGGCGTTCTCGACCATCAACGCATGCCAGCGATGCAGCACGGCCGCGCGGTCCTTCGGCAACGCATCGCGCCACGCGGGGAATGCACGGGCGGCGGCATCGGTGGCGGCGCGCGCGTCGGCGGCGGTGCTGTCGGCGACTTGCGTGATGACTTCGCCTGTCGCTGGATTCGTCACGTCGAAGCGCTTGCCTTCAGCCGACGCGACCCACTTGCCGTCGATGAAATTGCCGCTTTGAATCAGTTCGCTCAGTTCGTATCGCTTTGTCATTGCATGACTCCTGTGATTCAGGCCAGACGGTGCGCGATGGCCGCGCCCACTTCCGCCGTGTTCGCTTTACCGCCCAGGTCGCCCGTATGCGGGCCTTCCTTGAGCACGGCTTCGATGGCTGCGAGGATCGCGTCGTGCGCTTCGCGCTCCTTGCCTGCGCCGTTGCCGAGAAAATCAAGCATCATCGCCGCCGACCAGATCATCGCGATCGGATTCGCAATGCCTTTGCCCGCGATGTCCGGCGCGGAACCGTGCACCGGCTCGAACAGCGAAGGAAACACGCGATCCGGGTTCATGTTCGCCGACGGCGCAATGCCGATCGTGCCCGTACACGCCGGGCCGAGGTCCGACAGAATGTCGCCGAACAGGTTGGTCGCGACGACCACATCGAAGCGATCGGGATTCAACACGAAACGTGCACAAAGAATGTCGATGTGCTGCTTGTCCCACTTCACGTCGGGATACTGCGCGGCCATCTCGGCGGCGCGCGCGTCCCACCACGGCATGCTGATCGAAATGCCGTTGCTCTTGGTCGCGACGGTGATCTTCTTCTCACGGCGCTGCGCGAGATCGAAGGCGAACTTCAGCACGCGCTCGGAGCCTTTGCGCGTGAAGATCGACTGCTGCATCACGAACTCGCGCTCGGTGCCTTCGAACATCGTGCCGCCCACCGACGAATACTCGCCCTCGGTGTTCTCGCGCACGATCATGAAGTCGATATCGCCTGCCTTGCGGCCCGCGAGCGGCGACGGCACGCCTTCGAACAGACGCGCGGGACGCAGGTTGATGTACTGGTCGAATTCGCGGCGGAACTTCAGCAGCGAGCCCCACAGCGAAATATGATCGGGCACCGTGTCAGGCCAGCCGACCGCGCCGAACAGGATCGCATCGGCGCCTTCCAGTTGCTTCTTCCAGTCGTCGGGCATCATCTGGCCGTGCTGCGCGTAGTAGTCGCAGCTAGCCCACTCGATATGCTGATAGTCGATGCCGATGCCATAGCGCTTGCTGACGGCGTCGAGGGCGCGCAGCGCTTCGGGCATTACTTCCTTGCCGATGCCGTCGCCGGGAATTACTGCGATGCGGTAGTTGCGGGTCATATGCGTCTCCTCGTCGGGAAAGTGTCAGGAAGGTTCGGAAAGGGTATGGGCCATTCAGACCCAGCGTGCAATAACAACTAGTCTATTCCTGATTAACCGTCATAAAATCGCGCTTTCGGTTAAGCCACTATGCACGAACTGTGAATAAATCGCCGAACCTCGATGACCTGCGCGTGTTCTGCACCGTCGCCCGCAAAGCCAGCTTCAGCGGGGCGGCGGACGCGTTGTCGGTGTCGGCGGCGTATGTCAGCAAGCGCGTGAACATGCTGGAAGCGGATCTCGGCACGCGGCTTTTCCATCGCTCGACGCGCCGCGTGGCCATTACGGAAGCGGGTGAGCGCGTCTATGCGTGGGCCGAAAAGATTCTCGACGACGTGGACCGGCTGGTCGAAGACGTATCGACCACGCGTCGCGTGCCGCGCGGCACATTGCGTATTTCGAGCAGCTTCGGCTTCGGGCGGCACGTGGTGGCGCCCGCGCTGGCGCGGCTCACGGAACGGTATCCGCAACTGAGCGTGCGGCTCGACCTTTTCGATCGCATCGTCGATGTGGCGGGCGAGGGCTTCGATCTCGACATTCGCATCGGCGACGACATCGCGCCGCATCTGATCGCGAAGCGCCTCGCGTCGAATCATCGCGTGCTGTGTGCGTCGGAGGATTATCTGAAGCGTCATGGCACGCCGCGCCAGCTGGCGGATCTCGGCACGCATCAATGTCTCGCGATCAAGGAGCGCGATCACCCGTTTGGCATCTGGCGGCTGACGGAGCGCGGCGAAGCGGTTTCCGTGAAGGTGACGGGTCCGCTGTCGACCAATCACGGCGAAGTGGCCGTGCAATGGGCGCTCGCGGGGCGCGGTATCGTGTTGCGTTCGATGTGGGACGTGCGCGGCTTGCGGGAGTCGGGCGCGCTGGTGCAGGTGCTGCCCGGTGTCACGCAGCCTGCCAACGTGTGGGCGGTGTATCCGGCGCGGCTGGCGGCGTCGGCGAAGGTGCGCGTGTGCGTCGATTTTCTGGCCGATGAGTTTGGCCGCCTGGCGCAACCCTACGCACCCGACGCGCCTCAATGATGATTCTGTGAGAACAGCGTTTCGAGCGGGTAGTGCGTCTTCACGAACGGCGTCTTGATGATGACGTAGCTGAAGTACTTTTCGATGCCGATATCGCGCTCCAGCAGCCCTTCGATGATGCTCTGATAGTGGCTCACGCTGCGCGTGACGAACTTCAGCAGATAGTCGTAGCCGCCGCTCGCCAGATGGCATTCGACGATCTCGTCGACATCCTTGACTGCGTTGACGAACTTGATGAAGTCTTCGCGGCGATGATCGGCGAGCGTGACTTCCGTGAACACGATCTGCACGTCGCCGAGTTTTTCCAGCTGAATCTGCGCGCCGTAGCCGATGATATAGCCCGCCTTCTCCAGACGTTTCACGCGGATCAGGCAAGGGCTGGGCGACAGCCCGACTGCGTCGGCCAGTTCGACATTCGTGATGCGCCCTCGCTTTTGCAGTTGCGAGAGGATACGCAGATCGATTCGGTCCAGCTTGCAGTCGGTGCTCATCGTGAGTCGGTCGGTCCCGCATGTCGAAGGGTCGGTCGATGTTATCACGCAGCCGCGCGGCGTTTAAATTCGATCGAACCCTTCAGTGCGGCGCGCACATCGGCTTGTGCGAGCACGTCGTCGAGGGTCTTCTCGAGGCGCTCGAACAGCAGGTCGAACTCGCTTTCGGTGTAGCAGAGTGCGGGCGCGAAGCCGAGAATGTTGTCGCCGAATGCGCGGAACACGAGGCCGTTCGCATAGGCAGCCGTGGCGATGCGGTCGGGCAGTTTCAGCGACGCATCGAAGCCTTGCTTCGTGTCTTTATCCGTGACCAGTTCGAGCGCGCCGAGCAGCCCGCGATGGCGCGAATCACCGACGAGAGGATGCGCGAGCAGCGCGTCGAGTCCTTGCGCGAAGCGCGGTGCGCGCGCGATGCCGTTCGCGAGCAGTCCGCCTTCGTGATAGAGGCGCATCACTTCGAGGCCGATCGCGGCGCTCACAGGGTGTGCCGAGTACGTATGGCCGTGGCCGATGACAGCCGTCACGTCGCCGCCGTCGGCGATGCCTTGATAGACGGCATCCGACATCAGCACGGCGCCCATCGGCGCATAGCCGGCTGTGAGACCCTTGGCGACCGTCATCAGGTCCGGCTCGACGCCTTCCGCCTGGCACGCGAACAGCGGGCCGGTGCGGCCAAAGCCCGTGATGACTTCATCGGCGACGAACAGGATGCCGAGCTTGCGGCAGGCTTCGCGCATCGCCTTCAACCAGCCGACAGGCGGCACGATCACGCCGCCCGAGCCTTGAACCGGTTCGCAGAAGAACGCGGCGACGTTGTCCGCGCCGAGTGCTTCGACTTTGGCTTCGAGCGCGGCGACGCTGGCGTCGATCAGCGCGGCGTCATCGGCGAAGGTGTTGCGGTATGCGTACGGCGACGGAATGTGATGTTGCGGCGGCAGCGGCACGTCGAAGTTGCGATGGATCGCGGGCAGCGCGGTGAGGCCCGCACCGATCGACGACGAGCCGTGATAGCCGCGTTGCAGCGCGATGATATGCTTTTTCGAAGGCTTGCCGATCGCGTTGAAGTAGTGCGTGATGAAGCGCAGAGCGGAATCCACGGCATCCGAGCCGCCGAGCGTGAAGTAAACATGTTGCAGCGACGCAGGCGCGAGTTCGACGAGTTTCGCGGCGAGTTCGATGGCGGGCTCGGAGCCGAAGTGGAAGTAGCTGGTCGCGTAGGGCAGGCGGGCCATCTGCATCGTCGCCGCCTCGACGATGCTTTGATGGCCATAGCCGGTGTTGACGCACCAGAGGCCGGAGAAGGCATCCAGCAGTTCTTTACCGTCGATGTCGCGCAGGAAGACGCCATCGGCTGATTCCAGCACCGTGACGCCACGGGCTTCGTGGGCGCGGTAGCTGATCACGGGGTGGATCAGGTGTTTGCGGTCGGATTCGATCAGGGCTTTGGAATGCATGAGGGTTCTCGGTTCGTCGCTTTCGCGGGAAGGGATGGACCGCTTCATACTATCCAGAGTGGAGTGTGCGATGGTTCGCCAAATAATTGGCGTAATAGCGTGGGTGTGGTTTTTTTGGTGGGGTTTGCAGCATTTTGTGCTGTTGGGGTGGGGTTTTTTTTTGTCTGCGACGCTGGGGTTTAGGTTTGCTTTCGCTGGCATCCGCGATTCGGTGTTAGTACTTCATGCGTTGCCCCTGTGCGGGGCGGCACCTACTTTTCTTTGCCGCCGCAAAGAAAAGTAGGCAAAAGAAAGCGGGCTAACACCGCCAG
>NZ_QBUY01000167.1 GCF_003121405.1 Paraburkholderia sp. C35 | reverse complement strand
GGTGTTAGCGGCTTTCTTTTGCCTACTTTTCTTTGCCGCGGCAAAGAAAAGTAGGTGCCGCCCCGCACAGGGGCAACACTAGCAGACCACTAACAAAAAGCGGATGCCACCGCAAAAACGACCACACGAAACGCACCCAGACAAAACACCTTCAGAAGGACGTTGAAAAATGACTGACCTGCGTAGCAAACTCAAAGACCCTTCCCTGCTGCAAAGCAAAGCCTACATCAATGGCGAATGGCAAGACGCCGACAACAAGGAAACCTTCGAAGTCCTGAACCCGGCAACCGGCGAACTGATCGCACAGGTGCCGAGAATGGGCGCCCAGGAAACCCGCCGCGCCATCGAAGCAGCCAACGCCGCCTGGCCCGCCTGGAAGGCGAAAACCGGCAAGCAGCGCGCCGAAATCCTGCGTAAATGGAATGACCTGATGCTCGCCAACGCCGACGATCTGGCGTTGATCCTCACCACGGAACAAGGCAAGCCGCTCGCCGAAGCCAAGGGCGAAATCGGCTATGCCGCATCCTTTCTCGAATGGTTCGGCGAAGAAGCCAAGCGTGTCTACGGCGATACGATCCCGACCGTCGCCAACGACAAGCGCATCGTCGTCACGAAAGAACCCGTCGGCGTTTGTGCCGCCATCACGCCGTGGAATTTCCCCGCTGCGATGATCACCCGCAAGGTCGGTCCGGCTCTCGCCGCTGGCTGCCCGATCGTCGTCAAACCGGCTGAGGCAACGCCGCTGTCGGCACTCGCGCTCGCTGTGCTCGCCGAGCGCGCAGGCGTGCCTGCCGGCATCTTCAGCATCGTCACGGGCGATCCGAAGCCTATTGGCGGCGAAATGACCAGCAATGCGACCGTGCGCAAGCTGTCGTTCACGGGCTCGACGCCGGTAGGACGCCTGCTGATGGCGCAGTGCGCGCCGACCGTCAAGAAGGTCTCGCTCGAACTGGGCGGCAACGCACCGTTCATCGTGTTCGATGACGCCGACCTCGACGCAGCCGTCGAAGGTGCAATCGCTTCGAAGTATCGCAATAGCGGCCAGACCTGCGTGTGCACGAACCGCTTCTATGTGCATGACAGCGTCTACGATGCGTTCGCCGAGAAGCTGGCCGCCGCCGTCACGAAGCTGAAGGTTGGCTTCGGCACGGAACCGGGTGTGCTGCAAGGTCCGCTCATCAACGAAGCCGCCGTGCTCAAGGTCGAATCGCATATCGAAGATGCGCTCGGCAAGGGTGCGCGTGTTGTCACGGGCGGCAAGCGTCATGCGCTCGGCCACGGCTTCTTCGAGCCGACCGTGCTCGCCGATGTCACGCCCGATATGAAAGTCGCACGCGATGAAACCTTCGGCCCGCTCGCGCCGCTGTTCCGCTTCTCGTCGGATGCGGAAGTGATCGAGATGGCGAACAGCACGGAGTTCGGACTTGCGTCATATTTCTATAGCCGCGATATTGGGCGGATCTGGCGTGTCGCGGAAGCGCTCGAATTCGGCATGGTGGGTATTAACACCGGCGCGATTTCGAACGAAGTTGCGCCGTTCGGCGGCGTGAAGCAATCAGGGCTTGGGCGCGAAGGGTCGCACTATGGGATCGACGAGTATGTCGTGATCAAGTATATGTGCATGGGTGGTGTTTGATGCTTGTCCGGTGTGGCGCGTCAGGCGCTGCGCCGGATTTCCAGCGCTACAGGAAAAAGCCCGCAGAATGCGGGCTTTTTTTCGTGTGGATATCGCGAATCATAAAGTCTCGAGCATCTGTATCGTCTCGGGATGCTTTTCAACCAGCTTGATCAGGACGGCAGCCTGCGCGTTCGGCTTTGCACGCCCCTGCTCCCAATTCTGATACGTCCGCTCGTTCACACGCAAACGACGCGCCATGACCGCCTGCGACGCGTTGATGGATTCGCGGACGGCCCGAATCTCGTCGGCAGTCACTTCCAGCTTGTCGCGAATCTCAACCTTGCCCTTATGCAGGGTCGCCTTGCCTTCATGTGCTGACTTGAGTTCGTCTAACCCTTCCGTCAATTCGGCAAACAGATTCCGTTTCATGTTGCGCCCCGTTGCTTATCGATTAGCAAGCTTGAGGACTTCTCTCAGCATTTCGGAGAGAACCCCTCGTTCCTTCGACGACAGGTCTTCGGCTTCGTCCTTGTCGTATAGCGTGAACATCCAGAACTGCGGGCCTTGCACCCATTAGTAGTAAATGACTCTGAGTCCGCCACGCTTCCCCTTGCCACGGCGTGCGTCGCCGAAGCGGAGCTTGCGCAGCCCACCCGTTCCACGGATTACCTCTCCCGACTCCGGGTTCTGCATCAGTGCAATCTGGAGCACACGATATTCTTCGTCAGTCAGATAGTCCGACCGGCACCGCCGAAACGGAGCCAACTCGACGAAGGTCGCCGTCATGAGAAAATTATACGTTACTTGCGTATGGTTTGGCAATCTCAAGAATTCACCTGGTACCGAACAGAACACCGATCATACGAGGGACCGACCGAGGTTCGAGGGCGAACTCGCCGCAAAATGCACTTGCAGAAACTTCCACAGCACAATTCAGATCATGGCGATCTGTTGTACGAAAAAGCTACGCAGGTCAGACCGGTTCCGACATGTCAGGCGTCGGTCACCTACCCTGCAGTTGCCGCATCAAAACCCCGCCGTCTCATTAGCATGATACGAAGACCGCACCAACGGCCCCGCCACGACCTCGCGAAACCCCATCCTCAAACCCTCGTCTCTATAAACAGAAAAAACCTCCGGCGCAACATACCGCTTCACGGCCATATGAAACTTCGAAGGCGCGAGATACTGCCCGATCGTCAGCACATCGACATCGTGTGCGCGAATATCCCGCATCGTTTCCAGCAACTCATCATCGCGTTCGCCAAGCCCGACCATCAATCCCGACTTGGTCACCACCGAAGCATTCGCCTCCTTCACCCGCCGCAGCAACATCAACGACCCGCGATAATCCGCCCCAGCCCGCGCCGCGCGATACAACGAAGGCACGGTTTCGACGTTGTGATTGAACACGTCCGGCCACGCAACCGACAACGCGTCGAGCGCCCGCTCCACTCGCCCACGAAAATCCGGCGTCAATATCTCGACGCGTATTCCAGGCACCCGCTCGCGCAACAACGCGACACAGCGCGCAAAATGCGCCGCGCCGCCATCGCGCAGATCATCGCGATCCACCGACGTAATCACCACATATCGCAAGCCCAAGGCAGCAACAGCGTCGGCAAGCCGCGCCGGCTCTTCATCGTCAAGAGGCAAGGGACGTCCATGCGCAACGTCACAAAACGCACAACGCCGCGTGCAGATACCGCCCATGATCATGAACGTCGCCGTGCGCTGCGCGAAGCATTCGCCGATATTCGGACACATCGCCTCCTCGCATACCGAATGCAGCCGATGCTCGCGCAGTATCGACGCCATGCTGGCGACCGTCTCGCTCATCATCGGTCGCGCGCGCAACCACGAAGGTTTGGGAAGCGCGCCGCCGCCCTCCAGCGGCACGACCTTCACGGGAATGCGCGCGAGCTTGTCACGGCTCCTCAAGCCGTGCTGCCCGAGCGCAGTGACGCTGTCGTGCGTAGACGTGTGCGGCGCGGCTTCCATCGTCAGGCTCCGAAGAAATCGTTGAGCAGGCGGTTCACTTCAGAGGCCGATTCCATCTGCACCATATGCCCTTTGCCCGGCAGCACATGCACGCGAATATCGCCGGGCAAGCCTTGCGCGTGACTCGCGGGAATGATCTGGTCCAGTTCGCCCCAGATCACCAGCGTGCGCGGCGCGAGCTTGTCGACGCGGTCGCGATAGCTTCGCTGCTGCGCGCCATCCTTGAACGCCGACGTCGCGATCTTCTGCAACGTCTCGCCCACGCCTTCGAGCCGCTTGTACTTGACGATGTCCTCGACCAGTTGCCGCGTCACGAGTGAGCCGTCCGCGAACAGCTTCGTCAGATGCGGCTTGAGCGTGTTGCGGCTGTTGCCCGTCACGAATCCGTCGATGTACTCGCGGTTGATCTCGTCGCCAAGCCCAGCGCCCGCGATCAGCGAAAGCGACGCCACACGCTGCGGCGCTTTCGCTGCCACCGTCATCGCAACGAGACTGCCCATCGAATGCCCGACCAGATGAGCACGTTCGATACCGCGATCGTCGAGAAACGCGATCACGCTATCGGCCAGTTCGTCGGCACTGCCCGAATCGACTGCCTTCGTCGATTCGCCATGTCCCGGCAAATCCAGCGCGTACACCGTACGTTGCGCGGCGAGGTCCGCGTGATTGAACAGCCAGTTGTTCAGATCGCCGCCGAAGCCGTGGATCAGCACGGCAGGCGTGCCGCCGTCGCCGATCTTGAGATATCGGACCGTACGCCCGCCGATCTGCGCTTTTTCGGGCTGCGGCCCGGCATCGGCGGAATCGGCGGCGAGCGGCACGAAATCGCGCTGGAAGGCTTCGACAGCGGCATCGATGTCAACGTCCGCGTCTTCCGTGTCCGCGACCACGCCGAGCAGCGCGCCGACGGGCAGCGTGTCGCCCTCCTGCGCGACCTGCCGGCGCAGCGTGCCGTTGAACGCGCACTCGACACCCGACGCAATCTTGTCGCTTTCGACGTCGAGCAATTCATCGCCCTTCGCCACCTTGTCGCCAATCGACTTCAACCAGCCGTTGACCTGCCCCTGTTCCATCGACAGGCCCCACTTGGGCTTCGTGATCATGTGAATCGACATTGCTCAGTTCCTCGCTCAGTACGGTGCACGTGTTGCGTCAGTGTCGCGTCTGTTTGACGGCCGCCGCGATCTTGTCTGCGGAAGGAATGTAGAGCTCCTCCAGCACACCCGAGAACGGCGCAGGCGTATGCGGTGCGGTCACGATCTCGACGGGCGCCTTCAGCGAATGGAACGCCTTCTGCGCGGCGAGCGCGGCGATATCGGTGGCGACCGAGCAGCGCGGATTTGCTTCGTCGACCACGATCAGGCGGCCCGTGCGCTCGATGCTTTCCAGAATCGTTTCTTCGTCGAGCGGCGACGTGGTGCGCAAATCGATCACTTCGGCCTTGATGCCGTCCTTCGCGAGCTTGTCGGCGGCATCCGTTGCGTAGTGCACCATGCGACCATAGGTAACGATGGTCGCGTCATCACCTTCACGCACCACGTTCGCTTCGCCGAAGGGAATCGCATACAACTCTTCGGGCACATCGCCTTCGCGCGTGTACAGCAGCTTGTGCTCGCAGAAAATGACGGGGTCGTTCTCGCGGATCGCCTGGATCATCAAGCCCTTCGCGTCATACGGTGTCGACGGACACACCACTTTCAGCCCCGGCACATGCGTGAACAGCGATGTCAGCATCTGCGAGTGTTGCGCTGCTGCGCGAAGACCTGCGCCCTGCATCGTGCGGATCACAACGGGCGTCACGGCATTGCCACCGAACATGTAGCGGAATTTTGCGGCCTGATTAAAGATCTGATCGAAGCACACGCCCATGAAGTCGATGAACATCAGTTCAGCGACAGGACGCAGACCCGCAGCCGCCGCGCCGACTGCTGCGCCGATAAAGCCGCCTTCGGAGATCGGCGTATCGAGCACGCGGCCCGGATACTTGTGATACAGCCCTTTCGTGACGCCGAGCACACCGCCCCATGCGTCCTGTTCACCGGGCGATCCTGCGCCGCCCGCATTGTCTTCGCCCATCACGATGACGCTTTCGTCGCGCGCCATTTCCTGACTCAGTGCTTCGTTGATTGCCTGAGAGTATGTGATCTTGCGTGCCATGTTGTGTCTCCAGTCAAGTTGTCGCGAGCGTGGGCTTACGGATACGACACATACACATCAGTCAACAAATCCTCTTCCGTCGGCAATGGTGCGGACTTCGCCTTCACCACGGAGTCGTCGATCAGCGCTTTCACATCGGCGTCGATCTTGCGCAGCTCATCCGACGTCAGCATTTCCGCGCGCACGACACGCTCTTCGAACCGCTTCAGACAATCTTTCTCATCACGCAACTTCTGCACTTCACCCGGCGCACGATAGGTCTGCGCATCGCCTTCGAAGTGGCCGAAGTAACGCGACAGCTTCACTTCCACCAGCGTCGGCCCGCCACCGCCCCGCGCACGCTCGATCGCTTCACCTAGCGCTTCATGCACCGCAAAGAAATCGAATCCATCGACGATCACGCCCGGCATTCCGAATCCGCTCGCGCGGTCCGCGATGTTGTCCGATGCCACCGACCAGGTCGACGATGTCGCTTCCGCATAGCCGTTGTTCTCAGCGACGAAAATCGCGGGCAGACGCCACACGCTGGCGAGATTCATCGATTCGAAAATCGTCCCCTGATTCGACGCACCGTCTCCGAAGAAGCACACGCCCACGCCGCCCGTTTTCTTGAGCTTCGCCGCCAGCGCCGCGCCGCACACGAGCGGTCCGCCCGCCCCAACGATGCCGTTCGCGCCCAGCATGCCCTTCGACAGATCGGCGATATGCATCGAGCCGCCCTTACCTTTGCACACGCCCGTCTGCCGCCCGTAGATTTCGGCCATCATCCCGTGCACGTCCACGCCTTTAGCGATGCAGTGGCCGTGGCCCCGGTGCGTGGTGGCGACATAATCCCTGTCGTTCAGATGCAGCATCGTGCCGACGGCCGATGCTTCCTCGCCCGCATACAGATGCACGAAGCCGGGAATCTCGCCGGTCGCAAACTCGACGTGCAAGCGCTCTTCGAACTCGCGGATGGTGCGCATCATCCGGTACGCTTCCAGCAGTTTCTCCTTGCTCAACTGATCTGACATGGTGTGTCTCCTTGATGTGTCGATCGTGACTGCAACGGGTGCGGAGTGGACCCCGCGTGATGCAACGAACTCCCTTCTATTTCGCCTGCGCGTGATCCAGCGTTCGCCGTGAAGCGCCCGCCATCTCGCGCATCAGTTGCCGCGAGGCCGAGAAGCGCAGCGTGCGGCTCACATCGACTGTCAACGGGCCATCCCAGTCGAGTGAAATTTCATAGCGATCGTCGCGCTCGATTTCGATTTCGCGCTCGCCGTCGAACGCGAGCGTGCCGTGAAGCGCATCGATGGACAGCCAGTCGCCGACTTCGAAGCGTTCGCAGGTGCGCATCGTCACCTGATCGATGCGGCCCGGCGCAATCGGCGCGAAGATCGGCACGCCGTCCTGAGGCGCATGGCCGTACTCATCGGGCAACGCGAACGTGAGATGAAGACCATGCGATGCGGTGCGCTCGACAGGCGCCCACGCGCCGCCTATCGACGACAGTCCAATGCCGTCGGGTGCCGCGAAGGTGAGAAACAGCGACTCGATATCCGACGGCTCCGACACGGCGCGTGCGCCGACAAAACGCTGACGGCTCACGCACACATCGACCAGCGCAATTTCCTCGCGTCCACGATTCGGCCCCGCCACGCAGCGCACGACCAACCGCTTGTTGCGGGTCAGCGCGACATCGGGCGGCACCACGCCCGATGCGACGAGAGCGCCCGCCATTCCCGCAATGGTCGCTTCGCGCATATCGGGAAACGCGTTGTTGGTGCCCGTCGATAAGGTCAGCAACGGCACGCCGCCGCAATGCGCGGCCACTGCGCGATGCGTGCCGTCGCCGCCCAGCACGGCGATCAGTTCGACGCCCTCGCGCACCATGTGCGCCGTGCCCGCGTGCGTATCGGCAACGGAATCGGTGATAGGCAGATCGACGAATTCGACTGCGGGCCAGCGCTCGGCCGTGCCAGTCGCCGCATGTGTATCGAGCGCGCGCAGCAGCAGCGACGCGACGCCCGTGCGGTCGCGCAGCGTCAGCACGCGATCGACGCCCAGCGCGCCGAGTCCCGCGATCAGGCGCACGACCATGTTGGCCTTTTCCGCCGTCGGAAACACGGACGCGTGCGTCGTGAGACGACGGATGTCGCGGCCCGATGCGGGATTCGCAATCACGCCGACTGTGATAGGCGATGGCACTGAAGGTGTCTCCGTTGTGTTTGTCGGGCGCGGCCTGCGGGACGCTTGCGTGTCGTATGTCACGCTGTCGCAGGTGCGCTTTGTGTGACCGGCAATACTGCAACAGCTATGCCAATCATTCAGAAGGCCCTCGATATGCGCGAAAAGCCTTATGCACAAAGGGCTTCACGCAAATAACAGTGGGCCTTGGAACGCTGGCGTTGTGTCGCATGACGCAGCGCACATGACGCACATCGCGCCGCGCTTTGTATTCGCAAGGAAGACACGCGCAGCGCATGCGTTGCGCCATCGAACGATGCGCGTCTCACCGCTGTCTCACGCATGTGTGAGACGAACGTCTCAGGCGTCTCGCGTGCTGCATTGCAATGTGATCGCGCGCGCGCGATGTGCTACAAGAAGGTCCGGCATCAGGAGCGAGCAACGCCGACCACCAGCGCGATCCATCCACCGGTATCGACCGTTATCGACGGGAGCCGACCATGCCTTATCGCTCACAGACGCAGCACATCGACCGCGTGCGCGGCGCGATCGAAGGACGCTTGCCTGCGCCCGCCAATTCGTCGCGTCTGGTGTCGTCGTGGCAACGTTCGTATGAGCAATACCAGCTCGATCCCGGTTCGGTGATCGGGCCGCGCGTGCTGACGTCGTCCGAGTTGCGGGAAGTGCAAGGCAAGGAAGAAGCGTTTTTGCGTGCGTCGGGCCAATGCCTGTCGCGCCTGCACGACATGATCCGCGTGGCCGACTACTGCGTGATGCTCACCGATGCGCACGGCGTGACGATCGACTACCGCATCGACCGCGACCGGCGCGGCGATTTCAAGCATGCGGGTCTCTATATCGGCTCTTGCTGGTCGGAGCGCGAGGAAGGCACGTGCGGCATCGCGAACGTGCTGACCGATCTTGCGCCCATCACCGTGCACAAGACCGATCACTTTCGCGCGGCCTTCACCACACTGACCTGCAGCGCATCGCCGATTTTCTCGCTGACGGGTGAACTGATCGGCGTGCTCGATGCGTCCGCCGTGCAGTCGCCCGATAACCGCGACAGTCAGCGCCTCGTGTTTCAACTGGTACGCCAGAGCGCGGCGCTCATCGAAGACGGCTATTTTCTCAATCAGACCGCGCAGCATTGGGTGATCTTCGGTCACCAGAGCCGCAATTTCGTCGAGGCGCAGCCTGAGGTGCTCATTGCATTCGACGAATGCGGCAACATCGCCGCGTCGAACCGCAAGGCGCAGGAATGCATTGCGGGCCTGAGCGGCCCGCGTCACGTCGACGAAATCTTCGATACGTCCGCCGTGCATCTGCACGACGTCGCGCGCACCGATACGATCGTGCCGCTGCGTCTGCGCGCGACGGGTGCCGTGCTCTATGCGCGGATTCGCGCGCCATTGAAGCGCCCTACGCGCATTGCAACCGTCGTATCGTCGATGAATGCGCTCAACGCATCGGCCGACGCGCACGCCGATACCTGTCTCGACGCGATCAGCCGCTTCCTGCACAGCCGCGATTCGCGCATCGCGCGCAACGCGGAAGTGGCGCTGCGCATTGCGGGCAAGCATCTGCCCGTGCTGATTCTCGGTGAAACGGGTGTCGGCAAGGAAGTGTTCGCGCAGGCACTGCATGCGTCGGGCGCGCGGCGCGCCAAGCCGTTCGTCGCCGTGAACTGCGGCGCGATTCCCGATTCGCTGATCGAAAGCGAACTGTTCGGCTACGCGCCTGGCGCGTTCACGGGCGCGCGCAGCCGCGGCGCGCGCGGCAAGATTGCGCAGGCGCATGGCGGCACGCTGTTCCTCGATGAAATCGGCGATATGCCGCTCAATCTGCAGACGCGTCTGCTGCGCGTGCTCGCCGAAGGCGAAGTGCTGCCGCTCGGCGGCGATGCGCCCGTGCGCGTCGATATCGACGTGATCTGCGCGACGCACCGCGACCTTGCGCGCATGGTCGAGGAAGGCACGTTCCGCGAAGACCTGTATTACCGGCTGAGCGGCGCGACGCTGCACATGCCGCCGCTGCGCGAGCGTGCCGATGTGCTCGATGTCGTGCACGCCGTGTTCGATGAGGAAGCGCAAAGTGCCGGCCATGTGCTGACGCTGGACGCGCGTCTTGCCGAGCGTCTTGCGCGATTCTCGTGGCCGGGAAATATCCGGCAACTGCGGAACGTGCTGCGCTATGCATGTGCCGTGTGCGATTCGACGCGCGTCGAATTGCGGCACGTGTCGCCCGATCTGGCCGCGATGCTGGCGCCCGATGAAGCAGCGGCGCGGCCTGCACTCGCGAGCGTCGACGATGAGCGCGCCCGCATCGTCGATGCGCTCACGCGCCATCACTGGCGACCCAACGCGGCGGCGGAAGCGCTTGGCATGTCGCGAGCGACGTTGTATCGGCGGATCGCGAAGCTAGGGATCGTCGGGCCGCATCGCGGTTGATGCCCGCGTACTGCGCGGGCGCTCAGGCGGCGTTGCGCACCGCGATCTGCTCGCCGAGCTTGCGCAGGCGCTCGCGCAAATCCGCTGGATCGAGCACTTCGACGTGACCAGCAAAAGCGAGCAACTGTTCGGCTGCGTAATCGAACTGCTCGACGGGTAAGGTCACTTCCTGCCAGCCGTCCGGCTCCGAAGGCGGCGCGATGTGCGCCTGTTCGACGGCCGCCGCACCCAGCCGATGCAAACGCGTCATGCCTTCCGGCGAGAGCCGCAAGCGCGCCGTGTGCTTCAGCAGGCTGGTTTCGAACGATTCGACTGCGGCCGTCCACTCGTCGCGCAGATCGAAATCCTCGGGACGTTCGAAGGTTTCGTCATGCACGGCAAGCTGCGTGATGCTCGATACGCGATAGGTGCGCAACTGCGTGCGCACGCGCGTGACGAGATACCATTCGCCACCCTTCAGGACCAGTCCGAGCGGATCACGCACACGCACGCCTTCGCCTTCACTGTTGCCGTTCCACGTACGGTATTGCATCGAGATGCGTTTCTGGTCCCACACCGCACCTGCGAGCATCGTCAGCCACGGCGTGGGCGAAGGCCGCTGATACCAGCCGACAGGATCGATATGCAGCCGCGAGCCGATGCGTGATGTGTCGGGCGCGGCATCGGGCAGCGCCGTGACGAGTTTCAGTTGCGCAGCCCTGAGCTGCTCGTCCAGGCCGAGATCGGACACCGCGCCCGCAAGGCCCGCAATCGACAGGGTTTCGGCTTCCGCCCTCGTGATACCCGTCAGCTTCGCGCGATAACCGTCGAGCAGTGCGAAGCCGCCGCCCGGCCCACGATCCGCATAAACGGGCACGCCCGCTGCACTCAACTGATCGATGTCGCGGTACACGGTGCGGATCGACACGTCGAATTCATCGGCGAGTGCCTGCGCGGTGACGCGGCCCTTGACCTGCAGCATCAACAGCATCGAAACCAGACGGCTCGTGGCCATTTTTTGCACCTTAGCTAATTCATGACATGGGTTGTCAGTTATTGACGAGTATAACGTTAGACATCGACGAAGATCTATTGGGAGTGTGCCGTATGTCTTGCTGTATGCACGTGACTTACGTCGTGCGTTTTCAGGTGTTGCCCGACGCACTCGAACGCTTCATGGCATTGCTGAACGGCGTGCTCGACGCCATGCGCGACGAGCCAGATTTTCGTGGGGCGGTGCTGCATCGCGACCCTGATTCGCCGTGTCGCCTGATGCTCTATGAAACCTGGGAAGCGCGTGAAGACGAGGCGGAAGAACAGATTCACCGGCCGTATCGCCGGGCGTATCACGAGGCGCTTGCAGATTTGCTGGTGCGACCGCGTGAAGTGACGGAGTGGCGCACGTTGCGCGCGGACCGGTGCGAGATTCCGGTCCAGTCACTGCCTGGCTTGCGTCATGCCGAAGCGCTGACAGACGTGCGCGCGTGAGCGCGTCGACACTTTTCATTCGTGCGAGGGACATGGCATGACGATGCAACACATCAGGCAAAACTGGTTGACAACGCATCGACGTCACGACAAACTTGATCGCATGCTGACACACATCACCAACGCTTACGTCATTAAAAATCGTATGGAACGCCGTCGCGGCGGGCCTACGGGAGCGTGCGTGCGTTAGCAGTCGCAGCAGTCAGCGAAGAATCCCAGGGCCCCGCCGGAAACGGAAGGGGCCCTTTGTTTTGGGTGCGCCTTCTGTCCTCCGGCTCATTTGACGGAGTGCATGATGGACAAGGCTTGCCAGCAGTTCACCGATGACGAATCACTCTGCTTTTCGCGCGCGGAGGAGCACTTGCCGAGAGTCGTGGTTCACTTTGCAGTGCAGCCGGGTATGACCATGTCGTGGCGTGTCGAGACGGACACGGAGCTTCTGGTGCAAGGAGCGCGTGTGTGGTTGACGCGGGCCGCGTCGCCGTATGATCACTGGCTGCAGATTGGGGAGACGTTTCGCTTGCAGCGTGGCGAGAGGGTTTGGGTGAGTGCGGATGGAGATTCGGTTGCCAGGATTTCGTTGACTACGCATCCTGTTCGGTCTCGGAGATTGATGGTGCGGTTGCTGGAGTGGTGTGCTTCGTTAGGGGTGGATATTTTTGCGCCGCGGGCGAGGTAGGGGTTGGCTTTTTGCTTTTTGCTTTTTGCTTTTTGCTTTTTGCTTTTTGCTTTTTGCTGTTTGGCGCTGCGCTGGCATCCGCGTTGTCACTTACCACTTCACGCGTCGCCCCTGTGCGGGGCGGCACCTACTTTTCTTTGCCGCCGCAAAGAAAAGTAGGCAAAAGAAAGCGGGCTAACACCGCCAGTTCTTGTTATTGCCTGCGGGCCCCCAACCGGTCCTATTCCTCACACGGCATCTCCCTTCGTCATGCTCGTTGCCAGCGCACTTTATGAACGCATCACCCGCTTCACTCACCCGTAGTACTGCTAGCGGCAGCAAACCGTTACTGCAGCCCAGGTGGCAAACGGTGTGTAGGTTGTCGCGCATTCCACGTCGGCGATCCTACAAGACACACCGCCTTTGCTTTTCAGTCCGGAGTGATGCGCATAAGGCGCGACAGCCGACACACCGTTTGCCACCTGGGCGGCCTGGGCCGAACTGGTAAGGCCCGCTGAGACG
>NZ_QBUY01000166.1 GCF_003121405.1 Paraburkholderia sp. C35 | reverse complement strand
CCGTTGGGGGCCCGCAGGCAAAGACCGAAGCGGGTGGTGTTAGCCCGCATTCTTTTGCCTACTTTTCTTTGCGGCGGCAAAGAAAAGTAGGTGCCGCCCCGCACAGGGGCAACACTAGCAGACCACTAACAAAGCGCGGACGCCAGCACCGTCATCAAACACAGCACACGCCCACAACCAGCTACAAAAAAACAAAAACAAAAAAACAAAATCCCCACACACTTCCGCATGTGGGGACCACAAATGAACCACGACAACGGCCCGCGCCGCCATCGAGGCGCATCAAAAACCTTACGCTGCTGCGTCCTTCAACTTCTTCAACGCACGTGCCTTCACACGAACCGTTGCAGGCTTAGCCGGGAACCAGCGCTCTGCACCCGTGAACGGGTCCTTGCCGAAGCGCTTCTTCTTCGCCGGAACAGCCTGAACGACGATCTTCAGAAGACCCGACAGCGTGAATTCGCCTGCGCCCTTCTTGTGGACCGAACCGAGGATCGTGTCTTCGAGTGCAGCCAGAACTGCCTTCGCCGACTTCGGCTCGACGCCAGCACGCTCCGCAACGTGTGCAGCCAGCGAGGCCTTCGTGAAGGTGTCCTTGATCGGCGAGGGAACGCCGGACGCCTTCACGGCGACCTTCTTAGCCGTGACTTTCTTTGCGGGAGCAGCAGCTTTCTTTGCAGCAACCTTCTTGGTCGGAACCGTAGCAGCCTTCTTGGCCGCTACTTTTTTTGCGGAAGTCGCCATATTTCTCCTACCTCTAAGGGTCATTGATTGCGAGAAGCGCACGCGATATGCACACACTTCAAGGGCGGATTCTACAAGCGCTTTTGCTTTCTGCGCGAATCTTTTGTGTATAACGGTTACGGTTTGTTGCGCGCCGCCGACTACCCCGCGCATTTGGAGCCTGTTTTTAAGGGGTAAACGCGATCCGCAAGCCATTTCGATGCACCTGTCCAGCACGAATCGTCGACCTCATCCATCGGCAACCAACACCCGTTCAGGCAGCCATGTCATACGCTCGAGCGTCGGAAACGCCTGACAAAGCGACACATTCAAGACTTCAGGCGCGAACTCAAGTCCTTGATTCGACTCGTGGCAGCAGCTTCGCGAGCCTGCCCAGCGCGGTATCGATCTGCTCTGCCTCGATGCCGCCATAGCCAAACACGAGGCCTGGTTGTGGTTTCGCGCGCACATAAAACGGTGCGAGGCCATGCAGTGCGATCGACTCTTCACGCGCCGCCTCGATCACGGCAGCTTCCGTAAGCGGCGCCCTGAGCAGCGCTGCCAGATGGATGCCCGCCGTCGGTACGATCGGCTCGAACCAGCGCGCGAGATCGCCCCGCAGATGAGCGAGCAGGCTCGCGCGACGCGCAGCGTAAAGCTTGTGCGTGCGCTTCAGATGCTTGGCGAAGTCGCCGTTCAGCATGAAACCGGACAGCGCTGTCTGCGTCAGCGAGCAGCCATGCCAGTCGCCAATCTGGCGTGCCTTGCGCAACGTGTCGAACAGCGCAGCGGGCGGCACCATGTATCCGACCCGCAGTTCGGGAAAGATCGTCTTCGAAAACGTTCCCACGTAGGCGACGAGACCTGCGCGATCGAGGCTTTTTAGCGGCTCCGTCGGCCGTCCTTCGAAGCGGTATTCACAGTCGTAGTCGTCTTCGATGATGACGGCGTCGCGCGCCTGCGCCCATTCCAGCAACTCGACACGCCGCGCGAGACTCATCGGCATGCCGAGCGGAAACTGATGCGACGGCGTCACGTAAACCAGCCGCGCGTTCTTCGGCAGTTTGCTGACGATCAGGCCATCGGCATCGACGGGTACGGCTGCGACCTTCGCGCCGATGGCCGCGAAGCATGCGCGCGCAGGCGGATAGCATGGATCTTCGATGGCGGCGACGTCGCCGGGACGCAGCACGACGCGCGCGATCAGATCGAGCGCATGCTGCGCGCCCTGCGTCACGATAATGTCTTCCCAGTTGCTCGCGACAGCACGATTGAACGCGAGATAGCGTGAGATCGCGAGCCGCAATTCCGGCTCGCCGGCGGCATCGCGATACGTGCCGCGTCCACGCGACTGCACGCGCAGCGCGTGGTTGACGCAGCGGCGCCAGACGTCGAAGGGAAAATGGGACTTGTCCGTGATGCCGCCGATGAAGTCGTATGGGGTGCCGGGCGTCGGTTGCGGGCTGAGCACGTCAGGCACGGTGCGCCAGACGGGTTGTGCGCGTGCAGTTGAATGCGCCGTCTCGCTGGCGTGCTGCGCGACGCGGGCATGGGACGGTTTCTGAGCGGGCAGCCGGTTCAGGCCTTCGGCGACAAAGGTGCCCGAGCCGGGTCTAGCGATCAGAAAGCCTTCAGCTAGCAGACGATCGAATACGTCGAGCGTCGTCTTGCGAGACACGCCGAGCTGGGTGGCGAGATCTCGGGTCGAGGGCAGTTGCGTGCCGCTGGAAAGGCGCCCTTCCACGATGCCGGCACGCAATTGACGGTAGATTTGTCCCGCCAGGTCGTGGCGGCCCTCTACAGAGATGTGGATTTCCATTGGGTTCTGGTTCTGGTTTTGACTTCGCCAGCTTTTTTGATGGTTCTGTTAGCTTAACGCGGGGACCGTGTTTTTTCTGCCTCGCGAGCAGCGCAGCTAAGCGCCAAAAACCAAAAACCAAAAACCAAAAACCAGAAACCAGAAACCAGAACGAAAAAGGCGCGCTCACCTGAGCACGCCTTTCCAAAACCCTGCCCCGGATGGGGCAAAACAACAGCTTACTGCGCAGAAGCCGCCGCGCCCTCTTCAACGAGCGCCGCTTCGGCGCTTTCCTGATGCGCCCGCGACAGTTTGCCCATCAGCGGCAGCAGCAAAATGGCCACCACGGCACCCACCGCCGCCAGCCATCCAAGCTCGGCAAACAGCTTCGTATACAGCGGCAGCGACACCAGAGGATCGAGATCCCCAGCCGGCATCTTCGCCAGATTCGCCACCACGCTACCCAGATACTGCGACACGCCCGTCGCGACAAAATAAGCGCCCATCATGAAACCGCTCATCCGTGCCGGCACGTAACGCGCAATCATCGCGAGACCAAGACCGCTCACCAGCAGTTCGCCGAGCGAGTACAGCCCATAACCGCCCACCATCCACCACGACGACACGCGGCCATTGACGGCAAAGCTGCCGCTCCACGCGTAGACAAAGAACCCTCCCGCGACGACCGCAAACCCGAACGCATACTTCGCTGCCACCGGCACGTCCTTGCCCTGCTTCGCCAGCTTCGTATACAGCAGTGCGAGCAGCGGGCTCAGCATCATGATCCAGATCGGATTCAGCGCCTGGAACTGCGCCGCGCTCCACGTAAACAGATGCGTGCCGAACAGCGAGAAGGTCGGATCGACATTACGCAGCGCAAACAGCGTCAGCGACGTCGACATCTGCTGATAGAACACGAAGAACAGGATCACCTGCATCGTCAGGATCAGCGCGGCGAGCAGGCCCGAACGCTCCGAGCGCTCACACTTGATCAACATGTACGCGAAGATGACCAGAATCGCGACGCCCGCCGAATACACGCACGCGACGGCAACCGCCTTGTGCTGCAGCACGAAAATCGTTGCCGTACCCAATGCAATGCCGCCCAGCGCAACCGCGAGCACCCGCTTCCAGCGGATCGGCTCGGCATCCGGCGCGGAACCGACATGCGCCAGCGTGCGGAACATCAGGAAGTAATTCAGCACGCTGATCAGCATGCCGGCGCAGCAGACGGCAAACGCCGTGTGCCAGCCCCAGTGATCCTTGATCCACGGCGTCGCCAGCATCGACACCGTCGAGCCGATGTTCACCGCCATGTAATAGATCGTGAACGCGCTGTCGATGCGCGCATCGTCGCCTTCGTAAATGCGGCGCACGAGGTTCGCGGCGTTCGACTTGAACAGCCCATTGCCCACCACGATCACGCCCAGCGACGCATACATGAACTCGAGACTGTCACTCGGCATCGCCAGCATCAGATAACCGGCCGCCAGCACCAGCGCGCCGAATACCATCGAGCGGCGCGCGCCCAGCACCTTGTCGCCGATCCAGCCGCCGATCGACGGCGACGCATAAACGAGCGCCGCGAATGCGCCCCACGTCAGCGTTGCGTGGCTGTCGTCGAAACCGAGCCGGTCGATCATGAACAGCACGAGCAGCGCGGCCATGCCGTAGTAACCAAAACGCTCCCACATCTCGATGAGAAAGACCGTCGAGAACGACCGGGTCTGGGATACGGGTGATTTCATGCTTTCCTCTTATTTACGAGATAGCAACCGCGCATGCACGCGTCGAACGGACGCGATGCCACGTGGCAAAGCTGCAAAAACTGGAGATCGTCGATGACTTGCCGTGGCCCACGCGCAATGCGGCATCGGGCGACGGTTCAGTGCGATACGAGCAACGGACAGCGCGGTCCGCGTCGAAAACGGAACAACCAGGACTTCAGCGGGAGGCCGTCGACGCGAACAACGCGTGACGAAGGCTCAATGATAAAGCATCGCGCGCGCAGACCGTCCGGAAGGCTGCAAGGGCTGCAATGGGACACGCGTACTTGATATGCGGGATGGATGCGGAAAGACTGCGAAAGAAAAAATCGACATGCGTATTCACCTTCATTCGTCGGTGGCAGTCCGGTCGGGACGTACCGATCAAAACGCCGCCGCAGGATCGCTGCAAACGGAAGTGCTGGCGGACGAACCCGGCTGGGCCACCCGCGCGAGGTTGCGATTGTGCGCATCGAAACAGCGTTTGTCGCTTCGGGTATCCACTGAGATGCGCGCCAGGATTGCACTGCTCTTCTGATTGCAGCCTCAGTTATGTAACGCAAATCTGTAGAGAGCTCTTTGCGATCTGGCAACATAGAGTGTTTTCTCGAAAAGATTGAAACGCTCTGATCAGCACGCAAGAGTTGTCAACCTACGCAAGGCTGGGCGGGGAAAGAGGCATACGTCATCAAACAACATTTGCTTATATCAAACTAATTTTGACGGACTAATTTGGTTTTGTTATGGTCACGACACTTGAGAAAGACACGGCACTTGCACTGGGGAGCAAGATCCGCGCGCTGAGGCAAAGGCTGAAGCGCACGCTCGACGAGACAGCAACGGCAGCAGGTATTTCGAAGCCGTTCCTGTCGCAGGTAGAGCGCGGTCTCGCGTCGCCGTCCATCACGTCGCTGGCAGGTATTGCGAATGCGTTGGGAGTGAAGGTGCAGTATTTCGTCGATACACCCAGCGAAGAGCGCTCGGTGTGTCGCGCAAACGAGTTGAAGTTTTTTGGTTTCGCTGACTCGGCGAATCTGTTTGCCCGGATGACCAATCTGTCGGGGGGCCGTCAGTTGGAAGCCATCCTCGTGAGGATGCCACCCGGGCAAAAGCGTTCCGAAGTCACGACGCATGCTGGTGAAGAGTTCATCTATGTGATCGATGGACAAGTGTCGTTGACGCTGGAAGGCAAGACCTTCGTGCTGCGCGCGGGAGACAGCGCGCATTACGAATCGACGGTGCCGCATAGCTGGGCCAATACGGCCCGCAAGGAATCGGTCGTCGTGTGGGTCGGTACGCCGAGGCTGTTTTAGAAGGCAGGCATTTGATCCTGGTTGGAAGCGCTTCCGCACATCGCGGGGGCGCATGAAAATCCGCTGTAGGATGCCTGTAATAATAATTGTAAGGAATCCTGCATGCCGTACACCGAACAAGGGCCACCCCGGCTCACATCACGCGGATAACCGTTAGCGGCGTCCGCGCCGCTCGCGTTCCTCTCCCGATTTTTTCTGCGAAACCAACCATGAAGACACCGTTCGTTTACACGACGGCGCTGGCCGCGCTCGTCCTTACATTCCAGCAAAACGCATCGGCTGTGACGGTTCCGTCCGGCGCGACACTCGCCGCGAGCCAGGAGCTGACGCGCCAGGTTCCCGCCGAAACCGAATCGCTCGATCCTGCGCATATCGAATCGTGGACGGGCAACACAATCGGCCTGGACCTGTTCGAAGGCCTCACGCGCATCGACGCAACGGGCGCGATCGTGCCGGGCGTCGCGCAGTCGTGGACGCGCACCGCGCCCGACACGTGGGTCTTCAAGCTGCGTCACGATGCGAAGTGGAGTAACGGCCAGCCGGTCACCGCAGCGGACTTCGTGTATTCGTGGCAGCGCGTGGTCGATCCGAAGACGGGTTCGAAGTACACGAACCTCGTCGAGTTCGTGAAGAACGCGAAGGACATCATCGCAGGCAAGGCGCCCGTGACAAACCTCGGCGTGCGCGCAGTCGATGCCTACACGCTCGAAGTAAAAACGGAAGTGCCCGCGGCCTTCTTCCCGCAACTGGCCGCGATGGCGCCGATGGCACCCGTCGATAAAGCCGTCGTGGCGAAGTTCGGCAACGACTGGACCCGTCCGGCGAACTTCGTCGGCAACGGTGCGTTCGCGCTCAACGACTGGCAGCCGAACAACCGTCTCGTCGTGACGAAGAGCAGCAACTACTGGAATGCGCCGAAGGTGGTGGTATCGAAGGTCACGTATCTCCCCATCGAAAGCGATGAAACGGCGATGCGCATGTATCAGGCCGGCCAGTTCGATTACACGTACACGATTCCGTCGGGCATCTTCAATCAGGTCGACAAGCAGTTCGGCACGCAGCTGCAAAAAGGCCTGCAAATTGCGACCTACTATTACAGCCTCAATAACGAAGACCCCGTGCTGAAGGACAAGCGCGTGCGGCAGGCGCTGTCGATGGTGATCGATCGCGATCTGCTGACGTCGAAGCTCACGTCGAGCGGCGAACTGCCGATGTACGGTTTGATCTCGAAGGGCACGGAAGGCGCAGCGATTTACAAGCCGGAATGGGCATCGTGGCCGATGGCCAAGCGCGTCGACTACGCGCGCAACCTGCTCAAGGAAGCGGGCTATTCCGATGCGAAGCCGCTGTCGCTTTCGTTCACGTACAACACGAATGATCTGCACAAGAAGGTCGCGCTGTTCGTCACGTCGGAATGGCGCACCAAGCTGGGCGTCAACGCCAAGCTCGAAAACGTCGAATACAAGGTGCTGCTGAAGATGCGCCACGACGGCAAGACGCAGGTCGCACGCGACGGCTGGTTCGTCGACTACAACGACGCGAACTCGTACTTCGATCTGGTCCGCTGCAACAGCCCGCAGAACGACCAGAAGTATTGCAACCCGAAGGTCGACGCGCTGATCAATGAGGGCAACCAGCAGACCGACGACAAGCAGCGCACCGCCCTGCTGACGCAGGCGCATGATCTGGCGATGAACGACTATCCGATGATCCCGCTGTTCCAGTACTCGGCGGCGCGTCTGGTGAAGCCGTACGTTGGCGGCTACGCAGCCACCAACTATCTCGACATGCGCGCGTCGCAGGACATGTACGTGATCAAGCACTAACAGCACTAATCCGCAGGAAAGGCACCCATGCTTGCATACACGTTGCGCCGCACGCTGTGGGCGATCCCGACGATCCTCGCCGTGATCACCGCATGCTATCTGCTGCTGCATCTCACGCCGGGCGGTCCGTTCGACACCGAGAAGCAGCTGTCGGCGGCTACCCTCGCGAACCTGAACGCGCGCTATCACCTCGATGAACCGCTGTGGCAGCAGTATCTGCACTATCTGTGGGCACTGCTGCATGGCGATCTCGGCCTGTCGTTCCGATACACCGACTGGTCCGTCACGGATCTCGTGTGGAAGGCGCTGCCCGTGAGTCTCGGCGTCGGCGGCGTGTCGGTGCCGATCGCCGTGGTGATCGGCGTGACGCTCGGCACGATTGCGGCCGTGCGCCGCGACAGCGTGATCGATCACGCGGTGATGGTGCTCGGCAATATCGGCAACGTCGTTCCGCCGTTCGTGCTCGGTCCGTTGCTGGTGTGGGTGTTTGCCATTCTGCTGAAAACCGCCGACGGCCATGGCTGGTTGCCTGCGGGCGGCTGGGGCGAAGGCGAGTGGCGCTATCGCGCGCTGCCCATCACGCTGCTCGTGATCATCAACGTCGCGCTGATCGCGCGCGTGATGCGCGGCAGCATGATCGAAACGCTGTCAGGCAACTTTATCCGCACCGCGCGCGCGAAGGGCTTGCCCGCGCGCACCATCGTCTTGCGCCACGCGATGAAACCCGCGCTGATGCCTGTCGTGTCGCTGCTCGGCTCGGTATGCATCTCGTCGATCACGGCAGCCGTCGTGACCGAATCGGTGTTCGCGCTGCCCGGCATCGGGCAACTGGTGGTCAACGGCGCGATCAACCGCGATTACACGCTGGTGCTCGGCCTCGTCGTGCTGACGACGACCGTCGCTGTTTTGTTCAACCTGCTCGTCGACCTTGCGTATGCATGGCTCGATCCGCGTATCCGCTACTGATACCGATGAGAATGCCACCTGTTTCATTGACGGCTGTCGACGCGCCGCCCTCGCGCAGCCCGCTCGCCACCGCCGCGCGCCGCTTCGTGCGCAATCGCGCCGCGTTCTTCGCGCTGCTGTTGCTCGTGCTCATCGTGATTGCATGTTTTGTCGGCCCGCTGCTGTCGCCGAACAATGCCATCGATAGCGACTGGTCTTCGATCAGCCTCGCGCCCACGCTGCAGAACATGCACTGGTTCGGCACTGACGAACTCGGCCGCGACCTGCTGGTGCGCACGCTGGTCGGCGGGCGCGTGTCGCTCGAAGTCGGTCTGCTCGGCACGCTGGTGTCGGGTCTGATCGGCGTGGCGTGGGGCGCGACGGCGGGTTATCTCGGCGGTCGTGTCGATGCCGTGATGATGCGTATCGTCGACATGATGTACGCGATCCCCTACATGCTGATCGCCATCCTGATGATGACGCTGTTCGGCCGCGCGTTCTATCTGGTCGTGCTGACCATCAGCGCGTTTTCGTGGCTCGACATGGCGCGCGTCGTGCGCGGGCAAACGTTGTCCCTGCGCTCGCGCGAGTTCATCGATGCCGCGAAAGCCATCGGTGTGGATTCGCGCTCGATCATCACGCGCCACATCGTGCCGAACCTGATTGGTGTCGTCGTTGTGTATGCAACCGTCACGGTGCCGGGCATCGTGCTGACGGAATCGGTGCTGTCGTTCCTCGGCCTCGGCGTGCAGGAGCCGATGACAAGCTGGGGCGTGCTGATTCAGGACGGCGCGCAGAAGCTCGAATCCACACCGTGGCTGCTGCTGTGCCCTGCCCTCATGCTGTGCGCGACGCTGTATGCCGTGAGCTTTGTCGGCGATGGCCTGCGTGATGCACTCGATCCGAAGGACCGCTGAGATGGCACATAACCCGGCACTACTAGAAGTCAAAGACTTGAGCGTGCGCTTTACGCGCCGCGACAGCGCGCCCGTCGATGCCGTGCAGCGCGTGTCGTTCTCGCTCGAAAAAGGCAAGACGCTCGGCATCGTCGGCGAATCCGGTTCGGGCAAGAGCCAGACCGTGATGGCGCTGCTCGGCCTGCTCGCGAAGAACGGCAAGGTCAGCGGCGAAGCGCTCTACAACGGCAAGAACCTGCTGACGATGAACGATGCCGCGCTCAACGGCATTCGCGGCGACCGCATCGGCATGATCTTCCAGGACCCGATGACCTCGCTCAATCCGTTCCTGACCATCGAACGTCAGATGACGGAGACGCTGCAACTGCATCGCAAGCTGTCACGCCGCGAAGCGAAGCAGCGCGCGATCGAAGCGCTCGAACGCGTGCGTATTCCCGACGCCGCGCGCCGCATCGGCATGTATCCGCATGAGTTTTCGGGCGGCATGCGCCAGCGCGTGATGATCGCGATGACGCTGCTGTCAGAGCCTGAAATCCTGATCGCCGACGAGCCGACCACGGCACTCGACGTCACCGTGCAGGCGCAGATCATCGAACTGTTGCGCGAACTGAACCGCGAGCGCGGCACCGCGATCATCCTGATCACGCACGACATGGGCGTCGTAGCCGGCCTGTGCGACGACGTGATGGTGATGTACGCAGGGCAAACCGTCGAACAGGCGCCCGCACGGCAACTGTTCGCCGCGCCGACGCATCCGTACACGATCGGCTTGCTGAACGCGCTGCCGCGCCTCACCGACGAAGACGATCAGCCGCTGCAAACCATTCCGGGCAATCCACCGCTGCCGGGCCTTTCGACGCAAGGCTGCGCGTTCGCGCCGCGCTGCACCTTCGCAGAAGAAACCTGCCGCGCGACGCGTCCGGCGCTCGAACCGATCGAAGGTGAAGTGCACGCGCTGCGCGCCTGCCATCGCCCCGTCCAGACCATCGCGGAGGTGCTATGAGCGCTCAGGAAACCCTACTCAAGGTCGACAACCTCAGCGTGCATTTCAGCATCGCGCAGGGCGGCTATCCGTGGTCGAAGAAAGCCACGCTGCGCGCCGTCGATGGCGTGAGCTTTGATATTCGTCGTGGCGAGACGGTGGGTCTCGTCGGAGAATCGGGATGCGGGAAGTCGACGCTTGCGCGCGCGATCATCGGCCTTGCGCCCGTGACGTCGGGCAGCGTGCAGTGGAAAGGCCGCGAGTCCGTCAAAGGCGCATCGCGCGATACCTCGCAGATTCGCCGCGACGTGCAGATGATTTTCCAGGACCCGCTCGCGTCGCTCGATCCACGCATGACCATCGAACAGATCGTCGCGGAGCCGCTGAAGACGCATCAGCCGCAACTGGGACGGGAGGAGACACGCGTGCGTGTGCGCACGATGCTCGAACGAGTCGGCCTGAGCAATCATCATCTGCGCCGCTATCCGCACGAATTCTCGGGCGGGCAGTGCCAGCGCGTGGGCATCGCGCGTGCGTTGATCAACGAGCCGCAACTCGTGATCTGCGACGAACCGGTGTCCGCGCTCGATGTATCGATCCAGGCGCAGATCGTCAATCTGCTGCGCGATCTGCAACGCGAACTATCGCTGTCGCTGCTGTTCGTCGCGCACGATCTGGCCGTCGTGAAGGCGATCAGCCAGCGCGTGCTGGTGATGTACCTGGGCCGCGTGATGGAGTTCGGCGACAAGCGCGACGTGTATCGCGAGCCGCAGCATCCATACACGCGGGCACTGCTGTCCGCCGTGCCGCTGCCTGATCCGGCTGCTGAACGTGCGCGCGAGCATGTGCTGTTGCGCGGCGAGATTCCGTCGCCGCTGAAACCGCCTTCGGGCTGCGCATTCCGCACGCGCTGCCCGGATGCCATCGACGCCTGCGCGAACCAGCGGCCCGTGGCGAGCGCAACGGGTATCGGTCACACGCAGGTTGCCTGCATACGCGCTGTCATGACCTGACACACCTTTAGCTTCACACAACCCTTTTTCCACGACGCAGCTAGCCGCTGCGCCGAGGGAGGCGTTCGTTCGCGCGACGGCGGGAACGGGCGATAAAACGGCGCGGCCGACCGCCACGCCACGGTTTCATCCACTACAAAAAATGGAATTGCAATGACAACCCAGAGATCCACATCAGGAGCATCGAAGCTCGCGTTGCTGGCCATTGGCCTGCCCGCGTTGACGATCGCCACCGCGGCATTCGCCGACGATGCCGCGACGCCCACGGCCGCCAGCGCAACCATCGCACAAGCGGCACCGGCCGCGCCCGCTGCGACCGACGCGCAAACGAAGAAGCCGAAGCTGAAGCACACGCCGAACACGGCTGACGTCCAGCCCGAGACCAACAACGCGGTCGTGAACGCGGAAGCCGAGCAGGTCGCGACGCCGCCCGCGCAACTGTCGAGCCAGGCGAAGAGCCAAGGTCTGATCGCTGATAGCCATCTGAACCTGCTGTTCCGCAACTACGCCGACCAGTTCGACAACGAAGGCGGCCCGCACCGTCACGCGTGGGTTCAGGGCATGCAGGCGAACTTCGAATCGGGCTATACGCAAGGGCCCGTTGGCCTTGGCTTCGATGCGTCGCTGTTCGCGGCACTGAAGCTCGACGGCGGCAACGGCGCGGGCAACATGGTGCACGTGGCGAAGGGCGGCGGCGGTTCCGATCAGCTGGCGTGGGCGTATCCGGGCATGTACGACATCAAGGGGCGCATCTCCGAGACGGTCGTGAAGTACGGTTTGCAGATCGTCGATAACAACCCGTTCATGGAACCGCACGACAACCGTGCACTGCCGCCGACTTTCCTCGGCGTGTCGGCTGTGAGCAACGACATCCATAACGTCACGCTGCAGGCTGGCAGCTTCACGAAGGTCGACGAGCGCGGCCACACGAACCTGAGCGATCTGACGACGTCATACGGCGGCGTCACGTTCAAGCGCGTGTCGTACTTCGGCGGCAACTGGGATTACTCGCCGAACGGCACACTGACTTTGTATGCCGATCAGGCTGAAGACGTGTGGAATCAGTTCTACGCAGCCGTCTCGCATTCGATCGGCGATGTGAACACGGTGAAGTGGGCTGGCCTTGCGAACATCTATTCGACGCACCAGACGGGTTCTGCGCTGCAAGGGCACATCGACAACAATGCGTATAGCCTGTCGCTGTCGGCGCAGCATGGTCCGCATCAGGTGCTGGTCGGCTATCAGCAGATTCTCGGCGATCAGTTCTTCGACTATGTGAACGAGACCAACGGTATTTATCTCGTGAACTCGATGGACGTCGATTACAACGCACCGCATGAAAAGTCGTTTCAGCTGCGGTATACGTTCGATGGCAAGTATGCCGGGTTGCCTGGGTTCAAGGCGATGCTGTGGGGTGTGACGGGTTGGGGCGCAGATGCTTCTGCTGGTGCTGCTTCGGGTGCTATTGGGCCGTATACGCGTAACGGCGAGTATGTGCATGGCACGCACCATGAAATCGGCTTTATTCCTAGCTATACGCTGCAGAGCGGGCGGTTCAAGGATACCAAGATCACGTTTATCGCGATGTATCACAAGTCGACGGCGCATTACTCCGATCCGAATAATATGGAGTACCGGTTGGTTGTGAATGTGCCAGTGAAGGTGTTCTGATTTTTTTTCTGTCTGCGACGGCTTTGGAGGTGTTTGTTTGAGGCTGTCGCTGGCTTGCGCTGTCGCTGGCATCCGCGTTTTGCTTCTGGTTCTTCATGCGTTGCCCCTGTGCGGGGCGGCACCTACTTTTCTTTGCCGCCGCAAAGAAAAGTAGGCAAAAGAAAGCGGGCTAACACC
>NZ_QBUY01000165.1 GCF_003121405.1 Paraburkholderia sp. C35 | reverse complement strand
ACGGTGTGTAGGTTGTCGCGCATTACGCGTCGGCGATCCTACAAGACACACCGTCTTTGCTTTTCAGTCCGGAGTGAAGCGTATAAGGCGCGATAACCAACACACCGTTTGCCACCTGGGCGGCCGTGGACTGACTAGTATGGCGTGCTGTGACGCGGGAGCATGACGCGGGTGATGCGTTCAATGAGAACGTTGGCAACGGGCATCGGCAGGAAGGATGCCGTGTGAAGGATAAGAACGGTGGGGAACCCGCAGGCAAGTACAAGGGCTGGCGGTGTTCAGCGGCTTTCTTTTGCCTACTTTTCTTTGCCGCGGCAAAGAAAAGTAGGTGCTGCCCCGCACAGGGGCAACCCAGGCAGACCACTAACAAACCGCGGACGCCAGCGAAAGCACGAAAGCAGACGGCAAACGGCAAAGGCCAACAACGAAACACAAAAACCGTCGAAGACACATCAAACCCAAACCTCAAACATGCACAGCGGCGCCAGCCAAAGCCCCATTACCCCCATTCACAACAGCATGCGCCAACGGCGCCACCTGCTTCCTGCGCTCGCGAGTAGGCGCAGTACCAAACGCATCCCGATAGCTCTTACTAAAATGGCAAGCCGACTGAAACCCACACGCCATCGTGATATGCATGATCGACATATCAGTCTGCAGCAACAACTCACGCGCACGGCGCAGCCGTAAAGTCAGATAGTAGTGAGTAGGCGTCATCCCGAGATGCTCGCGGAACAACCGCTGCAACTGCCGTTGCGACATATTGGCGAGCCGAGCCAATTCCTCACGGGACAAAGGCTCTTCGATATTGTTCTCCATCAACGCAATGACTTCGAACAGAGACTTGTTGGCGGACCCCAGCCGCGCCACTAACGGCATGCGCTGCTGCGCAGAATTATCGCGCACGTGCTCGACAATGAACTGCTCGGCAATCTGCGTCACCCGCGGTGTACCCACGCGCGCAGCAATCAGATTCAACATCATGTCGAGTGGTGCAACGCCACCCGTGCACGTCACGCGATCGCGATCGATCACAAAGAGTTCTTTCAGGAATCGCGTATCAGGAAACTCTTCCTTCAACGCCGACATGTTCTCCCAGTGAATCGCGCAAGCATAACCCGCCAGCAAGCCCGACTTCGCAAGCGCATACGTACCCGTGCACAGGCTGCCAAGCGCAACACCCGCACGCGCAAAGCGACGCAGCGTCGACAGATGCTCAGGGGTGGTTTCACGCTGCACGTCGATGCCGCCGCATACGAACACGATGTCCGGTGTGCCCACGCAATCAGCACGGCTAGTGTCGACCGAGAGACCGTTGCTCGCCGTGACGGGGCCGCCGTCCGGGCTGATGATCGACCAGCGGTAAAGCGTCTGCCCGCTCAGGTAGTTGGCCATGCGCAGCACTTCGATCGCATTCGTGAACGCGATCATCGTGAAGTTGGGTAGCGGCATGAACGCGAAGTGCGACAACGACGCGGTTCGATCGGGCGACATGGTTCCGGCGTTCCTTCAGCTCGATGTTCTGTTGGGCCGAGTGGGGGAAGCGGCCTTTCTTATTCTGCGAGTGAGCGCAACAAGCATGCCATACGGCTAAACCCTGGCTGGATAACGGCCTTGCGGCAGTGCATTCGCGCGACCGCACCGGCTCAGTGCAGCCTCCGCACTGCCGGAGAGCCACTCGCGCTCTCAAGCGGTGCCGTCTGCGTCACCTGAGTGCCACCTGGAACGCTGCACCGCAACACGACAGAAGACTTCAATTCAATGCATTGACACCACCAAGAAGCACGACCGGTCGCTTCCGTTCAACTTGTCCAAAACGGACTTGCATGGCGGAAAAGGCAAAGAACGCGTCTGAAATCGTAAATTGACCAGTCAGGCGACAGACAAGAATAGAGCCGTCGGTGCAAGCGGTGCAAAGCCAGTCCAGTCAAGGGATAGCGCGGAATTGGAAAGTCGGCCTCGCACGCTCTTTTCGCTTTTCAGCCACTCAAGGTCAATTCCAGGTCAACTGAAAGTCAACTGAACGGAAGCCATGTCGAACGCCAACCCATTCTTCTCGCAGACCCTCGCCGAACGCGACTCAGCCGTGCGCAACTCGGTACTCAAGGAACTCGAACGCCAGCAGTCGCAGGTCGAACTGATTGCATCTGAGAACATCGTGTCGCGTGCAGTACTCGAAGCGCAAGGCTCGGTACTGACCAACAAGTACGCGGAAGGCTATCCGGGCAAGCGTTACTACGGCGGCTGCGAGTTCGCAGATGAGGTGGAAGCGCTCGCCATCGATCGCATCAAAAAGCTCTTCAACGCCGGTTTCGCAAACGTGCAGCCGCACTCGGGCGCGCAGGCCAACGGCTCCGTGATGCTCGCACTCGCCAAACCCGGCGACACCATTCTCGGCATGTCGCTCGACGCAGGCGGCCACCTGACGCACGGCGCAAAGCCCGCGCTATCGGGCAAATGGTTCAACGCAGTCCAGTACGGCGTGAACCGCGAGACCATGCGCATCGATTACGACCAGGTCGAGAAGCTCGCACACGAACACAAGCCGTCGATGATCATCGCCGGTTTCTCCGCCTATCCGCGTCAACTGGATTTCGCACGCTTCCGCGCGATCGCCGATAGCGTCGGCGCAAAGCTGATGGTCGATATGGCGCACATCGCCGGTGTAATCGCTGCAGGCCGTCATGCGAATCCCGTCGAGCACGCACACGTCGTGACGTCGACCACGCACAAGACGCTGCGCGGTCCGCGCGGCGGCTTCGTGCTGACCAACGACGAAGACATCGCCAAGAAGATCAACTCCGCTGTGTTCCCTGGCCTGCAAGGCGGGCCGCTGATGCATGTGATCGCGGGAAAGGCCGTCGCCTTCGGCGAAGCACTCGAAGACGGCTTCAAGACGTATATCGACAACGTGCTGGCCAATGCGCAGGCGCTCGGTGAAGTACTGAAAGAAGGCGGCGTCGATCTCGTCACGGGCGGCACCGATAACCATCTGCTGCTCGTCGATCTTCGTCCGAAGGGGCTGAAGGGCGCACAGGTCGAGCAGGCGCTCGAACGCGCGGGCATCACGTGCAACAAGAACGGCATTCCGTTCGACACGGAAAAGCCCACGGTCACCTCGGGCATTCGTCTCGGTACGCCGGCGGGCACGACGCGCGGCTTCGGCGTGGCCGAGTTCCGAGAGGTCGGCCGCCTGATTCTCGAAGTGTTCGACGCACTGCGCACGCATCCCGATGGCGATGCCGCAACGGAACAGCGCGTGCGCCGCGAGATCTTCGCACTGTGCGAACGCTTCCCGATCTACTGAGCCGCGCAAATCATACGAACGCCCCACAGCTACGGAGTCAATCATGAGTACGCTTCACGACAACAGCATCATCATCGACGGTCTGAACATTTCGAAGTTCGAGCGCTCAGTATTCGAGGACATGAGAAAGGGTGGCGTCACTGCCGTCAATTGCACGGTGTCCGTGTGGGAAGACTTCCAGAAGACCATCGATAACATCGCGGAAATGAAGCAGCAGATCCGCGAGTACAGCGAGATCCTCACGCTGGTGCGCACGACGGATGATATTCTGCGCGCCAAGAAAGAGAACAAGACAGGCATTATTTTCGGCTTCCAGAACTCTTATGCATTCGAGGACAACCTCGGCTATATCGAGGTCTTCAAGGAACTCGGCGTGAATGTGGTGCAGCTTTGCTACAACACGCAGAACCTCGTCGGCACGGGTTGCTATGAACCGGACGGCGGTCTTTCCGGCTATGGCCGCGAAGTGATTCAGGAAATGAATCGCGTGGGCATCATGGTCGATCTGTCGCACGTCGGCGGCAAGACCTCTTCGGATGCGATTGCCTGCTCGAAGAAGCCCGTCACGTATTCGCATTGCTGCCCGTCGGGTCTCAAAGAGCACCCGCGCAACAAGAGCGACGAACAGCTGAAAGAGATTGCCGATGCCAACGGCTTTGTCGGCGTGACGATGTTCGCACCGTTCCTCAAGCGCGGCCCGGATGCGACTGTCGAAGACTATCTGGAAGCGATCGAATACGTGGTCGATCTGATCGGTGAAGACAAGGTGGGTATCGGCACGGACTTTACGCAAGGGTACTCGACTGAGTTCTTCGACTGGATTACGCACGACAAGGGTCGCTATCGTCGTCTGACGAACTTCGGCAAGGTCGTGAACCCTGAAGGTATCCGCACGATTGGCGAGTTTCCGAATCTGACGGCTGCAATGGAAAAGGCGGGCTGGAGCGAGTCGCGCATCAAGAAAGTGATGGGCGAGAACTGGATGCGTGTATTCGGCGAAGTCTGGAACGGCCAATAAGAACCTGAGAGAACAAAGGAAACTGCCATGCAACCACAACTGCCCATCGACGTCGATCCGAACACTGGCGTCTGGACCACCGACGCGCTGCCGATGCTGTACGTGCCGCGTCATTTCTTCACGAACAATCACGCTGCCGTGGAAGAAGCACTCGGCGTCGAAGCGTATGCCGAGATTCTCTATAAGGCCGGCTACAAGTCCGCGTACTACTGGTGCGACAAGGAAGCAAAGCAGCACGGCATCAGCGGCATGGCTGTATTCGAGCACTATCTGAATCGCCTGTCGCAACGCGGCTGGGGCCTCTTCAAGATTATCGAGGCCGATCCGGCCACGGCGCACGCGAAGATCGAACTGCGCTATTCGTCGTTCGTGCTTCAACAGCCGGAGAAGAGCGGCAAGCTCTGCTACATGTTCGCCGGCTGGTTCGCAGGCGCAATGGACTGGGTCAACGACACGACGGAAGGCGGCAAGAACGCGCCGCGCAGCCAGTCGAAAGAGGCTCATTGCGCGGGTGAACATCACGACCACAAGCACGATCACTGCGTGTTCGAAGTCTCTCCGCTTGCAGCTTGACAACAGAAGTACCGGCACGCAGCGGCGCACTGATAAAACGCCGGCTGCGTGACTGAAACAACAGACTGAATCGAACCCGCCCGAGGTCGCCCGCAATGCGTTACCCCAATCTGTTCAAGCCTTTGACGCTCAATCAGTTGACGCTGCGCAACCGCATCGTCAGCACGGCACACGCCGAGGTGTATGCCGAACCGGGCGGCCTGCCCGGCGACCGCTATATCCGCTATTACGAGGAAAAGGCCAAGGGTGGCGTGGGCCTCGCCGTGTGCGGCGGGTCGAGCCCGGTGTCGATCGATAGCCCGCAAGGCTGGTGGAAGTCGGTCAATCTGTCGACGGACAAGATCATCGATCCTTTGTCGCGACTCGCCGAAGCGATGCATCGCCACGGCGCGAAGATCATGATTCAGGCGACGCACATGGGCCGCCGATCGGCCTTTCACGGCGAGCACTGGCCGCATCTGATGACGCCATCCGGCGTGCGCGAACCGGTTCACCGTGGTAACGCAAAGATCATCGAGGTCGAAGAAATCCGTCGCATCATCAGCGATTTCGCAGCGGCTGCGAAGCGCGTGAAAGATGCCGGCATGGACGGCATCGAAATTTCCGCGGCGCACCAGCATTTGATCGATCAGTTCTGGAGCCCGCGCACGAACTTCCGTACCGACGAATGGGGCGGTTCGCTGGAAAACCGTCTGCGTTTTGGTGTCGAAGTACTCAAGGCCGTGCGTGAAGCGGTCGGCAAGGACTTCTGCGTCGGCCTGCGCATGTGCGGTGATGAATTCCATGAAGACGGTCTCGATCACCAGCAACTGAAGGAAATCGCGCAGGCGATGTCGGAGTCGGGTCTGATCGATTACATCGGCGTGATCGGTTCGGGCGCGGATACGCACAACACGCTCGCCAACTGCATGCCGCCGATGGCGCTGCCACCCGAGCCGTTCGTGCACCTTGCAGCAGGCATCAAGTCGGTTGTGAAGCTGCCCGTGATGCACGCGCAAAGCATTCGTGACGCAGGGCAGGCCGAGCGTCTGCTCGCTAACGGCATGGTCGATCTGGTCGGCATGACGCGTGCGCAGATCGCCGATCCGCATATGGTCATCAAGATTCGCGATGGCCGTGAAGATGAAATCAAGCAGTGCGTCGGCGCGAACTACTGTATCGACCGTCAATACAACGGCCTCGATGTGCTGTGCGTGCAGAACGCCGCGACGTCGCGCGAAGCGACGATGCCGCATGTGATCGAAAAGACGCGTGGACCGCGCCGCAAGGTGGTCGTGGTCGGCGCAGGCCCCGCAGGACTCGAAGCGGCACGCGTCGCGCGTTCGCGTGGTCATGACGTGGTGCTGTTCGAGAAGAGCGATGCCGTCGGCGGCCAGATCATGCTGGCCGCGAAAGCGCCGCAGCGCGAGCAGATGGCGGGCATCGTGCGCTGGTTCGATATGGAAACGAAGCGCCTTGGTGTCGACCGGCGTCTGGGCGTCGAAGCCGACGAGAAGATGATTCTCGCCGAGAAGCCGGACATCATCGTGCTCGCCACGGGCGGCTCGAGCTTCACGCAGCAAGTGCCTGCATGGGGTGTCGAAGAAGGGCTTGCCGTAAGTTCGTGGGACATCCTGTCGGGCAAGGTCGAGCCCAAGCAGAACGTGCTCGTCTATGACGGCGTGAGCACGCATGCCGGCGCGGGCGTGGCCGATTTCATTTCGAGCCGTGGCTCGAAGGTCGAAATCGTCACGCCGGACGTGAAAGTGGCCGACGACGTAGGCGGCACCACGTTCCCGATTTTCTATCGACGTCTCTATGCGCAAGGCGTGATCCACACGCCTAATTACTGGCTCGACCGTGTGTATGAGGAAGATGGCAAGAAGATCGCCGTGATCCGCAACGAGTACACGGAAGAACAGGAAGAGCGCGCTGTCGATCAGGTCATCATCGAAAACGGCAGCACGCCGAATGACGCGCTGTACTGGAAGCTCAAGCCGGAATCGGTGAATCGCGGGCAGGTGGACGTGCACAAGCTGTTTGCGTCGGAACCGCAACCCTCGCTTTCGGAAGAACTCGGCAACGGACGCTTCCTGCTGTTCCGTGTCGGCGACTGCATTTCTATGCACAACATTCACGGCGCGATCTACGACGCGCTGCGTCTCTGCAAGGATTTCTGACGATGAGCCCGGCGTTTCTCATCACCGCGTTGTTGTGGGTATCGGTCGCCGGCCTTGCGTTCGCGGTCGCAAAACGGGCGGCTTACTGGCGTCTCGGACGGGCAACGGCAGCCGGCGCATTCGGCTGGACCAACCTGCTGACCATTCCGAAGCGCTATTTCGTGGATCTGCATCATGTCGTCGCGCGCGATCCGTACATTGCGAAGACACACGTGGCCACGGCGGGTGGTGCGATCGCCGCGTTCGCACTGGTGTTCATCAACTACGGTCTTGCGATCTACTCGCCGTGGCTCGACCGGCTGATTTTTCTGGCCGCGCTGATCATGCTGGTAGGCGCTGTGTTCGTGTGGCGCCGACGTGCTGCGAAAGATGTGCCTGCGCGTCTGTCGCGTGGTCCGTGGAATACGCTGCCGTGGCTGCTGGGTTCGTTCGCGCTCGGGTTGCTGCTGTACACGCTGCTGCCTGCATCGGCGATGTCGGCGGGTCTGGCCGTGATCTTCGCGCTGCTGATCGCAACGGGTGCGTTCGCAATGACGTTCGGCGCGGCACGCGGCGGCCCGATGAAGCATGCGCTGGCAGGTCTGCTGCACCTCGCGTTTCATCCGCGCCAGGAGCGTTTCGCGGCGGAAGGCGATTTGCGCCGTGAAGCGGTCGTTCCGCCGACGGCGCTCAAAGCGCCGGTGCTCGAACAGAATGAATACGGTGTCGGCAAGCCGGTCGAGTTCCGCTGGAATCAACTGCTGAGCTTCGATGCCTGCGTGCAATGCGGCAAGTGCGAAGCGGCGTGTCCTGCGTTCGCTGCAGGCCAGCCGCTCAATCCGAAGAAGCTGATTCAGGATCTCGTGACGGGCATGGTCGGCGGCACGGATGCGGCATACGCAGGCAGCCCGACGCCGGGCATCACGGTCGGCAAGCATGGTGGCGAGCCGCAACGTCCGATTATCTCGAGCCTGATCGAAGCCGATACGGTGTGGTCGTGCACGACGTGCCGCGCCTGCGTGCATGAATGCCCGATGCTGATCGAGCACGTGGATGCCATCGTCGATATGCGTCGCAACCAGACGCTCGTGCATGGCACAGTGCCGGGCAAAGGCCCTGAAGTGCTGGCGAATCTGCGCGAGACGGGCACGATGGGCGGCTACGACAAGGCCGCGCGTTACGACTGGTCGGTCGATCTGAGTTCGCCTGTTGCACAACCGGGTCAGGCCGTGGATGTGCTGCTCGTCGCGGGCGAAGGTGCATTCGACATGCGCTATCAGCGTACGCTGCGCTCACTGGTCAAGGTGCTGAACAAGGCCGGTGTGAAGTACGCCGTGCTCGGCTCGCAAGAGACGGATACGGGCGATGTCGCGCGCCGCCTCGGCGACGAAGCGACGTTCCAGCGCATGGCAAAGCAGATGATGGGCACGCTCGCGACGCTGAATTTCAAGCGCATCGTTACCGCCGATCCGCACGTCATGCACAGCCTGCGCAACGAATACCGTGCACTGGGCGGCCGTTACGAAGTGCTGCATCACACGACGTTCCTCGCGGAACTCGTCGCGAGCGGCAAGCTCGCGCCGAAAGCAGTGGCCGCGTTCAACGACAAGAAGATCACGTATCACGATCCGTGCTATCTGGGCCGCTACAACGGCGAAACGGAAGCACCGCGCCAGTTGCTGAAGACGATCGGCATCAAGGTCGTCGAAATGGAGCGGCATGGCAAGCGTGGCCGTTGCTGCGGCGGTGGCGGTGGTGCACCGCTGACGGATATCCCCGGCAAGCAGCGCATTCCCGATATCCGCATCAACGATGCGCGCGCGATCAACGCCGATGTCGTGGCCGTGGGTTGCCCGAACTGCACGGCGATGCTCGAAGGTGTGGTCGGTCCGCGTCCCGAGGTGCTCGATGTGGCTGAACTCGTTGCCGCTGCGCTGGAGTGAACGATGAATACGACTATCAAACGTATCGATCCGCGCAGGCCGTTCGTCATCACGGCAGCGGGCTTGAGGCGCATCACGCTCGGCGCGGAGCATGTTGAAGGTGCATCGAACGATCACGCGATGCATGCGGGCGCGCACGGTCATGCCGCAGCTAAACACCTGCGCACGACCCAGGCGCCGCAGCGTACCTTGCTCGTGGTCGCACACAGCGACCGCGGCGGTCTCGACGATCACGCACGCCAGGCGCTCGCTGCAGCCGCGCTGATTGCCGATGCCAGCACGCAGGTCGCGCTGCTGGTGCTCGGCGAACTGAAGGACGACGCCGCCGCGCTCGGCGCAGACCAGGTGATCGAACTGCCGACGTTCGACCGTCGCACGTTCGCGCCTGAACGTGAAGTACAGGCAGTCGCGGCCTGCGTGGCGCAACTCGCGCCCGCCCATATCTTCATGCCCGATAACGCCACGGGCGACGGCGATCTTGGCCGCCGTTACGCAGCGCTCGCGGGCGCAAGCATCGCGGCGCATGGGGTGCAGATCGACGCGCAACAGGTATCGACGTATGCGCACGCAAAGAAGGCCTACGCGACGCGTGCATTGCCTGAAGTCATTCTGCTCGCAGCAGGCGCAGTCGACACGCGTCTGCCGTTCGTCGGCGCAGGAAAGCGCCTGGAGCTCGCTGCCTTTGCGCAGCTGAACGACACGTCGAATAGCGCGTATCGCGATCTCGGCATCGAAGAGATCGACGCGGCGCAAGTGGCATTGGAAGAAGCGGACTTCATCGTTTCGGCGGGGAATGGCGTGACGGATGTCGCCGCCTTCGAAAAGCTCGCGAGCACGTTTGGTGCGGCAATCGGCGCAAGCCGCGTGGCCGTCGACAACGGCATGTTCACACGCGACAAGCAGATCGGCGCAACGGGCAAGACCGTCGAGGCCAGCGTCTACATTGCGTTCGGTATCTCGGGCGCGGTGCAACACTTGCAAGGCATCAAGGATTGCCGCCATGTGATCGCGGTGAACCTGGACGGCAGCGCGCCCATCGCCAAGCGCGCGACCCTGACGATCATCGCCGATACGCAGGCGACCATCGCTTCGCTGATCGACGAGATCAATCGCGCGCGTGCCGGTCGTTCGGCTGTTGCTGCGCCTGTCGTGAACCAGTTCGTCGAAGGAGTCGCGGCATGAACGGCAAGCACGAAAAAATTGCAGTGCTCGTGTCGGTCGGCAAGCATCCTGTCAGCGGCGGCGCGCGCTATAGCCGCAACGACGCCGCCGCGCTTGACATTGCCCGTCAACTGTCGAGCCAGCACGCCGCGCGACTCGACGTGCTGCACGCCGGCGATCCGGGTAATCCCGCACTCGAAGAGTATCTGGCGCTCGGCGCGGAACGCGTCGAAGTCCTGACGTGCAACGAAAACGGCGATGCCGTTGGCCTGCTCGCAGCCCGCCTGAAAGGCTATGACCTCGTGCTGACGGGTACGTGCGCCGAAGGCGCGTTCGACAGCGGCATGCTGCCTTACCGCCTTGCGGACGCACTGCAGGCGCCGCTCGTAGGCGCGGCAGTCGATGTGACGATCGCGGGTGGCCGCGCAACCGTGCGGCAATTCTTGCCGAAAGGCGTGCGCCGTCGTGTGGAAGTCGCATTGCCGGCGGTCATCGCCGTGCATCCGCTGGCGAGCGTCACGCCACGCTACGCCTTTGCCCGCCTGCGCGCCGGCTCGATCCAGCCGCAGCGCGTGGAAGCCGTCCCTGACGCGGAAGCTGCGCAATGGACGCTAGCGCCTGTCACGCGCAAACCGGTGCGGCTCGCCGCGGCCGAGAAGCGCTCAGGCCATGCCCGCATGCTGTCCGCGACGACCACGGAAAGCCGTGGCGGCAGCGTCGTAATTGAAGGGACTTCGGTCGAAAAAGCACAAGTGATACTCGACTATTTGCGCGAGCATCAACTCATCGATTACTGATTTTGCGCCGCACCCACACGGCCTCGGAACCCGGAGCACACATGAAAGTATCGGCAGACATTCGCGCGCTGGTGGACCGGCGCAAGAAGGGTTACAGCCTGGAAGCACCGTTTTACGTGAGCGACGACATTTTCGCGCTCGATATGGAAGCGATTTTCCGTCAGCACTGGATTCAGGTAGCCGTCGAGCCGGATGTCCCTGAACCGGGCGATTACGTGACCGTCGAGCTGGGCCACGATTCGATCCTGATCGTGCGCGACGACGACATGCAGGTCCGCGCATTCCATAACGTCTGCCGCCATCGTGGTGCGCGCCTGTGCAACGAGGACAAGGGTTCTGTCGGCAATATCGTGTGCCCGTATCACAGCTGGACGTACAACCTGTCGGGCGATCTGATGTTTGCCGAGCACATGGGCGACGAGTTCGACCGCTGCAAACACAGCCTGAAGAGCGTGCATGTCGAGAACCTCGCGGGTCTGATTTTCGTGTGCCTCGCCGACAAGCCGCCCGTCGATTTCGCGGTGATGCGCGCGGCGATGGAACCGTATCTGCTGCCGCATGATCTGCCGAGCTGCAAGATCGCTGCACAGATCGACATCATCGAGAAAGGCAACTGGAAGCTCACGATGGAGAACAACCGCGAGTGCTACCACTGCGTCGCGAACCATCCCGAGCTGACGATTTCGCTCTATGAATACGGCTTTGGCTACCAGCGTTCGCCTGCAAACGCAGAAGGCATGGATGCATTCGAGCGCACCTGTATCGAGCGCGCGAAGCAGTGGGAAGAGATGGATCTGCCGTCGGTTGAAATCGACCGGTTGTCGGATGTAACGGGTTTTCGCACGCAGCGCCTGCCGCTCGACCGCAGCGGCGAATCGCAGACGCTCGATGCGAAGGTCGCGTCGAAGAAGCTGCTCGGCGAATTCGAGCGCGCCGATCTGGGTGGCCTGTCGTTCTGGACGCAGCCTAATTCGTGGCATCACTTCATGAGCGATCACATCGTGACGTTCTCGGTGATTCCGCTTTCTTCCGGCGAAACGCTGGTGCGCACGAAGTGGCTGGTGCACAAGGACGCGGTGGAAGGCGTCGATTACGACGTGCCGAATCTGACGGCCGTATGGAATGCGACCAACGATCAGGACCGTGCGCTGGTCGAGTACTCGCAGCGCGGTGCGACCAGCAGCGCCTATGAACCGGGTCCGTATTCGCCGTTCACGGAAGGGCTGGTCGAGAAGTTCAGTGACTGGTATGTGCGGCGCGTTGCAGCGCATATCGACAGCACGGCGTCGGAACAACGCACGATCAATATCAAGGCCGTGTAACGCGGGCCTGGACACAACCAACGGATGCCAGGCGGCACGTGGAGCAAGCAATGATGCGCGATGCAGCAACCTTCGAACCCGTCGAAAGCCGCGTGACGAAGCCCGAATTCTGGAGTGCGTTGCCGGCGCGCTGGACGAGCGATGTCGAGGAAACGCTGGTGTGCTGCCAGGTTCGACAGGAAACGCACGACGTGAAGAGCTTTTTCTTCCGTTCGCCGGAGGGCCGTGCATTCGTGTTCGAACCGGGTCAATTCATCACGCTCGAACTGGAGATCGACGGCGAGACGATCAACCGTTGCTACACGATATCTTCTTCTCCGACGCGGCCGCATACGATTTCGATCACCGTGAAGCGTGTGCCGGGCGGCAAGGTGTCGAACTGGCTGCACGATAACTTGCAGGCGGGTGCGAAGGTTCGTGTGCTGGGTCCGGCTGGCGAGTTTACGTGTGCGCGGCATCCGGCGCGGAAGTATCTGTTTTTGTCGGCGGGTTCGGGCATTACGCCATTGATGTCGATGAGCCGCGCGCATCATGAGTTGAGCGAGGATCGCGATATTGTTTTTGTGCATTCCGCGCGCACGCCGGATGACATTATTTTCTCGCGAGAGCTTGATCTGATTGCTTCGAATCAGGTGAATTTCCGGACTTCTTTTGTCTGCGAGCGTGTTGGTGCGCGGACTAACTGGCCGGGTGTGACTGGCTTTTTGACCTTGCCTTTGCTGAAGCTGATTGCGCCGGATTTTATGGAGCGGGAGATTTTTACCTGCGGTCCTGCGCCTTATATGCAGGCTGTGCGTGCGTTACTCGACGAGGCTGGGTTTGACCGCAAGCAGTATCACGAAGAGAGTTTTTCTTTCGAGACGCTGATTGAGAATGAGCCTGAAGTTGCTGCTGAGGTTTTAGAGGCTGAAGCGAAGGCGCATGAGCATGGTGCTGCCAATGGTGTGCAGACTTTTTCTGTGAGCTTTGCGCGGAGTAATCGGGCGATTGAGTGTGGGTCTACGCAACATGTGCTGGATGCGGCGCGGCAGGCCGGGGTTCGGTTGCCGGCTTCATGTACTCAAGGGATGTGCGGGACCTGCAAGGTCAAGCTGGTTTCCGGGCAGGTTGATATGAAGCATAACGGTGGCATTCGACAGCGTGAGATTGATCAGGGGATGGTGTTGTTGTGTTGTAGCAAGCCGTTGAGTGATCTGGTGGTGGATAAGTGAGGGTTTTTGTCTGCGACGCCTTGTTTGTTGGTGGCATCCGCTTTTTGTTAGTGGTCTGCTAGTGTTGCCCCTGTGCGGGGCGGCACCTACTTTTCTTTGCAGCGGCAAAGAAAAGTAGGCAAAAGAAAGCCGCCAACACCGAACCGCTTGACCCTTGCCTGCGGGCCCCCAACGGCCCCGTCCTGTTCGCGATAACGCTACTTTTATTGCCCGCTGCCAACGCTATGAATGAACGCATCACCCGCTTCACTCACGCGTAGCGAAGCAAGCGGCAGCGAATGGTCACCGCAGCCCAGGTGGCAAACGGTGTGTAGGTTGTCGCGCATTGAGCGTCGGCGATCCTACAAGACACACCGCCTTTGCT
>NZ_QBUY01000164.1 GCF_003121405.1 Paraburkholderia sp. C35 | reverse complement strand
GTGTTAGCCCGCTTTCTTTTGCCTACTTTTCTTTGCGGCGGCAAAGAAAAGTAGGTGCCGCCCCGCACAGGGGCAACACTAGCAGACCACTAACAAAAAGCGGATGCAATCAACAAACCAAAAACAAACCACAAACAACCCCAACCCATGCGCCGCAGCAAAAAAAAACCTCAAGTCACCCCAAACCTCTCCTTCAACACGCCCACCTTGGCGCGACTAACAGGCACGACACTGCGCTCAGCATCCCCCATCACAAGATTCATACTCTCATCGGCCTTAAGCAATTCAATCGCATAAGGCAGGCTGACGATATGACTCCGATGCACCCGTAAAAAGATACTGTTATCGAGCCGCAACTCCAGATCAGCGAGCGAAAGATTCGACAGATAGCGATCGTCTTTGGTCACGATAGTGGTGTAATGCCCATCCCCCTGAAACCGGATAATCTCCTTGAGATCGATCAGGATCACCCGGTTCTTGCGATAGACGGGAATCTTCAACAGCCGACGCGGCGGCGATCCCAAACCAGACCGCGCCTCGGACAAAGGCTCGGTAGTCAGATCCGTCACGTCGTAAAAGATCATGCAAGTGCCACACGCGCCCTGCATGCCGGACATCCGCGATACCTTGATCATCAAGATACGATCAGGAATGTTGATCATCATCGCGACCGGCGGCGGTGACTTCACCGGGCATCCACCCGCGTCGCGCGATTGCAGCAGAAACCGCAACTTGTCGCGGCTCTTCTCCGGATGAAGCTGCACGACATCGATGCCGAACAACTGATCCTGCGGCACACCCAGCGACTGCTCGCCGGCTGGTCCGAGTATCTGCAACGCCACGTCGTTGAAAGCACTCACGCGCCCCTGCGCGTCGAGCCATACCACGCCCGGATTGAACTGTTCCAGCCGGTGCTGGAAAGTCTCGGAGCGGCGTGCGTCGGTAGTCGGCATGGCGTTTTCGAACGGTGTCATCCAGGGTTCTCCCCGAGGCGCCCAAATCGCTGCGTGCTGCAAGTCCGGAGCCGCAGCGGTGCCTCCGTTTTAAGTCTTTTCCTTTTTTCACGCAAGTTTTCCGGCTATCGGCGCATCCAGCCCGCCGTTAGGGAAATCGCGTTGAATTGCTGCGTTGCATTGTGAAATCCTCGGCTACGGAAGGACGACAACAGCAAGCCGGCCGCGCGCCCAATCGTGCAGCGCACGGTCGCGCCGATTCCAGGAGACCAACGTGATTCCGCGACCTTTCGAATACCACACGCCGCAGTCGTTGCCGGAAGCGCTCGCATTGCTGGGCGCTCACGGCGACGCCGCGAAACTGCTGGCAGGCGGTCACAGCCTGCTGCCGATGATGAAGCTGCGTTTCGCGCAGCCCGAGCATCTGATCGACCTCGGCAAGCTCGCCGAGCTTCAAGGCATCAAGGAAGACAACGGCACGCTCTGGATCGGCGCGATGACGACCGAGAACCAGTTGATCTGGTCGAGCCTGCTGCAGGAGAAGTGTCCGTTGCTCGTCGAAGGCGCGCGGCAGATTGCCGATCCGCAAGTCCGCTATCGCGGCACGCTCGGCGGCGATATCTCGCATGGCGACCCCGGCAACGATCATCCCGCGCTGATGATCGCGCTCGATGCCTCGTTCGTGCTGCAAGGCGCGCAAGGCGAGCGCATCGTGCCCGCCGACGGCTTCTTCATCGGCACCTACGCAACGCTGCTCGAACCGCTGGAAATCATGACGGCAGTGCGTATTCCCATCCCCGCCGCGGGCACTGGCTATTGCTACGCGAAGCTCAAGCGCAAAACGGGCGACTTCGCGACGGCTGCATCGGCGGTGACGCTGCGCATGCGAGATGGACGCGTCGATGATCTGCGCATTGCTCTGACGAATGTCGGCGACACGGTGATCCGCGCGACAGACGCCGAAGACGCCTTGCGCGGCGAACCTTTCGACGCAGTCCACGCCGATGAAGCCGTGCGCCGCGCGATGGCCGCCTGCAACCCCATACCGGACCTGCGCGGCGACGAAGATTACAAGCGCGCGATGGCGGGAGAGATGACGCGCCGCGCCTTGCACACTGCTTACGAGCGGTCGGCACATTGAAGACACGTTGAACACACACTGAGCACACGCCGGGAGAACACCTGATGGGCAAGAAAACGATGGTGTCGTTCGAGCTGAATGGCAGCGAGGTCGATGTCGTGGTCGAGCCGCGCGAACTGCTGATCCACACGCTACGGGAAAAATGCCAGCATACGGGGCCGCATATCGGTTGTGAGACCTCGCATTGCGGAGCGTGCACGGTGGACTTCAACGGCATGTCGGTGAAATCGTGCACGCTGCTGACCGTGCAGGCCGAAGGCGCACACGTGATGACTGTCGAAGGGCTGGCGCAAGGCGGCGAACTGCATGCACTGCAGGAAGGCTTCATGCAGGAACACGGCCTGCAGTGCGGCTTCTGTACGCCGGGCATGCTGATGCGCGCGTATCGGCTGCTGCAGGAAAACCCGGACCCGACGGAAGCGGAAATCCGTTACTGGATGGCGGGCAATCTGTGCCGCTGCACGGGCTATCAGAACATCGTCAAGGCCGTGCAGTATGCGGCGCGCAAGCTGCGCGGCGTGGAAGTCGAAAGCTCGCACCCGCTGATGGAAGCGGACGCGGCGCACGCTCATTGACGCGAGGAGACACGTCATGGGCAATCTCGACACCAATCTCGACCGTCTCGCCGCGCTCGAAGGCATGGGCTGTTCGCGCAAGCGCCGCGAAGATCCGCGTTTCATTCAGGGCAAAGGCACCTACGTCGACGACATCAAGATGCCGGGCATGCTGTTCGGCGTGATGGTGCGCAGCCCGTATGCGCACGCGCGCGTGAAGCGCATCGACAAGTCTGCGGCACTCGCGCATCCCGGCGTGCACGCCGTGCTCACCGCCGACGATCTCAAGCCGCTCAAGCTCCACTGGATGCCGACCCTCGCGGGCGACGTACAAGCCGTGCTCGCCGATGAAAAGGTCTGCTTCCAGAATCAGGAAGTCGCGTTCGTCGTTGCCGATGACCGCTACGTCGCCGCCGACGCCGCTGAACTCGTCGAGATCGAATACGAGGAACTGCCCGCGATCGTGGACCCGTTTTCCGCGCTCGAACCCGACGCGCCCGTGATCCGTGAAGATATCCGCGACAAGGAAACGGGCGCGCACGGCGCGCGCCGTCATCCGAATCACATCTTCACGTGGACCATGGGCGATCGCGACAAGACCGATCGCATGTTCGAGAACGCCGACGTGACCGTGAAGCAGCACATGCTGTATCCGCGCGTGCATCCTTGCCCGCTCGAAACCTGCGGCTGCGTTGCATCGTTCGACAAGGTGCGCGGCGACCTGACCGTCTACATCACGTCGCAGGCGCCGCATGTCGTGCGCACCGTGGTGGGACTGCTGTCGTCGATACCGGAATCGAAGATACGCATTATCTCGCCGGATATTGGCGGCGGTTTTGGCAACAAGGTAGGCGTGTATCCGGGCTATGTGACGGCGATCTTCGCGTCGATCGTGCTGGGGCGACCCGTCAAGTGGATCGAGTCGCGCAACGAAAACCTGTCGAGCACGGCCTTTGCGCGCGACTATCACATGACAGGCGAACTCGCCGCCGACAAGGATGGCCGCATCAAGGCCTTGCGTGTGAACGTGGTGGCCGATCATGGCGCGTTCGACGCGTGCGCCGACCCCACCAAATGGCCCGCCGGCATGTTCCATGTCTGCACAGGCTCCTACGCGATTCCCAACGCGTTCGTTTCCGTCGATGGCGTGTACACGAACAAGTTTCCCGGTGGTGTCGCGTATCGCTGCTCGTTCCGCGTGACGGAAGCCGTCTATCTGATCGAACGGATGGTGGACGTCCTCGCGCAAAAGCTCGGCATCGACAAGGCGGAAATACGGCTGCGCAACTTTATCCGCAAGGAACAGTTCCCTTATACGACACCGCTCGGACTCGAATACGATTCCGGCGATTACGAACCCGCAATGCGCAAGGTGCTCGCCGCTCTCGACTACGACGGCTTGCGTGCCGAGCAGGCCAAGCGCCGTGCCGACCCCGATGCGGAGTGGCTGATGGGCATCGGCGTGGTGAACTTTACGGAGATCGTCGGCGCGGGGCCATCGAAGATGTGCGACATCCTCGGTGTCGGCATGTTCGACTCGTGCGAGATTCGCGTGCATCCCGACGGATCGGCGATTGCGCGCATGGGCACCATCACGCAAGGGCAGGGCCACCAGACCACGTACGCGCAGATCATCGCGTCGGAAGCGGGCATTCCCGCATCGCGGATCACCGTCGAGGAGGGCGACACGTCCACCGCGCCCTATGGTCTCGGCACGTATGGCTCGCGTTCGACCCCGGTTGCGGGCGCGGCCGTCGCGCGCGCGTCGCGCAAGATCCGCGAGAAGGCGCGCAGGATCGCCGCGCATTTGCTCGAAGCCAGTCCCGACGACATCGAATTCGATCTCGACCGCTTCGTGCTGAAGGGTTCACCGGATCAGTTCAAGACGGTCAAGGAAGTCGCGTGGGCCGCGTACAACAACGTGCCAGAGGGCCTTGAAATGGGCCTCGAAGCCGTCGATTACTACGATCCGCCCAACTTCACGTTCCCGTTCGGCGCGTATGTGTGCGTGCTCGACGTGAACCGCTACACGGGCGAAATCCGCGTGCGGCGCTTCTATGCACTCGACGACTGCGGCACGCGCATCAATCCGATGATCATCGAAGGGCAGATTCACGGCGGGCTGACGGAAGGCTTCGCGGTCGCGCTCGGTCAGGAACTGCCTTACGACGAAGCCGGCAATCTGCTAGGCGCCACGCTGCTCGATTACTTCGTGCCGACGGCGGTCGAAACGCCGCATTGGGAAACCGATTTCACCGTGACGCCTTCGCCGCATCATCCGATCGGTGCGAAAGGCGTCGCCGAATCGCCGCATGTGGGTTCGATTCCGTGCTTCACGTCTGCTGTCGTCGATGCGTTCGCGCACCTCGGCGTCACGCATATGAACATGCCGCACAACGCGTATCGCGTGTGGCAGCAAAGCCGCGCGCTGGGTCTCACGCGGCCTGCGTGAACATACTCGCGGCACGACAGGGAGACGCGCATGAAAGTAGTACTCGACAAGGCTTTTCCGCTTGCCGCCTCGGCGGATAGCGCATGGCAACTGATGCAGGACATCGAAGCCGTCGCCGCCTGCATGCCGGGCGCGAAGATCACCGAGCGCATCGACGACACGCACTACAAAGGCACGGTGACCGTGCGCCTCGGCCCGGCGACGATGTCGTTCAAGGGTGACATCGAAGTGCTCGCGCTCGACGCTGCGACGCGCAGTCTGCATCTGCTGGGCAAGGGCACCGATGCATCGGGCGGTTCGGCGGCAACGATGGATCTCACCGCCGCCGTCGAGCAGACGGACGCGACCTGCACGCTGACAGGCAAGAGCGAAGTGACGATGAGCGGCAAGGCGGCTGCGCTCGGCGGGCGCTTGATGGCGCCTGCTTCGGAGCAGTTGCTCAAGCAGTTCGTCATGAACTTCGCCGCGCGGCTCGAAGCGATGCAGCCTGTTGCCGCTGACGTTGCTCAAGCACCGGAGGCACAAGGCACGCCGTTTGACGCGACCTTCAGCGAAGCGCCTACGGCGTCCGCGACTACGCGAACGAATACGTCATCACCCGCGTCACCACCCGCTCAAGCCGCCGAACTGAACGGCTTCGCCTTCGTCTGGGCGATGCTACGCGACTGGCTGCACGGGCGCTTTTCGCACAAGGCCCAAGGCCGTTGAGATCGAGGTTCGCCATGACGCCCACTGACCGCATGCCCGACGTCGTCGCGCTGCAGGCGCGGCTGGCGAGTCACGGCTTTATCGCCGAGCGCAGCTTTGCCGCCGCCTTGCTGCTGACCATGGAAATGCGCCGCCCGCTCCTGCTCGAAGGCGAAGCGGGCGTCGGCAAGACGGAAGTGGCCAAAGCGCTCGCGCGGCTGCTCGATGTGCCGTTGATCCGCCTGCAATGCTACGAGGGTCTCGACGCGCACGCGGCGCTCTACGAGTGGAACTACGCGCATCAGCTGCTCGCCATCAAGCTGTTCGAACAGGACGCGCGTCCGCTGCGCGACAAGGAGCAGGACATTTTCTCCGAGCGTTATCTGCTCAAGCGCCCGCTGCTCGAAGCGATCACGACGACGCCCGCGCCCGTGCTGCTGATCGACGAAGTCGACCGCACGGATGAAGCGTTCGAAGCGTATCTGCTCGAACTGCTGTCGGACTTTCAGCTGTCGATTCCCGAGCTCGGCGTGATCCGCGCGATCGAGCGGCCGTATGTGATTCTCACGTCGAACGGCACGCGCGAAATCTCCGATGCGCTGCGCCGCCGCTGTCTCTACCAGTACGTCGATTATCCGACCTATCAGCGCGAACTGATGATCGTGCAGACCCAGGTGCCCGGCGTGCCGGATGCGCTGGCGCGCCAGGTCGTCGAATTCGTGCATGCCGTGCGGCAGATGGCGCTGCGCCGCAAGCCAGGCCTTGCCGAGACACTCGATTGGGTGGCGGCGCTGCTGCGTCTCGGCGTGAGTGCGCTCGACGAAGACGGCATCGACCGCGTGATGGATTCGCTTGCCGCGCTGGTGAAGACGCGTGAGGATCAGGCGGGCCTGACGCGGCCGGTAGTCGAAAGGCTGGTGGCGTCATGCTGACGAACGCCGGCAACGCGACGCCGTCCGGCGATCTGGCGAGCCTGCTGATCGCGCGCTATGCGGGCTTTGCGGGCTGGCTGCGCGAGAACGCGTTTAGCGTGACGAGCGCGGACGTGGCGGCGTCGATGGAAGTGGCGCAGCGCATGGGGCAACTCGACAGCGACGTGCTGCGCTGGAGCCTGCGCGCGCTGCTGTGCTCGCGCGCGCAGGAATGGCGGCGTTTCGACGATCTGTTCGATGCGTATTTCTTCGTGCCTAACCGGCGCAGCTTCGCGCAATCGTATGGCGGCGGCGCGGGTCCACTCGAACGCGATGAAGCGCATGCCGAACAGGTCGCTTCGGATGCCAGCGACGGCACGCCCATCTCGCTTGCGGGACCGGGCGGCGCCACACCGGGTGAAGGCAGGACGGCCGACGAAGGCGCCTCATCCAGTGACTCGCTCGCGCACGCCGATTTCCGTCATCTGAACGACGGCAGCGAACTGTTCGCCATCGACGACGCCTTGCGCCGTTTCGCGCAGCGTCTGCGCGGCATCGAAACGCGCCGCGAGCAACGCGCGAATCAGGGGCGCGCCATCGATCTGCGCTCGACGATACGCCGCAGCGTGCCGCGCGGCGGACTGCCCGTCGAACTGGCGTGGCGGCGCAAGCGGCGGCAGCGCCCGCGCATCGTGATGATGCTCGACGTAAGTCGCTCGATGAGTCTTTACAGCTTCTTCTTCCTGCGCCTCGCGCGTGTGCTGAACGGTCGGCTGCCGGACGTGCACTGCTTCATGTTTCACACGCGGCTGGTGTGCGTCGACGAGGCACTGCGCGACCCCGATCCGCATCGGGCGCAGGAGCGGCTGCATCTGATCTCGGAAGGCTGGGCGGGCGGCACGCGCATCGGCGAAAGTCTCGCGGGATTCAACGCGCACTATGCGCCGCGCCTGCTGCATGCACGCACGGCTGTCGTGATCGTCAGCGACGGTTATGACGCGGGCGATACGGCCTTGCTCGATGAATCGCTCGCGGCGATCAGACGGCGCTGCCGCTCGCTGGTGTGGCTCAACCCGCTTGCCGATCGTCCGGGCTTCGAGCCGGTCAGCGTGGGCATGCAGGCCGCGCTGCCGCATATCGATCTGTTCGCCGGGGCGCGCGATCTCGCCAGCCTCGAACGCATCTTTCCTCAAATCCTCGGGGCGCTGCAATGAATGTCGAACCTTTCGAGACTGCGACGACCACGGCTGGCCTGCTGCAACTCGAGCACCGGCTGCTGGCCGATGGCGCGCCGTTTGCCGTCGTCACCGGGATTCGCGCCGCGCCGCCGACGTCGCCGCAGGTCGGTGCGCAGGCACTGGTGGACGGCGACGGCACGCTGCACGGGTGGAGCGGCGGAGGCTGCGCGCGGTCGATCGGGATCGAGGCCGCGCGTCAGTCGATGCGCTGCGGCCAGCCGCGCCGCGTGCGCATCAGTAACGAACCGTCCCCACCCGACGCGGAAGTCGAGGCCCATGCGATGCCGTGCGCGAGCAATGGCGCGCTGGAAATTTTCATCCAGCCGACCGTGCCTGCGCCGCTAGTGGTCGTGTTTGGCGCGACACCCGCAGCGCACGAGGCCTGTGTGCTTGCGCGGCGGGTCGGCTTGCGCGCGAGCCTGGCTGCCGACACCGCGCGGCCTGGCGAGGCGCGCTTCGACGCCGGTGCGTTGAAGCATGCGGGCGCATCGTTCGCGCTGATCGCCACGCAAGGCGACGGCGACGAAGACGCGCTCGAAGCGGCGCTGCGCAGCCCTGTCGAAGCAGTGCTGCTGATCGCGAGCCGCCGCAAGGCCGACAGGCTGCGCGAGACGATGCACGAACGCGGCATCGGCGCTGCGCGCCTTGCCGCGCTGCATGCGCCGGCGGGACCGGCGATCCAGGCGCACACGCCGCAGGAAATCGCGCTGGGCGCGGTGGCGGGACTGGTCGCGTTGCGGCATATGCGCGAGCAGACCGATGCGAGCGTGCAACCGGCGACACAGCACGAAGGCGTCGCAACGGAAGCTGTGCCGCGGCTCACGCCGTGCGAAGCGCCCGATTTGCCCGCCGCCGATGCCACACGCTACGTGAACCCCGTCTGCGGGATGAGCATCGAGATCGCGACGGCGAAGCATGTCGTCGAATATGGCGGGCAGAAGATCTGGTTCTGCTGCGACTGCTGCAAGGCCGCGTTCGAGCGCAGCCCGGACAGCTATCTGGCTGCGCCGCAGGGTGGATCGGAAGGTACATCGGATCATCAGGTCACACTGCACGCGGAGGCGCGATGAGCAGCGCCAGCTTTTCAGCCGTCGTGCTGGCCGCGGGGCTGTCTTCCCGGATGGAAGGACAGCACAAGTTGCTGTTGCCCGTCGGCGGCGAGCCTGCCGTGCGGCGTGTGGTGCGCGCGCTGCTCGCGGCGCAGCCGAATGAGATCGTGGTCGTGACGGGCTTCAACGGACGCGCGGTCTTCGACGCACTCGATGGCCTCGATGTGCGGTTCCAGAGCAACCCGCACTATCGCGAAGGGCAGATGACGTCCGTGGCGGCGGGCGTGGCCGCGTTGCTCGCGCCCTGCGATGCCGTGATGATCTGTCTCGCAGATCAGGTGCTGCTCGAATCCGAAGACTATCGCGAGTTCGCCGATGCGTATGCGTCGATGCCGCGCGGATCGATACTCGTGCCGTTCTTTGCAGGCGCGCGCGGCAACCCGGTGCTGTTCGCGTCGAGCTATGCGCCCGAGGGCGTGAACGGGCACGTCAATCCTGGCTGCCGCAAGCTGATCGCCGAGCACGCCGACGAGGTGTTCGTGTACGAGGCCGCGCATGACCGCTTCACCGTCGATATGGACACGCCCGACGATTACGCGCGCATCCTTGCTCGCGTCGAAGCCGATCAATCCTGTGCGCGTGGATAAGCCGCGCTTGCGGCCGTTCGCGCGTACAAGTTGCGCTCAGCCGTTCTGCCGCCGCCACAGCGAACGCCACGCGTGCTTACCGCTGTCGGATTCGGCAATTCTTTGCGCCAGCAGCGTGATCGCGCCGTCCAGCGAGGCGAGCGTGCCTGTGCTTTCGACGGCAGCGAATGCAGCCGGCCTGGATGACGCCGACACAGGTTCGCGCACGTAGCGTTGCCGGATCGCATCGAGACGCGCGATCAGCGGCGCGACGGGCGACTCTCCATGCGGCGCGTGGCCGCGTTCAGGGATATCGCGAGCGTCCGTCTGCTCGCGGATCAGGCGACGCGCGTCATGAATGCAGCACAAAAGCGCGCCCGCAATCATCTCGTAGCGCGGTTCCAGTGCAAGCACGCGTTGTGGTCGTAGCGCAATCCGGAACTCATGCCAGCGGCGGTCGAGCGCTCTCGATGTCGTTGCTGCACGACGCGCGCCTTCGCCCTGCATCGAAGCGACGGCAGCCATCGCGTCGATCAGCGCATCCACCACGCCGACAAAGCGCGCTTCGATATGCCGGTTCGTATCGAGCGGCTTGACGATGAACGCGGCAACGAGCGACGCGAGACATCCGATCGTCACTTCTTCGATACGCAGTTGCACGAGCGGCTCGATCGCAAAGCCGAGCTCGCCATAGACGAGGCTCACGAGCACGGTAATGAAAAACACCCCAGGACCATACGCACTGAGGATGAAATAGGCCCAGCCGAACACGCAGAGCAGCATCGCGCCGGCAAGCGCGACAGGCTGGCCATGCAACGACGTCACCAGCAGCGTGCTGACGAGCGCGCCTGCCAGCGTGCCGGCAATGCGCTGCGCGCCGCGATACAGCGTGTCGCCTTGCGAACGCGTGCCGAGAAACACTACGAACACAGTAATGACCGCCCAGAACCAGCGCTCCGGCGACAGCGAATGCCCGGCGAACATGGCGATCGCGGCGGCTATCGCGGTGCGCGTCGCAGGCAGCCACATCAGGCTCGCGCGCCAGCGTTGGAGCGTGGCGCGCAGACGTTCGGCCGGGACGGCCGCAACCGTAGGCTTCGACCCGGATACTTGGGCAGGAATCGCTTCGAGCGCCGCGATGGCGGCCCGGAAGTCCTGCTCGCGTGCCGCGCGGTCGGTGCGGGCAAAGACAAACTGACCGGCGGCAATCTCGAGATGAACCAGCGACCCGCGCAGGTTGTCGGCGTGATCCGAGACCAGCAGCGCGAGGCGCTCTTCGAACGCGATGGCCGCTTCGTTCATCGACGAGAGTGCTGCCTGTGCGGCGCTGTCGCGATGCGCGGCCTGCAGCACGGCACGTGCACGCAACGTGACGGTGCGAATGGCCAGCTGGAGCGCTGCGGCCCGGCGTTGCGGCACGAGCAGGCGGACGGTGCACACGACCACGCACGGACCCACGGTGGACAACGCCAGCATGAGCGCCGTTTCCGCCGGCGCCGGATGCAGATACAGGCCGAGATAGAAGCAGACCAGCCCGATCAGCGCGCTGCCCAGCGCGCGAGGCCCGCAAGCCTGGACGAGCATGCCCGTAAAAACGAGTGCGACAAAGGCGAGATCCGCGACGACCGGCATCGGCGCAAGCGTGGCCGCGACGGCAAAACTCGTCACGGCGACGACGTACAGACAGAGCAGGGACAGCAGCCAGTTGCGCGCGGTGTGATCGCGCAGAAAAAGCGGGGCGATCATGCTGAAGAGAATGGCGGGTCCGGCAGCCACGGGCGGCGCGGCGTAGTGCACGGCCAGAGCGATGCTCACGGCGGCCGTCAGCAGCGTCGCAAGGGTGGCGCGTAGCGCGGTGACGAAACGGGCAAGGCCGGGATCGGCGGCGAGCAGGCGATCAGCCACGCGCCGAAAGACGGTCGAAATCATGGGATGGACATCCAGTCGATGACCGGGTTTGGCTTTTGGCCAGCCCGATCGGGAGGACATGCCGCGCGTGCCTGCCGCCGGGATCACCAGCGATGAAGCATGTACGGGTTTTCCCGAATGATACCGTGTCAAAAAGGGGAGAGGTGGTGCGTTGGCCTGCTACAACGTGCGCGCCTGGCCTTCATTGCGACGGAAGGCCAGACGCCGCAGAACTACGGTTGCTTCTTCTGCGCCTCGGCCAGCATCGCTTCGCCGATCGGGCACGATCCCCGCGCCACCAGCGCTTCGCCGGCGCCGCGAATGTCCCGCACTTCCTTGTTCTGGCTCAGCTTGCTCTTGCCCGTCAGACGCGTGATCTCAACCTCCAGGCCGACAATCGACTGGAGCAGCGTGTCGATGTATTCCTTCGGCGCGTCGCCCATCTTCCACGGCTTTGGCAGCGAGGCCTCGTGCGTGCGCGTCAGACGCCCGACCACGCCGCGCACGTAGCGCTCATCGTCGCGAATCGTGATGCGTCCGTGCGCGTGCACGACCATGTAGTTCCACGTCGGCACCTGCTTGTGCAGTTCGTGCTTGCTTGGATACCAGGTCGGCGAGATATAGGCGTCGCCGGCCTGAAAGATCACCAGCACCTCGTCGCCATTCGCGACCTCGCGCCACACGGGATTGTTCCTCGCGACATGCGCGTGCAGCACGCCCAGTTCGCCTTCGTCGGCGGAGAGTTCGAACGGAATGTGATTGGCGTCGAGTCCGCCCTGTCCGTGCGTGATCAGCGTTCCAAACGGATGTCCGGCGATGCGGGCGTGCAGCACTTCCTTGCTGCTTTCGTCGAAATGGGCGGGTACGTACATGCGGTTATCTCGGGCGGGCCTGGTGATCGGAATTGAACGCGGGCGTTGCTGACGTTGCAAGTGTGGCCGAAAAGTGGTTTATTCAGTAGATCCAGTTTGTTCCACTTTTACTGAACCAGAATTATGGCCAGAACTGCCCGCGTTGCGGACCTGCCGTCGTTCGGCGCACTCGACCGCGGCGCCGGCAACCTGAGTCGGCAGATCGCCGAGGCGCTGCGGCAGGCGGTGCGCGAAGGCCACATCCGGGCGGGCGATGCGTTGCCGTCGACGCGTTCGCTCGCGGCGTCGTTTCAGGTCGCGCGCGGCACGGTGATCGAAGCCTACGAGCAGTTGATTGCGGAAGGTTTTCTCGAATCGAACGCGGGCGCGGGCACGCGTGTCGCGCACACCTTGAATACGCCGCGGGCCGCCGTTGGGGGAGAGGCCGAATCGCGCGCAGTGGCGGAACCTGGCTTGCCGGAGTCTGCTGCTCTCTTCGCGCAGATCGCGCGGGAATTCCGGCCGCTCGAGCCGATTCCTTTTGCCATCTCGGTGCCCGTGGGCCTGACCGCGCCCGCCGATGTCTGGCGTCGCCTCGGCAATCGTCTGCGCGCGCGAGGGCCGGCGGCGCCGACGGGATATGCCGATCCGCTCGGCGCGCTGCCGTTGCGCGAAGCCATTGCCGCGTATGTGCGCAAATCCCGCTCGGTGCGCTGCGAAGCGGATCAGGTGATCGTGACGAGCGGCACGCAGCAGGGGCTCTTTCTTGCGAGCCGGGTGTTGCTCGGGCCGCGCGATCAGGCGTGGATCGAGAATCCGGCTTATCGCGGTGTCACCGCGATCATGGAGAGCCTTGGTTATCAGCAGGGCATGGTTCGCGTTCCCGTCGACGCCGAGGGTCTCGACGTCGAAGCGGGCATGCGCATGGCGCCGCAGGCGCGCGCCGCGTTTGTGACGCCGTCGCATCAGTATCCGCTTGGCATGCCGTTGAGCATGGCGCGGCGCACGGCCCTGCTGGCCTGGGCGCGCAACAGCAATGCGTGGGTGGTCGAGGATGACTACGACAGCGAGTTGCGCTACGAGGGCTACCCTTTTCCTGCGCTACAGGGACTCGACCCGGACCGTGTGGTCTATCTCGGCACCTTCAGCAAGATCCTGTTTCCTTCTTTGAGGCTGGGATACGCGGTGGTTCCGCGCAATCTGATCGATGCGTTCTGTGGCGCCCGAGTGCTCATGGACCGTCATCCTCCTACCGCGGACCAGCATGTGCTGGCTGCTTTTATTGCAGAAGGGCATCTCGAGCGCCATATCCGCAAGGTTCGCAATGTGTATGCGGAACATCGCGTGCAGTTGATGAAGACGCTTGGGGAGTTGCTGCCGCGAGAGCTCGCGTTGATCGAGCCGGGTGATCAGGGCATGCATCTGGTGCTCTGGCTTGCGAAGCAGTTCGATGATCATCGGGTTGTGGAGCGTGCTGCGCGGGCCGGGGTTGCGGTGAGGGCTGTGTCGCCGATGTTTGCTCCGGGGACGGGGCGGCCGGGGTTGGTGCTCGGGTTTGGTGGTTTTAGCCGCGAGCAGATGGGGGATGCGGCTAGGCGCCTTGCGGGGGTGATTGTTGGGATGGGAGGGTAGTTGGTGTTTGGTTTTGGTTTTGGTTTTGGTTTGGTTTGGGTTGGGTTGGTTTCGATGGCATCCGCGTTTTGCTAGTGGTGCTTCCCGCGTTGCCCCTGTGCGGGGCGGCACCTACTTTTCTTTGCAGCGGCAAAGAAAAGTAGGCAAAAGAAAGCCGCTCAC
>NZ_QBUY01000163.1 GCF_003121405.1 Paraburkholderia sp. C35 | reverse complement strand
GGCACGACCCGCACGCGATCAGCGGGAATCCCATAACGCGACGTGAGAATGCGGCCAAACGCATCCGACAGCACGATCAGCCGCGACGAACGCGCATAGACAGTCTGCTCCAGATAGCGCTTCGCACGCTGGCCGAGCGAGTCCGCGCCTTCGACATGACTCTCGTCGGCCCACGGCCCCTGAAAATGCGACACCTGCGGAATGCCGCGCATCGCGTCGAGGCCGGGAAACGTGTACAGCGCGAAGTGCGACGAGATCACGTCAGGGCGCTGCGCGCGAATCTCACGGCGCAGCGCGCGGCGTGCCGCCATCAGACGCAGCGGCAGCGATTGCGCGGCCGAGCCGAAGCCATTGATCGCGCCATTGGTGTCCTGCGCGACGCGCTCCGAGCCGGCAACCACGCCGCGCACTTCGACGCCCGCTCCCGGCAGCGCGCCGATCAGCGAGTAGTACATGCGGTCGAGACCGCCCGCGCGCTCGGGAAACCAGTGCATGCCGATCTGCAGCGATTTGATGGAACGAGTGGTCATGGTGTGTCCTTCCTTGTCGTTGTCGACGTGCACGTGCCGCGCGTTACGCGCGATCCAGCACGTTCGCGTTGAGCGTGTCGGTGTCGTTGTTGATCTGTTTCGTGCTGCGGCGGTCTTCGCGCTGGCCTGCAATCTGCCGGTATAGCGCGATGTACTGCTGCGCCATGCGCGCCCAGCCGAAGCCCGTCGCCAGTTCGCTGGCAGCGCGGCCCATCGCGAGGCGCGCTTCGTCGTTGGAAGCGAGACGGCCGATAGCCTGGGCGAGCGCCTGGGGATCGTCGGGATCGTCGAGCACGATGCCGCATTCGGGCGTGATGATCTCCGCCCCGCCTGCCGTGTGCGCCGTCACCACGGGCAGACCCGCCGCCATTGCTTCGAGCAGCGACAGGCTCATCGCTTCGTAGCGCGACGGAAACACATAGGCATCGACGGAATGCATCAGCACGGGCATTTCCTTGACCAGCCCCAGAAAATGCACGCGATCCGCAATGCCCAGCGCTTTCGCCTCTTCCGGATAGGGACTGCCGGGCAGATAACCCGCCACGGCGATATGCACGCGCTCTGGCAGATGCGTCAGCGCTTTCAGCACCGTGCCGAGGTTCTTGCGCGGCGTGCGCAGATCGCCGACGAACAGCAGCAGGAACTTGTCGTCAGGCAGCTTGAAGCGCGCACGGTCGCCCGTCGCGGCGGCAAAGCCCTGCGTATCGACGCCGTTGTAGATCACGTCGAGCCGGTTATGCGGCGTGAGGCCGATCGCTGCGATCTCGGTCGCGACCTTCTGCGACACGGCCGTGATCACGCGCGAGCGCCGGTATGCCCAGCCTTCGAGCACGGCGTTCATGCGCGTATAGACGAACTGATACGCGGACCACACACCCTTGCCAAGACCGAACGGGTAGTACTTGCTCTTGAACCAGCCGGTATGCACGAAGTGCGCGGTGTTCACGTCGGCGGCCGTCCACGTGATGAAGCCGTTGACGTGCAGCACGTCGTAGTCGGCGCGATGCGTGCGCAGCCACCACGCGCTCTTCAGCGCGAACACCTGCTGGCGCAGCAGATTGGTCGGCCAGAAACGGCCGATCTTCACGGGCACCCATTTTACCAGCGGGTGTTGCAGCAGTTCGGGCGCGACATGCGAGGCAATCAGCGTGACCTCGATATTTTCACCGAGCGCCGCGCGCGCGATTTCGTGGTTGACGCGGCCCTGCCCGTCGTTATGGCGCACTACGTGCGTGACGATGGCGACTCTCAATCGGTGCCTCCATGAAAGAATGAACGGCGGCGCGTGTTCAGCTTTTGCCAGTGCGCCGCGGAAATAATCGAAAACACGCCCATGAACAGCAGCAGGCCGCCCGTGCCGACGAGCGAGTTGGTGAAGACGAGCATCGCGAAGATCGACAGTGCCAGCGACAGCGACGCCGATGCGAACTTGTCGTCGCGCAGCCTGAACGAGGCGCGCAGCGCACGCATCAGCAGCCAGATCACGCCCGACATGTACAGCAGCGTGCCCGGCCAGCCGAGCACGAACGGAATGTTCATCACGCCGCTGTCGAAGTTGCCGTACTGGCCGAGCTGGCCGCCATCGTTCGAGAGCTTGGTCGAGGTGCCCGTTGCGCCGAGTCCTTCGCCCGTCACATCGGTGAAGGCGGTTTTTGCGAAGGTGGCGTAGAACTCGTTACGCGCGGCGTAGCTCTGGTCGTCGTGCAGATTGACGATCGTGTCCAGACGCGCCTGCATCCGTTCGGCAACAGGGCCAACGGCAAGCAGCGGCACGCACAGTCCCGTCAGCACCACCGCACTCGCGAAGATCCGGATGCGCACCTTGTTGTTCGACTTGACCAGCTGGATCAGCATCGCGATCACCCAGCCGCCCCACGTCGAGCGCACCAGCGACAGGCAGAACGACAGAAAGCCGAGCGCGCCCGCCACCCAGCGCACGCGATGGGTCGCGGCCATCACGTAGACCATCGCGCCCATCATCGCGAGCGCGAACGGGCCCGACGAATTCATCGTGCTGAACACGCGTACGCCAAACGGCACCGGATCGCCCTGCGAGTTCATCTGCGAACCGAGCATCCACAGCGCGTCCCACTGCGGCATGATGAAGAACTGCACGAGGCCGTAGCCGCCCATCAGCAGCATGCCCCAGATAAACGTGTTGATGATGGTCTCGCGGAATTCCGGGTACTGGCGCGAGTGCGCCATGATGTGAAAGCCGATCAGGATCGGATAAACCCAGTTCGCGAGGTCATACAGGGCCGCTAGCGGGCCGCTGGAGACGACGCCGATCATGAACGCATAGCCGAGACCCGCGAGCACCAGCAGAACCGGCAAACCGCGTTTCTGCGCGAGTACGGGGTAGAAGCGGATCAGCGACAGCCCACTGATCATCGTGACGGCCAGCGGCGCGACCTGAATCAGGCTGGTGGGCGTGAAGGCGCCCTTCGACCAGTCGGCCAGACGCCGCACTTCCGGGCTCAGGAACCACAGCCACCACATATAGCCGACGTATTTCGCGGGCGCCTTGAAGTACAGCCAGAAGCCGACGGCAATCGACAGCACCGGAAACGCGAGCGTAAGCACCGTGCCCTGGTGCGCGACGATCAGCATGACCGTGACGAGCCACAGCAACGCAGGCGGCAGCCAGTCGCGCCGCTCGCTCTTCACGATGCGCGCAGCGTTGTCGATCCCGGCGCGTGCAATCGACGACATCGCTTACATCCCTCCCCGGCCAGGCGTCGACACGCGGGCGTTCGCGTTCCCGGGCCTCGCACCCTGCGCGTGCTGTGCCTGGCGGCGCAACAGGTCGCGCGTGATCTTCACGTGCTGCTGCGCATAGTGCTGCGTCGTGTGATCGCGCGAGACGAGTTCCATCGATGCCGCCTGCGCCTGCTGCAGCGCTTCATCGGGCGATGCGATGAGGCCGAGGAACGCTTCGCGCAATGCGTCGGCGTCGAATGGCGGCACATAGGTCGCTGCGCGCGCCGAAAAATAATACTGCAGCCCGCCGACATTCGTCACCACCATCGGCTTGCCGACAGCCGCCGCTTCGAGCATCACCGTGATACCGGACGCATGCGAGTTCGGACGCAGCGGCACAACGCCCACATCGGCCCAGTCGTACAGTTCACGCTGTTTTTTAAGCCCCGCTGCCGGCGCGACCTGCACGTTCAGCGAACGCAGCGCACGCGGAATACGCCGGCGCGTGGCGAGCCGCACCGCGAAGCGCGGATCATTGCCGACGGCCTTGATCAGCGTTTCCCAGTCGCGGTCGCGATCATTGCCGATAGCGGCGATGCGCAGCGGCGTACCCGGCTGCCAGCTTTTCGGCGACTGCACGGGAAAATCGCGCGTGTTCAGGCCGTAGAACAGCGGCGTCGCATCGCGATTGAAATACGTGCGGCACAGTTCGGCGTTGTCGCGCGCGAGCGTGGTGAGCAGATCGGCACGCTGGATCAGCTTGCGATAGAACCAGCGGCGCAGGACCCCATACTCGGTCCACTTGTCGAGCAGCCAGACGCTTTGCGCGAGCAGCAGCGGCTGCGTATCACGCTTGCCGCTCATCATCAGCATCAGCGCCGTGGACAGCCATTCCTGTTCGGTGTGCGTCCAGATCACGTCCGAGCGCAGCATCTCGTCGCGATTGCGCATCGTGTGGATCAGGTCGAAGCCGAGCAGCGTCTTCAGCGCGCGCCGTACGAGACGAACGGGCTTGCTCTCTTTCGCGTCCTGCGAATAGCTGAGCTTGAATTCGTCGGATTCGGCGTGGTGATAGCCGTACAGGCAGCCGATGTTCTCGCCCGGACGATAAAACCGCGGATCGGCGCCGTAGAACAGATGCACATGAACCTTTGTCGTCATGCGTGCACTCCCGTGCCAGTGCCCGTACCGCGATGCTGCGCAAACGCGCGGCGCGCTTCACGTGCACCCGTGCGCACGGCATGCCAGCGTGCGAGCCGGGTGCGCGCGCCTTTCGACGTCAGTGCCAGCACCGCATGCACGGCGCCCGGATAGACGCGCGTGCCGACCAGCGCATACCACCACCAGGCAATCTCACGCTGCCCCGGCGGCAACTGCTCGCGCAGGATCAGATGCAGGTTGTACGCGGCATTGCGCACGGCTGCCATCGATTGCGCATCGCGGCGGTCATCGTCGAAACGCTCGGCGGGATAGTGATCCACGGCGACGCGCGGATCGTAGACGAGCTTCCAGCCGGCGTTCTTCACGCTCATGCTGAAGGCCATGTCGTTATGCACTTGTGCACCGGCGCCACGCAGACGTCCATCGAAACGGATCTGACGGATCGCCTCGCGCCGGTAGCTCATGTTCGCGCCTTTGAGCAGATCGACTTCGCGCGCCTCGCCCACGCCAAGGTGATGATTGCCGATGATCTTGCCCGACTTCATCATCTTGCCGACGAGGAAGCGCGAGCCGTCCAGCACGCCGCCCTTCTGATGCACCCAGTCGCGGCCGCCGAGCGCGCCCAGCGCCGCATCGCTTTCAAAGGCCGCGCCGATACGGCGCACCCAGTCGGAATGCGGTGCGGCGTCGTCGTCGGTGATGGCGATCACGTCGCCTGTGGCGGCATCGAGGCCGCGATTGAGCGCGGCCACCTGGCCGGGCACTTCGACGGCGGCAATGTTCAGCGGCAATGCGCCCACTACGAGCGGATTGGCGAGACATTCATGCGTGGCGTCATCGTCGGGACGCGCGACGACCACCACTTCGTCGGGCACGCGTTCCTGTTTCTGCAAGGCGGCAAGGCAGCGCGCGAGGTCTTGCGGGCGGCGATAGGTCGGCACCAGTACCGTAATCTTCATCCTGTACTCTCCGTGGCTTGATTGACGGCGCGTGAGGCGTGCGTTCGATGCACGCCCCAGCACGCATCAGGTGCTCAGGTATTCCTGCACAGCCGCGTAGCTGCGGTCGTAGTTGCCGCGCGCACGCGGCGGCATCGCGTTGAAGATCGCGCCCTGCACGTGCACGCCCGCCGAATGCAGGCGCTTCAGTGCATCGGCGATCTCGCCTTCGCTGTGCATGCCCGAACGCACGACGAAGAACGTCGAGCCGGCATAGCCGCCGATAATCGATGCGTCCGTCACGGCCAGCACCGGCGGCGTATCGATCAGGATCACGTCGTAGCGTTTCGCGAGACCTTCGAGGTATTGCGGCAAGCGCGGCGACATCAGCAGTTCCGACGGATTCGGCGGACGGCGGGCACACGAGATGAACGACAAGTTGTCGATCTCAGTCGCGCGCACTGCTTCTTCCAGCGAAATCTGACCGCTCAGCAATTCCGACAGGCCGTTATCCTGCGAGCCGCCCAGATGCTTTTCGAGCGCGCCGCGGCGCATGTCGCCGGCGATCATCAGCACGCGCTTGCCCGAATGCGCGAGCAGCACCGCGAGGTTGATGGTCAGGAAGCTCTTGCCGACGCCGGGCATCGGGCCGGTGAACATCACGATGCGATTGCGCGCGGCCTGCAGCGTGAACTGCATCGACGTGCGCAGGCTGCGCAGGCTTTCGATACACACGTCCTTCGGCTTCGCATTGGCGAGCACCGCGCGCTGGCGCGTCCCGCCGCGCACGGCGGCGTTCTCCAGCAACGCCTGTTCCGCCGACAGCGGCACCAGACCGTACACAGGCAGATGGAAGGCGCGCTCAACCGTCTCGGGATCGTCGATACCCTTGAACATATTGCGGCGCAGGAACACGAAACCCGTGCCGATGATCAGTCCGAGTATCGTCGCCGCCGACAGGATCAGCGCCTTCTTCGGCTTGACGGGCGAGCCAGGACGCAGCGCGGCATCGACGATATGCACGTTGCCGCCCGTCCCTGCCTTTTGCACGGAGAGTTCCTGCACGCGATTGAGCAGCAGCACGTAGATGTCTTCGGCAACCTTCGCGGCGCGCTGCAGCTGCACGGCTTTCACTTCCGTCGCTGGCAGATCGCGGAAACGGTCCGAGTACTTCGAGCGCTGCGCCTGCAGTTCGGCCATCTGCTGCTGCGCGGCCTTGATCATCGGGTGATCGTCGCCGTAACGCTGTTCGAGCTGCGAAATCTGCAGACGCAAGGCCGAAATCTGCTGCTCGTACTGGATGCTGCCTTCGAGGTAGACCTTCGCTTCGTCGCTCGCGTTGATCGAGCCGCTCTTGCTTTGATACGCCGTGAGCGCCGCTTCCGCGCGTTCGAGATCGGCCTTGAGGCGCGGCTCTTCGCTCTTCAGGAAGTCGAGCATCTTGCTGGCATCGGCCTGCTTGGTGCGGATGTGCTCGACCAGATACGACTGCGCAAGTGCGTTGGCCACGGCCGCCGCATGTTCGGGGCTCTGGTCTTCGAGCGAGATCGAAATCACGCCCGTCTGCTTGCCCTGCTCCTGCACGTTGATGGCCGACTGGAACGCGGCGATCGCGTCGAGGTCGTTGGCGCGCATCACGGTGAACTGCGTGCCGGGACGTGCGACCAGCTTGTTGACCAGCATGGTCACGCCGCCGCCTTGCGCCGGTTGACCGGCCTGGCCGCGCAACAGCAGCTGGCCGTCGGGCGTCATCAGCGTGTAGCGCTCGTTGTCCATGGCGGTGAGGATCAGCTTCTGGCCTTCGAGCGCGGGCGTCACGTCGATCGAATCGACCTCGGCGACTTCACCGCCCCACGCATACGAGCCGAGGCCGCGCCACGGCTTCGCGGGCCGGCCTGGCGTCGCAAGACGCGCGGCGAGGCTGCCGAGCCCGGGGATCGTCTTCGGCGTCTCCGAGAAGTTCAGCTTCATCTGCTGAACCACGGGCGCGACCACACCGCGGCGCTTGCTCATTTCGATCTCGGCGTCGGGGGGAATGGCCGACTGGCCCGTCGAGATGGGCGCGCCCGTTTGCGTCTGCGGGCGCGCCTGCGAGGTGTTGTCCGACGGTTCTACGCGCACGTGCGCATCGGCCGAATACACGGGCTTTGCGACGTAACAGTAGAAGCCGGCAATCGCGACGATGGTCGCGGCAATGCCGATCAGCCACCAGATGTCGTCGATGATCACCTGCAGCAGTTGGCCGAGGACCACGTCCTCTTCTTCGGTTCTGGCCTGCATGGCCAGATGGGGATTCGGTTGAGTGCTCACTTGGATACTCGCTTGAGTGCTCAGGGTTGACCCGGGTCGGGTCGCCAGCGGCATCCGGCGCGTTGCATCCGTTCAGGTTCGGGATGCGAAGCGCCGGCATGCCGGCGGCGTTTCAGGCAATGCTGTCGCGACTGGACTTCAGCGCGTCAGCTGCTTCAGGTAGAACAGGGTCTGCACCGTCGGCAGCACCTGCTGCAGCACACGGTTGAACGTCGTCGATGCCGCCGTGCCCACATACACCACGTCCATCGGCTGCAGTTCGAACTGCGACGACAGCATGATCGCGTCGGGCTTGGTCATATCGAGCCGGTAGACATCGGGCGTGGTCGGCTTGTCCTTCATGCCGCGCATCACGTAGATCTGACGCGGGTTCGCGTCGGTATCGAGAATGCCGCCCGCCTGCGTGAGCGCATCGGCGATGGTCAGCTCGCCCTTGTTCATCGGCACGGGGATCGGCGTCTTCACTTCGCCCATCACGAAGATGCGCGTGTCGCTGCGGTCCGGCACGTTGACGATGTCACCCGGTTCCAGCATCACGTTCTGCGTCGTATCGCCCTTGTCGAGCATGCGGTTCGCGTCGAGCACGTAGAGCTTGCCCTTGCGCGTAAGACGCACACGCTGCAGATCGGCGTTGTCGCTCGAACCGCCCGAGCGCGTGATCGCATCGACCAGCGTCAGCGGCACGTCGGAGAGCGCGAGCGGGCCCGGCGTCTTCACGTCGCCCGTCACCTGCACCTTCTGGCTGCGATACGACAGCACGCGCACATCGACCTGCGGATCGCGGATATACGGAATCAGCTTCTTCGCGAGTTCGTCGCGAATCTGCGCGGTGGTGCGGCCTGACGCATGAATGCGTCCGACGAATGGGAAATAGATCGTGCCGTCGGGCGCGACCGTCTGGCCGTACGGATCGGCCTGACCCGGCAACGCCTGCGTGTACGGCTGCTGCAACGCGCCACCGATCGACTGCGTGGTGTTGCCGCCCGCCGACAGCGTGCTGCCGTTCGGCGTGGTCAGTTCCGGGTGATCCCACACGGTGATGCCGAGAATGTCCTGCGGCGCGACGCGATACACGTCCTGCGTCGGATCGGCGAACGGACCCGGCGGCGGCAGCACCTGCTTTGCGATGGCATCGGCCGTTTGCGCCTGCTGTTTCTGGATCACGGACGCATCGATCAGCGTGACGGGATACGTTTCAGCGGGCTTGTTCTGCTGCTGTTCCTTCAGGCTCGACGTGTCGAGGTAATTCCCCGGCGCCGTCGCGCATGCCGACAGAAAAGTCGTCAGCGCAAGAGTAATCGTGATGTTTCGTTTCAGCATATTTTGTTCAGCCATCCCATGACGAGGTGTTCGATATGCGCGAGGCTGTCGCGATACGTGCCTTCGTCGCGACCATGCGGATCGACGACATCGGCGCTTCCCCACGTGTCCCACTTGCCGAGCGGATACACCTTGCCGCGCGACGTGGGTTCGAGTGCTTCCACGTCTTTCACTTGCCGCTTTTCCGTGACGAGGATCAGATCGGCGTTGCGCACGCTCTGGCGATCGAGCCGCCGTGAGTGATGCGTGCCGCTGTCCACGCCGCGTTCTTCGAGCAGACGCCGCATCACGGGGTCCATGTCGTGTCCGTCGATCGCGCGCAGGCCCGCCGAGCGAAACGCGATGGACCGTGCGCCCTGCGTCTGCTGACGCGTGCGGAACAGCCGCTCGGCGGCAGGCGAGCGGCACACATTGGCGTGGCAGACGATCAGGACGTTCGCGAACATGGGCGGCCTCTTGAAGAGTCGATGACGCCTTGCGGTGTTACAGCGCTTCAGCCGTCGCCAGCGACGCGGCAGCGGCTTGCGCCTGAGCGGGCTGACGGCCGATCGCGTGATACTCGATACCGAGTTCGCGCATCGTGTCCGGCTCGTACAGATTGCGGCCGTCGAAGATCAGCGGCGTTTTCAGCAGCGTCTTGAGGCTGTCGAAATCCGGGCTCTTGAACACCTTCCATTCGGTGAGGATCACGAGTGCATCGGCGTGTTCGGCGGCCTGCATTTCTTCGTCCGCGAACGTGAGGCGCGCGAGGTGCTGCGGCTTGCCTTCGAGATCGAGCGCGAACACGCGCTTCGATTCGTCGATGGCGACCGGGTCATACGCGACCACCTTCGCGCCGCGCGCGAGCAGATCGGCGATCAGCGCGCGGCTCGGCGCTTCGCGCATGTCGTCGGTATTCGGCTTGAATGCGAGGCCCCAGACGGCGAAGGTGCGATCCGACAGATCGTCGCCCAGACGCGCGACGATCTTCTGCGCGAGGATCATCTTCTGCGTCTCGTTCACGGCTTCGACGGCTTCGAGAATGCGCAGGTTGTGACCCATTTCGCTGCCCGTGCGGATCAGCGCCTGCACATCCTTCGGGAAGCACGAACCGCCATAGCCGCAGCCTGCATAGAGGAAGTCGTAGCCGATGCGCGGGTCCGAACCCATGCCACGGCGCACCGCTTCGATATCCGCGCCGACACGGTCGGCGAGATTGGCGAGATCGTTCATGAACGAGATGCGCGTCGCGAGCATCGCGTTGGCCGCGTACTTCGTGAACTCGGCGGAACGCACGTCCATATAGATTGTTCGCTCGCGATTGCGGTTGAACGGCGCGTACAGGCGCTTCATCAGTTCGCGCGCCTTTTCGCCGGGCACGTCTTCGTCGCAACCGAGAATGATGCGGTCCGGGCGCGTGAAGTCTTCCACGGCGGCGCCCTCTTTCAGGAACTCGGGGTTCGACACCACCGAGAACATCTGCTTCAGGCCACGCTGATCCAGCTCTTCCTGCACGGCCTGCGCAACGCGGCGTGCCGTACCCACCGGCACCGTCGACTTGTCGACGATCACCTTGAAGCCCTTCATATGGCGGCCGATGTTGCGCGCCGCGGCCAGCACGTATTGCAGGTCGGCGGAACCGTCTTCATCGGGCGGCGTGCCGACGGCGATGAACTGGATGTCGCCATGTGCGACGGCGGCTTCGACATCCGTCGAAAACTTCAGGCGCCCCGCCTTGCGGTTGCGCGCGATGATCTCCAGCAGACCCGGCTCATGGATCGGCACGCCGCCGTTGTTCAGCACGTCGATCTTGCGCTGATCGACGTCGAGGCAGAAGACGTCGTGTCCGATGTCTGCCAGGCAGGCACCCGTCACGAGGCCCACGTATCCGGTTCCAACGATCGTCAGGTTCATGAATTACACCTCGGAGATTGAATGGTTCAGTGAATGAAGAACGCCTGGCGTTCGTAGCGATGGACGCATCGCGCTTCAGTACGCGTTGCTGCCCACGAAGCCTTTCCAGAAGGTCAGGCCCACGATCTTGATGTCGAGCCAGAAGCTCCAGTGCTGCATGTAGTACAGATCGAGCTTGACGCGGCCCATCATCTTTTCGATGCGGTCGGTTTCGCCGCGATAGCCGTTGATCTGCGCCCAGCCGGTGATGCCGGGCTTGATCCGGTAGCGGTGCATATAGCCCTTCACCAGATCCTTGTAGATATCGTCGTGTTCGAGCGCATGCGGACGCGGGCCGACCACCGACATCTCGCCGCGCAGCACGTTGATGAACTGTGGCAGTTCGTCGAGGCTGGTCTTGCGCAGGAAGGCGCCGACGGGCGTGATGCGCGGATCGCGGCGCGTGGCCTGGGTGATCTTGCCCGCCTCTTCCTTGTGGACCTTCATCGAACGGAACTTGAAGATCTCGAACTCGCGACCGTCGATGCCCTTGCGGCGCTGCCGGAAAAACACCGGTCCCGGCGACGACAGCTTCACCGCCACGGCAATCGCGATCATCACGGGCGCGAGCGCCGTCAGTGCGGCCAGCGCGAACAGGCGGTCGAAGATGCGTTTGGGCAGCACGCGCAGATCGGTGATCGGCGATGCGGCGAGGTTGATCGCGGGCACGCCGAGCAGATCGACCATCGGCTGGTTGAAGAGCGTCAGGCTGCGCACGTCCGGGATGAAACGGATGTTCACGAAGTCGTTGCGGAACTCCATCACGAAGCGAGGGATGACCTTCTCTTTCGACATCGGCAGCGCCATCCACAGCTCGCGCACGGAGCGGCGGCGCATCTCGTCGATCATCGCCGCGTAGTCGCGCCGTACGGGCACGCCTTCGATCGCTTCCGGCTCATCCGTGTCTTCATAGTGGCTGCGGTTGTCGTCTTCGTCGTAGACCACGACCGGGCTAAAGCCTGCTTCGGGACGGCTGCGCATCTGCTCGATCAGAAACTTGCCATACGGCGCACCGCCGACGATGGCCACCTTCTTCTGATTGAAGCCTTCGCGGCGCAAGCCGCGCAGCACCGCATGCACGAGCGACTTCGTGACGATCAGCAGCACCACAGTGGCGACGGCCCAGTACACGAGCCACAGACGCGACAACAGGTCCGCGCGGTGCAGGCTGAAGCTCATCAGCACGCCCGTGACCTCGACCATCGTCCAGCCCATCGTGACACGCGCCAGCAGGTCGTACAGCGGCTTGCCGCGCCACGACTGATAGATGCCGAGCGCGGGGAAGAACAGGATCACCAGCAGGCAGTCGAACGCGAGCGACACGCTCTGGATGTCGTCGAGCCACACGAAACGGCCCGCATGCACGGCCGCTGCGATCAGCGCGCCGAGCGCGACCATGCCGATGTCGATGATTCTCGATAGAACGCTCAGCATGTGCGGCACCTCGCCTTGTCTGTCAGTTTGCTCAAGTTCTATCCACGGGCTGTTGAAAAATGCGCTGCGTCAGTTGCGCGGCGGTTGATCCGGTATTCATCACGCTTTCGTATTAGCGGCTCGCCGCATGACGGCCGTATTGCGATTTGCATCGCAGATCGAATACGGCTTGATCGAAACGAAAGTGTGTCGCTGAGTGAATACCCTTGTACAAGCCTCAATAAAGCGGCATTAAAATTCGCGCTGCAAGGCAGCAAAAAATCTCAAAATGTATCGGCATGATTTGCGATATTTTTTCGTCTTTTATTCGGTAAATTTTGCCGAATCATGCGAATTCACCGTATGGTTTATGCCACACGCGGCGCGTTTCTTTGCCTTTTTGGCGCTTGCGGTGACAGATGCCGTCAGATGCAGCCCGAGCATGCTCTGCATTTCATCCCGGTCGATTGTGTCGAGTCAATTTTTATCTGATTTATTTTCAATTTTTATAACATTGCGAAATTAATCGTCAATGCTTTTCGACTATTTTCAATTGGAATTATTCGACAGAAATTCAATGCCGATTTATTGACGCATTACGACGTGATAAAAACTCAGGCATTCATCCCGCTTCGAGGAGTTATCAACATGACTGCTACGGCATCAGCCGTCGACAATCGACAGGCGAACCAATCCCGGCTCAACGTCAAGCTGAAAGTGCATCCCGTGATTCTGGCGGGCGGCTCCGGCACGCGTCTGTGGCCGATGTCGCGTGAACAGCATCCCAAGCAGCTGATCGGCCTGCTTGGCGCGGACTCGCTGCTGCAATCGACGACGCGTCGGCTCGATGGACTCGATGCCGGTTATCCCGTCGCGGAACAACTGGTGGTGGTCTGCAATGAAGAGCATCGCTTCACGACGGCCGAGCAGTTGCGCGTGAGCGGCAAGCAAAGCCGCCTGATTCTCGAACCGTGCGCACGCGACACGGCCCCTGCCCTGACCATCGCCGCGTTGTCCGTGCTGGCTCAGGACCAGGACGGCATCATGGTCGTGATGCCCGCCGACCACGCCGTCACCGACAGCGAAGGTTTCCACGCAGCCGTGGCGGCGGGCGTGCAGCATGCATCGAACGGTCATATCGTGACGATGGGCATCGTGCCGTTGCGCGCGGAAACGGGCTACGGCTATATCCGCATCGGCGCGTCGCTGCCGGCGAACGACACGTCAAGCGAACGTGCGATCGATGCGCATCAGCTCGACCGCTTTGTCGAGAAGCCGCACGTCGAACTGGCGCAGCGCTACGTCGAATCGAAAGAGTACTGGTGGAACAGCGGCATTTTCATTCTGCGCGCCTCGACGTGGATCAAGGCCGTACGCCACTTTCAGCCCACCATTTACGAAGCCTGCCAGGCCGCGCATGCGCAAGGCACGACGGACGGCGATTTCTTCCGCGTGCAGCGCGACGCGTTTGCCGCGTGCCCGTCCAATTCGATCGACTACGCGGTGATGGAGCAGCTTGGCGGCGATACGTCGGTGTGTTCAGGCGTGGTGGTACCGCTCGACGCGGGCTGGTCCGATGTGGGTTCGTGGGATGCCATCTGGGACATCCTGCCGAAGGATGGCAACGACAACGTTGGCCGTGGCAACGTGATGTTCGAAGGTGCCGGCTCGACGTTCGCGCATTCGGAAGGCCGATTGATTGCGTGCGTGGGCACGCAGGATCTGGTCGTGGTGGAAACGGACGATGCCATTCTCGTCGCCGACAAGAACCGCGTTCAGGATGTGAAGAAGGTGGTTGGCCGGATTCGTGAAGCGCATGGCGCGGAGGCGGTGAATCATCGCAAGGTGCATCGTCCGTGGGGTCACTACGACTCCGTCGATACGGGCGAGCGGTTCCAGGTGAAACGGATTGTGGTGAAGCCAAGTGCGCAGCTGTCGTTGCAGATGCATCATCATCGGGCTGAGCACTGGATCGTTGTGCGTGGCACGGCGCTTGTGACGCGGGGTGAGGAGCGGTTTATTGTCTCTGAGAATGAATCGGCGTATATCCCGCTGGGGGTGAAGCATCGGCTGGAGAATCCGGGCAAGATGCCGCTTGAGATTATCGAGGTGCAGTCGGGGTCGTATCTGGGAGAGGACGATATTGGCCGGTTTGATGATACGTATGGGCGGAGGTAAGGTTTTGAATTTGCTGGCGCTCGAGGGTTGAATCTTTGCTGGCATCCGCGTTTTGTTAGTGGTGCTTCGCGCGTTGCCCCTGTGCGGGGCAGCACCTACTTTTCTTTGCCGCGGCAAAGAAAAGTAGGCAAAAGAAAGCCGCTGAACACCGCCA
>NZ_QBUY01000162.1 GCF_003121405.1 Paraburkholderia sp. C35 | reverse complement strand
AACGGTGTGTAGGTTGTCGCGCATTCTGCGTCGGCGATCCTACAAGACACACCGCCTTTGCTTTTCAGTCCGGAGTGAAGCGTATAAGGCGCGACGGCCGACACACCGTTTGCCACCTGGGCGGCCTGGGCCGAACTGGTAAGGCTCGCTGAGACGCGGGAGTTTGAAGTGGGTGATGCGCCCTTAAAGAGCGCTGGCAGCGGCCATCAAAAAGAGTGATGCCGCATGAAGGATAGGACCGGTTGGGGGCCCGCAGGCAAGAACCGTAGTGGGTGGTGTTCAGCGGCTTTCTTTTGCCTACTTTTCTTTGCCGCGGCAAAGAAAAGTAGGTGCTGCCCCGCACAGGGGCGACGCGTGAGGCACCAATACCAAACCGCGGATGCGAGCAAAAAAACCATCAAACCAACAGCGTCGCAGACAAAAACCACCCACTACTCTGGCCGCTCAATCATAGCCGCGGCCCGCGGCTCATCCCCACCGTGTTGCTTCTCGATCCAGTTCCTACGCTCCTCGCGTGGCGTAACCCCAAACTTCTCCCGATAAGCATTAGAAAAATGCGCAGCAGAAGAAAACCCACACGCAAGACTAATCTGCACAACCGACTTGCTAGTCCGCTGCAACTGAGTGCGAGCCTTAGCCAACCTCAACCCAAGATAGTACTTCGAGGGCATCGACCCAAGATACTGCCGAAAAAGCCGCTCTAACTGCCGTCGAGAGACACCAACCAGACCCGCTATCTCATCCGACGTCAGCGGATCTTCAATATTCGCTTCCATCAACAGCAACGCATCGTTCAAACGAGGATGCCGCTCGCCCGGCGCAGTCACAAACGGAATCCGCTGACGCTCTTCACCCGACCTCAACGTGCCAACGCCCAACGTATCCGCGATACGCTCGGCAAGCTCAGGCCCATGTTCACGTCCGATCATCGCCAGCATGAAATCGACGGTGGCCTGCCCGCCCGCGCACGTCGCGCGATCACGATCGATCTCGAAGATCTGCTGCGTCACGATGGACCGCTCGAACTGCTCGGTGAACTGCTGATACGTCTCCCAGTTCACACTCACGCGATAACCCGACAGTTGCCCCGCCATCGCCAGCCACCACACGCCGTGATGAATGCCCGTCACCAAAGGCGTACGCTGCCCCACACGCGAAAGACTCGCGAGGAACAACCGGTAGTCGGCAAACTGTTGAAAGCGCTCGGTGACGACGATCAGCCAGTCACACGACACAGCATCGCCAAACGCAGCATCGGCCGGCCATTGCGCGCCGCCCGCCAGCGGCACCGGGCGCCCATCCCATGAACACACCTGCCAGCGATACAACGCGCGTCCGTCGATCTCATTGGCAAGATTCAACGCATCGACAATAGGCCCCACGCCCGACATCGAAACGGGTGGCAACGCGACAATCGCGACCTGGGTAGTACGGGCCGGACCCGACGACGGACGTGGCATTACGATGTGACGACCTGCGCGATTACTTCAGACTGCCCGACAGGAACTGCTTGAGCCGCTCGCTCTTCGGCGTAACCAGCACTTCCGACGGCACGCCCTCCTCTTCCGTGCGCCCCTGATGCAGGAACATCACGTGGTTCGACACGTTGCGAGCAAAACCCATTTCGTGCGTCACGACGATCATCGTGCGGCCTTCTTCGGCGAGTTTCTGCATCACCTTCAGCACTTCACCGACCAGTTCGGGATCGAGCGCGGAAGTCGGTTCGTCGAACAGCATCACGTCGGGGTTCATCGCGAGCGCACGCGCAATCGCCACACGCTGCTGCTGCCCGCCCGACAGATGCGACGGATACTGCTTCTCCAGACGCGGTGCAAGACCCACTTTCTCCAGGTACTCGCGCGCACGGTCTTCGGCTTCCTTGCGCGAAACGCCGAGCACGTGAATCGGTGCCTCGACCACGTTCTCCAGCACGTTCATGTGCGCCCACAAGTTGAAGTGCTGAAACACCATCGCGAGCTTCGTGCGAATGCGCTGCAACTGCTTGTGATCGGCGACTTCGAAGTTGCCGTGTCGATCGACCTTGGTCCGCACCGCTTCGCCATCGACGACGATCTGTCCGGCGTTCGGTCGTTCGAGGAAATTGATGCAGCGCAGGAACGTGCTCTTGCCCGACCCGCTCGCCCCGATGATGCTGATCACGTCGCCCTTGTTGGCATTCAGCGAGACGCCCTTGAGCACTTCGTTATCGCCATAGCGCTTGTGGATGTCCTGCACGGCGAGCTTGCAGGCTTCCGTTTGAGTCGTGTGGAGCAAGATGCTCTCCCAGAGTGAAGACAGTGAAACGGATGCAACAGGCAATCAGGGCGGCGATCAGCGCCGCACGGCCAGATACGCGAGCCAGTGACGCTCCGCACGCCGGAACATCGCAACCAGCGCGAACGATACCGCAAGATAGATCAGCGCCGCGAGTCCGAAAGCCTCGAACGAACGATACGTGGCCGAGTTGGCATCGCGCGCGACCTTCAGCACGTCAGGCACGGTTGCCGTGAAGGCAACGGTGGTCGCGTGCAGCATCAGGATCACTTCATTACTGTACAACGGCAGCGCACGGCGCAGCGCGGACGGTATCACAATCCGCCGGTACATCGTGAACCAGCTCATGCCGTAGGCGCGTGCCGCTTCGACTTCGCCATGCGGCGTCGCGCGAATCGCGCCCGCGAAGATCTCCGTCGTGTACGCGCAGGTGTTCAGTGCAAACGCGAGAATCGCACAGTGAAAGCCGCTGCGGAAAAACGCATCGAGCAACGCATGCGAGCGCACGAATTCGAGGCTATACATGCCCGTGTAGATCAGCAGCAGCTGCACGTAGAGCGGCGTGCCGCGAAACACATACGTATAGAGCCGCACGGGCGTCGACAGCCAGCGCTTCTTCGAGACGCGCGCCACCGCAAGCGGTATCGACGTCACGAAGCCGATGCCGATCGAGGCGACCAGCAGCCACAACGTGACGGCAAGTCCCGAGAGGCGTTGCCCGTCCCAGTAGAGAAACGCGCGCCAGAACTGGTTGAGAATGTCGATCAAGGTCGTCTCCTGTGTCGTGTGCGTGGCGCGTTTCAGAGTTCGGCGTGTCGCACGCCCGTCGAATAGCGCCGCTCCAGCCAGATCAGCACGAGATTCGATACGGTCGTGATGGCGAGATAGATCAGCGCGGCAACGAGGATGAAGAAGAACATGTTGAAGGTGCTCTTGCCGGCGTCCTGCGCGGCCTTCACGACATCGGCGAGCCCGATGATCGACACCAGCGCCGTCGCCTTCACCAGCACCTGCCAGTTGTTGCCGATGCCCGGCAGCGCGAAGCGCATCATCTGCGGGAACAGGATGCGCGCGAACACACGCGCGCCGCTCATGCCATACGCCGCGCCCGCTTCGAGCTGGCCGCGCGGCACGGCGAGAAACGCGCCGCGAAAGGTCTCGGTGAAATACGCGCCGTAGATGAAGCCGAGCGTCAGCACGCCGGCCACGAACGGATCGATGTCGAACTGCGGCAGATCCAGTGCGTCGGTCAGATTGTTGACGGCAATCTGGATGCTGTAGAACAGCAGCAGCATCAGCACGAGGTCGGGCACGGAGCGGATCAGCGTGGTGTAGCCCGTCGCGATCGCGCGCATCGGTCGGTTGAGCGACAGCTTCGCCGCCGCGCCGATCAGGCCGAGCACGACGGCCGCCGCGAGGGAAAGCACCGACAGCTCGATCGTCTTGATCGTGCCGTCGAGGAGCACCGGGCCAAAGCCATAGAGGAACACGCGTGTCTCCTGTGAGGTTATCCGGATAGCCGCAAGCGCTGCGGCATGGCGCGGATACTCGCAAGCAAAAATAATTTGCTCAAACCGGGGCATGCTCCTGTTGTGCATTGCAACATAGCGGAACAGGCCGCGTGGCGGACGTTCAACGCCTGCTATAGCGGGCGCTATCCGTTTGTAAGCGGGCAGCGCGCGTGCGCCGCCTGCCGCGAATTCGCAAGTTTGGGGTCGCTTTTTCGATAGACGCGCAGCGCCGCCTGCATGCCCGCAAACCCGCGCCGATTGGGGCTTTCCCTGAAAGACAGGCGCTCACGATGCTGCCAGGCAGTTCGATGTCGAAAGCCGCCCTACGTCGCACGCGTTAGACTTGCCTGTCCCCTCCGCTTCCGCACGTTTGCCGCGAACAGGAACGTCGCATGACACTTCTCCCCGATCCGACCACGCTCGACGCCTACACCCGCGACGCCGCCCGCTATTCGCGCGACTGGCTCGACCAGCCGCCGCCCGACGATATGTACGCGCTATGGGAAACCCATCTGCTGCCGACGGGCAAGACGGCCGACATCGGCTGCGGCAACGGCCGCGACACGGCATGGCTCGCGGATCACGGCTATCGCGTGACGGGCTTCGACGCGTCGGAAGGTCTGCTTGAAGAAGCGCGGCGGCTGTATCCGCAGATTGCGTTTCGCAGCGCAACGCTGCCGTCGCTGGCCGAGATCGACGAACAGTTCGATAACGTGGTCTGCGAGACCGTGCTCATGCACCTGCCCGTCGATGCCATTCCCGATGCGATCGACAACCTCCTGCGCATTCTTCGGCCCGACGGCATGCTGTATCTGTCGTGGCGCGTCACCGAGGGCGCGGACGCACGCCAGTCCGACGGACGGCTGTACTCGGCGTTCGAGCCGGCGCTGGTGACGGATGCGCTGACCAGCTGCGTGATCCTGTTCGCCGACGACACGACGAGCGCAAGCTCCGGCAAACGCGTGTGCCGCATCATCGCTGCAAAACGCGCCGACGACTGAGCGGCTTATCTGCGCTTATCCACACTGATCTGCAAGTGTCAGTCGATCCCGAGACATGCGCGGATCGCGGGCAGACTCGCCTCGACAGCCGCGCGCCCTTCCGCAATCGCGGGCCCCGCGCGGTGAAAATCGAAGATGCCCATGCCGGCGAGGCGCGGCTGGATGAGGATGTCGGCGGGTTCGCCTGCCAGACGGCTGCGCGTGATGCGCACCTGCATGATGTCGATGCTTTGCGCAATCGAACTCAGCATCGACGGCACGCGCGCGCTCGGTGCCGGCGGCACGCGCACATCGCGCGACAGTTCTTCGGCCGATGGCTGCAGCCAGGCCGGAAACGGCTTGCCGTTACGGCGCAGCAGCATGGGCGGCGCAGGCGTGGCGATCTCGGGTGGCGGCGCCTCGGGATCGAGCGCCAACGGCTCGATAGCGGCAACGCGCTCGGCGATGGCGTCTTCGACAGGCAGGCGCGGCAGATCGACCACCGCGCCGCCGAAGTCGCGGCCATTGAGAATGTCGTTGTTCAGATCGACGGCGATCACGCAATCGGCCCGCATGCCGCGCGCCGCCGAAACGGGCACGGGATTCGACAGCCCGCCATCGACGAGCCACACGCCTTCGTGCAGCACAGGCGTGAAAATGCCCGGAATCGCGATCGACGCGCGCACGGCATCGACCACGCCGCCTTCCTGCAGCCAGGTCTCGCGACCCGAATCGAGTTCCGTTGCGACGGCAGCGAACGGCATCTGCAACTGGCTGATCTCGCGCCCGTTGAAGCGGTTCGCAAACACCTGGATCACTTTCTTGCCGCCCAGCAGCCCGCCCGAAAAACGCAGATCGAGCAGACGCACGACCGATTGCCACGTCAGCCCCGTCACCCAGTTTTCCAGCCAGTCGAGATCGCCATTCGCGTAGACGGCGCCGACCAGCGCGCCGATCGACGTGCCCGCAACCAGATCGGGCTTGATGCCGGCATCGTGCAACGCGCGGATCGCACCGATGTGCGCCCAGCCACGCGCGGCGCCCCCGCCGAGCACAAGGCCAATGCGCTTGAAGCGCCTACGAGTGGCCATTGTTGTGTTCCCCCGTGTTTGCAGGCGGATTCTGATTGGACCGCGGCGAACGGCTTTTGTTTTGCGTGCCCGGTTGCACGCCCGCCATCAACGCCCGCGTATCACGTCCGATCGCGACGTCGTGTAGACCACGTGATTGACGTCGAAATGCACGTTGAAAAAGCCCTCTTCCGTCACGCCGCCTTCACGCCACTTCCAGCTCCACACCGTCTCGGGCTTGAGCGGATAAACGGCCACTTCACCCGGCTTGCCGAGCAGCCGCCGCACTTCGTCTTCCGTCATGCCGATCCGGACCTTCGCGAAGTTGGCGGCTGTCAGTACCTGTGTGATCGACTGCAACACGCCGTCGGGGCCGATGTCGACCATATAGGTGTTGAGCCCTTGCGGGCCGCGCGGATATTCGAACCGCTTCGAGCCGTCGGTGAACTGGCGCTCGGTTTCCGGCTTGCCCATCTGATCGCGGATCTGCGCTTCCGTCGTGACGCCGGGCGTGAGTCCCTTCAGCAGCAGCGCATCCGGTTTGACGGCATTGAAAAATTCCTTGAGCTTTTGCACGGCTTGCTCGCTCTGCTGGTCGTCGCAACCGGCGAGCACGGACAGCGCGCCCACTACGGCCACGGAAAGCATCATGTTGCGCAACGAGGTGCGATTAACCATCTTCGATTGACTGGCTGGATACAAACGGTTGAACGACACAGAGCATAACCCGCTGCATGGCCGGATCGCGAACGAAGACGGTGCGGATGTGTATGGAAAGTTAAAGAATTGCTACGCGAGATTTCTTGCGGCGGGGAACGCGGGTGCGAGGACGGGGTGCGATGAATGAGGCGGGAAGACTTGCGTAACGATGCGTGGCAGCACGGATAGCGTTTCGGCCAGAAGCCGGGAGGCTTCTGGCCGTGACGCAATTTTCACCGCTATAGTCGGCTGTCGTGACGGCCGCCGCTGGCCCCTCGACTATCCTGCAAGTGCTGACAATCTAGCGTCAGGCACGAAATTGTGCGAGAGCGCGTTTACACCGAATCGGCTGACGAATCGGGTGCGCGCTGCGCACGCCAACCGGGTTGCATGCTGCACCCGGCTGACCCGGTCGACCCGGTTCGCCCGGGTGTGCGCTGCGTAGCCGACCTACGCGTGACGTGACGGGCCGACCGGCGTCGAGGTCCGTGGAGGCCGCCGCCTCGTCACGCGGATATGCGTTAAGCGCATCCGTGTCGTTGGCGGCGACACTTGCACATTACCGCTCGCGCGCGAGAGATTCCGTGCGACGGCACACGCAACGCCTGCAGTCGAAACGCGTCATTCGTCATTTCACGCCTTGTTTTCAGGGGTTTTCTGCATTTTTCCGCCAGGCCGCGCAGATCGCCTTCTGTCTGCACAAATGGTGGCGACTGGTTGGTGCCGACTTCGACCCTGCTGTCGGCAGGGGCATGATCAGCCCGCCAGCAGGAACAGAAGCCCTTTGGCACAATCGGCGTTTTCCGCACGCCAGACGGACCGGCGCGTCGTCGTGCCGCACTTGCAATCGACGATAGTTGGCCGCACATCGAACCTCATGATTCCATTTTCCGTCCTCGATCTGTCTCCCATCAATGCCGGCGCGAGCGCGTCCGACGCCTTCCGCAATTCGCTCGATCTCGCGCAACACGCCGAGCAATGGGGCTACAAGCGTTTCTGGCTCGCCGAGCATCACAACATGACGGGCATCGCGAGCGCGGCGACTTCCGTCGTGATCGCGCACGTGGCGGGCGGCACGAAGACGATCCGTGTCGGCTCGGGCGGCGTGATGCTGCCCAATCACGCGCCGCTCGTGATCGCCGAGCAGTTCGGCACGCTGGCGTCGCTGTATCCGGGGCGTATCGATCTGGGCCTGGGCCGTGCGCCCGGCACCGATCAGACCACCGCCCGCGCGCTGCGCCGCGATCTGCACGGCAGCGCCGATTCCTTCCCCGACGATGTGGTCGAACTGCAGCGCTACTTCGCCGAACCGGTGCCGGGCCAGCGCGTGCGCGCAGTGCCGGGCGCGGGCCTGAACGTGCCGCTGTGGCTGCTCGGCTCCAGCCTGTTCAGCGCGCAACTGGCAGCGGCGCTGGGTCTGCCGTTCGCGTTCGCGTCGCACTTCGCGCCCGATTACATGATGCAGGCGCTGCATGTGTATCGCACGCAGTTCCAGGCGTCGGAAACACTCGACAAGCCCTACGCGATGGTCGGCGTGAACCTGTTCGCCGCCGACACCACCGACGAAGCACGCCGCCTCTTCACCTCGCTCGAGCAGCAGTTCATCAACCTGCGGCGCGGCACGCCGGGCCAGTTGCAACCGCCTGTCGATCACGTCTCGGCATCGGAGATGGAAATGAGCAGCGTGCGGCACTCGCTGGCGTGCTCGGTGATCGGCGATCGCGATACGGTGCGCGACGGGCTGCGTTCGATTATCCAGCAGACAGGTGCCAATGAACTGATGCTGACCGCGCAGATTTACGACCACGCTGCGCGCCTGCGCTCGTTCGAGATTGGCGCGCAGGTGCGGGGTGAACTCGCCGACGCCTGAGCGTCCGGGTCGATCGCGACGATTGTGGTGTTGCCTGCGGCCCAGGTTTTTTCGCGCGGCCCGACAGGCAAAACCTCGAATCGATCAGTGATTGGCAGGCACGGCCGCCAGCCCATCCAGCAATGCCTTATGGAACGCCGCCGGATCCTGCATCTGCGGCGCATGGCCGAGCTCGGCGAATTCGACCAGCGTCGCGTGCGGGATCGCTTTCGCAGCGGCCTTGCCGAGTTGCGGATAAAGGCCGATCTTTGCCCGCACCTCGGGCGGCGCGGCATCCTTGCCGATCGCCGTCGTATCCTTCTGGCCGATCAGCAGCAGCGTCGGCAACTTCAGCAGGCCGAGTTCATAGACGACGGGCTGCGTATAGATCATGTCGTACAGCAGCGCCGAGTCCCACGCCACTTCCTTCTTGCCCGGCCCGCGGTACATCCCCGCCAGCATCTGCACCCACGGCTCGAAATCGCTGCGCCACTGGCCCGAGTAGTAAGTCGCCTGCTCGTAGCGGCGGATGCCGTCTGCCGTGGTCTTCAGTTCACGCTCGTACCACTGGTCGACGGATAGCGACGGCACGCCCTTCGCCTTCCAGTCCTCCAGCCCGATGGGATTGACCAGCACCAGTTGCTGCGTCTGCGCCGGGTACATCAGCGCATAGCGAATCGCCAGCATCCCGCCCGTCGAATGCCCGACGATGGTCGCGTCCGTCACGCCAATCGATTCGAGCAGCGCATGCGTATTGCGCGCCAGTTGCTGGAAGCTGAACTGATAGCGCTGCGGCTTGCTCGACTTGCAAAAGCCGATCTGGTCGGGCGCGATCACGCGATAACCCGCCGCCGACAACCGCTCGACGGTGCCTTCCCATGTCGCAGCGCAAAAATTCTTGCCGTGCAGCAACACCACCGTGCGGCCATTCGGATGCTCGGGCGCCACGTCCATGTAAGCCATGTGCAGCGCCTCGCCTTGCGAGGTGAACTCGAACTGGTGCACGGGCGCGGGATAGTTGAAGCCCTGCAGTTCGGGGCCGTACGCGGGACCGTCGGCGGCAGCGGCCGCGCCCGACGACGGCGTGGAACCTGCACTGGCGGTATCGGCGGCATGGGCAGCGACGCCCCAGAAAGCAACGCATGCGGACAGGGAAACGGCAACGAGCGAGGCGCGGATTGTCATGGATTGGCTGGCGAGATGCATCTGGCCCGTCATGATGCCCGCCTTGCGCCCGCTTTGCAGCGCCGCGTGCACAGGCCCACCCGCGCGCAAAACGGCGCGAACACCTGTTTGAACCGCAAGCTGCGCCGATCCGGCATAAATTGCCCGGATACCGTATCGGCATGCCGCGCGGACAGGCCGTTTCTACCTCTCGCACCCGCGTCCGCAACGAGCCGGCAGCCAGTCCGCTGTCGGCCCACGCGCCAAATGTGGCATGACGAACGCGCCATGTTGCGCGCGGCATGCGCATGGTCCAGACTAATCGCTGGCTGGCGGGAATGAGCATTGCGGATGCCAGCGCGAAGACACGACCCGGAGCCGTCGAAGAACAAGAACAAACCCACAACAACAACGCACAGCGTCCGATACCAGGCGCAAACGCCGGGGCAAAGAAAGCTTCCACCAGGGCTCACCTAAAAATGGAGACGCACATGGATTCGCCGGCAAGCCTCAACGATCTGCAACACACGACACTCGCCATCGTCCTCGCGGGCGGACGCGGCACGCGGCTCGGGCCGCTCACGAACAAGCGCGTGAAGCCCGCCGTGCACTTCGGCGGCAAGTACCGGATCATCGATTTTGCATTGTCGAACTGCCTGAATTCGGGCATCCGGCGCATCGCCGTCGTCACGCAGTACAAGGCGCACTCGCTCTTGCGGCACGTGCAGCGCGGCTGGGGCTTCCTGCGCGGCGAGTTCAGCGAGTTCATCGACCTGTGGCCGGCGCAACAACGCGTGGAAGGCGCGCACTGGTATCGCGGCACGGCCGACGCCGTGTTCCAGAACCTCGACATCATCCGTTCGATCCGGCCGAAATACGTCGTCGTGCTGGCGGGCGATCACATCTACAAGATGGACTACACGCGCATGGTGATGGACCACGTGGAGTCCGGCGCCGATTGCACGGTCGGCTGTATCGAGGTGCCGCGCATGGACGCTACCGCCTTCGGCGTGATGCACGTCGACGAGCAGCGCCGCGTGACGGGCTTCGTCGAAAAACCCGCCGATCCGCCCGCCATGCCCGGCCGCCCCGACATTGCGCTGGCCAGCATGGGTATCTACGTGTTCAACGCCGATTACCTGTATTCGATGCTGGAGGAGAACATCAGCAGCGTCGCCACGGACCACGACTTCGGCAAGGACATCATTCCGCGCGTCGTCACGTCGGGGCATGCGATCGCACATCCGTTCAGCATGTCGTGCGTATCGTCGGACCCGAGCGTCGAGCCTTACTGGCGCGACGTCGGCACCATCGACGCCTACTGGGCCGCGAATCTCGATCTCGCCTCGACGATTCCCGCACTCGACCTCTACGACCGCAACTGGCCGATCTGGACGCACCAGGAGCAGCTTCCGCCCGCCAAGTTCGTGCGCGACCTGAACGGACTGCAAGGCTCGGGGACCAATCTGATCGTGTGCGGTGGCTGCGTGATCTCCGGCTCGCAGATTTCTCGCTCGGTTTTGGCGTCGAATGTGGTTGTGAATTCGTTCTGTAACATCGCTGAGGCAGTCTTGTTACCGCAAGTGTCGATCGGCGCGAGTTGCCGCCTGCGCAAGGTCGTGATCGACCGCGGCTGCCAGATTCCCGACGGCACCGTGATCGGCGAAGACCCCGTGCGCGATGGCGAACGCTTCTACCGGACCGACAGCGGCGTCGTGCTGGTCACGGCGGAGGCGCTCAAGCGGCAGGCGGCTGCCGCGCGCTAGCGCGTCCGCTGTCGGCGCCCGGCGGCCAGCGGCGACGGGACTTGCAGGCACGGCGATCGCTGGCGGCAGATCGCGGCAACCGGCACATAACCGCCACGCAACCTCTAGCGAACAGGACTGAAGCCCATGACGATCCGCGCGCTGCACGTCGCAAGCGAGCTGTATCCCCTTCTGAAAACGGGCGGCCTCGCCGATGTCGTGGGCGCACTGCCGCCCGCGCTGATCGAACTGGGCGCCGACGTGCGCGTGCTGCTGCCCGGCTTTCCTGCCGTGGTCGCCGGGCTGGCCGACCTGCAGCCCGTCGCGCGGATCGGCGAGCGCTTCGGCGCGTCGAATGTGACGCTGGAACGCGGCACGCTGCCCACGAATGGCCTGATCGTCTACGTGATCCGCGCGGAAACGCTGTATGACCGCGTCGGCAATCCGTATCTCGATGCCGAGCACGTCCCCTACGGCGACAACGCGCAACGCTTCGCGATGCTCGGCTGGGTGGCCGCGCAGGTCGCGCAGCATCTCGACCCCGCGTGGGCGCCGCAGATCGTGCACGCGCACGACTGGCACGCCGGACTCGCGCCCGCCTATCTGAAGGCGGCCGCCCGCGAGCGCGGCAAGCCGCCCGCGCGCACCATCTTCACCGTCCACAACCTCGCGTATCAGGGCATCTTTCCGGCGCACCAGATCGGCCAGCTCGGACTGCCCGCCGACTTCTTCCACATGAGCGGCGTCGAGTTCTACGGACAAATGTCGTTCCTGAAAGCGGGTCTCTTCTACAGCGACCGCATCACCACCGTCAGTCCGCCCTATGCGCGCGAAATCCAGACGCTCGCGCAAGGCGGCGGGCTGGACGGGCTGCTGAGCCAGCGTTCGCACGATCTGTCGGGCATCCTGAACGGCGTCGATTACACCGTCTGGCAGCCGTCGATTGACCAACTCGTCGCGGCGCGTTACACGGACACGCGCCTCGCCGGCAAGCGCGCGTGCAAGACGGCGCTGCAGGAGCGCTTCCATCTCGCGCAGAAAGCCGATGCGCTGCTGTTCGGCGTCGTCAGCCGCCTGACCGAGCAGAAAGGCCTCGATCTGCTGCTCGCGGCGCTGCCGGAAATCATCAAGCGCGGCGGGCAGCTGGTGGTGTTCGGCACAGGCGACCCGGCGCTCGAAAACGGCCTGCAGCGGGTCGCGCAGGCGCATCCCGAGAGCGTCGCCGTCGAACTTGGCTTCGACGAGACGCTTGCGCATCAGATCGTCGCGGGCAGCGACGTGATCGCGGTGCCGTCGCGCTTCGAGCCGTGCGGCCTGACGCAGCTGTATGCCCTCGCCTATGGCTCGCTGCCGCTCGTGCACCGCGTGGGCGGCCTCGCCGATACCGTGGTCGATGCGTCGCTGGAAAACATCGCCGACGATCTCGCGACCGGTTTCGTATTCGAGCGTTTCGAACCCGAGGCGCTCACGGCCGCGATCCGCCGCGCGTTCGCGCTGTACGCGCGGCGCACCGACTGGAAGGCCACACAGCGCCGCGCGATGCGTCAGGATTTCGGCTGGGGCGCGTCGGCGGAACGCTATCTCGCGCTGTACCGCGAACTCGTCTAGGCGCGCAGCCTTGTCGATTGACGGCGTGCAATCTGGCGCAAGTTCGGCGCAAGTCCGACGCAACGTCGGCGCGCACATTGATGGTTCGACGCAACACGACGGGGCCGGATCGGTTCCGTCGCGTGAAAACTCATGTATCTTGTGATGAACAGCGCCTGACGCAACCGAAGTAGTCGTGGCGCTTGCCTGGCGAGCGTGACGTCCGCTACGTGTTCTACGTCCTGACGTCCGTCATGCATTGCCGCGCCAAAGCGGTGCATCCACATCGCCCATCCGTATCGCATTCTTTCTGGTGGCGCCCTTCCCGCGCCCTATCGGTTCGACATGAAAAACGTCCTGAGCATCCAGTCGCACGTCGTATTCGGGCACGCGGGCAACAGCGCATCGGTGTTTCCGATGCGGCGCCTCGGCGTCAACGTGTGGCCGCTCAACACGGTGCAGTTCTCGAACCACACGCAATACGGCCATTGGGAAGGCAGCGCGATCGACGCGTCGCAGATGCTTGCGCTCGTCGAAGGCATCGGCGCGATTGGCGTGCTGCCGCGCTGCGACGCGGTGCTGTCGGGCTATCTCGGCACGCCCGAGCAGGCGCAATCGGTGATCGAGATCGTGCGTGCCGTGAAGGCGGCCAATCCGCATGCGCGCTATATCTGCGATCCTGTGATGGGCACGACGACGGGCTGCCGCGTCGAGCCGGGCATTCAGGAGTTTCTGGTGCGGACCATGCCCGAAGTCTCCGACGTGATGTGCCCGAATCACAGCGAATTGCAGCGCCTCGTCGGGCGCGAGATCGAAACCGTCGAGGAAGCCGTGGCCGCCTGTCGCGAGGTGATGAAGCGCGGCCCGAAGACGATGCTCGTCAAGCATCTGCTCGACCGCAACAGCCTCGCGGACCGCTTCAACATGCTGGTGGTGACGGAGCGTGAAGCGTGGATGGGCCAGCGCCCGCTTTATCCGTTTGCGCGGCAGCCGGTGGGCGTCGGCGATCTGACTAGCGCCGTGTTCGTCGCGCGCACGCTGCTGGGCGATTCCGTGCGCAGCGCGTTCGAGCATACGATTGCCGCCGTGAATGCCGTGGTGCGTGCCACCTACGATGCGGGGCGGTATGAACTGGAGATCATCGCCGCACAGGACGACATCGCGCGGCCGCGCGAGTGGTTCGACGCGTGGGTGGTGGAGTCGGCGTAACGCGGCACCAGCTAGCGCGTGTCGGGCCCGCGAACACGCCTGTCAGCCTGACGTCCTATAATGCGTGCCGCGCTTCATCGCGCGGCATTTTTATTGGCACTGGTTGACTGGCAAGCGAGGCAAAGATGGACGGCACTATCCGCAGCGAACGAGAAGAGCAATTCGAAGAGTTGTGCATCAGCGTGGACGCTGACGAAACCCATGAGCAGGAAGCAATCGAATTCTTCGAAGCGCAATTCGGCGAAGCGGATTTCGACGCTGCGCAATGGCTCGATATCGCGCTGTACTATTCGCCCGCTGTCGCGCGCGGGATCATCGATATGGTTACGCCTGACGATAAGGCGCGCAGCAATATTGCCGTGGTGATTGGCGATAACCTCGATATTTCGTATGGCGAGGATGAGTGCCAGCAATATGCGGAGACGATTCAGTTCGCGCTGGCGAATGGTGTGCCTGTTGATCTCGATGTGGTGCTGGATGGGTGTCATCGGGCGATCGATGATCTCGATACGTGGGCCGAAGATGAGGTGAAGGAACCTTTGCTGCGGTTGAGGGAAGAATTGCTGCGCATGCAAGGGGAAATGTGATTCTGGATTTGCTGTTGGTTTTGGTGGCGTCCGCGGTTTGTTAGTGGTGCTTCAGGCGTTGCCCCTGTGCGGGGCGGCACTTACTTTCTTTGCCGCCGCAAAGAAA
>NZ_QBUY01000161.1 GCF_003121405.1 Paraburkholderia sp. C35 | reverse complement strand
ACACACCGTTTGCCACCTGGGCGGCCTGGGCCGAACTGGTAAGGCTCGCGGAGACGCGGGTGCTTGAAGAGGGTGATGCGTCCTTAAAGAGCGCTGGCAGTGGGCATTGAGAGAATCGATGCCGCATGAAGGATAGGACCGGCTGGGGACCCGCAGGCAACTACAAGGGTTGGCGGTGTTCAGCGGCTTTCTTTTGCCTACTTTTCTTTGCCGCGGCAAAGAAAAGTAGGTGCTGCCCCGCACAGGGGCAACACTAGCAGACCACTAACAAATCGCGGACGCCAACAAACACCCACCAAAAAACCAAAACCCTACCAACACATCAACTCAATGCGCCGCAGCAAAAACCTTCCCCCCCTCCCGAACCGCCGCCCCAGCGGCCCCAACTGCATCTTCGAGAATCATCTCTGCACCCTTCTCTGCGACCATCATCGTCGGCGCATTGATATTGCCCGATGTGATATTCGGGAAAATCGAAGCATCGACAATCCGCAACCCCGACATGCCATGCACGCGCAAGCGCTCATCGACAACCGAGTTGCCATCGTCCGGTCCCATCGCGCACGATCCGCACAGGTGATAGATCGACCCTGACTGCTCACGGAAGTACTGCAAGAAGCCTTCGCGATCATTCACCTGCGGACCAGGGGAAATCTCTTCGACAGTAATATCCGTCAACGCAGCCGTCGACATGATCTTGCGCACCAGCTCGCAGCCCTGAATGGCTTCGTCGATATCTTTCTGCGTGGTCAGCGCATTGATACGGATCTTCGCGGGATCTTCCGCACGGTCGGATGCGATCTGGATCGAACCGCGGCTGGTCGGGCGGCACGGATTGAAGCACAGCAGGAAGCCCGAATACGGTTCCGGCTCGAGGCTCGCCTTGCTGCTCTTCGGAATGCGATACGACAGCGGGTTGAAATAGAGCTGCATATTCGGCAACGCTTCGCTCTCGCTGCCCCGGAAGAACCCGCCCGCCTGATTCACGCTCATCGCAAGCGGACCTTTACGCGTCAGCAGATACTGCAAACCGAGTTTCACCTTGCCAAGCAACGGACGCATCTCGTCGTTCAGCGTCTTCACGTTCGCGCGATAGTAAACACTCACGCACAGGTGATCCTGCAGGTGCTGGCCAACGGCAGGCAGGTGATGCACGAGCGGCACCCGGTGCTCTGCGAGCAGTGCGCTATCGCCCACGCCCGACAGTTGCAGCAGCTTCGGCGTATCGACAGCACCCGCCGAGAGAATCACTTCACGATTTGCCGTGAAATGACGCGCATTGCCGTTCTGCTTGACGACCACGCCCGTCGCGCGCCTGTTCGCATCGAACAGCACCTGCTTGACGAGCACTTCGCGCTCGACCGTCAGGTTCTTGCGATTCAACACGGGATGCAGGTACTCGAAGCTGCTCGACGAACGCTGGCCATTACGCGTATTCACATCGTAGATGCCTGCGCCTTCGAACTGCGCACCGTTGAAATCGTCCGTGCGCTTGTAGCCGGCCTGCTCGCAGCCCTTCAGGAACACGTGGCAAATGGGATGCGCAGCATCCTTCATCGGCGAAATGCCGATCGGGCCGCTGGCGCCGTGATACTCCGTGTTGCCGAGCGGATGCGATTCGAGCTTGCGGAAATACGGCAGCACGTCGCGATAAGACCAGCCTTTATTGCCCGCTTTCACCCAGTCCTCGTAGTCCTGCTCCTGACCACGCACGTAGATCATCGCGTTGATCGAGCCGGAGCCGCCCTGTACCTTGCCGCGCGGGCAATACAGCTGGCGGTTGTCGAGTTCTTTCTCCGGTTCGCTGTAGTACATCCAGTTGTAGGTTTCGTTGTAGTACGTCTTCGTGAAACCGACCGGAATCTTGAACCAGAACGAATCGTCGGCTTTGCCTGCCTCGAGCAGCAGCACCGAGTACTGGCCCGATGCCGACAGCCGGTTGGCAAGAATGCAGCCCGCCGAACCCGCGCCAACGATGATGTAGTCGTAATTCATGTTCTCTTCGCCCGCAGGCGTCCAATCCGTGGAATACGTTGAGGCCCGTTCGCGCACTCAGCCCTTGGCCGGCGCGAGATCCTTCACATCGGCGGGCTTCGACGCCATCTGCAGATGCAGGCGTTCGCCCGTGTATGGCGTGTGCTGCTGTACCACTTCCATGTTCAGCTCGACGCCGAGACCCGGTTCCGTCGACGGAATGATGTAGCCGTCTTCCCAGCGGATCGGTGTCTTCAGCACTTCGGCGTGGAAACCGCCCCACGTGCCGATGCTTTCCTGAATCAGGAAGTTCGGCGTGCACGTCGCAAGCTGAATGCTCGCGGCGGCGCCCACGGGACCGTTGTAGAGATGCGGCGCGATCTGCGCGTAGTACACCTCGGCCAGCGTCGCCACTTTCTTCGCTTCGAGCAGGCCACCGACGCGTGCCACGTTCAATTGAATGATCGATGCGCCGCCCGCTTCCAGCAGCTTGTGGAATTCGTACTTGGTGGTGAGGCGCTCGCCAGCCGAAATAGGAATGCTCGTGTGACGCGCAACTTCGGCCATCGCGTCGTGCTGTCCCGGCGGCACGGGTTCTTCGAACCACAGCGGATCGTATTTTTCGAGGCGCTTGGCAAGACGGATCGCCGATGCCGGCACCATCTGGCCATGCGTGCCGAACAGCAGATCAGCCTTGCTGCCAACCGCTTCGCGCACCTTGCGGCAGAACGTCTCGCAACGGTCCATCACTTCGAGCGACAGGTGATGACCCGAGTACGCCGTATAGGGGCCCGCCGGATCGAACTTCACTGCCGTAAAGCCGCGCTTGACGTTTTCCGCCGCGCATTCGGCCGCGAGATCGGGATCGTCGTAATCGTATTCGCCGCGACGGTTCTTCGGGTACAGATACGTGTACGAACGCAGGCGCTCATTCACGCGGCCACCCAGCAGTTCATAGACGGGCTTGTTCGCCGCCTTGCCGATGATGTCCCAGCAGGCCATTTCGAGGCCGCTCACGACACCCATCATCGTCAGATCGGGACGTTGCGTGAAGCCGCTCGAATACGCTTCGCGCCACAGACGCTCGACGTGATGCGGGTCTTTATCGAGCAGATAGCGCGAGAACACGTCGTCGATGATCGGGCCCATCGCACTCGGATGGAACGTCGCCGAGTAGATTTCGCCGACGCCTTCAATACCGCAATCGGTCTTCAGCTTGACGAAGATCCAGTACATGCCGCCGATATGCGGCGGCGGTACGGCGACGATATGCGTTTCGAGCGAGACGACTTTCATTTACGCTTCCTTCCTGTTAAGCATATTGCGCAGCACGAGGCCCGCGACACCGCCAACGGCGGACACGGCGGCCACGTAGCCGAAGTACATTTGATATCCGTGCACGCCCGGATAGTTCTGGGTCAGATAGCCGTTGATGAGCGGCAGGAACACATCGGGCGAATAACCGAGCACCGAAATCAGGCCAATCGCAAGACCCATCGTTTCGACCGGCACATTGCAGCGGTCGAGCAGCGACCAGTACAGACCGCGAATCGCGTACGTCAGGATGCCGATAAACAGCACGAGGAACACCAGCATCACATGGCTGCTGATCTGCGGTGCCGCGATCAGGCCGATCAGCGAGAGCGACGCGAGAAACAGCGCAATGATCAGCACGGTCACTTTCGAAAAGCGGTCGCCGAGAAAGCCGCCGCCAATCCCGCCGATAGGACGCATCCACAGCTTGAGCGTCGTGATCGTGCCCGCCATCACCACCGACAAACCGATCTCGCCTTCGTGCAGGTACGCCGAGAAGCTGTACGTCGCCCAGAACACCTGATAGCCGCAGAACACGATTGCCGCGACCAGCCACAGCTCGGGAATCTTCGCGAGCGTGATCAGGTCCGCGATCACATTGCTGTGACGGGCGGCCTTCGCACTTTTCACATTCGCCGACGGATCTTTGACCAGTGCGAGCATCACGCCAAGGCCAATGCACAGGAACGCGTACATATAAACGACGACCTTGAAGCCGACCGCGGCCGGTTCACCCTTGGTCTGCGTGAGCCACGCGAACAGCGTGATCGCGATGGTCGCAAGCATCGCTTCGATCAAACCGCGGCCACCGTCGAGAAAGCCGAAGAAACGGCCCTGTTCGTCGGCACCGGCGATCATCGACACGCGCTTGATCACGGCTGCCCAGAAGGTCAGACCCGTCGACAGACCCCAGCCGCCGAAGATCATCAGCAGCAGGTTGAACGACGGTGCCGTCGAATACACGAGGCCGAGCAGCCCCGTCGCGACCAGTGAGAAGCTGATCAGCATGCGCGGCGCGATGCGGTCCGCGAGCCAGCCGCTCGGCAGATAGCTCAGCAGAAAGATCGTGCCGAGCATCGAATACAGATAACCCAGCTGACTTTCGCTGATGTGGAACACTTCCAGCATCGTCGGCTGATACACCTGACGCAGATAGAGAATCGGATAGATCGCGCCTGCTGCAATCACGAGCAGCAGCAATTGCACATAGCGTTGTGCCTTGTTGCCCAATTGCGCGGTTGCATCGGCGGAACGGGGCGTTGCTTTGCCCGTTTGAAGAGGTTGACTTGCCACAGTGGTGCTCCTAAGAGACGCGCGAGGAGCACGGTTTGCGCCGTGGCCGTCGTGTCTCCAGATCTTTGTTATGAATGCAGCGTGTGCTTTTTTCGGTTAAAAAAAAGAGCGCATCCGCTTTGATGGGTCAAATACGAATGCGCCCTGACAGGATCAGTACTTCATGACGACGAGACGCGTCTGCGTGAATTCGAGCATGCCGTGCTTGCCGTCGTCGCCGCCGAGACCGGAACGTTTCCAGCCTGCGTGGAAGCCTTGATACGGATCGGCCGGCGTGCGGTTCACATAGAGTTCGCCCGCTTCGATGTTGTTCGCGACTTTCATCGTCGTGCGGTAGTTCTCGGTGTAGAGCACCGAAGACAAACCGAATTGATGGTCGTTGGCCATTTGCAGCGCTTCGTCGAGCGTGCTGTAGCGCACCACGGGCATGATCGGGCCGAAGGTTTCTTCCTGAATGATCTCCATGTCCTGACGGCAATTCGTCAGCAACGTGGCGGGATAGAAGAAGCCCTTGCCTTCGGGCAGCACGCCGCCCGTTTCAAGCGTCGCGCCGTCGGCAACTGCGCGCTGCACCATTGCGTGAATGGACTGGCGCGAAGCCTCATTGACGAGCGGGCCCATCAACGAAGCGTCGACGCTGCGGTCGCCACTCTTGACTGCGCTCATGTTCTTCTTCAGCAGCGCGACGAACTGGTCATGCACGCTTTCGTGCACATAAACGCGCTCGATGGCCGTGCAGAGCTGGCCGCAATGCGTCGTCTTCGAACCGACCAGTTCGCGTGCCGCCTTTTCCAGATCCGCATCGGGCTCGATGATGGCGGGCGTCTTGCCGCCGAGTTCGAGCGAAGGCTTGGCGATGTTTTCCTTGCAGTAGTCCAGTACCTTGCGGCCCGCACCGACGCTGCCCGTCAGCGTGATCATGCCGACGGCAGGATGCGTGCAGACGGCTTCTGCCGTCGCATGGCTCATCGCGAGAATATTGACGACACCTGCCGGCAGTTCGGCGCGCTGCACGGCCTTGGCGATTTCGAATGCGGAACTCGGCGTGTTGTTGCTCGGGCGCACGACCACCGTGTTACCCGCGATCAACGCCGGCGCAATCTTGCGCATGAACGTGTAGACGGGGTAATTGAACGGAATCAGGCACGCCACCACGCCAATCGGCTCGCGATGCAGCACAAGGTTTTCGTCGGGTGTGTCGCTGGGAATGACTTCGCCTTCGATACGGCGCGCCCACTCGGCGTGATAGCGCGTGATCTGGCCGGCGTAGATGGCTTCGTTGGTCGCATCGGCGACGCTCTTGCCCGATTCCAGCGCAAGTGCCGCGCCGATGGCGGGTGCGCAGTCGGTCAATGCGTCTGCGAGCTTGTGCAGATAGGTCGCGCGCTCAGCGGCAGGCAGCTTGCGCCAGCCTTTTTGCGCAGCGGCAGCTGCCTGGACTGCAGCCACCGCCTCTTCGCGGGACGCACCCGATACCTGGGCAATCAGCGCTTCGGTGGCGGGGTTATAGACGGAGATCAGTTCGTCCGTGGCGGGTTCGACAAACTGGCCGCTCACGAAATTCCGGTCGAGTCGCATGGTTCTTTACCTGGTGACGCGTGCGCGAAGCACATAACCGGCGGCGAGTCAGAAGGAAAAGAAACATGCAGCCGGCGCATGAACGCGATTCTTCTCCGCGACCTAATGTCACGCAAGCGAGTATTTCGACCGCCAAACATTCGAAAAAATCATGTTTGTAGGGCGATTTGACCCGCAAACAGAGAAATTGCCGGGGTACGCGGCACAGATGTGGAAATGCGTGTTTCGGAAGCTGGGAAAAGGAGCGCCAGGACGGTCAATCCGCTTTCAGGCGAGCCGGTGTTGCACCGGTTAAACGTGGAAGACGCAGCGGCTGTGCACCGCGCATGTGAAAAGTCCGGCGCAATTGCGCCGGACCGGACCTGATCAGATCAGGAAAGCTGCGTAAGAACGGATCAAGCCTCGCCAGCCGCCGGAGCAGCCGTTTGCGCCGTCACCGACGTTTCAACGACGGGCGCAACCGTTTTGACCGCTACTTTCTTTGCTGCGGCCTTTTTAGCAGGCGCCTTGCGCGCGACCGCCTTCTTCGCGGCGGCTTTCTTTGCGATCACACGCTTGCCGGCAGCCGGCGCAGCAGACTTCGCCGCAGCTTTTTTAGCCACGGCCTTCTTGCCAGCCGGTTTTGCCGTCGCTTTCTTCGCGACGGCTTTCTTCGCCGCTGCCTTTACGCCCGCTACTTTTTTAGCAACCTTGCGGCCCGCCGACTTCGCCGTTACAGCTTTCTTCGCTGCCGCTTTCTTGACAGCCGTTTTCTTCACAGTGACCACAGCTTCCGAAACAGCCGCTGCGGCATCGATCAAGAACTTGCTACGGTCTTTCACGTCCTTGATCCATGCCGGCGGCCTGGCGTGACCACTCCACGTCGCGCCCGTCTTGGGATCGCGATACTTCGGCGGCAATTTGCCTTTCACAGCAGCCGATGCCGTCGTCTTGCCATTCTTGAGACCAAGACGCTCCTTGCGTTCGCGTTCACGTCTTGCTTTAGCTCGACGCTCGATATCTTCCGTGGTGAGGCCATGCTTGATCATCAGATCGCGGATCTGATCCAACGCGCCTTGCGCGCGTTTAGCGAGGAGCGTTTCAGCCTGAGTCTGCAGCTTCTTTATACGTGCCTGGATGATTTCCAATGTAGCCATTATTGCCTCCCTTTGAATTACATACGCGGACTATGCCATGGAATTGCTTAGAAGCGCTACGGTTTTAAAGCCCGGGTAAGAAAACCGTTGCGCATTGATACGCGATGTCGCTTAAGACTCGCCTAAGCTTTGCAGCGATTCTTTGCCGACGTGTCTTTTGGCATCGCATTGCATGGCGCGCGAATAAAGACGCGCCTTCAAACGTTAATGCCTGTGCATGCGCTTTGCTGCATGGCCGCACACCTGCGTCCCACACCCGGACGCTGATAAACTTTCAATGTCCTTTTTTCTAGCGCCCGCATGCGCGTCGCCGTGCTCTTTGATAGCCGCATCGACACCCGGAGATATTGATGGAGCACGCGTACGTCCAGTTGCTGCACCTGCTCGCAGGCCACACTGCGTGGACGCTGGTCGTCGTGTTTCTTGCCGCGTTTCTCGAAGCCGTCGCGATCATCGGCACCTTCGTGCCGGGCAGCACGGCGATGTTCATTGCGGGTGCGCTGGTCGGTACGGGCACACTGAATCTCGGCTGGCTGTTTGCGTGTGCAATTGCAGGCGCCGTGGCGGGCGACGGCATGAGCTACTGGTTCGGCCACCGCTACAAGGACAGGATCAGCCGGCTCTGGCCGTTCAGCAGGCATCCCGGTCTGCTCGAAAGCGGCCAGAAGTACTTCGACAAACACGGCGCGAAGAGCGTCGTGTTCGCGCGCTTTGCCGCGCCGCTAAGGGCCATCGTCCCCGTCGTCGCGGGCATGCTCGCGATGCCGCCCGCACGCTTCTACGCGATGAACGTGCTGTCCGCCTTGCTGTGGGCACCCGCGCACATTCTTCCCGGTGTCGTATTCGGTGCCTCCATCCAGCTGGCAGGCGCGGTGTCCTTTCGCCTCGTCGCGGCGCTGGCGATCTTCGCGGCTATCGTTTGGGTGTGTGTCCGCATCACGCGCGTCTTGGTCTCGCATGCGCGTGCATGGGCCGCCGCGTCGCGCAGCAGCATCGTGCACTGGGCGCGCGATCACGAAGCATCCTATGGCAAGGTGATCTATCGCATCGTGGATCCCCAGCGCGCGGCCATCGGCCTGCTGATCGGCATTTCGCTGCTCGTGCTGTTGTGTGCGGGGATCTTCTTCGGCGTCATGCAGGATGTCGTGTCTGGCGATCCCCTCGTGCAGGTCGACCTCTCGTTCTATCGATTCCTGCAATCGGCGCAAGCGCCCTGGATCGGCGAAGCACTCGCGCGCGCCTCGACGCTCGGCAGCATTCCGACGCTCGCCGCGCTGGTGATCGCGTCCACCATCATGATTGCCTACGAGAAGCGCTGGCGCATGATCATCTACTGGCTGGTCGCGGTGATCTTTTCGCAAGTGCTGATCTTTGCGATTCAGGTGATCGTGCATCATGCGCCGCCCGTGTCTGCGCAATCCGACATTTACGCCTTTCCCAGCAACCACGTTGCGGCTAGCGTGACCGTCTACGGCTTTCTAGCCTTCGTGGTGGCGCGCCGCGTGAGCACGCTGGCGGGCATCGCTGTCACCGCGCTCGCCAGCCTGATCGTGATCGCCATCGCGTTCGCGGGCCTCTATTCCGGGCGCTTCGCCTTTTCCGATGCAGTAGGCGGCGCCGCGTTCGCGGCCGTGTGGGTCGCCGTCGTCGCGTTGACGGCCGTATGGCGGCACCCTGAAGCACCGCCTGCACGCGAGTACATGCCCGCCGTGCTGCTGGTCGTGCTGTGCGCGAGCATCGGCTTGCAGATCACTCTGGGACGCCAGCCCGATGCGACGCCACAGGTGCGCCAGCGGCCGCCCGTGATCGTCACGCAGACACAGTGGACCGACTCGCTATGGAAGCAGTTTCCCTGTTACCGCTCCGATATGAAGGGTGACCGGCGCGAGCCGATCACCGTGCAATGGACGGCCGACCGTCAGCAGATCGTCGCGCAGCTGCGCAGCAGAGGTTGGCTCGAAGGCACGCGCTTCAATGCGCGCAGCCTGTTCTCGCTGGTCTCGCCCGATGTCACCGTGATGGATCTGCCCGTGCTGCCCAAGCTGAACGATGGCGAACCGTCCACGCTGGTATTCAGCCGTCAGCGCCCGCAACGCGACGAACGCGATGTGCTGCGTTTCTGGCGCACCGGCTACGCGGTCGCGCGGCATGATGGTGTGGCACCCACGCCGATCTGGCTCGGCTCACTGGTGCATGAGCGACTGCTGCGTCCGTCGTGGCCGTTCAACGTGTTGCGCACCGACCGGCAACTCGACCCGCTCATTTCCGCGCAATCGCATAACGGCGAATGGCGGCAACTCGAACTGTCGAGCAGCATGGGATGCACCGACATTCCCGTCACGCTGATTGCATCCGACGAACGTTAGTTTTTTCCGTACCTGTGGTTCGGGTTTTGCTGAAGCTCGGCAAGCGCACGGCGCACCTGGCCGTGCAACAATGAACAGACGCCAGCGCACGACGAAGCGTTCCAATGCGCAAGGAGCTATTGCAATTGGTCGATTTCCATCCGTCGGAAATTTATACCTGGGGCGCAGCCGTCGTGTTCCTGAACGTGCTGCTTACCCGCCTCGGCATTCCTTTGCCCGCCGTGCCGGTGCTTCTGCTGGCGGGTACGGCTATCGCCAATGGCCATCTGTCGTTCTGGCACGTGCTGATGGCCGCGCTTGCGGGCGCACTGATCGGTGACGGCGCATGGTTCGCGGCCGGCCGCCTGCTCGGCCGCCGGCTGATCCATGCACTCGCGCGCCTGTCGGCGGCCGTCGAGGTGCGCGTGCGCAAGGCGCGCGCGCTATTCATGCGCTTCGGTCCCGCCATCGTGTCGGTCTCGAAGTTCGTGCCGGGGCTTGCCATCATCACGCCGCCGCTGATGGGCACCACGCGCGTCGGCATCGTTATCTTCTTTGCGTGGGACATAGTCGGCATTGTCGCGTGGGCGACCTTCTGGCTGCTGGGCGGCGCCGTGTTCGAGCGGCAATTGAGCATGCTGATTCATGAAGTGCGTGCACACGGCTGGACCATCCTCGATGTGCTGTTCGCGATTGCCGCGAGCTATCTGGTGTTCCGCTTTATCCAGCGCTGGCGGCTGCAGCGGCCGCTTTCGCTCGCGCCCGTGTCGAGCGAGCAGGTCGACGCGATGATGCGCTCAGACAAGCCGCCCATCGTGCTGGACGCGCGCCCCGAGGAAATCAAGCGCACCACGCCGCAGCCGATCCCCGGCGCGCTACCGCTCGATGTCCATGCGCCAGGCACGGTCGATGCCGCCTTGCTGGCGCGCGACGTGGTCGTCTATTGCGTCTGCGCCGACGACGTCACGGCGAGAACGATGTCACAACAGATGCGCAATAAAGGCTTTACGCAGATTCGCGCGCTAAGAGGCGGACTCGACGCGTGGGAACGGCGCGGCTATACCGTCGAGCCTTTAAATGAGAACAACGGGACTCAGGCCCGGCAAGATCATCAGAAAAGCCACGCGCTGCCGCAAGAACGCGGCATTACCTTGCGAGGCATTGCACCAAGAGCTGCAGTGTCGGGCTAAGAATTTGCATTGATTGCACGTTCATTTTTTCAAATCGCACTTTCGCACTTACCGACAGTTTCCAGATCATCAAACATCGCATTGCGCCTGAGCGCCAATAAAGCCGCTCTCAAGGTGCAGATGCACAGCATATTTAAACGTGTGTACCTCAAAAGCACACTGGCGCGATTCTGGCTAGAATTGGTTTTAATATCCGGTTACTAAAAGCCGGTTGTTCAGCAAAAAGCTGGAGTTCCAGATATGCGCTGGCTATTCCTCATCTGGTTTATCCTGAGCGTCGCGTATGTAGCGAGACGCGGCAATGCCCGCTTTACTTTCGGGCGCCAACTATCAGACCATTCGACCTTTCTCGCGCCGATTAACTGCCTCTGCTATCTGTTTTCTCCGCTCAGGGCGACGGCTTATATCAACGAAGAACGTTTTCCAGAATTAGCTTCTCTCAAGGCAAACTGGAAAATCATCCGTGAAGAAGCGCTCGCCGTCGATGCCGCTCAAAAGATTTCCGCCTCGACCAGTTACAACGACATCGGCTTCAATTCGTTTTTCAAAACCGGCTGGCGACGCTTTTACCTGAAATGGTATGACGCACCGCATCCGTCGGCGCAATCGCTTTGCCCTGTTACAACGCGTCTTCTGCAGGAAATTCCGACCATCAAGGCCGCCATGTTCGCGCAATTGCCGCCGGGCGCGAGCCTCGTGCGTCACCGCGATCCGTATGCCGGCTCAGTGCGCTATCACCTTGGTCTTGTTACGCCGGCCAATCCGAAGTGCTATATCGACGTGGACGGGCAGCAATACTATTGGCGCGATGGCGAAACGGTCATGTTCGACGAGACGTACATTCATTACGCCAAGAACGACACCGAAGTCTCGCGCATCGTGCTGTTCTGCGACGTCGAGCGGCCTATGTACTTCCGCTGGGCTGCTGCATTGAACCGGATGTTCTCGAATGTGGTGATGCGTGCCGCGAGTTCGCCGAATGACGAAGGCGACCGTACCGGCTTTCTGAATCGTGCGTTCAAATACGTGTACGCCATTCGCCGTGTCGGCAAGCGGCTCAAGGCCTGGCACCGGCCAACGTATTACATCGTCAAGTGGCTGCTATTCGGCTCGATTTTCGCCGGGATCGTTTACGCGCTTTAGTACTGTTGCGCTTTAGTGTGGTTGCGCTCTAAAGCGGCGCGCTCAACCTCGAGCGACTTCCTGCACGGGAGTGAGCCCACCAACCACAATCCGGTCGCGGCCGGTTGCTTTCGCCTGATACAGACTACGGTCCACTTCCTGCAACCAGGTGTGATAGTCGGGCAGGTCATCCGTCAACTGCGCAATGCCGACGCTGATCGTGCACGGGCATTCGCTCGACGCCTCTTTGGTCTTTTCTCTCACGCGCTGCACCAGTACTTTGGCGACGGTATGCGCCTCGCGCAAGGTCGCGCCCGGCAGCACGACACCGAATTCTTCGCCACCGTAACGGCCAATGCTATCGCCTGCGCGGAAATGGCTGCGCAGCAGATCGGCGAATGCCTGCAGCACGGCGTCGCCGGCAGGATGGCCTAGCGTGTCGTTGATGCGCTTGAAATGATCGAGATCGATGAGCAACAGACACGACGCATAGCGGTTCGCGCGGCAACGCTCGAACTCTTCAGCAAGCAGCCCTTCCCAATGCCGGCGATTCCACAAGCGGGTCAAACCATCCGTACGGCTCAGATGCTCCAGTTCGCGCGTGCGCTGCGCGAGCTTGAGCGACAGGCGATAACTCGTGAAGCCAAGCGCTAGCGGATAAACGATCAGGAAAGGCAAACACGCGAGGATGGTCGGCATTTGCGACATCGGCGAAAACACGAAGCCCACTGTGACGAGACCTGCGAGCACGCCTAGCAAATGCGCAATGACACCGCGAGCAAAAAGCCGCAAGCCGCCGGCGGCGATGTTGTCCATGCTGAGCATTGCGAGAATCAGCACGCCGGGCAGCACGTTGAACTGCATCGCGACGACCCAGAAGCCGCCTAGCATCGAATCGACCATCAGATTCAGGCGCTCGCCGCGAAACGGCACTTCACAGGCCAGCGCTGCGCGTCGCGCGACGTGAGGCCAGATGAAGCCATGAAAGACGAGGAGTGACCAGAGAACGAAGCCGCGATGCTGTAGCGCGAAAACCGATGCGACGCAGAAAAAGCCCAGTCCCAGCCCGGCAATGCGCAAGCGATAGATACGCTCGACGAAGCTTTTCCCTTGCCCGGCCCTGCTTTTCGTTGCCAACTTCATCGATCCCTGAGCAAGTGACTGCGAGCGTGATGCGCATGCATTGAAATGCTGCGCGTCATGTCTTTGTTTTCGCCGAGCTTTAGTAGGAACATTGCGCGTTTCGATGCATACGCAACGTCTGGATTGGTATAAAAATGATACCAGTATATACAGGGGGTAATTAGTCCATTTGCGCTGTGGAAGCGCTTCTGTCGTTTTTCGTTGGTTTTTCGTTGTTATACGGCTGCGACAACCGCATTTAACATTTGCCCTGCTTTGTGCCGGACGCTAAAGGTGTTAGCGCAGCAAGCAGCGTTCATAGAAAATATGAAACAGATGACTCGATTGAAGTGAGTCAAAAACGGCGCAATCACGATGCAAATCAGTGACCGCTAATCAAAGGCACGGGTGCAGCCGCAGACGTTTCGACACTGCGCTGCGTCAGCCACACTTCCTGCTGCAACCAGTCACGAAATACCGTGACGTGAGGCAGGCTACCCTGTTCGGGACGCGTGACGAGCCAATACGACTGATGTCCATCGACATGCACGTTCAGCACCTGAACGAGTTGTCCGTTCGCGAGTTCTTGCGAAATCATGTGACGATCGGCAATCGTGATGCCCAGGCCATCGATCGCTGCGTGTATCGCGTGATCGAGCAGATCGAATTCGAAGCCACCCGACGTGTCCACGCCTTCAATGCCCGCTGCTTTCAGCCAGTGCTGCCAGGTCAGATAGCGCTGACTGTCGTCGGCCAGAACATGCAGCAATGTGAATTGATTTAGGTCGATGACACCATTTCCCGCCTGACGTGCAAGCAACGCGGGCGAGCACACTGCGATATGACGTTCGTTCATCAGCAGAAGATTGTCGAAACCTTCCCACTCGCCATTACCAAAACGGATCGCGCAATCCAGCACGCTCGAATCGGCGAGGTTGTCTTCAAGGCGTGTCGAAAGACTCAACTCGAGTTCAGGATGTTCGCTATGCAGGCGCCCAAGGTGCGGCAAAAACCAGCGGCTTGCGTAAGTCGGCGGCGCATTGACGCGCAAGCGGTTCAGATGGGGCTTTTCCTGGATTGAGCGCACTGTCCATTCGATTTTGTCGAATGAATGCTGCAACGCTTGCAGCAGCACACGGCCCGAAGCCGTCAGATCCAGATGATGATGCCTGCGCTGCAGCAGCGTTTCGCCAAGTTGCTCTTCGAGTTGCCGCACCTGGCGGCTTACCGCGCTTTGCGTGACGTTGAGCAATTCCGCCGCGCGCGTGAAGCTGCCCGTGCGCCCGGCGACTTCAAAAGCTTTGAGCGCGTTGAGCGCTGGCATTTTTCTTTTCAAGGAGGTCTCGATTCTGGATCGGCGTTCAGGCGCCAGGTTGTTATTTTAGCGTCTGTGCTACCGCGGCCCTTTGATCACGTACTGCATTCGTCGCTGGACACGCGCTCGCTGAACCGCAATTGATGCACGGCACAATAGCTAAGGGGCATATCGGTCATGGGTTTGTCATCGTATCGACATACTGGCCTTGCAGGATTTGTAATCCCCCCCGACCATCCCCCGAGGCCAGGCCATGCCGGAACTTTCATATCCGCAAACAGGCACTTCCAGTGCCAAAAACCGCAATTTAGGACTCGCTGTCTTCGTGATCGCACTGGTTGCCGGTGCGATCTATTGTGCGTTCCAACTGATCGGCGATCTCGAACCCGTGCGCATGGGATCGATCGTTCCTTATCTTTTGCTTGGCGTCGCGCTGCTGATCGCGCTTGGATTCGAGTTCGTCAATGGCTTTCACGACACAGCCAATGCCGTCGCCACCGTGATCCTGTCTCGTATGCACATCT
>NZ_QBUY01000160.1 GCF_003121405.1 Paraburkholderia sp. C35 | reverse complement strand
AGCCAGCTGATCGTCAGCGTGTCGTGAACGCCTGTTTGCCGGATCAGACTCGGCAGCCAGAAGCTCACGCCGTACAGCCCCGCCAGCAGCAGAAAATAGACGGCCGAAAAGAAGAGCGTCGTGGCGTTGAGGACTGCTCGCAGCGCCGCATTTCCACGCGTACTGCCTTGCGACGGTACGTAAGTGTCGATATCGCGTTGAAGCAAGGCCTTGTCTTCAGCACCGAGCCATTGAACGTCACGCGGCCGGTCGGGCAAACGAAAAAAGATGACGACACCGAGTGCGATCGCGGGTCCGGCCTCGAGCAGAAACATCCAGCGCCAGCCCTCCAGGCCATGCAAACCGTTGAACGCGACCATGATCCAGCCTGAAAGCGGTCCGCCGACAATCCCCGACACGGCCGTCGCGCTCATGAACAAGGTCGTCATGCTGCCGCGCCGATGCGCGGGAAACCAGTAGGTCAGATACAGCACGACGCCGGGAAAAAAGCCTGCTTCGGCCAACCCAAGCAGAAAGCGCTGCACATAAAACGCCTGCGTCGAGTGGATGAACATCGTGGCAGCTGACAGAATACCCCACGACACCATGATGCGCGCAATCCAGGCGCGCGCGCCCAGGCGGTGCAACAGCATGTTGCTCGGCACCTCAGCGATGAAGTAACCGACAAAGAAGATGCCAGCGCCCAGACCGTAGACTGCATTGCTGAAATGCAGGTCGACTGCCATTTGCAGCTTCGCTGTACCGATGTTAACGCGATCGAGATAGGCCAGCACCTGCGCGATCAGCAACAGTGGCATCAGACGCAAGCGGACTCGCGAGTAAATCTGATCAAGCTGTCTGTCGGCCGGCGCAGTCGAATGCGCCGGGCGCCCGCCAACCGCGACCGCTCCCGCCTCCGTCGACGGATTCTGAACGTCCATCATGTATTTCTCCGTGTCGTCAGCGTCAGAGGTTGGCTGTGCGCGAATCTGTCTTCAGATATCGGCTGCGTTCGTGTGGATCGACCACCACGCAGCACTGCCACCAGAACGCGCGCGGCTTCGCGGTGATCGCATCGTGCAGCGTGTCGTGAATGATTCGCGCCATCTTCGCCAGTGATTCTTCGGGACGCGGATTCGTCGTCAGCAGCCGCGCGACCACAAACTCGGCAGCTGGGTCTGCTCCTGCAAGCGAGACGTTGCAGACGTGCAAGCGACTTTTCAGGTCGTCAAGCTGCGCATAACCTGCATCGGCCAGCTCGCGGTGCATTGCGAGCATCAGCGACGGAAGGTCGATCTCTTGATGAAGACGTGACGTCGCTTCGATGATGATGTGAGGCATGGTGATCGCCCTCCATGCAAAGGATCAGATCGTCTCGGTTTCACGCAGCGTGTGCGGACTGTTCAACACATAGCGTGCAATATCGTCCTTGCGCATGAATGCGACACCGGGATGGCTCTTCGCGTAGCGGAGAAACTCGTCCCACACGCGGACCATTTGCGGCGATCCGCTGATACGGTCGTGCGCGCTGACCGACATCATCCGGCGACGCGTCCCCGCCTCTTCGTACAGCTGGTCGAAGTCGAGCTTGATCTGCTCGAGAAACTTCGAAGGCGAGTAGTTACGGCCCTCGATCAACAGGATGTCGTTGTTGCGCAGCGTATAGGGCACGACAACGAAGTCCTTGCCATTGACGGTTTCGATAAACGGCTCGTCGCGGCTCAGGTCGTCGATGTGATAGGTGTAGCCGAGCTCCTGCAAGAGCGAGAGCGTATTCGGACCACGCCGCAGCCAGTTGCAGTTGTAGCCAATGGGACGTTGACCCGTCACCTGCTGCACCATATCGGCAGCCTGTTGCAGAAACACGCGCTCTTCTGCGCGGCTCATCGCGTACTCGGAACTCCAGCGCGGGCCATGCCCGGACGCCTCGTGACCACGCGCAACGATCTCGCGCGCCAGCTCGGGATGCCGCCGTGCCGCCTCGCCGATCATATGCGACGTGACCTTGACGCCGTAACGATCCCACAGGTCGAGCATGCGTGGCACGCCTTCGCGATAGCCATAGGCGAACCATGTATTGGTCGCGGGATCGGACGGCACGTTGGGCGGAAAGTCGACTTTCGGAAACGGGCTGTCGGTGCCTTTGGGCGGCTGTCCGCCTGCTTCGAACTGCATCGAGATCGACACGACGAGCCGGATGCCGTTCGGCCAGAAAGCGCCCTCACTAGCCGTCGCCCCCGCCGGGGCCGACGGATTCGTTGCAGCACCAGCGTTTTCCGCGGCCCCGGCCGTTCCGTTCATCAACGCAGCCGTTGCGAGCATGCTGGCGCCGACGCCAGCATGTCGAAGAAAGCGGCGGCGGCTTGAGCTTACCGATGCCTCAACGTCAGTTTCAAGCGAGGCGGAACGATCATCAATGGTTGACATAGTGAACTCCAGAAATCACACAGGAGTCTCGACGTCATACACATTCGATGTCGTCCAGACCTGAGTACATCAAAGAATGGAACGTATTATGCGAAGCGGAACCGCCGGCGATAATTGAGGCCGTCGTTGAAAGACATTCAAAAATAGCGGAATAATCCCGTCGTTCGACGATCAGGCGCGCTGCGCCGCCCGTTCACCTATGGCGTGCTTCTAGCGTAGAGACAAGCACTGCGCGTCGCCAGCCTACAAACGGTCGCCGCTTATGGCCGATGGATGGCAAACCCATACGTAGGTATGCATGGGGATCAACAAGGGGGTGGCGATGACGGGCAAAGTGAGCGCAGATAGCGCCCACTCTGCCGGAGAGGATTATTGACTGGAGCGCTGCGGAACCTTCGCCAGCAGAATATTCAGGCCTTCGGAAATCAACGGATGCGCGATGATCGCATCGCGCACAGCTGTATAAGGCAATCCGCCGAGCATCGCCATCTGCACCGCCGTGACGACGTCGCCCGCATTGGTGCCGAGCATCGCGAAGCCGAGAATGCGGTCGGACTCCGTATCGATCAGCATCTTCATGAAGCCTTTCGTCGCGCCGTTAGTGCGCGCACGCGGCACCGCCGCCATCGGGAGCTTCGCAACGCGCACCGCAATTCCACGCGCTTTCGCATCGGCTTCACCAAGACCGATGCGGCCCAGTTCCGGCTCGATGAACAGCGCATACGGAATAATGCGGTTGCGAGTCGTCATGTTGCCGCCCGCAAGCTGCGAGCGCAGCACCCGGTAATCGTCGAACGATGCATGCGTGAACATTGGCGTGCCCGCCACTTCGCCGATCGCCCACGTGCGTTCGGCAGTCGTCGCGAGACGTTCGTCCGTTTTGATGAAACCGCGCGCGTCCACTTCGACACCCGCGGCGTCGAGTCCGATATCCGCTGTCACAGGCGTGCGGCCCGCTGCCACCAGAATGTGGCTGGCGCTCACCGTGCTGCCATCCTGCAATGCAACCGATACCGAATCGCCCGAGGTTCCCGTTACGGTGACAGGCTTCGCGTGGGTCCGGATATCGATACCGTCTTCTTTCAACGCCGTTTCAATGGCTTCGCTGACTTCCTCGTCTTCGCGCATCGCTACGCGCGGCGCGTCCTGTATCACGGTAACCTTGCTGCCAAGCCGGTGGAACGCCTGCGCCATCTCCAGGCCGATATAGCCGCCGCCGAGCACGATCAGACTGTCAGGCAACGTGGTCAGCACCAGCGCTTCGACGTGAGTCAGCGGGTTCGCCGCCTTCAGGCCCGGCACATCGGGAATCGCGGCTGTCGTGCCGGTATTGATGAAGGCATGCTCGCCTTCGATCAGCCGCAGCCCACCGCCATTCGTTTTTACTTCGAGCCGGCGCGGTCCGACAAAGCGTCCTGTGCCCAGCACGAGTTCGAACCCGGAATCGTGAAATGCTTTGAGGTTGATCTCGACCATGCCGTCAACCACGCCTTTCACGCGCGCGGCTATCTGCGCCATATCTGTCGCTGGCCCGTCGTGCTGATGCCGGATGTGTTCGATTCGCGCGCTTTGAATCAAGGTCTTGGTCGGAATGCACGCGATGTTGATGCACGAGCCACCGATCATCCCACGCTCGATCACGGCCACCTTGTGGCCCGCCTGCGCGAGTTCCATTGCCAGCGTCTTTCCGCCCTTCCCGCCGCCCAGAAAGACATACTCGAAATGCTCGATTGTCGACATTGCCGTGTCCTCTTTGTCAGCCAGATAATCCGTGTTCGCAACCCATCCTATCCGTCCATAGCCAGCAGCATCAAGCGGGCGGCCGCCACGTCGGCGATATCTCCTTCGTGCTGGAATCGCTCATAGACGCCGCGCAAACCTTCCCGTGCTTCTTCGACGCGATCAGTATTACGCCAGAGCCGGGCAAGGCTTTTCCTGAGCCGCAATTCCCAGAACAGCGCGCCTTGTGTCTGTGCAAGCCTAAGGCCGAAAACGAGATCTCGTTCTGCGGCATCCGGCGAGGGCGGCTCGCTTTGGATTGACAGCTCCGCACGCACGCGTAGCAGTTCCGCGAGACACCACAGTTCACCGACCCGCACGCAGCGTGAGATCGCTTCATTGACGACACGCACGCCATCGTCAACGAAACCTGCGGACCCGAGCGCCTCTGCCTGCAGGCAGCGCATCATCGACAGATGCGTGAGAAAGTTGGTCGCGCACAGGCGCGCCAGGTTGGTGTTCAGTGAAGCAATCCGGTCCGGCGCAGGCTGCGCCCGCATCGCGGCGAGATCCGTAAAACAGTCGGCGCAGGGCTCCCAGATCGGCACACGGTTCTTCGCGAGATGCCTTTGCAAGGCTTCGCAGTATTGGATAGCCGCGTCCCAGCGGCGCAGCATCAGCATGATCGGAATCGCAGCTTCCAGCAACGCATAGCCCGTCAGCAGCGGCGGCGCATCGCGCTCGCAGTCGTCGACCAGTTGTCGGGTCGCGGCGATGGCCTGGCCCAGGTCGCCCTGCAGCCACAGCACGCGCGCGAGCGTCACCCGTGCGGCGCGTTTCTGGTCGAGCCGCGTACCGATGATGGGAAATGCATGAACCGCTGGGTCGTAAAACGCGATCATCCGTTCGAGTTGCCGGCGTGCTTCGGGTTGATCTCCAGCAAAATGCGCGGTGACACCCGTCATACGGGCACCGAGTAGCGACACCGTTTCCGCGTAGGGCGTATCGATACGGATGAACTCGCGCGCAAAACCGAGGCTCGCTGACGGCTCGCCCGCATACCACTTTTGCAGCCAGAGACCCCAGGTGGCGCGGACCCATGCGTCGGTTTCGCCTGACGCCTTTGCCTTGCGCTGCACGTCGCACCATGCCTGCGCGACGGCGTCGGTTGGGCCAAGCGTGTATGACCACGCGGACGTGCGCATGCCGAGCAGCGACAGTTCCAGACGCGCGTCTCGCGCGTGGCACTGCTCATAAGCCTTCAACGCGTGATCAGCGACCCATGCGCACTCTTCGAACATCGACAGCGCAAACATCAGCGCAGCCGCGCATTCCGACAGCACTACGCCCGTTTCCGTGTCGCGCCCTTCGATCACGCTCCATTCGACTGCCGCGCGAATATTGTCCAGTTCCCGGCGGTTCTGGCGCAGCATCGCTTCTCGCTGTTCGAGATTCGGCTCGCTTCGCATCGGATCCAGCAAACGCATGAAATAGCGTGCATGACGCTTCTTGACGCGGTCCCACTCGCCGCGCTCGTGCAGTTTGCCGATCAGATAGGCGCGCGTCGTTTCCAGCAGACGATAGCGGCTACTGCACGCATCGCTGTCGACGAGCAGCAGCGACTTGCGCACGAGCGCCGAGATCACGCCGATCGTGGCCATCGCCGGCAAATGGTCCGGACAGAGGGCGAGCGCACCGTCGAGTGTGAAGCCACCATGAAAAACCGCCAGCGAGCACAGCAGCGACTGCTCCGCTTCGCCGAGCAGATCGAAGCTCCAGTCGAGCGTGGCGCCCAGCGTCCGATGCCGCGCAACACACGTGCGCTGTGCGTGCATCACCAGCCGGAAGCGGTCGTCGAGTCGTGCCTCGAGTTGCTCGACGCCGAGCGTCGGCGCCCACGCTGCGGCGCTCTCGATGGCGAGCGGAATGCCGTCGAGCCGCTCGCACAGCGTGCGTACGGCCTGCAGGCTGCGCGCATCGGCGGGAATCTGGGCGGTCAATACCCGCATCCGCGCGATGAACAGTCGCACGGCGGCCGGCAGCATCGCGCCGTCGCCCGAATCACACGCAGCGGTATCGAGCGGCGTCACCGCGTACAGCGTTTCGCCCTGCGCGCCGAGTCCCTCGCGGCTGGTCGCGAGCACACGCGCATTCGGCACGCTGCGTACGATGTGTTGTGCGAGCGCCGCTGCTTCGTCGAGCACATGCTCGCAGTTGTCCAGCACCAGCAATAACGCCTGGTCGCCGATGTGGTTGGCGATGGCGTCGAGACGCAGTGCGTGCTGGCCGGTGCGGATGCCAAGTGTGTCGCCGACGCGCGCCGCTACGCCGTCGGGTGCGGCGAGCACGCCCAGTTCCACGAGCCATACGCCGTGCGGGCAGGCTGGCAGCAGACGGTGCCCGACTTCGAGCGAGAGACGGGTCTTGCCGATGCCGCCCGCGCCTGTCAGCGTCACGACCCGGCTGGTTTCGAGCAGCCCGCAGATCTCCTCGACGGCCCGCTCGCGCCCGATAATGGCGTTGACGGGAAACGGCAGGTTCGTGCTGCGCGCCACGGATGGCGGCGTCGCCGGGCCCGCCTGCGTGCCCGTCGCATCCATGATGCGTTCGACCATCAGACGGTAGCCCTGACGGGCCACGGTCTGGATCAGTTCGCGGTCGTCGCCCAAGACCTTGCGAATCGCCGCGATCTGCACCTGCAGGTTGTTTTCTTCGACGACGACGCCGGGCCACACCCGCTCGAACAGCGTCTCTTTCGACACCATTGCGCCGCCCGCATGGACCAGCGTCTGCAGCACGTCGAACGCGCGTGCGCCGAGCACGACGGTCTGTCCGCGCACCTTCAGTTGCCGCTGGGTGGGTTCGAGCTCAATGATGCCGAGCTGGATCATGCGATCGCCTCATGGACTATTTTCGCCTATTGTCATGGGAAACGCGCGCACCTGTCGTGCATGGTGCTTCCTGTGCCGTTGCAAGGCTCGCAACGGAGCTTCCCGGATGATAACCATGACGGCTTCGATCACATGCTTATGTGAGGGTCCATTCAGTATGGATCAATGCAAGCGTTTACCTGACTTCACGCACCACGAAACAGCACAAATTTAAGGCAAATTAAGGGCTAACTCCCCTCCAGCGAACGGCCGATTTTTTATCATGATTGAGAGGGCCGGACCGTTCGACGACACCTGTTCGTCGTCAGCGAGCGGCGGCGCATTTCCATTGAACGTACCCGATCGTGCAGGCGAGGTGCGCATGCTTTCCGATCATCAGACGGCGCAGATGACGCATGACGGACGCGGGCACGACACGTCGGCCAATAGGCCGCCTGCGCCCCCTGCATCGCAATTGCACACGGCGTGCGCGCGCCGCAGCGTGGCGCCCGTCGCAATCTTCGACGAGAACGAGGATGCGCGCCGTCACCTGCACGGCATGCTGAGCCTACTCGGTTTCGATGTGATCGAGTTCGCGACGCCCGCCGCGCTTTTCGCCGCCCTGCCCGCGGCGTCACCAGCCTGTGTGATTCTGGACACGTGCTTCGAGAGCACCTCGGGCCGCGAAGTACAACGCCAGTTGCACATGCTAAACCCGGCCATTCCGCTCATCTTCGTCACCGCTTGCGCGGATGTCCGGACGGCTGTGAAGGCAGTCAAGGCGGGGGCGATCGACTATCTTCTGAAGCCCGCGTCACCGGACGAACTGATGAATGCGCTCTATGTCGCGCTCGCTTCCGGTGAGCATCGGCGCGAAGACAACGGCACGCGCGACAGGCTTCGCGATAGCGAAGCGTGAGCGTCTCTTCTCGCTGCACGCGAGTCCGAGCTGCGCGCACATAGCGGGCATCGGATCGCATAAGTGGTTGACACACCTCCTCGTGTTGCGCGCAGCGATACATACCTTGGTATGCAGGGGCGCGTCGAACGGCGGCCCACGACCATCCGTTTGCAGAATGGATTCACTTCAGCGGCCGGCCTACGCTTGTCTTGCCGCAACCGATCTCTCCCCGGCTGACGGCCCGCGCGGCACCTGGCGCGGTCCCTGCCGGCAAGACCGGCCATCCATCGCCGAAAGGCGGAAAAGGAAGTGACATGAAAGCGATCCTTGCAACAGTCGTTAGCGCTGCGGCCCTTGCGACGCCGCTGTATGGTTTTGCACAGCAGGACAGCGCGCCCGTCACGCGCGCCGAGGTCCGCGCGGATCTTGCGCAGGTCGAGCGCGCGGGCTATGAGCCGTCGCGTGGAGAAGACCCCGGCTATCCAGCCGATATTCAAGCCGCCGAGCGGAAAGTCGCCATGCAGCCGGCAGGCGGATCGGGCCAAAGCGTCGGCGGCGTCTCATCCGCCTCGTCATCGGGCCGTCAGATGACAGGCGCCGCGCCTCGTCCGTGTGTCGGTCCCGTCAGCTACTGCAATCTGTTCTTCGGCAGCTGACAGCCAGTCCCTGAATCTGCGTTTTTCGACGACCCCGGACCCGGGCACATCGTCCCATTGCGATAGCGGACTCCGCGCCCTCGATGCCCTCCTTCGACATGATGACGACGATGAACACGCCAATGCGTTGCACCGCGCACAGCATCTTCCCGCTCCTGGTAAGTGGCCTGTTTCTGTGCAGTGTCGCGTACGCCTCGCGCGCCGGGACCGGCGCCGCTGATCCTCACGAACACGCGTTCATGCAGGAGAACGACACGGCGATGACGCGCATGATGAGTGACATGAGTATCAAGCCATCCGGCGACGTCGACCGCGATTTCGTTGCGATGATGGCGCCGCATCACCAAGGCGCGATCGACATGGCCAAAGCCGAACTCCGGTATGGGCACAATGAGCAGTTGCGGCGCATCGCGCAGGAAATCATCGTCGACCAGCAGCAGGAAATTGCGGCGATGAACATCGCTATCGGCGCGCCGCTGCCGCCTTCGCAACCCGCGCCAACGCAGCCAGCCGACAAGCACGCAGCGTCGCATCCCATGCCGATGTCGATGCCAATGAAATGACACGCTCACCTCACCTGTGCCCTCGCGTGGCCCCAAGGAGACAACCTCGTGAACAAGACCGCCCTCACCGTGTTCGTCTGGACGCTTGCCGCTGGCGCGGCTATCAGCGCGTACGCAGGACAGGCGCCTGGCGCCATCGCCGACCCGAACGCACCCATCTCGAGCCACGACCGCGTGTATGCTGCTGAACAGTTTTCGAACACGGTGTCGGTGATTGATCCGAGTGTGAACCGGCTGATCGGCGTGATCCGCCTGGGCGATCCGCTGCCAGGCAACTTTAGCCCGCTATACAAAGGCCAGGTGCTAGTGCACGGCATGGGCTATTCGCCCGATCACCACACGCTCGCCGTGGTCGCGATCGCGTCGAATTCGGTGAGCTTCATCGACACCCAGACGAACACGGTCAGGCACACCACCTACGTGGGCCGCTCCCCACACGAGGCCTTCTATACGCCAGACGGACGTGAAGTGTGGATTACCGTGCGCGGGGAAAACTATGTGTCGGTGCTCGACGCGCAGACCTATGCCGAGAAAACCCGTATCGTCACGCCGGCGGGTCCAGGCATGACGATCTTTTCACCGGACGGCAAATACGGCTATGTGTGTTCGTCGTTCAATCCCGAGGTCGATGTGATCACCGTTGCCGATCACCAGATTGTCGGCAAGGTCACACAGGCCAGCCCGTTCTGTCCCAACATCGCCGCGACGCCGGACGGCAAACAGGTGTGGTTCACGCTCAAGGACACGGGCAAGACGCAGGTCTTTGACGCGCATCCGCCGTTCGCGCTGCTCAAGACCATCGATACGGGACCCATCACGAATCATGTAAATTTCGCCGTTACCGGCAAGGGCACATTCGCGTACATCACGGTGGGCGGCGAAAGCGCCGTCAAGGTATTCCGCACCGACAACTTCAAACAGATCGCGACGATTCCCGTCGGCAACATGCCGCATGGCGTGTGGCCTTCGGGCGACGGCTCGCGCATCTATGTCGGACTGGAGAACTCGGACATGATGACGGCCATCGATACGGCCACCAACAAGGTCGTCGCCAGCGTGCCGATCGGGCAGGCGCCGCAGGCCATCGCTTATATAACGGACGCCGTGCCCGAAGGCGACGGCACACAGAACCTCCAGCCGCTCGGACTGGCCGGTGAAGCTGCGCACCTGACCATGACGGCCGTGGGCGGTGATAAGGGCGCGGCGACGCCGACCAGTGTCTCGCTGTATGACCAGGGCGTCGTACAGGTGCTCCAGGCGTCCGTAACGGGCCTGCAGCCGAAGCAGCCCTATGTGCTGGGCTTGAGCAATGCGCCCGACGGCAGCGGCCCCATCGAGCCGCTGGCGCGCTTCATGACCAACCCAGCGGGGTCGGCCATCGTCGATACGATCGGTCAGATCAGGCAGATCGTCGCACCACGCGCGAATGATACGCAACCCACGGCGACGGACAGGCGGCGCTACCTCGTCATTGCGCCGTCCGTCGACGGCGTCGTGAAGACAGCCGTCCAGGTTCAGTCGATGTAGCAACTCGCCGTCACGGTCGACAGCTCGCGATCCGCTCCGTCACGGATCGCGGACCAGACATCAGCGAAGGAATGGCTCCAGTTCGCGTGCAGCGTCTTCGATGCGAGTGCTCAGAAAGTCGAGCAGCGCGCGCACGCGTGGCGCCATATAGCGGCTGCGTTGGAACAGCGCGTTGACGGGCGCCTCAGGGCAGCGCCATTCAGGCAGAACCAGCCGCAGCCGGTCTGCACGGAGATCCGCACCGACGTCCCAGATGGATTTCATCACGAGGCCGCGCCCTTCGATCGCCCATTCGCGCGCCAGCGCACCGTCGTTGGTCTCGCGGGCGCGCGCAGTTGGCACCGTCAACGAGACCGTTCGACCCGCGCGCGTGAAACGCCAGTCGTTCGCCACGCCGGAAGCCGACGAAAGCAGAATGAAGTCGTATTCGTCCAGTTCGTCGGGCTGCGCGGGTATGCCACGCGCTTCTATATACGACGGCGACGCGCATAGCGCACGCCGGTTCGAAGCGAGCGGCCGCGCAACCAGGGAACTGTCAGCCGGTATACCAAAGCGGATCGCCAGGTCGATTTCGTCCTGCAGCAGATGCGAGAGCGAATCCGAGAGCACGAGTGCGATCGTCACGTTCGGATGCAGTTCATTGAACTCGTCGAGCCAATGCCTGACGACATGGCGGCCGAAGTCCGACGTCGCGGACACGCGCAGCTTGCCACTGATCGTCGCGCGTCCGGCCTGCAGCGCTGAATGTGCATCTTCGAGTGTCTGGAGTGCATGCTGGCAGTGCGACAGATACATCTTGCCTTCGTCGGTCAACCGCAGCTTGCGCGTCGTGCGCTCGAACAGTTGCGTGCGCAACGCACCTTCGAGCTTGACCAGTCGTGCACTGGCAGCCGCCGGCGACAAGCCCAGCTTGCGGCCCGCTGCAGACAGACTGCCAAGGCTTGCCGCTTCGACGAAAAGCCGGATGTCCCCGAGGTTGTCCATGATCCGATGTTCGCACGTTGAGAGAGCCGGAAAACTGCCACGTAAAGGTCGTGGCTATTTTAGGCGATTGTGTCGAACGTTCTTTTCAAAGGGCAGATGGCCGATGGCCGCCATGGTGTGACTCATGCAATCAGAGCTGCACGAGGCGGGACAGAAATGCGTCGACCTGCTTCACATCGGTGGCCCACGAAGTCACCAGGCGGATCACCGAGCGATCATCATCCCGCTTCGCCCACACATAAAAATCGAAGTGCTGCTTCAACTGCTGAATAACGCTGTCCGGCAAGATTGCGAACACCTGATTCGTTGCAGGTTCCGAGTCGAGAAGATGACCACTATCCAAGATTCCTTCTGCGAGCCTCGCCGCCATTCTGTTCGCGTAGTCGGCATTTTCGAAGAAGAGATTGCTGTGGCCAAATAGCGTCTGAAACTGAATCCCCAGTAAGCGGCCTTTCGCCAGCATGCCGCCACGCTGCTTGACGTGAAAGCCGAAGTCTCGTGCCAACGCCGGATGGCAAATCACGATGGCTTCACCCAGAAGCGCACCAGCCTTGGTGCCGCCAATCCAGAAGATATCGGCAAGCGATGCGATATCCGACAGTGTCAGGTCGTTTTTCGTCGAAGCCAGCGCGGCACCCAGCCGAGCTCCATCGACGAACAGCAACAGGTTCCGCTGCCTCGCGAGCGCCGAGATTGCTGTCAGCTCTTCGCGGCTGTATATCGTGCCCGTTTCAGTGGCATTCGACACGTAGACGAGCCGTGGCTTTGCCATGTGCGGAAAATGAGCGTTGGCCGACAACGCAGCTTCGATGTTGTCCGTCGTCAGTTTCCCGTCGACCGCGGGAACGCATATGAGCTTGTGCCCTGTCGCCTCGATCGCGCCGGCCTCGCGCACAACGATATGGCCGGAGTTCACTGCAATCACCGCCTCGTGCGGTCGCAGACAGCTCGATATCGACACGATGTTCGCCATCGTACCGCTTGCCACATAGTGGATTTCGCCTCCGAAATCGCTCCCCAGGTGCGCCTTGATCCGGGTCGTTGCTTCGGTGGAGTACGCGTCGTCGCCGTACGCTGCCTGCTGGATAAAGTTGGAGTCGCTCAGTGCGCGAAGGATATCAGGGTGTGCGCCTTCGCTGTAGTCGTCAAGGAAACTGAATGTTGTCATCGGTGCTGCTGCATCAGGAGATGCGCCCCTCGAAGGGCGCATGGCCAAAAGCACAACCCTACCGAAACGCGGCCAGCATGCCTTGTAAAAAATTGCTGCCTGCTACCAGAATTGAGTCGGCGTGACGCCGTACGCCTGACGAAATGCCCGTGTGAAATGGCTTTGATCAAAGAAGCCCACGGCGTACGCAATTTCGGTAAGCGAGGTGGTCTTCTTTTCCTTGATTAGCGTCACCGCTTTTTCGAGCCGCATACGCAGCAGCCATGCATGCGGTGTCATGCCGACGGTACGCTTGAAAAGTTTCAGGAAACGGAACGGGCTGAGACCGACGAGAAGGGAAAGCTCTTCCAATAGGATCTTGTCGCCGAGATGGGCCTCAGCGTACTCACGAACAAGCTGCAACTGCCGAAGCGACAGCGTACCCGCAATAGTTTGAGGCACGGGTTGCTTCAGATGTGCGAACAGCGTTTCCAGCATCTCAAGAATGGAAGTCGCGCTTTTTATCGGGTCATGCCCCCCATGCTCGAGAGTCAAATGTGCATCCAGCAATCGGTCGGCGAGACTGTCGTCGCGCAACACCGTTGCCGCTTGCGTTGGGAAATGATGCCTGCCCGTGATGTCTTCACCGAGGCCGTTCAACAGTTCTGGTGATAACCGAAACGTTCGCAGCACGTATTCTTCATTTCCTTCGGCGACACCGTCGTGCACCTCGCCCGCGGGCATGAGCTGAATGACGCCGCGTGTCAGATATAGCGACTCGCCGCGAAACGTTTGACGCTGCACGCCGCTCGTCACCAGTCCGACGTGACAGTCGAGATGGTAGTGCGGCTCAAAGCGAAAGTTGGTGAACCTCGCGGTGCCGAGGATCAGACCGGGTATATCGGCTGAATGACTGTAATGAACTTCCTCGTGCATAACTCGCCTCCGATTGGCCGACGAAGTACTCCTTTCGGATGACCAGGCGCGAACGTGATGTCCTTCGGCACCATCGATGATTCTAGGTTATTTTCGACGCCCTCATCGCCGGCCGCTAAGTTAGTCAGCGCGGTAACCGTACCGCTCGAACGCCAATTTTTTACTATTCGCAAACGCCAACCACTCGCACAATATGCCAAAACTTGCACTCCGTGGCGTTTTCCATCATGGGATGCAACGTATAAGTCAATAATTGATCAGACCATTTATTTCGCAGCGTGCTTAACAGCCGTCGAGGCTGTAGGTAGATGGAGGCGCACATGAACGTTTCTTCGGGTTCAACAACCAGTCCAGCTGCGTCGAGGCAGTTGTCGCCGTTGGTGTACGTCCTCGACGATGACGACGCCATGCGCAACTCCCTAAGCGCCCTGCTGCGTTCTGTGGGTATGGAGGTGGAATCCTTCGCCTGCTCGCAGGAGCTATTGGCCGCTCTGCGACCTGACGTGCCAGGATGCGTTATTCTCGACGTCCGGTTGCGAGGGGAAAATGGGCTTGAAGTGAGAGACCGGATGGCCGTGCGGAATCTCAAGACGCCCGTCGTTTTTCTCACGGGCTATGGCGACATCCCGATGACAGTCAAGGCTATGAAATCAGGTGCGCGTGATTTCCTGTCCAAACCTTTTCGCGATCAGGATCTTCTCGATGCGATCTCTCACGCTATAGATGAAGACCGCGAGCGCCTTTTAGTCGATCGTTCGCTGGATGCACTGCGTACCTCCTACGTGTCGCTAACGCCGCGCGAAAGGGAAGTAGTCGGGTTTGTCGTGGCTGGGTTACTCAACAAGCAGATCGCGCATGAAATGAATGTCTGTGAGGTCACCGTCAAAATGCACCGCGGCCAGGCTATGAAAAAGATGTGCTCCAGGTCGGTCGCGGATCTGGTTTGCAAGATCCAGATGCTTTGCGATCAGGGGATCGTGGATCGAAAAAGTCTCTGAAAAACGCACGAGCAACTCATGTCGTCGCAGTGTCAGTGGATGCATGTCAAATCTGAACACACTTGAACATGATCGGGGACCCGGGATCGGGCCGACATTTGATGCGATCGACCACACCGCACACCTCTACAGACCTGTTTATTAGCGGTACCATGACCGTCACAAGTTCGCCGATGAATTCAGCGTGATACGGGCGCCATTGCGCCCCGGACGGACGCCGGAATGTCATCCAGGATGCCGCAGATGGTTGATGCGGTCCGAAGCGACTAACCGTTGTTAATATTGCTGAATGCCCGTTCGCGACCGAGCTTGTGTGAGAACTCAATTTTTGGCGCTGAACGGGCATTCCCGGTTCAGCTGGATCGAGTTTGGTAGGTCCAG
>NZ_QBUY01000015.1:106305-127555 GCF_003121405.1 Paraburkholderia sp. C35 | reverse complement strand
CAGGTGTGGAAGCGCAGTAATGCGTTAAGCTAACTGATACTAATTGCCCGTAAGGCTTGATCCTATAACAGGTGTGTGTCGGCAGCCATTAGTGCTTCAGCACTTATGGATGCCCCACTCCTGCGCGAAGCGCAGGAGTCTTGGACGGAACACACGGGTTGAGAGATCGTTGTTGTGCCAGATTAAACAACACAACCCTCTTTACACACACTTCTTCCAGATTGGCTGTGGCGCTCAACCGCGACGCAGCAACCCGTCATGCCTGATGACCATAGCGAGTCGGTCCCACCCCTTCCCATCCCGAACAGGACCGTGAAACGACTCTACGCCGATGATAGTGCGGATTGCCCGTGTGAAAGTAGGTAATCGTCAGGCTCCTTACCCAAGACAAGACCCCGCCCTCAAAAGCGGGGTCTTGTCGTTTCTAGCTTTACTATAAGTGAGAGCTCATGGGTTCCGAGCGGTCAAGAAATGCTTGACAAGAGTTAATCGCTCCCCCATAATCATCAGTTCTCTGCGGAGGGGTGCCCGAGTGGCTAAAGGGGGCAGACTGTAAATCTGTTGGCTTACGCCTACGTTGGTTCGAATCCAACCTCCTCCACCAGATTTCAAAAGCTGTAAAGCAGTTGTTGGGAATCGACAGATCCTTGCGGGTGTAGCTCAATGGTAGAGCAGAAGCCTTCCAAGCTTACGACGAGGGTTCGATTCCCTTCACCCGCTCCAGCAAGCAAAGTAGATGTAGCGCCCATGTGGCTCAGTGGTAGAGCACTCCCTTGGTAAGGGAGAGGTCGGCAGTTCGATCCTGCCCATGGGCACCAGCTAGTACCAAGTGATTGTTTGCGCGCCGCGCAACGTACGGAAAAATCCTCTTAGGAGTCGAAAATGGCCAAAGGTAAGTTTGAGCGGACCAAGCCGCACGTGAACGTCGGCACGATCGGTCACGTTGACCACGGCAAGACCACGCTGACGGCAGCGATCACGACGGTGCTGACCGCAAAGTTCGGCGGTGAGGCAAAGGCGTACGACCAGATCGACGCAGCGCCGGAAGAAAAGGCGCGCGGCATCACGATCAACACGGCACACGTCGAGTACGAAACGGCTAACCGCCACTACGCACACGTCGACTGCCCGGGCCACGCTGACTATGTGAAGAACATGATCACGGGCGCAGCGCAGATGGACGGCGCGATCCTGGTGTGCTCGGCTGCAGACGGCCCGATGCCGCAAACGCGTGAGCACATCCTGCTGGCGCGTCAGGTTGGCGTTCCGTACATCATTGTGTTCCTGAACAAGTGCGACATGGTGGACGACGCTGAGCTGCTGGAACTCGTCGAAATGGAAGTTCGCGAACTTCTGTCGAAGTACGACTTCCCGGGCGACGACACGCCGATCATCAAGGGTTCGGCCAAGCTGGCGCTGGAAGGCGACAAGGGCGAGCTGGGCGAAGTGGCGATCATGAGCCTGGCCGATGCGCTGGACACGTACATCCCGACGCCGGAGCGCGCAGTTGACGGCGCCTTCCTGATGCCGGTGGAAGACGTGTTCTCGATCTCGGGTCGTGGCACGGTGGTGACGGGTCGCGTTGAGCGCGGCATCGTCAAGGTCGGCGAAGAAATCGAATTCGTCGGTATCACGCCGACGGTGAAGACGACCTGCACGGGCGTGGAAATGTTCCGCAAGCTGCTCGACCAGGGTCAGGCAGGCGACAACGTCGGTATCCTGCTGCGCGGCACGAAGCGTGAAGACGTGGAGCGTGGTCAGGTTCTGGCGAAGCCGGGTTCGATCACGCCGCACACGCACTTCACGGCTGAAGTGTACGTGCTGAGCAAGGATGAAGGCGGCCGTCACACGCCGTTCTTCAACAACTACCGTCCGCAGTTCTACTTCCGTACGACGGACGTGACGGGCTCGATCGAGCTGCCGAAGGACAAGGAAATGGTGATGCCGGGCGACAACGTGTCGATCACGGTGAAGCTGATCGCTCCGATCGCCATGGAAGAAGGTCTGCGCTTCGCAATCCGCGAAGGTGGCCGTACCGTCGGCGCAGGTGTCGTTGCAAAGATCATCGAGTAAGCCAGCTAGTTCTCGTTGATCGGTTGTTTCGAGGTTGGCGATTGCGTCAACCTCAATGGTTTAGGGGTATAGCTCAACTGGCAGAGCGTCGGTCTCCAAAACCGAAGGTTGGGGGTTCGATTCCCTCTGCCCCTGCCACTTCTCGCGTCGAATGTGACGCACGTTAAGGTGTTATGGCGAATCCTTCCGTCGAAACTGTTAATACTTCCAGCGACAAGCTGATGCTCGTTGCCGGTGTATTGTTGGTCTTGGCTGGGTTCGTGGGGTTCTTCTGGCTGAATGGCCAAGAATGGTACGTCCGCGGAGCAGCTTTGGCTGTCGGGTTGATCGCAGGCGTCGCAGTCGGTCTTCTCTCAGCGCCCGGCAAGGGTTTCATCGCATTCGCCAAAGACTCGTACAAGGAAGTCCGCAAAGTTGTTTGGCCGACGCGCAAGGAAGCGAGCCAAACCACGCTGGTGGTCTTCGCATTTGTGCTGATCATGGCGGTGTTCCTCTGGATTTGCGACAAATCCATCGAGTGGGCGATTTTCTCGGCGATTCTGGGTTGGAAATGATATGAGTGATATTCCGGCATCCCCGAGCGGAAAACGTTGGTATGTGGTGCACGCCTACTCCGGCATGGAGAAGAGCGTGCAACGTGCGCTTCAGGAGCGCATCGACCGTGCCGGCATGCAAGACAAGTTTGGTCAGATCCTCGTGCCGACTGAAGAAGTCGTCGAGGTGAAAGGCGGTCATAAGTCAGTGACTGAGCGCCGTTTCTTCCCGGGTTATGTGCTTGTGGAAATGGAAATGACGGACGAAACATGGCACCTCGTGAAGAACACGGCAAAGGTGACGGGTTTCGTGGGTGGAGCGCGTAACCGCCCGAGTCCGATTTCCCCGAGGGAAGTCGAGAAGATCATGTCGCAGATGCAGGAAGGCGTCGAGAAACCGCGCCCCAAGACCCTGTTCGAAGTCGGCGAGATGGTCCGCGTGAAGGACGGTCCGTTCACCGACTTCAACGGCAGTGTCGAAGAAGTGAACTACGAAAAATCGCGTGTCCGTGTATCTGTTACGATCTTCGGCCGTGCGACGCCAGTCGAATTGGAATTCGGTCAGGTCGAAAAGTTGTAATTCAGGTTTTTGCGGATCGCGCCAGCTGGCGCGATCCGTCGTTCGCGCTTACGGTCCGCGTAATGATCGTTGAGGAGCGTTGGTAGTCGAGGTTTGGCGAAGGCGCGTTACTACTCACTGAACGCGTTAGCGTTCTAAAGAGGTTTTGAAAATGGCAAAGAAAATCATCGGCTTTATCAAGCTGCAGATTCCTGCAGGTAAAGCCAATCCGTCGCCGCCGGTCGGCCCGGCACTGGGTCAACGCGGCCTGAACATCATGGAGTTCTGCAAGGCGTTCAACGCGCAGACTCAAGCATTGGAACCGGGTCTGCCGATTCCGGTCGTCATCACGGCGTTCGCTGACAAGAGCTTTACGTTTGTTCTGAAGACGCCGCCGGCTACCGTTCTGATCAAGAAGGCAGCAAAGATCGACAAGGGCTCGAGCAAGCCGCATACCGACAAGGTCGGCAAGATCACGCGCGCTCAAGCCGAAGAAATCGCCAAGACCAAGATGCCTGACCTTACGGCAGCTGATCTGGACGCAGCGGTTCGTACGATCGCTGGTAGCGCCCGCTCGATGGGCATCACCGTGGAGGGCGTGTAAATGGCTAAGCTTTCGAAGCGTCTGCAAGCATTTGCAGCTAAGGTCGATCGTCAAAAGCTGTACGCGATCGAAGACGCTCTGTCGCTCGTGAAGGAATGCGCAAGCGCGAAGTTCGACGAATCGATCGACGTTGCAGTGCAACTCGGCATCGATGCAAAGAAGTCGGATCAAGTGGTTCGTGGTTCGGTCGTTCTGCCCGCTGGTACGGGTAAGTCGGTTCGCGTTGCTGTGTTCGCGCAAGGTGAGAAGGCTGAGCAAGCTCGTGCGGCTGGCGCCGAAATCGTCGGTATGGAAGATCTGGCTGAGCAAGTCAAGGCCGGTAACCTTAACTTCGACATTGTGATCGCTTCGCCGGACACGATGCGTGTTGTCGGTACGCTCGGTCAGATCCTCGGTCCGCGTGGCCTGATGCCGAACCCGAAGGTCGGTACGGTTACGCCGGACGTCGCGACGGCTGTCAAGAACGCGAAGGCTGGCCAGGTGCAATTCCGTGTCGACAAGGCCGGTATCATCCACGCAACGATTGGCCGTGCTTCGTTCGAACCGGCAGCGCTGCGTACGAACCTGAACGCTCTGGTCGAAGCGCTGCAAAAGGCGAAGCCGGCAACGAGCAAGGGCGTGTACCTGCGCAAGATCGCACTGTCGAGCACCATGGGTGTTGGCGTGCGCGTCGATCAGGCAACGCTGGCAGCACAGTAAAAGTTTTAGCCGCTTCGGCCTTATGGTTGGAGCGGATTTGAGGGCTTTGGGCGGTCGCGAGATTGCAGTATGAATCAAGCGGCCGGTTGTCAAAGACCGTTGGTGGAGGCGCGGTAGTCGGGTGCTTCCTTAATTCAAGCCAACGCAGATGGCGAACCCGAAAAGGTTTTGTAGTGATGAAACCGTTTGAATCCCGCAGCCATGCGGACCTCGAATGGTCGAAATACTCCTGACTGGTCGGACGCCGTTGTTGAACGCGATGTGCGAGGCATGTGCCAAGTACATCGAATCTGGAGGTTAACCGTGCCACTGAACAAAGAAAGCAAGCAGGCCGTCGTCGCTGAAGTTTCCGCGCAAGTCGCGAAAGCTCAGACCGTCGTTCTGGCTGAGTATCGTGGGATCACGGTTGGCGATCTGACCAAGCTGCGCGCGAAAGCGCGCGAGCAACAGGTGTACCTGCGCGTGTTGAAGAACACGCTGGCGCGTCGCGCTGTCGAAGGTACCCCGTTTGCTCCGCTGGCTGAGCAGATGACTGGTCCGCTGATCTACGGCATCTCGGAAGATGCAATTGCTGCTGCTAAGGTCGTCAATGACTTCAGCAAGAGCAATGACAAGTTGGTCATCAAGGCTGGTTCCTACGAAGGCAAGGTGATGGACAAGGCAGGCGTGCAAGCGCTGGCCAACATCCCGAGCCGCGAAGAGCTGCTCTCCAAGCTGTTGTTCGTTATGCAAGCGCCTGTTTCTGGCTTTGCGCGCGCTATGGCCGCGCTGGCAGAAAAGAAGCAAGGCGAAGCTGCGTAAGCAGTGCATCGACGTACTTCAGTCGGGCGTAATTGATCGCTGGCTGTATCCGAATTCAATTTAGGAGTATTTCAAATGGCAATCGCAAAAGAAGACATCCTCGAAGCCGTTGGCGCGATGTCGGTTCTGGAACTGAACGAGCTGGTTAAGGCGTTCGAAGAAAAGTTTGGCGTGTCGGCTGCTGCTGTTGCAGTTGCTGGCCCCGCAGGCGCAGGCGGCGGCGCTGCTGCTGCTGAAGAGCAAACCGAGTTCACCGTTATCCTGACGGAAACGGGCGCGAACAAGGTTTCCGTGATTAAGGCTGTTCGTGAACTGACGGGTCTCGGCCTGAAGGAAGCGAAGGACCTGGTCGACGGTGCACCGAAGCCCGTGAAGGAAGCGGTACCCAAGGCTGCAGCTGAAGAAGCCAAGAAGAAGCTGGAAGAAGCCGGCGCGAAGGCTGAAATCAAGTAAGTTTCAGCGCGCTGTGCGAAGGCTGGCGGTTTTTACCGCCGGCCTTTTTGTGCTTTGTGGAAACGACGTTTTTGCTTGCTTGTATCGGCAAAAAAGTCCTCCAAGAAGCCAAAGAAAATCGCCGTTCGGCAATTGCGACTGGCGCTTCTCTTTGTCTTCTGAAGCGACTGCAGAAGGCAAGTTTGGTCGGGTAGCGGGCAACACAGGCATCCGCTGCCGTCAGCCAGCGGTTGGTAGCGGCCAACCACCAAGCTTCAAGGCTCGTTCAAGCCATCGGACGGCCAACGGGTCTCAGTCGGTGAACACTCGGGTTGTCACATCAAGGTATCCCGCCTCGACAACAATGCCCGCCGTGATTCGGAGATCGTATGCAATATTCCTTCACCGAGAAGAAGCGTATTCGCAAGAGTTTCGCGAAGCGCCCCATCGTTCACCAAGTACCTTTCCTGCTGGCTACCCAGCTTGAATCATTCAGCACGTTTCTGCAAGCAGAAGTGCCCACGGCGCAGCGCAAACCGGAAGGTCTGCAGGCTGCGTTTACCTCGGTTTTTCCCATTGTTTCGCACAACGGCTTCGCTCGTCTAGAGTTCGTCAGCTACATGCTGTCGCCGCCGGCATTCAACATCAAGGAATGTCAGCAGCGCGGTCTGACTTACTGTTCGGCGTTGCGTGCCAAGGTGCGTCTGGTGCTGCTCGACAAGGAATCGCCGAGCAAGCCCGTCGTCAAGGAAGTGAAGGAGCAGGAAGTCTACATGGGCGAAATTCCGCTCATGACGCCGACTGGCTCGTTCGTTATCAACGGCACGGAACGTGTGATCGTGTCGCAGCTGCACCGTTCGCCTGGCGTGTTCTTCGAACACGACAAGGGCAAGACGCACAGCTCCGGCAAGCTGCTGTTCTCGGCACGTATCATTCCTTACCGTGGCTCGTGGCTCGACTTCGAATTCGACCCGAAGGACGTGCTGTATTTCCGCGTCGACCGTCGTCGCAAGATGCCCGTCACGATCCTGCTGAAGGCAATCGGCCTGACGCCGGAACAGATCCTCGCAAACTTCTTCGTGTTCGATAACTTCACGCTGATGCCGGAAGGCGCGCAGATGGAGTTCGTGCCCGAGCGTCTGCGTGGTGAAGTCGCGCGCTTTGACATCACGGATCGTGATGGCAAGGTCATTGTCCAGAAGGACAAGCGTATCAACGCGAAGCACATTCGCGACCTCGAAAACGCGAAGACGAAATACATTTCGGTCCCCGAAGACTATCTGCTCGGCCGCGTGCTCGCGAAGAACGTTGTCGACGGCGACACGGGCGAAGTGATCGCAAACGCGAACGACGAAGTCACGGAAAGCGTGCTCGACAAGCTGCGCGAAGCGAAGATCAAGGACATCCAGACGCTCTACACGAACGATCTGGATCAAGGTCCGTACATCTCGTCGACGCTGCGTATCGACGAAACGGCCGACAAGATGGCCGCACGTATCGCGATCTACCGCATGATGCGTCCGGGCGAACCGCCGACGGAAGAAGCCGTCGAGGCGCTGTTCAACCGTCTGTTCTACAGCGAAGAAGCGTACGACCTGTCCAAGGTGGGTCGTATGAAGTTCAATCGCCGCGTCGGCCGTGACGAAATCGTCGGCCCGATGACGCTGCAGGACGACGACATCCTCGCGACGATCAAGATCCTGGTCGAACTGCGTAACGGTAAGGGCGAAGTGGACGACATCGACCACTTGGGCAATCGTCGTGTGCGTTGCGTCGGCGAACTGGCGGAAAACCAGTTCCGCGCAGGTCTCGTGCGTGTCGAACGTGCAGTGAAGGAACGCCTCGGCCAGGCCGAAAGCGAAAACCTGATGCCGCACGACCTGATCAACTCGAAGCCGATTTCGTCGGCGATTCGCGAGTTCTTCGGTTCGTCGCAGCTGTCGCAGTTCATGGACCAGACCAACCCGCTGTCGGAAATCACCCACAAGCGCCGTGTTTCGGCTCTTGGCCCGGGTGGTCTGACGCGTGAGCGCGCTGGCTTTGAAGTCCGCGACGTGCACCCGACCCACTATGGCCGCGTGTGCCCGATTGAAACGCCGGAAGGTCCGAACATCGGCCTGATCAACTCGCTGGCTCTGTACGCGCACCTGAACGAATACGGCTTTCTCGAAACGCCGTATCGCAAGGTGACGGACAGCAAGGTCACGGATCAGATCGACTATCTGTCGGCGATCGAAGAAGGCCGTTACGTGATCGCTCAGGCGAACGCGGCTGTGGCTGAAGACGGCACGCTGACCGACGAACTCGTGTCGTCGCGCGAAGCGGGCGAAACGCTGATGGTCACGCCGGACCGCATCCAGTACATGGACGTGGCGCCGTCGCAGATCGTGTCGGTGGCAGCATCGCTGATTCCGTTCCTCGAGCACGACGACGCGAACCGTGCGTTGATGGGTTCGAACATGCAGCGTCAGGCTGTGCCGTGTCTGCGTCCGGAAAAGCCGGTCGTCGGTACGGGTATCGAGCGCACGGTGGCTGTCGACTCGGGTACGACCGTTCAGGCACTGCGTGGCGGTGTGGTCGACTACGTCGATGCAGGCCGTATCGTGATTCGTGTGAACGACGATGAAGCGGTGGCTGGCGACGTCGGTGTCGACATCTACAACCTGATCAAGTACACGCGTTCGAACCAGAACACGAACATCAACCAGCGTCCGATCGCGAAGGTCGGCGACAAGGTTGCTCGCGGTGACGTGCTGGCTGACGGCGCTTCGACGGACCTCGGTGAACTGGCACTTGGCCAGAACATGCTGGTCGCGTTCATGCCGTGGAACGGCTACAACTTCGAAGACTCGATCCTGATCTCGGAGAAGGTCGTTGCGGACGATCGCTACACGTCGATCCACATTGAAGAACTGAACGTCGTTGCTCGCGACACGAAGCTCGGACCGGAAGAAATCACGCGCGATATTTCGAATCTCGCTGAAGTGCAGCTTGGCCGTCTCGACGAGTCGGGCATCGTGTACATCGGCGCGGAAGTCGAAGCAGGCGACGTGCTGGTCGGCAAGGTCACGCCGAAGGGCGAAACCCAGCTGACGCCGGAAGAAAAGCTGCTGCGCGCGATCTTCGGTGAGAAGGCTTCGGACGTGAAGGACACGTCGCTGCGCGTGCCGTCGGGCATGAGCGGCACAGTCATCGACGTGCAAGTGTTCACGCGTGAAGGCATCCAGCGCGACAAGCGTGCGCAACAGATCATCGACGATGAACTGAAGCGTTATCGCCTCGACCTGAACGACCAGCTGCGTATCGTGGAAGGCGACGCGTTCCAGCGTCTCGCACGTATGCTCGACGGCAAGGTCGCGAACGGTGGTCCGAAGAAGCTCGCGAAGGGCACGAAGATCGACCAGGCTTACCTGGAAGATCTGGATCACTACCACTGGTTCGACATCCGCCTCGCGGACGAAGAAGCAGCGGCACAGCTCGAAGCGATCAAGGATTCGATCGAACAGAAGCGTCACCAGTTCGACCTCGCGTTCGAAGAGAAGCGCAAGAAGCTCACGCAAGGCGACGAACTGCCGCCGGGCGTGCTGAAGATGGTCAAGGTGTATCTGGCAGTCAAGCGCCGCCTGCAGCCTGGCGACAAGATGGCCGGCCGTCACGGTAACAAGGGTGTCGTGTCGAAGATCGTTCCGATCGAAGACATGCCGTACATGGCCGATGGCCGTCCCGCAGACGTCGTGCTGAACCCGCTGGGCGTTCCGTCACGGATGAACGTGGGTCAGGTTCTCGAAGTGCATCTGGGTTGGGCCGCGAAGGGTCTGGGCTGGCGTATCGGCGAAATGCTGCAGCGTCAGTCGAAGATCGAGGAAGTTCGCAAGTTCCTGACCAAGATCTACAACGAGTCGGGCCGTGCGGAAGAGCTGGAAAGCTTCTCCGACGACGAGATCCTCGAACTGGCGAAGAACCTGCGCGAAGGCGTGCCGTTCGCTACGCCGGTGTTCGACGGTGCGACGGAAGACGAAATGTCGGCCATGCTCGACCTCGCGTTCCCGGACGACATCGCTCAGAACCTGGGCATGACGAAGTCGAAGAACCAGGTGCGTCTGTATGACGGCCGCACGGGTGAAGCCTTCGAACGTACGGTGACGGTTGGCTACATGCACTACCTGAAGCTGCACCACCTGGTCGACGACAAGATGCACGCGCGTTCGACGGGTCCGTACTCGCTGGTCACGCAGCAGCCGCTGGGTGGTAAGGCGCAGTTCGGTGGTCAGCGCTTCGGTGAAATGGAAGTGTGGGCGCTCGAAGCCTACGGCGCATCGTATGTGCTGCAGGAAATGTTGACGGTCAAGTCGGACGACGTGACAGGCCGTACCAAGGTTTACGAGAACCTGGTGAAGGGCGATCACGTGATCGACGCGGGTATGCCGGAATCCTTCAACGTGCTGGTGAAGGAAATCCGCTCGCTCGGTATCGACATCGACCTCGACCGCAACTAATCGGACTACGGAGAGAAAGCAATGAAAGCTCTGCTCGATCTATTCAAGCAAGTCCAACAGGAAGAAGTTTTCGACGCGATCAAGATCGGTCTGGCCTCGCCGGACAAGATCCGTTCGTGGTCGTTCGGTGAAGTCAAGAAGCCGGAAACCATCAACTACCGCACGTTCAAGCCGGAGCGGGATGGTCTGTTCTGCGCAAAGATCTTCGGTCCGATCAAGGACTACGAATGCCTTTGCGGCAAGTACAAGCGCCTGAAGCACCGTGGCGTGATCTGCGAGAAGTGCGGCGTTGAAGTCACGCTCGCCAAGGTGCGTCGCGAACGCATGGGCCACATCGAACTGGCCTCGCCTGTCGCGCACATCTGGTTCCTGAAGTCGCTGCCGTCGCGTCTGGGCATGGTGCTCGACATGACGCTGCGCGACATCGAGCGCGTGCTGTACTTCGAAGCATATGTGGTGATCGATCCGGGCATGACGCCGCTGAAGGCGCGTCAGATCATGACGGAAGAGGATTACTACAATAAGGTCGAAGAGTACGGTGACGAATTCCGCGCTGAAATGGGCGCGGAAGGCGTGCGTGAACTGCTGCGTGCGATCAATATCGACGAGCAGGTCGAGATGCTGCGCACCGAACTCAAGAACACGGGTTCGGAAGCGAAGATCAAGAAGTACGCGAAGCGTCTGAAAGTGCTCGAGGCATTCCAGCGTTCGGGCATCAAGCCCGAGTGGATGATTCTCGAAGTGCTGCCCGTGCTGCCGCCGGAACTGCGTCCGCTGGTTCCGCTGGACGGCGGCCGTTTCGCGACCTCGGACCTGAACGACCTGTATCGCCGCGTGATCAACCGTAACAACCGGTTGAAGCGTCTGCTCGAACTGAAGGCGCCTGAAATCATCGTCCGCAACGAAAAGCGGATGCTGCAGGAAGCCGTCGATTCGCTGCTGGATAACGGCCGTCGCGGTAAGGCGATGACGGGCGCGAACAAGCGTCCGCTGAAGTCGCTCGCCGACATGATCAAGGGTAAGGGCGGTCGTTTCCGTCAGAACCTGCTGGGTAAGCGCGTCGACTACTCGGGCCGTTCGGTCATCGTGGTCGGCCCGACGCTCAAGCTGCATCAGTGCGGTCTGCCGAAGCTGATGGCGCTCGAACTGTTCAAGCCGTTCATCTTCAACAAGCTGGAAGTGATGGGTGTTGCTACCACCATCAAGGCTGCGAAGAAGGAAGTCGAGAACCAGACGCCGGTGGTGTGGGACATTCTCGAAGAAGTCATTCGCGAACATCCGGTGATGCTGAACCGCGCGCCGACGCTGCACCGTCTTGGCATTCAGGCTTTCGAGCCGGTGCTGATCGAAGGTAAGGCAATCCAGCTGCATCCGCTCGTTTGCGCGGCGTTCAACGCCGACTTCGACGGTGACCAGATGGCTGTTCACGTTCCGCTGTCGCTCGAAGCGCAGATGGAAGCGCGTACGCTGATGCTGGCGTCGAACAACGTCCTGTTCCCGGCCAACGGCGATCCGTCGATCGTGCCGTCGCAGGATATCGTGCTCGGCCTGTACTACGCGACGCGTGAAGCGATCAACGGCAAGGGCGAAGGCCTGACGTTCACGGGCGTGTCGGAAGCACTGCGCGCGTACGAGAACAAGGAAGTCGAGCTGGCCTCGCGCGTCAACGTGCGGATCACGGAAATGGTCCACAACGAAGACACGTCGGAAGGCGCGCCGAAGTTCGTACCGAAGATCACGCTGTACGCGACCACGGTTGGCCGCTCGATCCTGTCCGAAATTCTGCCGCCGGGTCTGCCGTTCTCGGTGCTGAACAAGCCGCTGAAGAAGAAGGAAATCTCGCGTCTGATCAACACGGCATTCCGCAAGTGCGGTCTGCGCGAGACGGTGATTTTTGCTGACCAGCTGATGCAGTCGGGCTTCCGCCTGGCAACGCGCGCCGGTATCTCCATCTGCGTCGACGACATGCTCGTGCCGCCGCAGAAGGAAACGATCGTCGGCGACGCCGCGAAGAAGGTGAAGGAATACGACCGTCAGTACATGTCGGGTCTCGTCACCGCGCAAGAACGCTACAACAACGTGGTCGACATCTGGTCGGCGACGTCGGAAGCGGTCGGCAAGGCGATGATGGAGCAGCTCGCGACGGAACCGGTGGTCGATCGCGACGGTAATGAAACGCGTCAGGAATCGTTCAACTCCATCTACATGATGGCTGACTCGGGTGCGCGTGGTTCGGCAGTCCAGATTCGTCAGCTGGCCGGTATGCGCGGCCTGATGGCGAAGCCGGACGGCTCGATTATCGAAACGCCGATTACCGCGAACTTCCGTGAAGGTCTGAACGTGTTGCAGTACTTCATCTCGACCCACGGTGCACGTAAGGGTCTGGCTGATACGGCACTGAAGACTGCCAACTCGGGTTACCTGACGCGTCGTCTCGTTGACGTCACGCAGGATCTCGTGGTGGTCGAGGACGATTGCGGCACGTCGAACGGCGTGGCGATGAAGGCCCTCGTGGAAGGCGGTGAAGTCGTCGAAGCGCTGCGTGACCGTATTCTCGGTCGCGTTGCCGTGGCTGACGTCGTCAATCCGGAAACGCAAGAGACGCTGTACGAATCGGGCACGCTGCTCGACGAAGATTCGGTCGAAGAGATCGAGCGTCTGGGCATCGACGAAGTGCGCGTGCGTACGCCGCTGACCTGCGAAACGCGTTACGGTCTGTGCGCAGCCTGCTACGGCCGCGACCTGGGCCGCGGCTCGTCGGTCAACGTCGGCGAAGCAGTCGGCGTGATCGCTGCACAGTCGATCGGTGAGCCGGGCACGCAGCTGACCATGCGTACGTTCCACATCGGTGGTGCGGCATCGCGTGCGGCAGTGGCGTCGTCGGTGGAAGCGAAGTCGAACGGTACGGTGCGTTTCACGGCGACGATGCGTTACGTCACGAATGCGAAGGGCGAGCAGATCGTCATCTCGCGTTCGGGCGAAGCGCTCATCACCGACGATCACGGCCGCGAGCGCGAGCGTCACAAGGTGCCGTACGGCGCGACGCTGCTGCAACTCGACGGCGCGCAGATCAAGGCAGGCACGCAGCTGGCCACGTGGGATCCGCTGACGCGTCCGATCATCACCGAGTGGGGCGGTACGGTGAAGTTCGAAAACGTCGAGGAAGGCGTGACGGTCGCGAAGCAGATCGACGACGTGACGGGTCTTTCGACGCTCGTCGTGATCGACGTGAAGCGCCGTGGTTCGCAGGCTTCGAAGAGCGTGCGTCCGCAGGTCAAGCTGCTCGACGCGAACGGCGAAGAAGTCAAGATCCCGAACTCGGAGCACTCGGTTCAGATCGGCTTCCAGGTCGGCGCTCTGATCACCGTGAAGGACGGTCAGCAGGTTCAGGTGGGTGAAGTGCTTGCACGTATCCCGACTGAAGCGCAGAAGACGCGTGACATTACGGGTGGTCTGCCGCGTGTGGCGGAACTGTTCGAAGCACGTTCGCCGAAGGACGCAGGTATCCTGGCGGAAGTCACGGGTACGACGTCGTTCGGTAAGGACACGAAGGGCAAGCAGCGTCTCGTTATCACGGACCTCGAAGGCAATCAGCACGAGTTCCTGATCGCGAAGGAAAAGCAGGTTCTGGTTCACGATGGTCAGGTCGTCAACAAGGGCGAAATGATCGTGGACGGTCCGGCCGATCCGCACGACATCCTGCGTCTGCAGGGTATCGAAGCGCTGTCGCGTTACATCGTGGACGAAGTGCAGGACGTGTACCGTCTGCAGGGCGTGAAGATCAACGACAAGCACATTGAAGTGATCGTGCGTCAGATGCTGCGTCGTGTTCAGATCACCGACAACGGCGATACGCGCTTCATTCCGGGCGAACAGGTCGAGCGGTCGGACATGCTCGACGAGAACGACCGTATGAACGCAGACGACAAGCGTCCGGCAACGTACGAGAACATTCTGCTGGGTATTACGAAGGCGTCGCTGTCGACGGACTCGTTCATCTCGGCGGCATCGTTCCAGGAAACGACGCGCGTGCTGACGGAAGCGGCAATCATGGGCAAGCGCGACGATCTGCGCGGTCTGAAGGAAAACGTGATCGTCGGTCGTCTGATTCCGGCCGGTACGGGTCTCGCGTTCCACAAGGCACGCAAGACCAAGGAAATGGCCGATCGCGAGCGTTTCGACCAGATCGCTGCCGAAGAGGCTTTCGAGTTTGGTACGCCGGAAACGCCGGCTGCCGAGCAGACGCCACACACCAACGAGTAAGCAGACTGGCGGCGCAAGCTGCCATGTCTGTGCAACGAAGTTGGCAAAACCGCCCGGTTTCGACCGGGCGGTTTTTTTTCGTCTTAACGTTTTACGTTTTCGCCTATCCAGATTGGCCTCTGCCAATTGATCACTTGCGCGACAAACTCCAGGCGAAGCGCGATTGCGTTGGTAAAATTCGTGTCATTCGCTTTGCGCACTTCTTTCGTCCCTCCATGTCCCGTCCGCTCCAGATCCTCAACGAAGTTTTCGGCTATCCCGCGTTTCGGGGGCAGCAGGGCGAAATCGTCGAACACGTTTCGACAGGCGGTGATTGTCTGGTGCTGATGCCGACGGGCGGCGGAAAATCGCTGTGCTATCAGATTCCGTCGCTGGTGCGGCGTGAGGCCGGTCTCGGCGCGGGCATTGTCGTGTCACCGCTGATCGCGTTGATGCAGGATCAGGTGGCGGCGTTGAGGGAAGTGGGCGTGCGTGCGGCGTATCTGAATTCCACGCTGTCGGGCGCCGATGCCGCTGCGACGGAGCGCGCACTGCGAGAAGGCGAAATCGATCTCCTGTATGTCGCGCCCGAGCGGCTGATGACGCCGCGTTTTCTCGATCTGCTCGAACGGGCACGCATCGGCCTGTTCGCGATCGATGAAGCGCATTGCGTGTCGCAATGGGGCCACGACTTCCGGCCCGAATACATCCAGTTGTCGGTCTTGCATGAGCGGTTTCCTTCGGTGCCGCGCATCGCGCTCACCGCGACCGCTGACGCCATCACTCGCGACGAGATCATCCATCGCCTCGCGCTCGATGATGCACGTGTATTCGTATCGAGTTTCGACCGGCCGAATATTCGCTACCGGATCGTCGAGAAAGACAACGCACGCTCGCAACTGCTCGACTTCATTCGCGCGGAGCATACGCGTGCGGACGGTACGACCGATGCGGGCGTCGTCTATTGCCTGTCGCGCCGCAAGGTCGAAGAGACGGCAGAGTGGTTGAAAGCGCAGGGCGTGCGCGCGTTGCCGTACCACGCCGGAATGGAGTTCGAGGTGCGTCAGCAGCACCAGGAGCGTTTTCAGCGCGACGAAGGCATCGTGATGTGCGCGACGATAGCATTCGGTATGGGCATCGATAAACCCGATGTGCGTTTCGTCGCGCATCTGGATTTGCCGAAGAGCGTCGAAGGCTACTATCAGGAAACAGGTCGCGCGGGTCGCGACGGTCTGCCTGCCAACGCGTGGATGACCTACGGACTCGGCGACGTCGTGCAGCAGCGCAAGATGATCGACGAATCGGAAGCCGACGACGCGCACAAGCGCGTGCAGACCGGCAAGCTCGACGCGTTGCTCGGATTGTGCGAAACGGCGACGTGCAGGCGTGTGCGCCTGCTCGCGTATTTCGGTGAAGAGGGTAAGCCGTGTGGAAATTGCGATACGTGTCTCGAACCGCCGGCGTCGTGGGACGCGACACGGGAATCGCAGATGGCGCTGTCGTGCGTATTCCGTGCACAGCGAGCCAGTGGTTTCAGCTTCGGCGCCGGACATCTGATCGACATCCTCCGCGGTAATCGTACTGAGAAAATTCTGCAACGCGGTCACGAGAAGATCAGTACGTTCGGAATCGGCGCGTCGTGGTCTGAGCACGAGTGGCGCGCCGTATTCCGCCAGTTGGTCGCCTTCGGATTTCTCACGGTCGATCACGAGGGTTTCGGCGCGCTCGTGTTGACGGAAGCGAGCAAGGCCGTCTTGAAGGGCGAGCAGAACGTGACGATGCGCCGTTATGTGAAGCCGGTGCGCACGCGCCAATCATCCGGACGGACAAGCGAGCGCGCCGATCCGACGGCGGGCATGAATTCGCGCGAGCGCGCGCGTTGGGACCGCCTGCGGGCGTGGCGCACCGAAACCGCGAAGAGCGACGGCGTTCCGGCCTACGTGATTTTCCACGACGCAACGTTAGCAGAAATCGCGCGCAATAGCCCCGAATCGCTCGACGACCTGCGTCATATTCCCGGCATGGGAGCCCGAAAACTCGATCGTTTCGGGGACGAATTGCTCGAGGTCGTCGCAGCCGACTGACATCGATGTCCGAAACCCTTTCGAATCGACGCAACCTGTTGACTCTTTTGGGATTTTCGGACTATGATGCTAGGTTCCGGTTCTTGGAAGGATTACGTGCGGAGTAAGCGCGTCTCTAAATCCGTCCGGACTGGAGCTCAGCAGTAGTCAGAAACGCGTTCGTTTTTGCTTTGCCCAGAAACGAATACGTTGATTTTGTTCAATTTCAGGAATAAACAATGCCAACCATCAATCAACTGGTTCGCAAAGGCCGCACGTCGGAAACGACGAAGAGCAAGTCGCCGGCCCTGCAGGACTGCCCCCAGCGTCGCGGCGTGTGCACCCGTGTGTACACCACGACGCCGAAGAAGCCGAACTCGGCACTGCGTAAGGTCGCCAAGGTTCGTCTGACGAACGGCTTCGAAGTCATTTCGTACATCGGTGGTGAAGGCCACAACCTGCAGGAACACTCGGTCGTGCTGATTCGCGGCGGCCGTGTGAAGGACTTGCCGGGTGTGCGTTACCACATGGTTCGCGGCTCGCTGGATACCCAGGGCGTCAAGGATCGTAAGCAAGCTCGCTCGAAGTACGGTGCGAAGCGTGCCAAGGCTGGCAAGTAATCAGCCGGTCAGCAGTAACAGGTCGCTCGTCAGAGCGGTTTAGCGGTGGTGCCGGATAGCCGGTGCTGTCGAGTAAGTGGTCACCCGACCAGGCTGGTAAGTCGTAATAGATGAATCGGGTTAGTTGGTGGCCGCGGGGCGAGTGCAGGAAGCGCTGCTCCAACTGAAAAGTTAAAGGAAGAAACATGCCGCGTCGTCGCGAAGTCCCCAAGCGGGAAGTGTTGCCGGATCCGAAGTTCGGTAACGTTGATGTTGCAAAATTCATGAACGTGCTGATGCTCTCAGGCAAGAAGTCGGTTGCCGAGCGCATCGTGTACGGCGCTTTCGAACAGATCCAGACCAAGGGTGGCAAGGACCCGCTGGAAGTGTTCACGGTAGCGCTCAACAACGTGAAGCCGGTGGTCGAAGTGAAGAGCCGTCGCGTTGGTGGTGCGAACTATCAGGTTCCGGTCGAAGTGCGTCCGTCGCGTCGTATGGCATTGGCGATGCGTTGGCTGCGTGAAGCCGCGAAGAAGCGCAGCGAGAAGTCGATGGCTCTGCGTCTGGCTGGTGAACTCTCCGAAGCGGCTGAAGGCCGTGGCGGCGCGATGAAGAAGCGCGACGAAGTTCACCGGATGGCAGAAGCCAACAAGGCGTTCTCGCATTTCCGTTTCTAAGCGCCCTCCCCGGGTCAGCAGTAAAGCGGAAAGAAATTCCGGGCGGGTGCGCTTTCAAAGCGCCTCGCCCGTTTGTGTTAGGGCGCGACGGACTGGTTTCCATCGTGTCATCCCAATAGAGGATCAAAGTGGCTCGCAAGACTCCTATCGAGCGCTACCGCAACATCGGTATTAGCGCTCACATCGACGCCGGCAAGACGACGACGACCGAGCGCATCCTGTTCTATACCGGCGTGAACCATAAGATCGGTGAAGTGCACGACGGCGCTGCAACCATGGACTGGATGGAGCAGGAACAGGAACGTGGTATTACCATCACGTCCGCTGCTACGACGGCGTTCTGGAAGGGCATGGCGGGCGACCGCGCTGAACACCGCATCAACATCATCGACACCCCGGGCCACGTCGACTTCACGATTGAAGTTGAGCGCTCGATGCGCGTGCTCGACGGCGCATGCATGGTTTATTGCGCAGTGGGCGGCGTGCAGCCCCAGTCGGAAACGGTGTGGCGTCAGGCTAACAAGTACAAGGTTCCCCGTCTCGCGTTCATCAACAAGATGGACCGTACCGGTGCGAACTTCTTCAAGGTCTACGACCAGCTCAAGCTGCGTCTGAAGGCGAACCCGGTTCCCGTCGTCGTGCCGATCGGCGCGGAAGAGAACTTCACGGGCGTCGTCGACCTGATGAAGATGAAGGCGATCATTTGGGACGAGGCGTCGCAAGGCACCAAGTTCTCGTACGAAGACATCCCGGCTGAGCTGGTTGATTCGTGCAACGAATGGCGCGAAAAGATGATCGAAGCCGCGGCTGAGTCGAGCGAAGACTTGATGAACAAGTACCTCGAAGACGGCGAGCTGTCGGAAGCGGAAATCATCAAGGGTCTGCGCGATCGTACGATCGCTTGCGAAATCCAGCCGATGCTGTGCGGCACCGCGTTCAAGAACAAGGGCGTGCAACGCATGCTCGACGCCGTTCTGGACTTCCTGCCGTCGCCGGTCGATATTCCGCCGGTTACGGGCGAGCTGGAAAACGGTGAGAAGGGTGAGCGCCGCGCTTCTGACGACGAGAAGTTCTCGTCGCTGGCGTTCAAGATCATGACCGACCCGTTCGTTGGTCAGCTGATCTTCTTCCGTGTGTACTCGGGCGTCGTGAATTCGGGCGACACGGTGCTGAACGCGACGAAGGACAAGAAGGAACGTCTGGGTCGTATTCTGCAGATGCACGCAAATCAGCGCGAAGAAATCAAGGAAGTGCGCGCTGGTGACATCGCTGCGGCTGTTGGTCTGAAAGAAGCGACGACCGGCGACACGCTGTGCGATCCGCAACACCCGATCGTGCTCGAACGCATGATTTTCCCGGAGCCGGTGATTTCGCAGGCTGTTGAGCCGAAGACGAAGCCTGACCAGGAAAAGATGGGTCTGGCGCTTAACCGTCTGGCTCAGGAAGATCCGTCGTTCCGCGTTCAACCGGACGAAGAATCGGGCCAAACCATTATTTCCGGCATGGGCGAGCTCCACCTGGAAATTCTGGTTGACCGTATGAAGCGTGAATTCGGCGTGGAAGCAACGGTCGGCAAGCCGCAAGTTGCTTATCGCGAAACGATTCGCGGCAAGGCAGAAGACGTTGACGGCAAGTTCGTCAAGCAGTCGGGTGGTCGCGGCCAGTACGGCCACGCGGTCATCACGCTCGAGCCGAATGAGCAAGGCAAGGGCTACGAGTTCCTCGACGAGATCAAGGGTGGTGTGATTCCGCGTGAATACATCCCTGCGGTCGACAAGGGTATTCAGGAAACGCTGAAGGCCGGCGTGCTGGCAGGCTTCCCGGTCGTCGACGTCAAGGTTCACCTGACGTTCGGTTCGTACCACGACGTTGACTCGAACGAAAATGCGTTCCGCATGGCCGGCTCGATGGCGTTCAAGGAAGCAATGCGCAAGGCGAGCCCGGTTATCCTCGAGCCGATGATGGCCGTGGAAGTCGAAACGCCTGAAGACTACATGGGCAATGTGATGGGCGACCTGTCGGGCCGTCGCGGTATCGTTCAGGGTATGGACGATATGGTCGGCGGTGGCAAGATCGTCCGCGCTGAAGTGCCGCTGTCGGAGATGTTTGGCTACTCGACGTCGCTGCGCTCGCTCACGCAAGGCCGCGCAACGTACACGATGGAATTCAAGCACTACGCAGAAGCACCGCGTAACGTGTCGGAAGCGATCATCAACGCGAAGTCGAAGTAAGACCTCGCATAGTCATTCATCGAACAAACTTTTTTGAAAGAAGAGAAACATGGCTAAAGGTAAATTCGAACGGACCAAGCCGCACGTGAACGTCGGCACGATCGGTCACGTTGACCACGGCAAGACCACGCTGACGGCAGCGATCACGACGGTGCTGACCGCGAAGTTCGGCGGTGAGGCAAAGGCGTACGACCAGATCGACGCAGCGCCGGAAGAAAAGGCGCGCGGCATCACGATCAACACGGCACACGTCGAGTACGAAACGGCTAACCGCCACTACGCACACGTCGACTGCCCGGGCCACGCTGACTATGTGAAGAACATGATCACGGGCGCAGCGCAGATGGACGGCGCGATCCTGGTGTGCTCGGCTGCAGACGGCCCGATGCCGCAAACGCGTGAGCACATCCTGCTGGCGCGTCAGGTTGGCGTTCCGTACATCATCGTGTTCCTGAACAAGTGCGACATGGTGGACGACGCTGAGCTGCTGGAACTCGTCGAAATGGAAGTTCGCGAACTTCTGTCGAAGTACGACTTCCCGGGCGACGACACGCCGATCATCAAGGGTTCGGCCAAGCTGGCGCTGGAAGGCGACAAGGGCGAGCTGGGCGAAGTGGCGATCATGAGCCTGGCCGATGCGCTGGACACGTACATCCCGACGCCGGAGCGCGCAGTTGACGGCGCCTTCCTGATGCCGGTGGAAGACGTGTTCTCGATCTCGGGTCGTGGCACGGTGGTGACGGGTCGCGTTGAGCGCGGCATCGTCAAGGTCGGCGAAGAAATCGAAATCGTCGGTATCAAGCCGACGGTGAAGACGACCTGCACGGGCGTGGAAATGTTCCGCAAGCTGCTCGACCAGGGTCAGGCAGGCGACAACGTCGGTATCCTGCTGCGCGGCACGAAGCGTGAAGACGTGGAGCGTGGTCAGGTTCTGGCGAAGCCGGGTTCGATCACGCCGCACACGCACTTCACGGCTGAAGTGTACGTGCTGAGCAAGGATGAAGGCGGCCGTCACACGCCGTTCTTCAACAACTACCGTCCGCAGATCTACTTCCGTACGACGGACGTGACGGGCTCGATCGAGCTGCCGAAGGACAAGGAAATGGTGATGCCGGGCGACAACGTGTCGATCACGGTGAAGCTGATCGCTCCGATCGCCATGGAAGAAGGTCTGCGCTTCGCAATCCGCGAAGGTGGCCGTACCGTCGGCGCAGGTGTCGTTGCAAAGATCATCGAGTAAT
>NZ_QBUY01000015.1:0-106210 GCF_003121405.1 Paraburkholderia sp. C35 | reverse complement strand
CCAGAAGAAGGTCTGCGCTTCGCAATCCGCGAAGGTGGCCGTACCGTCGGCGCAGGTGTCGTTGCAAAGATCATCGAGTAAAATCGAAGATTGCTGTAGCAGTATGCAGTGCCCGGGTCCGGGCGCACGCTCTCCGCGAGCGCCCGGACCTACGTTCTTTTCTAATCGGCGGTGCAACATCGCCTCGCTCTTTCCAAGGAATTCGTCATGCAAAACCAGAAAATCCGCATTCGCCTGAAGGCTTTCGACTATCGTCTGATCGATCAATCGGCAGCTGAGATCGTCGACACGGCAAAGCGGACTGGCGCAATCGTTCGTGGCCCGGTTCCCCTGCCCACGCGCATTCAGCGTTTCGACATCCTGCGTTCGCCGCACGTCAACAAGACGTCGCGCGACCAGCTCGAAATCCGCACGCACCAACGCCTGATGGACATCGTCGACCCGACGGACAAGACCGTCGACGCACTGATGAAGCTGGATCTGCCGGCTGGCGTGGACGTCGAAATCAAGCTGCAGTAAAGGTTTCCAGCGGTATCAGAGTCGTCGGATACCGCTAAGTCTTTGATTGCTTGCGGAAAACGAAAAGCCTCGTTATAATCGTAGGCTTTTCGCGCATTCGCGTAAAAAAGCCGGTGCGTTTCGCCTCTGAAGCGTGCGGCATTTTTGTAAATTAGCCCCGACCAATCGCAGTCGGGAATGGAGAAAACGATGAGCCTTGGACTCGTAGGTCGCAAGGTTGGCATGACCCGTATCTTCACGGCTGAAGGGGATTCGATTCCCGTCACCGTGCTGGACGTGTCCGACAACCGCGTGACGCAGATCAAGACTGTTGAAACCGACGGCTACACGGCCGTTCAGGTTACCTTCGGTACGCGCCGTGCATCGCGTGTGACGAAGCCGCTGGCAGGTCATCTCGCCAAAGCCGGTGTTCAAGCCGGTGAAATCCTCAAGGAATTCCAGATCGACGCCGCTAAGGCCGCCGAACTGTCGAATGGCGCTGTGGTCGGTGTGGATCTCTTCGAAGTAGGCCAAAAGGTTGACGTGCAAGGCACCTCGATCGGTAAGGGCTACGCCGGTACCATCAAGCGTTACAACTTCGCATCGGGTCGTGCATCGCACGGCAACTCGCGTTCGCACAACGTGCCGGGTTCGATCGGTATGGCGCAGGATCCGGGTCGTGTTTTCCCGGGTAAACGCATGACGGGTCACATGGGTGACGAGACCGTTACCGTGCAAAACCTCGAAATCGCACGTATCGACGCAGACCGCAAGTTGCTGCTGGTCAAGGGTGCTGTTCCGGGTGCGAAGGGCGGCAAGGTGTTCGTGACGCCGGCTGTCAAGACGCGTGCCGTGAAAGGAGCGAAATAATGGAACTTAAGCTCCTGAATGCCAACGGTCAGGAAGGCGCAGCAGTCAACGCATCGGACGTCGTGTTCGGTCGTGACTACAACGAAGCCCTGATCCACCAGATCGTCGTCGCTTATCAAGCGAATGCACGTAGCGGCAACCGCGCTCAGAAGGATCGTGAGCAGGTTAAGCACACCACCAAGAAACCGTGGCGTCAGAAGGGTACGGGCCGTGCTCGTGCCGGTATGTCGTCGAGCCCGTTGTGGCGCGGCGGTGGTCGCATCTTCCCGAATTCGCCGGAAGAAAATTTCTCGCACAAGGTCAACAAGAAGATGCATCGCGCAGGTCTCTGCTCGATCTTCTCGCAGCTGGCCCGCGAAGGCCGCATCTCGGTTGTCGACGAGCTCACGCTCGAAGCGCCGAAGACGAAGCTGCTGGCCGAAAAGTTCAAGGCAATGGGTCTCGACTCCGTTCTGGTCATCACGGACACGGTTGACGAAAACCTGTACCTCGCGTCGCGCAACCTGGCCCACGTGGCAGTTGTCGAGCCGCGTTATGCCGACCCGCTGTCGCTGATCTACTTCAAGAAAGTGCTGATCACGAAGGCTGCGGTCGCCCAGATCGAGGAGTTGCTGTCATGAGCGAAGTTCGCAAAAACGATCATCGTTTGATGCAAGTTCTGCTCGCGCCGGTGATCTCCGAAAAGGCGACCCTGGTAGCTGACAAGAACGAGCAAGTCGTGTTCGAAGTTGCGCCGGACGCTACGAAGCAGGAAGTGAAGGCTGCTGTCGAGCTGCTGTTCAAGGTGGAAGTCAATTCCGTCAACGTGCTGGTCCAAAAGGGCAAAGCCAAGCGCTTTGGTCGTTTCATGGGCAAGCGCAAGGACGTGAAGAAGGCGTACGTCTGCTTGAAGCCGGGCCAGGAAATCAACTTTGAAGCGGAGGCCAAGTAATCATGGCAATCGTGAAAGTTAAGCCGACTTCGCCGGGTCGCCGCGCGATGGTCAAGGTGGTCAACAAGGATCTGCACAAGGGCAAGCCGTACGCACCGCTGCTCGACTCGCAGAGCTCGACCGCTGGCCGTAATAACAACGGTCACATCACCACGCGCCATAAGGGCGGTGGTCACAAGCATCACTACCGTATGGTCGACTTCCGTCGCACCAAGGACGGCATTCCGGCAAAGGTCGAACGTCTCGAGTACGACCCGAACCGTAGCGCGAACATCGCGCTGGTGCTGTACGCAGACGGCGAACGTCGCTACATCATCGCTCCGAAGGGTGTGGCAGTTGGCACGCAGTTGATGTCGGGTTCGGAAGCTCCGATCCGCGCAGGCAATACGCTGCCGATCCGCAACATCCCGGTTGGTACGACGATTCACTGCATCGAGATGCTGCCGGGCAAGGGCGCGCAAATGGCGCGTTCGGCTGGTACGTCGGCAATGCTGCTGGCTCGCGAAGGCATGTACGCACAGGTCCGTCTGCGTTCGGGCGAAATCCGCCGCGTTCACGTCGAGTGCCGCGCGACGATCGGTGAAGTGGGCAACGAAGAGCATAGCCTCCGTCAAATCGGTAAGGCTGGCGCGAACCGCTGGCGCGGTATCCGCCCGACGGTGCGTGGCGTTGTTATGAACCCGGTCGATCACCCGCACGGTGGTGGTGAAGGCAAGACGGCTGCAGGTCGCGATCCGGTGAGCCCGTGGGGCACGCCGACGAAGGGTTATCGCACCCGTAGCAACAAGCGCACGACGAGCATGATCGTCCAGCGCCGTCACAAGCGTTAAGGAGTAGGCAATGGCACGTTCTATTAAAAAAGGTCCGTTCTGCGACGCCCATTTGCTGAAGAAAGTTGAGGCGGCTGCAGCATCGCGCGACAAGAAGCCAATCAAGACCTGGTCGCGTCGCTCGACGATTCTGCCGGACTTCATCGGTCTGACGATCGCTGTTCATAACGGCCGTCAACACGTTCCGGTGTATGTCACGGAAAACATGGTCGGCCACAAGCTTGGCGAGTTCGCACTGACCCGTACGTTCAAGGGTCACGCGGCCGACAAGAAGGCCAAGAAATAAGGGGCAATCAAGATGGAAGTGAAAGCAATTCATCGCGGTGCCCGCATCTCGGCGCAGAAGACGCGCCTTGTGGCTGACCAGATTCGTGGTTTGCCGGTCGACAAGGCGCTGAACGTTCTGACGTTCTCGCCGAAGAAGGCGGCGGGTATCGTTAAGAAGGTCGTGCTGTCTGCGATCGCGAATGCGGAGCACAACGAAGGTGCCGACATCGACGAGCTCAAGATCAAGAGCATCTACGTCGACAAGGCTGCTTCGCTGAAGCGTTTTACCGCACGCGCTAAGGGTCGCGGTAACCGCATCGAGAAGCAATCCTGTCACATCACTGTGACGGTCGGGAATTAAGGAGCCATACGATGGGACAGAAAATTCATCCGACTGGCTTCCGTTTGGCCGTCAGCCGCAATTGGGCTTCGCGTTGGTACGCGAACAACAACAATTTCGCGGCGATGTTGCAGGAAGACATCGGTGTTCGTGAATACCTGAAGAAGAAGCTGAAGAACGCGTCCGTCGGCCGCGTCGTGATCGAGCGTCCTGCAAAGAACGCACGTATCACGATTTTCAGCTCGCGTCCGGGTGTCGTGATCGGCAAGAAGGGTGAAGACATTGAACTGCTGAAGGCCGAGCTGCAAAAGCGCATGGGCGTCCCGGTTCACGTCAACATCGAAGAAATCCGCAAGCCGGAAACGGATGCGCAGCTGATCGCTGATTCGATCACGCAACAGCTCGAGCGTCGCATCATGTTCCGCCGCGCGATGAAGCGTGCGATGCAAAACGCAATGCGTCTGGGTGCTCAAGGCATCAAGATCATGAGCGCAGGCCGTCTGAACGGTATCGAAATCGCTCGTACGGAATGGTATCGCGAGGGTCGCGTGCCGCTTCATACGCTGCGTGCTGATATCGACTACGCAACTTCGGAAGCGAAGACGACGTACGGCATCATCGGTGTGAAGGTGTGGGTCTACAAGGGCGACACGCTCGGCCGCAATGACGCTCCGGTGGTTGAAGAAGTCGCCGAAGAAAAGCGTCCGCGCCGCAACGCACGTCCGGGCGATCGCCGCCCGCGTCGCGATGGTGAAGGTGCACCGGCAGGTGCTCGCCGTGGTGCTCCGCGCCGTGGCGGTGCCGGCGACGGTAAGACTGGAGAATAACGATGCTGCAACCGAAACGCAGGAAGTATCGCAAAGAGCAGAAGGGTCGTAACACTGGCGTCGCAACGCGTGGTAACGCGGTGTCGTTCGGTGAGTACGGTCTGAAGGCTATCGGTCGCGGCCGCCTGACCGCGCGTCAGATTGAAGCAGCGCGTCGTGCAATGACGCGTCACATCAAGCGCGGCGGCCGCATCTGGATTCGCATTTTCCCGGACAAGCCGATCTCGCAAAAGCCGGCTGAAGTACGGATGGGTAACGGTAAGGGTAACCCTGAGTACTACGTCGCCGAGATTCAACCGGGCAAGATGCTGTACGAAATGGACGGTGTGACCGAAGAACTGGCACGTGAAGCGTTCCGTCTGGCTGCAGCAAAGCTGCCGCTGAAGACGACGTTCATGGTTCGCCAGCTCGGCGCCTAAGGAGTGAATGATGAAGGCATCCGAACTTCACCAGAAAGATCAGGCCGCGCTCAACAAGGAGCTGTCGGACCTGTTGAAGGCGCAATTCGGCCTGCGCATGCAACTCGCGACCCAGCAGCTCACGAACACGAGCCAGCTGAAGAAGGTTCGTCGCGACATCGCACGTGTGCGGACCGTCCTGACTGAGAAGGCGAACCAGAAATGAACGATAGCGTAAAAACCTCGCTCAAGCGGACGCTGGTCGGCAAGGTCGTCAGCAACAAGATGGACAAGACCGTTACCGTGCTGGTCGAGCACCGCGTGAAGCACCCGATCTACGGCAAGTACGTCGTACGTTCGAAGAAGTACCACGCTCACGATGAAGCGAACACCTACAACGAGGGTGACCTCGTTGAAATCCAAGAAACTCGTCCGGTGTCGAAGACGAAGGCTTGGGCGGTGTCGCGCCTGATCGAAGCTGCTCGCATCATCTAAAGCAGCTGAGCTGTAAGAAGTAGTTGAAATCGCAGTAGATTTCGCTTGCAAGACCGAGATTATTTGTTATAATCTCGGTCTTCCCTCTTTGTGGGAGCCCCATCGCGGGCGAAGTCGTAGGTGGGGGAGGCGACCGGGACGCCAGTCCTAGTCGACAGATTCACCGGATTGCGATGGCGGGTTTCGTTTGCCGTCGCTGCTGTTCATACCCAAGCAGCCGATTGGCTGACGGGACCAAGACTGACCGAATGCATCATGGTGGTGTGTTCGGATTAAGTTGGGAAAGATAAACCATGATCCAGACCGAAACTCGGCTTGAAGTAGCCGACAACACGGGTGCACGTGAAGTCATGTGCATCAAGGTGCTCGGCGGCTCGAAGCGTCGTTATGCCAACATCGGCGACATCATCAAGGTGACTGTCAAAGAGGCAACGCCGCGCGGGCGCGTGAAGAAAGGCGAAATCTATAACGCCGTGGTGGTTCGCACCGCCAAGGGTGTTCGCCGTCAAGACGGCTCGCTGATCAAGTTCGACGGCAACGCCGCCGTGCTTTTGAATACCAAGCTCGAGCCTATCGGCACCCGTATCTTTGGGCCGGTCACGCGTGAGCTGCGTAGCGAACGCTTCATGAAGATCGTTTCGCTCGCGCCGGAAGTGCTGTAAGGAGCCGAGATGAACAAGATTCGCAAGGGTGACGAAGTCATCGTCATCACCGGCAAGGACAAGGGCAAGCGCGGAGTCGTGCTGGCTGTTGCTGAAGACCGCGTGACTGTCGAAGGCCTCAATATCGCCAAGAAGCATGTGAAGCCGAACCCGATGAAGGGTACGACGGGCGGCGTGGAAGCGAAGGCAATGCCGTTGCAGATTTCGAACGTCGCATTGGTCGACGCGAATGGCAAGCCGTCGCGTGTCGGCATCAAGGTCGAAGGAGACAAGAAGGTCCGTTTCCTGAAGACGACTGGTGCTGTGCTGGCCTGACGCTGCGGAGTAAAAAATGGCACGTTTGCAAGAATTTTATAAAGAGAAGGTTGTTCCCGGCCGGATCGAGAAGTTCCGTTACAAGTCCGTTATGGAAGTGCCGCGCATCACCAAGATCACCCTGAATATGGGTCTTGGCGAAGCCGTCGCTGACAAGAAGATCATCGAGAACGCCGTTGGCGATCTGACGAAGATCGCGGGCCAGAAGCCGGTCATCACGAAGGCACGCAAGGCAATCGCGGGCTTCAAGATCCGTCAGGGTTACCCGATCGGTGCGATGGTCACGCTGCGTGGCCAGGCAATGTACGAATTCCTGGACCGTTTCGTGACGGTTGCGCTCCCGCGTGTGCGTGACTTCCGTGGCGTGTCGGGCCGTGCATTCGACGGTCGTGGCAACTACAACATCGGTGTGAAAGAGCAGATCATTTTCCCCGAAATCGACTACGACAAAATCGACGCACTGCGTGGGCTGAACATCAGCATCACGACGACTGCGAAGACTGACGACGAAGCAAAGGCACTGCTCGCCAGCTTCAAGTTCCCGTTCAGAAACTGAGGTTACCGTGGCTAAACTGGCACTGATCGAACGTGAAAAGAAGCGTGCGCGCCTGGCTGCCAAGTTCGCACCGAAGCGTGCTGAGCTGAAGGCTGTCATCGACGACCAAAGCAAGTCGGAAGAGGAGCGCTATGCCGCTCGTCTGGAGCTGCAGCAACTGCCGCGTAATTCGAACCCGACCCGTAAGCGCAATCGTTGCGCGATCACTGGTCGTCCGCGTGGCACGTTCCGTAAATTCGGGCTGGCGCGTAACAAGATTCGTGAAATCGCGTTCCGTGGCGAGATCCCTGGCCTGACCAAGGCGAGCTGGTAATAGGAGAAACGTAAATGAGCATGAGTGATCCTATCGCCGATATGCTGACTCGCATCCGCAATGCGCAGATGGTTGAGAAGGTTTCGGTGACGATGCCCTCGTCGAAAGTCAAGGTTGCGATCGCGCAAGTCCTGAAGGATGAAGGCTATATCGACGACTTCGCAGTGAAGGCTGAAGGTGCGAAGTCGGAATTGAACATCGCGTTGAAGTACTACGCTGGCCGTCCGGTTATCGAGCGCCTCGAGCGCGTTTCGAAGCCTGGTCTGCGTGTGTATCGCGGCCGTAACGACATTCCGCAGGTCATGAATGGCCTCGGCGTTGCGATCGTTTCGACGCCGAAGGGTGTGATGACTGATCGCAAGGCGCGCGCAACTGGCGTCGGCGGCGAAGTCATCTGCTACGTCGCTTAAAGCCGAAGGGAGAAGAAACATGTCTCGAGTAGGTAAAAGCCCGATCGCGCTGCAAGGCGCAGAAGTGGCCCTGAGCGACGAGCGCATTACCGTCAAGGGCCCGCTGGGTTCGATCTCGCAGAACGCGAATCGCCTGGTGAAAGTGGTGAACGACAACGGCACGCTGAAGTTCGAGCCAGTTGACGAAAGCCGCGAAGCAAATGCGATGTCGGGCACGATGCGCGCACTGGTTGCGAACATGGTGCAAGGCGTGACCAAGGGTTTCGAGCGCAAGCTGACGCTGGTTGGCGTTGGTTATCGTGCGCAAGCGCAAGGCGACAAGCTGAACCTGTCGCTGGGTTTCTCGCACCCCGTGGTGCACCAGATGCCGGAAGGCGTCAAGGCCGAAACCCCGTCGCAAACCGAAATCGTGATCAAGGGGATCGACAAACAGAAAGTTGGCCAGGTCGCTGCAGAAGTGCGCGGCTATCGTCCGCCGGAGCCCTATAAGGGCAAGGGCGTGCGCTATGCCAACGAGGTTGTGATCCTCAAAGAAACGAAGAAGAAGTAAGGGTGCGCAATCATGGATAAGACTCAATCTCGCCTGCGCCGCGCTCGTCAGACGCGGATCAAGATCGCTGAGCTGCAAGTCGCGCGTCTGGCCGTGCACCGCACGAACACGCACATCTATGCGCAAGTGTTCTCGCCGTGCGGCACCAAGGTGCTCGCAAGCGCATCGACGCTCGAAGCCGAAGTGCGTGCGCAACTGGCCGACCAATCGGGCAAGGGCGGCAACGTTGCTGCTGCGACCCTGATCGGCAAGCGCATTGCAGAAAAGGCTAAGGCTGCCGGCATCGAATCCGTCGCCTTTGACCGCTCGGGTTTCCGCTACCACGGCCGCGTGAAAGCGCTGGCTGATGCGGCGCGCGAAGCCGGGCTCAAGTTCTAAGGAAGGAATTCGTCATGGCAAAGATGCAAGCGAAAGTTCAGGCTGACGAACGCGACGACGGCCTTCGCGAAAAGATGATTTCGGTCAATCGCGTGACCAAGGTCGTGAAGGGTGGCCGTATTCTCGGTTTCGCCGCACTGACCGTGGTTGGCGACGGTGATGGCCGCGTCGGCATGGGCAAGGGCAAGGCTAAGGAAGTTCCGGTTGCCGTTCAAAAGGCAATGGAACAAGCCCGTCGCAACATGTTCAAGGTGCCGCTCAAGAACGGTACGCTGCAACACGAAGTGCACGGTAAGCACGGCGCATCGACGGTTCTCCTCGCTCCGGCGAAGGACGGTACCGGCGTGATCGCTGGCGGCCCGATGCGCGCAGTGTTCGACGTGATGGGCGTGCAAAACGTTGTGGCCAAGAGCCACGGTTCGACGAACCCCTACAACCTCGTCCGTGCGACGCTGGACGGTCTGCGCAAGCAGTCGACCCCGGCTGACATCGCGGCGAAGCGTGGTAAGTCCGTCGAAGACATTCTGGGCTAAGGTGGTCACCATGTCTGATAAAACTGTCAAGGTTCAGCTCGTCAAGAGCCTGATTGGGACCCGCGAATCGCACCGCGCCACGGTGCGCGGTCTTGGCCTGCGTCGTCTGAACTCGGTTAGCGAGCTGCAGGACACGCCGGCTGTGCGCGGCATGATCAACAAGGTCTCGTACCTCGTTAAGGTCATCGGCTAAGCGGCCGTTCGGGCACTCAAGGAGTTGATAATGGAATTGAATAACCTGAAGCCGGCTGAAGGCGCGAAGCACGCAAAGCGTCGCGTGGGTCGCGGCATCGGCTCCGGCCTCGGCAAGACCGCTGGCCGTGGTCACAAGGGTCAGAAGTCGCGTTCGGGTGGCTTCCACAAGGTCGGCTTCGAAGGCGGTCAAATGCCGCTGCAACGTCGCCTGCCGAAGCGTGGCTTTACCTCGCTGACGAAGGAATTCGTCGGTGAAGTGCGCCTCGGTGACCTGGAGAAGCTGCCGGTCGACGAAATCGATCTGTTGGCACTGAAGCAAGCCGGCCTGATCGGTGAGCTGATGACCAGCGCGAAGATCATTGCGACGGGCGAACTGAAGCGCAAGATCGTTGTGAAGGGTCTGGGTGCGACGAAGGGCGCGCGCGCTGCGATCGAAGCAGCTGGCGGTTCTTTCGCCGAGTAACGTGCAAGTCGATTGCCGTCACTAGCATTTGCATCGGAGAAGGTACTTGGCTAACAGCCCGAGTCTCGCAAAACCCGGTCGAAGCGCGGCGAAGTTTGGCGATCTGCGTCGGCGTGCAGTATTCCTGCTGCTGGCGCTGGTCGTCTACCGTATCGGCGCGCATATTCCGGTGCCGGGTATCGACCCGGACCAACTGGCTAAGTTGTTTCAAAGCCAGTCGGGCGGCATCCTTGGCATGTTCAACATGTTCTCGGGTGGCGCACTTTCGCGGTTCACGATTTTCGCGCTAGGGATCATGCCGTATATCTCGGCGTCGATCATCATGCAGTTGCTGGCGATTGTTTCGCCGCAACTGGAGGCGCTGAAGAAGGAAGGACAGGCTGGTCAACGGAAGATTACGCAGTACACGCGTGTCTTCACGGTGGTTCTGGCCACGTTCCAGGCGTTCGGTATCGCTGTTGCGCTGGAGAATCAGCCAGCACTGGTGATCGATCCTGGCATGGTCTTCCGGCTGACGACGGTTGTGACGCTCGTGACCGGTACGATGTTCCTGATGTGGCTCGGTGAGCAAATCACGGAACGCGGTCTGGGTAACGGCATTTCGATCATTATTTTTGGCGGTATCGCAGCGGGTTTCCCGAATGCGATTGGTGGTCTCTTTGAACTGGTTCGCACTGGCTCGATGAGCATCATCTCCGCGATTATCGTGGTCGCGTTGATTGCTGCAGTGACGTATCTGGTGGTGTTCATTGAACGCGGCCAGCGCAAGATTCTTGTGAACTACGCCAAGCGGCAAGTCGGCAACAAGATTTACGGTGGACAGTCGTCGCATCTGCCGCTGAAGCTGAACATGTCGGGCGTGATTCCGCCGATCTTCGCATCGTCGATCATCCTGTTCCCGGCAACCATCCTGAACTGGTTCAGTTCGGGGTCGCGGACTGGCTGGTTCGCGGACACGTTGCACAATGTGGCCGAAGCGCTCAAGCCCGGTCAGCCGGTGTACGTGTTGCTGTATGCGTTGGCGATCGTGTTCTTCTGCTTCTTCTACACCGCACTGGTGTTCAACAGCAGAGAGACGGCCGACAACCTGAAGAAGAGTGGTGCATTTGTCCCCGGCATCCGTCCGGGTGATCAGACGGCACGTTATATCGACCGCATCCTGACGCGTTTGACGCTGGCCGGTGCGATCTACATCGTGTTTGTTTGCTTGCTGCCCGAGTTTTTGGTGCTGCGCTGGAATGTACCGTTTTATTTTGGTGGAACGTCGCTGCTGATCATTGTCGTCGTCACAATGGACTTCATGGCACAGGTGCAGTCGTACGTTATGTCGCAACAGTATGAGTCGCTGCTGAAGAAGGCAAACTTCAAGGGCGGCGGCGTCCCGATGCGTTGAAAGGACTTATGGCCAAAGACGATGTAATCCAGATGCAAGGCGAGGTTATCGAAAACCTCCCCAACGCTACCTTCCGGGTGAAGCTGGAAAACGGCCATGTCGTATTGGGACACATATCCGGCAAGATGCGGATGCACTACATCCGTATCCTTCCGGGCGACAAGGTGACGGTTGAATTGACGCCTTACGATCTGTCGCGTGCGCGGATCGTGTTCCGGGCGAAGTGATTTGAAAAAAGGGTAATATCATGAAAGTGATGGCATCGGTTAAGCGCATTTGCCGCAATTGCAAAATCATCAAGCGCAAGGGCGTCGTTCGCGTGATTTGCAGCTCCGATCCGCGCCACAAGCAGCGTCAAGGCTGAACGCCGCGCTTTTGTTTGCGCTTTTTGTTTGAGGAAAAACAATGGCTCGTATCGCAGGGGTTAATATCCCGAACCACCAGCACACTGAAATCGGCCTGACGGCTATTTACGGTGTTGGCCGCACGCGCTCGCGCGACATTTGCGTCGCTGCTGGTGTGGCATTTTCGAAGAAGGTTAAGGACCTGACCGACGCAGACCTCGAAAAGCTGCGTGAAGAAGTCGGCAAGTTCATCGTTGAAGGCGATCTGCGCCGTGAAACGACGATGAACATCAAGCGCCTGATGGATCTGGGTTGCTACCGTGGCGTTCGCCATCGCAAGGGCCTGCCCCTGCGTGGTCAACGTACGCGTACGAATGCCCGTACGCGCAAGGGTCCGCGTCGTGCAGCGCAATCGCTGAAGAAGTAAGCGGAACTGACAGTTACAGGAAAACGTAATGGCTAAGGCTTCGAACAACTCCGCGGCGCAACGCGTTCGCAAGAAGGTCAAGAAGAACGTCGCCGAGGGCGTGGTTCACGTTCACGCGTCGTTCAACAACACCATCATCACGATCACCGATCGTCAAGGCAATGCATTGGCCTGGGCAACGTCGGGTGGTCAGGGCTTCAAGGGTTCGCGCAAATCGACCCCGTTTGCAGCTCAGGTCGCAGCTGAATCGGCTGGCCGTGTGGCGATGGAATACGGCGTGAAGAACCTCGAAGTGCGGATCAAGGGCCCCGGTCCTGGCCGTGAGTCCGCGGTGCGCGCGCTGCATGGTCTTGGCATCAAGATCACCGCGATCTCCGACGTGACGCCGGTCCCGCACAACGGCTGCCGTCCGCCGAAGCGTCGTCGTATCTAAGACGGCTGCTCCGCTTGCGCCTGTTGCCGCTAACGGCGGTAGCAGGCTGCTTGCGTTATTGAATTGACTAAGCCCACCGTTCGACCCAAAGGGTTCGGACTAGCGTGAATGCAAATTCACGTGATCAATCATAGAAGGAATGCAAAGTGGCACGCTATATCGGCCCTAAAGCCAAGCTGTCTCGCCGTGAAGGCACCGATCTCTTCCTGAAGAGCGCACGTCGTTCGCTCGCTGACAAGTGCAAGCTTGACAGCAAGCCGGGTCAACATGGCCGCACCTCGGGCGCTCGTACGTCCGATTACGGCACGCAGCTGCGCGAAAAGCAAAAAGTGAAGCGCATCTATGGCGTGCTGGAGCGCCAGTTCCGTCGTTACTTCGCTGAAGCCGACCGCCGCAAGGGCAACACGGGTGAAAACCTGCTGAAGTTGCTTGAGTCGCGTCTCGACAACGTCGTGTATCGCATGGGCTTCGGCTCGACGCGCGCTGAAGCACGTCAGCTCGTGAGCCACAAGGCAATCACGGTGAACGGCGTCGTTGCGAACATCCCGTCGCTGCAAGTCAAGGCTGGCGACGTGATTGCCGTGCGTGAACAGTCGAAGAAGCAGGCTCGTATTCTCGAAGCGCTGTCGCTCGCCGAACAAGGCGGTCTGCCGCAGTGGGTTGCTGTCGATTCGAAGAAGTTCGAAGGCACGTTCAAGGCAATGCCGGAACGCAGCGATATCGCTGGCGACATCAACGAAAGCCTGATCGTCGAATTGTATTCGCGCTAATCGGATTAACGGCCGAGGTTCCCTGATTGCGTTAGGCAAGGGGGTTCCTCGGCTGTTTATTTTCAGGTTGTTACCGGTCAGCCTTATCGGTGTAACGAGCCGAGGGTATTGAAAAGGAAAACCTATGCAAACCAGTTTGTTGAAGCCCAAGATTATCGCTGTTGAATCGCTTGGCGAAAGCCACGCGAAAGTGGTCATGGAGCCGTTTGAACGCGGTTATGGCCACACCTTGGGTAACGCGCTTCGGCGCGTGCTGCTGTCGTCGATGGTGGGCTACGCGCCGACCGAAGTGACGATCGCAGGCGTCGTGCACGAGTACTCGACGCTCGATGGTGTGCAAGAGGATGTGGTCAACCTGTTGTTGAACCTGAAGGGCGTGGTGTTCAAGCTGCACAACCGTGACGAAGTGACGGTTACGCTGCGCAAGGAAGGCGAAGGCGTTGTGACGGCCGGTGACATCGAGCTCGCGCACGACTGCGAAGTGATCAATCCAGATCACGTGATTGCTCACCTGTCGAAGGGCGGCAAGCTCGACGTGCAGATCAAGGTCGAAAAGGGCCGTGGTTATGTGCCGGGCAACGTGCGTCGTTACGGCGAAGAGTCGGCCAAGATTATCGGCCGTATCGTGCTGGATGCGTCGTTCTCGCCGGTTCGCCGCGTGAGCTATGCCGTGGAAAGCGCGCGTGTCGAACAGCGTACCGACCTCGACAAGCTCGTGATGAACATCGAAACGAACGGTGTGATTTCGCCGGAAGAAGCGATCCGTCAATCGGCGCGTATTCTGGTCGATCAGCTGTCGGTGTTCGCAGCGCTGGAAGGCACGGAAGCAGCGGCAGAAGCACCGTCGCGCGCTCCGCAGATCGATCCGATCCTGCTGCGTCCGGTTGATGATCTCGAACTGACGGTTCGTTCGGCGAACTGCCTGAAGGCCGAGAACATCTACTACATCGGCGATCTGATCCAGCGCACGGAAAACGAGCTGCTGAAGACCCCGAACCTGGGCCGCAAGTCGCTGAACGAGATCAAGGAAGTGCTCGCTTCGCGTGGCCTGACGCTCGGCATGAAGCTCGAAAACTGGCCGCCGGCTGGTCTCGACAAGTAAGACACGTAGTATCGTCTGGCGAAGACGCGGATTTTCCTTTAAAATCCGCGTCTTGCCTTTTTCACTACCGGCCCGTGCTTTCGGCATCACAGAAAGCGATAGAAGAGCTGGACCAAAACTTTGATTCAAGGAAATTGAAATGCGTCACCGTCATGGCCTGCGGAAACTGAACCGCACGAGCAGCCACCGTCTGGCAATGCTCCGTAACAAGTCCAACTCGCTGATCGAGCACGAAGTCATCAAGACGACGCTGCCGAAGGCGAAGGAACTCCGTAAAGTCGTCGAGCCGCTGATCACGCTCGGCAAGAAGCCGTCGCTGGCTAACCGTCGTCTGGCGTTCAATCGCCTGCGCGATCGTGACTCGGTCACGAAGCTGTTCGACGTGCTGGGCCCGCGCTTCGCGAACCGCCCGGGTGGCTATCTTCGTATCCTGAAGTTCGGTTTCCGCGTTGGCGACAATGCACCGATGGCTCTGGTTGAACTGCTCGACCGTCCGGAAGTTGAAGAAGTCGAAAACGTTGCAGAAGCTGAATAAGCTCTCTGACAACCGCTAAAAAGCCAGGCGCGAGCCTGGCTTTTTTGTTTTCAACGTGCGTTTGGCCTATGCCATTCGACCGTCAGCGAACGACGGAGACAAGGTGATACGATAGCGTCACCCTGTTTTGGATAGCGCTGGAGCGGTCGGTGAACGTAAATGTGAGTTTGGTATTGACGACCGTGCCGGACCTCGCAACGGCGCAAGAGCTCGCTCAGGAAGCACTTTCTTTGCGTCTCGCTGCCTGCGTTACGCAGCTGGGCAGCGTTCAGTCGAGCTACCACTGGCAGGGCAAGATCGAATCGGCGGAAGAGATCCAGTTGCTGTTCAAGACGAGCGTCGTGCGTACGCTTGAACTTGAGCAGTTCATTCAGGCTCAGCATCCGTACGACACGCCCGAAATCCTTTCCTGGCAAGTCACCGCGTCGGCCTCTTATGGCCAGTGGGTGAACACCGAAACGCAACGCCCGATCCATGTTTAACGGTTTGTCCTTGCGCTGGCGTATCGTCGCGCGCTTTCTCACCTTTGTCGTCGGCGTGCTGCTGCTTTCTCTGAATGCAGCCAGCATCGTGCGCGCGGCAGATGATTTTCTCGATCCCGCCGTCGCGTTCAAATTCAGCGCGTCCGAGCAGCCAGGCGAAGTGCTGGTCCACTATACGATTGCGGACGGCTACTACATGTACCGCGAGCGCTTCGCCTTCGCGACGCGCAACGGCACGGTGACGCTCGGCGATCCGCAACTGCCGGCCGGTCACGTGAAGTTCGATCAGACCTTCGGGAAAAACGTAGAGACATATCGAGGCGAACAGACCATCCGCGTGCCTGTGAAGCAGGCGAGTGGGCCCTTCGACTTGGCCGTCACTTCACAGGGCTGTGCGGACGCCGGTATCTGCTATCCGCCGATGGAGCGCGTCTATCACGTGACGGGCGCGGCATTGCGCGCGGGCGCGGCTGGCAACACCAGTGTCCAGCAGTCTGGTGAGGATTCGCAGGCCGCCACTTCCTGGTACGAACGCGCGACGAGCGCCGACTATGCGCAAACGTTGCTGCAAGGCGGTGGTTTCTTCGCGATCGTTGGACTGTATTTCGTCGCCGGCGTCGTGCTGAGCCTGCTTCCCTGTTCTTATCCGATGATCCCGATTCTGTCGGCAATCATCATTGGGGAAGGGCCGCGGGTGACGCGGACACGCGGATTCTCCCTCTCGCTGGCATACGTTATCGGGATGGCCCTTGTCTACACGGTCCTGGGCATCGCAGCGGCGCTCGTCGGTCAGAGCCTTGGTGCATGGCTGCAGAATCCGTGGGTGCTTGGCGTGTTTGCCGTTTTGCTGACCGTGTTTGCGCTCACGCTGATAGCCGGAGTCGATATCGTTTTGCCGCAGCGCTGGCAGAGCGGCATGTCGAAAGCATCCGAGGGCCGCTCCGGTGGCAAGTTCGCTGCGGTCGCCGCGATGGGGGCGCTGTCGGCGCTCGTGGTCGGCGCGTGCATGACGGCGCCGCTGTTCGCCGTGCTGGCATTTATCGCCCATACGGGTAACGCGGTTCTGGGCGGTGCCGCCCTGTTTTCGATGGGTCTCGGGCTCGGCGTGCCGTTACTCATCATCGGACTGGGCGCCGGTACCTTGTTGCCCCGGGCAGGCGCCTGGATGGACGGCGTGAAGGTCTTCTTCGGCATCGTTCTACTGGCCGCCGCGCTATGGATCGTGTGGCCAGTACTGGCGTCCACCGCTCAAATGCTGCTGGCTGCTCTGTGGCTGCTGATCGCGGCTGCCGGTCTGGGGTTGTTCACTCCGCACGCGGGCGCGGGTTCGATCTGGCGTGGTCTTGGCCGTGGAGTCGGTGCGGCGCTCGCTATCTGGGCTGCGACGTTGCTGGTTGGCCTTGCAGCGGGATCGACGGATCCAGTCAGGCCGCTTGCCGTACTTGCCAGCCGCACGACGGCTGCGCCCGCTCAGCAGGCCCAACAAGCCGATCTCGCGTTCGCGCCTGTGCGCACATCGGGCCAACTCGACGAAGCCGTCAAAACGGCCGCACAGCCCGCCATGCTCGATTTTTACGCGGACTGGTGCGTCAGCTGCAAGGAGATGGAGAAGTTCACCTTCAGCGACCCGCGTGTTCAGGCGAAGCTCAAGCAGATGAACCTGCTGCGCGCAGACGTCACCGCAAATAACGCTGACGATCAGGGCCTGCTCAAACGCTTCAATCTGTTCGGGCCGCCCGGAATCATCTTTTTCGATCGCGGCGGGAAGGAAGTGTTGCGAGTCGTCGGCTACGAGTCGGCAGATAAATTCCTGAAGAGTCTCGACCGGGCGGCGACGGCGCCGCAGACCTGAGCATCAGGAAACGCACCAAAACGAGCGACGCGCCCACATCAAATACAAAAAGCGGAGGCCGCCAGAAGGCGGCCTCCGCTTTTTTCATCCGTGCCGCGCTGCCGTGCAGAACATTACGGCATCAACGGCGAGCTTACTTTTGCGCCCGCAACAGCCGCGCGGCATCCAGCGCGAAATACGTCAGCACACCGTCCGCGCCTGCGCGCTTGAACGCCAGCAAGGATTCCATCATCACCTTGTCGTGGTCCAGCCAGCCGTTTTGTGCGGCAGCCTTCAGCATCGCGTATTCGCCGCTGACCTGATAGACGTAAGTCGGAAAGCGGAATTCGTCTTTCACGCGACGCACGATGTCGAGATACGGCATGCCGGGCTTGACCATCACCATATCCGCGCCTTCGTCGATGTCAGCGCGCACTTCGCGCAGCGCTTCGTCCGAATTGGCGGGATCGAGCTGATACGTCATCTTGTTGCCTTTGCCGAGATTCGCTGCCGAACCCACGGCATCACGGAAAGGTCCGTAGAACGCCGACGCAAACTTGGCCGAGTAAGCCATGATCCGCGTGTGAATGTGGCCTTCGCTTTCCAGCATTTCGCGGATCGAGCCGATCCGGCCGTCCATCATGTCGGACGGTGCGACGATGTCGACGCCAGCCTGCGCCTGCGTCTGCGCCTGTTCAACCAGAATCTCGACCGTTTCGTCGTTGATGACGTAGCCATTTTCGTCCAGCACGCCGTCCTGGCCGTGGCTGGTGTACGGATCCAATGCGACGTCCGTCAGCACGCCCAGTTCGGGGAAGCGCTTTTTCAGTTCGCGCACGGCACGCGGGATCAGGCCCGCTTCGTTGGTCGCTTCACGGCCATCGGGCGTTTTCAGCGACGGCTCGATCACCGGGAACAGCGACAGCACGGGCACGCCCAGTTCCATGCACTGCTCGGCGACGCCCATCAGCAGATCGACCGAGACGCGCTCGACGCCGGGCATCGACGGAACGGCCTGACGCACGTTCGTCCCTTCGAGCACGAAGACGGGGTAAATCAGATCATTGGTGGTGAGAATGTTTTCGCGCATCAGGCGGCGCGAGAAGTCGTCCCGGCGCATGCGGCGCGGGCGGTGATGCGGATAGAAGCTCATGTGGAGATATCTGCCAAAGTCAAAAATGCTGGCGGCACCCCGCCAGAAACTTTTCGAGACAATGGTATATCATACCGATCGAGCAAGGCGCCTAGCGCTGACCTCCCCGCTTCTCCTCCCTGAGCGGGTGCCTGTCGTTTTTCGATTAGGCTGTTTAACCCGCCGTCATCTAGCGGCGGGTTTTTTTCTGGGCGGACGAAAAGCGCCGCCAGCGTTATGCGGCGGCCTTTGCAGCGTTTTCAGGTTCAGGCTTGTTCGCCTGAATCGCCCGCCATATCGGGCGCAACCCAGCTTTCGATCAGCGCGTGTGCCTCGTCGAGACCGACCCGCTTGAGCGCGGAAAAGAGTTGGGCCGTCAGTTCGCCCTGATAACCCGCCGCACGATATTCATCCAGCCCTTTCTTCGTCGCGCGCAGCGCGTTGATACTTTCCTGGCGGGTCAATTTGTCGCACTTGGTGAGCAAGGTGTGGATCGGTTTGCCCGTCGGCGCAAACCACTCGATCATCCGTCGGTCGAGTTCCGTCAGCGGCCGGCGCGAATCCATCATCAGGATCATGCCGCGCAGCTGCGAGCGGGTTTGCAGATAGCTCGACAGCAACTGTTCCCAATGGGCCTTCGCCGCGCCGGGCACTTCCGCGTAGCCGTAGCCGGGCAGGTCGACGAGATTCGCCACGGGTTCGTCCGCTGGTCCCACCGAGAAATAGTTGATGTGCTGCGTGCGCCCCGGCGTCTTACTGGCAAACGCCAGCCGCTTCTGGTTGCAGAGGATGTTGATCGCCGTCGACTTCCCCGCGTTCGAGCGTCCCGCGAACGCGACCTCAGGCTGTGGCGTGGGCGGCAGATCGCGCAGGTGATTGACGGTCGTGAGAAAACGGGCTTGGTGGAGCAGGAAAGACGACATGGGGAAGACCGGAAGGACGGGTAAATGGACGTCGGGCGGACGTCCTGCGCACATCGACGGACCTGATGACTTGCGGTGCAAGGGCAATGCAGCCCGGCCGTAAAGGCCGGAGAGGCCCGACTGGCGCCAGATCGATTAGCGAGTTATTGTACAATACGATGGTTTACTGAAAACCTGTGAGGCCGCCGCGCGGGCCTCGGCGGCTGATCGGTCGCTGTCGTATTTTGCAGAACCTCTAATTCCCACAAGACGAAACAGGGTGTGCGAATGAATCGACTGGGCAAGTTTCTGGTGGTACTTCACACAGCAGCAGGTCTTTCAGGTTTGGCAGCACAGGCAAAAGCGGCGGATCAGACAAAGCCGGATTTGAATCGGGGACAAGCCATAGCGGCGCAGGTATGCGCGTCATGTCATGGTGCAGATGGCAATAGCGCGGGCGGCGCGTATCCTAAGCTCGCCGGCCAGCACCCCGAATATCTCGTCAAGCAGCTCAAGGATTTCAAGACCCAGCCAGGGGCGAAGCAGCCCGCGCGCAACAACGCGATCATGGCCGGGATGGCGGCAGCGCTGACCGATGCGGATATGGTCAACGTGGCGGCGTACTTCGCGTCGCAGGCACCGAAGCCAGGCTACGCGCATAACAAGGACACCGTGCCGCTCGGACAGAAGATTTACCGGGCAGGTGTCGCCGACAAGGGCGTGCCGGCGTGCGCAAGCTGTCACGGGCCGACGGGGCAGGGCATTCCTTCCCAGTATCCGCGTCTGTCGGGACAATGGGCGGAATACACGGTGGCACAGTTGAACGCGTTCACGCAGGGTCCGGGCGCGCGCAATAACAACGAAGCCATGCATGCCATCGCCAGACGTCTGTCGGATAGCGAGATCAAGGCAGTTGCCGATTACATCGCGGGCTTGCATTAAGAGTCCGTACGCAAGTGAAGCTGGCCATCGGACGAACCGTCCGGCAAGCCTTAAGATGGCTAGCGAAAAACAAGAAAAAGGGTGAGGGAATCGCAAGCAGCGATATCCCTGCACCCTTTTTTGCTGTTCAGTCGGAGTTTGAATGAGCGTCACCACGTCGGGTCTGGAGTTGAAGTCGCGTCAGCGCTTCGTGCGCACGTCGGTCGAATTGCTGAGTTCGATGCGTTTTGCCATCTCGTTGCTTGTGATCCTGTCGATCGCGAGCATCATCGGCACCGTGCTCACGCAGGACGATCCGTATCCGAACTACGTCAATCAGTTCGGTCCGTTCTGGGCCGACATCTTCCGTTCACTGAGCCTCTACAACGTCTACAGCGCGTGGTGGTTCATGCTGATCCTCGGCTTTCTGGTCGTGTCGATCTCGCTGTGCGTGATCCGCAATGCACCGAAGATGATTGCCGACACAAAAAGCTGGAAGGACAAGGTTCGCGAAGGCAGCCTGCGCGCGTTCCATCACAAGGGCGAGTTCGCCGTGCCGAACGCCACGCGCGCGCAAACCGCCGCCACGCTCGGCAAGCTGTCGGCGAAGCTCGGCTACAAGTTCGTGACGCGCGAAAGCGAAGGCGCGACGCTGATCGCCGCCAAGCGCGGCGCGTTGACCAAGCTGGGCTACATCTCGGCGCACATCGCGATCGTGGTGATCTGTATCGGCGGGCTGCTCGACAGCAATCTGCCTATCAAGCTGCAGATGTGGATGTTCGACAAGACGCCGATCCGCAGCAACTCGGTGATTAATGACATCCCGCCCGAGCATCGGCTGTCGCAGGGCAATCCGACCTTTCGCGGCTACGCGTGGGTGCCGGAAGGCCAGCATGTGTCGACGGCCATCCTGAACCAGCAGGACGGTTCGCTGATCCAGGATCTGCCGTTTTCCATCGAACTGAACAAGTTCATCGTCGATTACTACTCGACGGGCATGCCGAAGCTGTTCGCCAGCGACATCGTCGTGATCGACCACAAGACGGGCAAGCGCATTCCGGCGCGCGTCGAGGTGAACAAGCCGTTCGAGTACGACGGCGTGTCGATTTACCAGTCGAGTTTCCAGGACGGCGGCTCGCAGATGCAGATGACGGCATGGCCGATGACGGGCAGCAACGTCAAGACCGAGCCGTTCAACGGTGAGATCGGCGGCTCGAAGACGCTGAGTGCGTCGATTCCCGGCGCCGACAGCCAAACGGTCGAATTTGCCGATTTCCGCGCGATCAACGTCGAAAACATCTCGAACGGCAACGGTCAGACCGACGCGCGTGGCGTCGCGGCACACGAGTCGCTGAAACAGGCCTTCGACGAACGGCTCGGCTCCGGCGCGAAAACCTCGAAGCCCGTCGATCTGAGCAATGTCGGCCCGTCGGTGCAATACAAGGTGCGCGACGAGGACGGCCAGGCGCGCGAGTACAACAACTACATGCTGCCCGTCGACGTGAACGGCGAGCGCGTGTTCCTTGCCGGCATGCGCTCAAATCCCGACGATCCGTTCCGCTATCTGCGCATTCCCGCCGACGCGGGCGGCACTGTCAACGAATGGATGCGCATGCGCGCCGCGCTGCAGGATCCCGCCATTCGTGCCCAGGCGGCGCGCGACTTCGCGCAGCGCTCGGTGCAGTCGAACGCCGAACTTCAACAGCATCTGGAAGAAAGCGCGGCCCGCGTGCTGACGCTTTTCGCGGGCGACGATCCGACCCTCGGCAAGGCGGCCAATGGCCAGAAGGCCGGTGGTTTTCAGGCCGTCGCTGCGTTTATCGATCGCTCTGTCCCCAAGGGGGAACAGGAGAAAGCGGCAGGACTCTTGCTTCGCATGCTCGAAGGTTCGATGTGGGACGTGTGGCAACTCGCGCGCAAGCAGGCGGGAGAAGGCCCGGCAACCGCCGACCCGATCACTAGCCGCTTTATCCAGAGCTCGATCAACGCGATTTCGGACAGTTTTCTGTACGGTTCGCCCGTCTTTTTGCAGCTTGATTCCTTCAAGCAGGTGCAAGCTTCGGTATTTCAGTTGACGCGCGCGCCGGGCAAAAAAGTCGTGTATCTTGGCAGCCTGCTACTCGTGTTGGGCATCTTTTCGATGTTCTACGTGCGTGAACGCCGGCTGTGGTTCTGGCTCAAGGACGCGCCGCATGGCGGCAGCGGCGTGAATGTCGTGATGGCGATGTCGACCGCGCGCAAGACGTTCGATTTCGAGAAGGAATTTGCACAAACCCGCGATGCCGTCGGTGCGGCGCTGGGCGGCAAGCCTGTCGACGCCGATTCCGCCCACGACGCGCCAAAGGGCGCCGCCCGTGCAACGAGCGAAGCGTCCGCCGATTCATCCGATTTGACCCGGTAAGATCATGGACCTGACCCAAGTTTCTTCATCCTCGCGTGGCAAGCCGCGCGCTGATATGGCGGCTCATTCGATCCCGCATCTGTCTGGCGAAGCGCTGCTGGACGACCGTCCATTCCTGAAGCGCCTCGGCCTGTTCGACTGGCTGTTCGCGCTCGCGATGGTGGCAGGCGCGGGCTTCGCGCTGTCGCGCTATCACGAGTACATGAATTACTACGACAAACTGGTGCTGGTGTGCACGGTGCCCGTTTTTGTCGTGCTTGGCTGGCGCTGGAAGCCGGTGCGTCTGCTGATGGCGAGCATCGCCGTGCTGTCGCTGTCGGCGATCCAGATTTACGGCGGTGATCTGGCACGTGCCGATCACGCGTTCTTCCTCAAATACTTCCTGTCGAGCCAGTCGGCCATTCTGTGGATGAGCGCGCTGTTCGTGCTGGCCACGCTGTTCTACTGGATCGGCATGCTGTCGCGCTCGCCGACGGGCGCCGCGATCGGCTCGAAAATGACGTGGGTGGCCGTGCTGATGGGCTTCGTCGGCCTGATGGTGCGTTGGTACGAGTCGTATCTGATCGGCGCGGACGTCGGCCATATTCCTATCTCCAACCTGTACGAAGTGTTCGTGCTGTTCAGCCTGATCACGGCGTTGTTCTACCTGTACTACGAGCAGCACTACAACACGCGCTCGCTCGGCGCGTTCGTGCTGCTGGTGATCAGCGCGGCTGTCGGCTTCCTGATGTGGTACTCGATCGCTCGCGATGCGCAGCAGATCCAGCCGCTCGTCCCCGCGCTCCAAAGCTGGTGGATGAAGATCCACGTGCCGGCAAACTTCATTGGTTATGGCAGCTTCGCGCTGTCGGCGATGGTCGGCGTCGCGTATCTGATGAAAGAACGCGGCGTACTCGCCGACCGACTGCCGACGCTCGACGTGCTCGACGACGTGATGTACAAGTCCATCGCTGTCGGCTTCGCGTTCTTCACCATCGCGACGATTCTCGGCGCGCTGTGGGCCGCCGAAGCTTGGGGCGGCTACTGGAGCTGGGATCCGAAGGAAACGTGGGCGCTGATCGTCTGGCTGAACTATGCCGCCTGGCTGCACATGCGTCTGATGAAAGGCCTGCGCGGCGCCGTGGCGGCCTGGTGGGCGCTGACGGGGCTGCTGGTGACCACCTTCGCGTTCCTCGGCGTCAATATGTTCCTGTCGGGGCTGCATAGCTACGGCAAGCTGTAAGTTCTGCCGGTTCCGAACACCAGAAACCGCCGTGTGCACTGCACCGGCGGTTTTTTTATGCCGATATGGAAGGTTTGTGCGCTGCGTGTGTTAACAGAGCGTAGAACGGCGGCTGTCCTCCGCCAGTCGAATGGATAGCGATCGGGCCGACGCGCCCGGCAAGGAGTTTTCAGTATGTGGATCAAGCGAAGCGACCGTAGCCAGCTGTACGGTGATGACATCGCACGCAGTGAGATCACGCCCCAGCGCGTGTTCGAGAATCGCCGGCGGATATTGCAGGCGGCGGGCGCGATGGCGCTCGGCGGCCTGATCGGCGTGCATGGCGAGGCATTCGCGGAATTTGCGCCGGGCGATCCGAAAGCGCAGAAGCTCGGTGCGAAAACCAATCCGAAGTTCGTCGTCACCGACAAGGTCACGCCGTACAAAGACATCACCACCTACAACAACTTCTACGAGTTCGGCACCGACAAGGCCGACCCCGCGCACAACGCCGGGACGCTGCGGCCGCGTCCGTGGAAGGTGAGTGTCGAAGGCGAGGTGAAGAACGCGAAGGTGTATGACCTCGACGAATTGCTGAAGCTCGCGCCGCTCGAAGAGCGCGTGTACCGGATGCGTTGCGTCGAAGGCTGGTCGATGGTGATTCCGTGGATTGGCGTTCCGCTGTCGGAGATCGTCAAACGCGCACAGCCGACGGCAAATGCGAAATACGTGCAGTTCATCACGCTGGCCGATCCGTCGCAGATGCCGGGACTGTCCGAGCCGATTCTCGAATGGCCGTATTCCGAAGGGCTGCGCATGGACGAAGCGATGAATCCGCTGACGCTGCTGACGATGGGCGTCTACGGTCAGGTGCTGCCGAATCAGAACGGCGCGCCCGTGCGTATCGTCGTGCCGTGGAAGTACGGTTTCAAGAGCGCGAAGTCGCTGGTGAAGATCCGCTTCGTCGACAAGCAGCCGCCGACCAGCTGGAACACCTACGCACCGACGGAATACGGCTTTTATTCGAACGTGAACCCGAATGTGGACCATCCGCGCTGGAGTCAGGCGACCGAGCGTCGGATCGGTGAGGATGGCTTTTTCACGCCGAAGCGCAAGACGCTGATGTACAACGGCTACGGCGATCTGGTCGCTTCGATGTATCAGGGCATGGACCTGAAGAAGAACTTCTGAGGCGGCACGCATGGCAACCGAAACAACCCGACCCGCGAGTGTCAGCACTGCGACGAACACCGTGCGTTCGACGCGCAAAGTGAGCACGAATGCGAACCGCTGGCTCGTGCCGGCGAAGATCGCGGTGTTCGTCGCGGCGCTGTACCCGCTCGCGCGCATCGTGCTGCTCGGCTTCACGGGCGGCCTCGGCGCGAATCCGATCGAGTTCATCACGCGTTCGACAGGCTTGTGGACGCTGGTGTTCATCTGCATCACGCTCGCCGTGACGCCGGTGCGCAAGCTGACGGGCTGGAATGCATTGCTGCGCTTCCGGCGGATGCTCGGCCTCTACGCGTTCTTTTACGGCGCGCTGCATTTCACCACGTACTTCTGGTTCGACAAGTGGTTCGACATTGCCGAAATCGTTAAAGACATCGGCAAGCGACCCTTCATCACCGTCGGCTTCGCGGCGTTTGTTCTGCTGATACCGCTTGCCATAACGTCGCCGAAAGCGATGGTGCGCAAGCTCGGGAGGCGCTGGCAGACGTTGCACCGCGCGATCTACGTGATCGCGGCGCTGGCAATCCTGCATTTCTGGTGGATGAAGGCGGGCAAGCACGACCTGATCTTGCCGAAGATCTACGGTGCGATCGTGATCGCGTTGCTGGGTTGGCGCGTGCTTGTGTGGGCGCGAGACCGGATTCGGCAGCGGGCGAAAGTCTGATTCGATGCGAACCGACAGACGATAAAAAAGGCGATGCGTTGTTAGCGCATCGCTTTTTTGCATTGAGCGTGTCAGCGTTATTGCGGCAAAACGGATTCGCCCGCAAACAGGTCTTTCACTTCTTCGCGCTTGCGCACGACATAGGCCTTGTCGCCGTCGACCATGACTTCGGCTGCACGCGTACGCGTGTTGTAGTTCGAGGCCATCGTGAAACCGTAAGCGCCTGCGGATTGAATCGCGAGCAGATCGCCAGGTTCGACGGCGAGCGCGCGGTCACGTCCGAGCCAGTCGCCGCTTTCGCAGACGGGACCGACGACGTCGTACACGTGCTTGTCGCCGGCGCGCTGCACAACGGCTTCAATTGTGTGATACGCCTCGTACATCGCGGGACGCGCGAGATCGTTCATTGCCGCATCGACGATTGCGAAGTTCTTTTCGGCGCCCGGCTTCAGGAATTCGACGCGCGTGAGCAGCATGCCCGCGTTACCGACCAGCGAACGGCCCGGCTCGAAATACACCTCGCGATGACCATGGCCCCGCGCTTCGATCCGGTCGAGCAGCGTGCGCACGAAGTCGCCGATATCCGGCGGCGTTTCATCGTCGTACGTGATGCCGAGACCGCCGCCCACGTCGATATGCCTGATCTTCACGCCGTCCGCTTCGATCTGTTCGACCAGTTCGAGCAGCTTGTCGACGGCGTCGAGATACGGCGCGACTTCCGTGATCTGCGAACCGATATGGCAGTCGATGCCGACTACATCGAGGTTCTTCATTGCAGCGGCGGCGCGATACGTGGCGCGCGCGTCGTCGAAAGCCACGCCGAACTTGTTCGACTTCAGACCCGTCGAGATATACGGATGCGTCTTCGCATCGACGTCGGGATTCACGCGCAGCGACACGGGCGCTTTCTTGCCCATTTCACCCGCCACCACGTTGAGGCGGTCAAGTTCGGGAATCGATTCGACGTTGAAGCACTTCACGCCGGCCGCGAGCGCCTCGCGCATTTCGGCAACGCTCTTGCCGACGCCCGAAAACACGGTGTTTTCCGCTTTGCCGCCTGCTGCGAGCACGCGCGCCAGTTCGCCGCCCGACACGATGTCGAAGCCCGCGCCCATGCGCGCGAACAGGTTGAGCACGCCGAGATTGCTGTTCGCCTTCACGGCGACGTGCACGGTGGCGCGACGGTCCGCGCAAGCGTCGGCGTACGCGTGCCACGCTTTGCTCAGCGCAGCGCGCGAATAGACGTAGAGCGGCGTGCCGAACTGTTCGGCAAGCGATACGGCGGACACGCCTTCAGCGTGCAACACGCCGTCGACATAGGCAAAAGCGGATTGAGTCATACGACAGTCTTATTGAGCTTCGGACGCGCCGGATGCCGGTTGGGCGGGTGCGTTCGACGACGGCGCGGTGAGCAGTTCGGAATCGGGCGACAGGGACAGCGGCGTACCCGACGTATCCGGAATGGAACCTTCAGCGGTATCAGCGCCGGGCTTCACTTCATCGGACGATGACGGTGTGGTCTGTGCGGTCGGTTTGGCCGGAAGCGGCGGAACGGTCGGCATATACAGCGAACCACGTTGTCCGCAGCCGCTGAGCGCGACACCTGCGACAATAGTGAGAGTCGCTAGAATCGTGGCCTTGGCGCTCGTCCGGAAAACGACTCGCATGACTGTCCCTGAATAATTAATCGCTGGAGTTTAGCATGTCCGACAGTGAATACCTGACCCGCGCCGAGGCCGTGCTGGCAGCCATCGAGCGCTCGATCGACGACGCGGACGCCGACATCGAGTTCGAGCGCAGCGGCAACGTGCTCACGCTCGAATTCGAGAACGGCACCAAGATCATCGTCAATCTGCAGCCGCCGATGCAGGAAATCTGGATCGCCGCGAAGTCGGGCGGCTATCACTTCCGTTACGTCGACGGCGCGTGGAAGGATACGCGCAACGGCACGGAGTTCTACTCGGCGCTGTCCGAGTACGCGACGCAACAGGCTGGCGAGCCGGTGCGGATCGAATCGTGAGCACGGCGTGTCGGCGTGCATGACGCCGACGCCCGCTCGCAGAAACAAAAAAGCCGCCGCGTGTCGTTACGCGGCGGCTTTTTTTGTTGTGCGGCACGCTAGAGCTAGTGACCTTTGAACAGGTTCATGATGTCCTCTTTCTCCTGCGCGCCGACGGCAGCCGGCGCCGCGCTCGCGTCGCTGGCGCCCGGCGGCGGCAGTGTCACACCGACCGTCGACACGAAGCCGTTACCCGGCGTGAAGTCGTCGAAGTACAACTCGTCGCCGATAGACACGACATCTTCGGGCATCGGCATCTTGTACTCGGGCACGCCCTTGAGCGCGCGTCCCATGTAGTCGATCCACACGGGCAGTGCGAGGCCGCCGCCCGTTTCCTTGTCGCCAAGGCTGCGCGGATTGTCGTAGCCCATCCACGCAATTGCGCAGAGCGTGTGCTGATAGCCGGCGAACCACGCGTCGCGCGAATCGTTGGTGGTGCCCGTCTTGCCCGCCAGGTCGGTGCGCTTCAGGACGTTCGACTTGGCGCCCGTGCCGCGCTGCGCGACGCTCATCAGCAGGCTGTTCATCACGTACGCGTTGCGCGACTCGATTGCGTGCGGCGCATTGCTCGCGGCGACGAGGGGATCGGCATGCGCGACCACCATGCCGCGCTGATCGGTGACTTCGGCGATCAGATACGGATTCACGCGATAACCGCCGTTAGCGAACACCGAATACCCAGCCGCCATCTGCAGCGGCGTGACGAGACCGGCGCCGAGCGCCATCGGCAGATAGGCGGGATGACGGTCCGCATCGAAGCCGAAGCGCGTGATGTACTGCTGCGCGTACTTCGTGCCAATGTGATTGAGGATGCGGATCGAGACGAGATTCTTCGATTTCTGCAGCGCCGTGCGCATCGACATCGGACCGTCGAAACCGCCGCCGTAGTTCTTCGGTTCCCACGCCTGGCCACCCGTTTCAGCTGCGCTGAAAAAGAGCGGTGCGTCGTTGATCACGGTGGCCGGCCCGAGACCCTTTTCGAGCGAGGCCGAATAGATGAACGGCTTGAAGCTCGAACCCGGCTGGCGCCATGCCTGCGTGACGTGGTTGAACTTGTTCTTGTTGAAGTCGAAGCCGCCGACCAGCGCCCGGATCGCGCCGTCCTGCGGCACCACGGACACGAACGCGCCTTCGATTTGCGGCAATTGCGTGATCGACCAGTCGCCGTCGTCATTCTTCACGATACGGATGATCGCGCCCGGCCGCACGCGCTGGTTCGGCTGCGCGCGTGCGCTCAGCGCGAAGTTTGCGTAGCGCAGCCCGTCGCCCGTGATCGTCACGGCGTTGCCGTCGATCAGCGTAGCCTGCACCTGCTTCGGACTCGCGGACGTCACGACTGCCGCGATGATCTCGCCGTTGTCGGGATGCTCGAGCAGCGCGTCGTCGATGGCCTGTTCGCGTTCGTCGGCGTCGGCGGGCAGATCGATGAACGCTTCCGGGCCACGATAGCCGTGACGCCGTTCGTAATCCATCAAGCCTTTGCGCAGCGCGCGGTAGGCGGCATCCTGATCGGCGGAATCGATGGTCGTCACGACGTTCAGGCCGCGTGTATAGGCTTCTTCGCGGTATTGCGCGTACATCATCTGCCGCACCATTTCTGCGACGTATTCCGCGTGCACGCTGAATTCCTTGCCCGCGCCCTTCACGATGAGCGGCTGGCGGCTCGCAGTCTCGTACTGGTCCTGCGTGATGTAGCCCAGTTCGAGCATGCGCTGAAGGATGTATTCCTGACGCACTTTCGCGCGTTTCGGATTCACGACCGGGTTATAGGCGGAAGGCGCTTTAGGCAGACCGGCGAGCATCGCGCACTCGGCCAGCGACAGGTCTTTGAGATCCTTGCCGAAGTACACCCGCGCCGCGCTCGCGAAACCATACGCGCGCTGACCGAGATAGATCTGATTCATGTACACCTCGAGAATCTGATCTTTGGTCAGCTTCGATTCGATCTTGTACGCGAGCAACATCTCGTAAATCTTGCGCGTGTAGGTCTTCTCACTGGACAGGAAGAAGTTGCGCGCGACCTGCATCGTGATCGTGCTCGCGCCTTGCGTCGCATGGCCGTTGGTGAGCGCGACCACGCCGGCGCGCGCGATGCCCGTCAGATCGACGCCGCCGTGATCGTAGAAGCGCGCGTCCTCGATCGCGAGCACGGCCTTTTTGAGATTGTCCGGCACTTCGCGCATGTGCACGATGTCACGCCGCTCTTCGCCGAACTCGCCGATCAGCACGTGATCCGCCGTGTAGATGCGCAGCGGCACCTTCGGACGATAGTCGGTGAGGGCGTCGAGCGACGGCAGATTCGGGGTGGCGACCACCAGCGCGTATCCCAGCACGAGCACAGCGCAAATGATTCCTGCAAAGATCAGCCCGACGAAGCCGAAGATGATCTTCAGCCAGAGAGGGCGCTTGCGCTTCTGCGGTGCCGGAGGCGGAGACGTAGGAGTCGTGGATTGCATATGAACACCAGAAAACGGTCCCGCGATTATAGCCGCCTGACCCGGCAGCTTTCGCCGCGCTTACGGTTGCCGCGATGGCAGGACCATGAGAACACTGTAGTGCCTTTGATTGTCGCTGGGTATCTGTTACCCGACCATTAGCCATTCGGCTGAATTTCGCTTGTGCGTCCCGCTGCGCAGAATGCCTTCCGTTGCCCGCGCTGTCCCAGTGCCGCGGGCACTCGTTTTCGTTGGCATCCGAGGGGGAAGCAATGGCGTTAAAAGACTCGTTTCGAATCGCAACGCGGCGTCAGGCCGTCGGTATCGATGTGGGCGCGCAAGCCGTCCGGCTCGTTGTGTTGAGTTGCAATGCACGGAAGAGGGAGCCGGTGCGCATCGAATGCATCGCTTTGCAGCCGCTCGCGCCTGGCGCAATGGCGGGCGCGGAGATCGTCGACCGGCAGGCGGTGGCGCGCATGGTGTGCGAGGCGTTCGGCAATGTGCCGCAGCACTGCATGTCGGGCGCGCTGCGTTGCGCGATGGCGATTCCCGGTTCCGCGACTTTCACCGCGCATCTGCCCGCCGATCGGATGAATGGTGCGCCGTATGGCGACGCATCGTTCGAGCCGGCCGTGCTGATGGAGGCCGAGCGCGTAGCGGGTATCGAGCGGCATGCGCTCGCTGTCGACTGGTACGTGGATGACTCCCCATCGCACCGGGGAGCGGTGGCGATTGCGGCGACGGCACGCGAGCATCTCGAAGCGCGTATCGAATGTGCGGCGATGGCGGGCATCACGCTGACCACGGTCGATGTCGAGCCTCATGCCGCATTGCGCGCACTGCGTCACGCGGCCATTTACGAGCTGGAGTTGCGTGAATCGTATGCGGCAATCTGGATCGGCCGCGATGGCGTGTCGGGCTGGCGGATCGAAGACGAAACCATCGCCGCGGAAATCCGTTATCCGTCGCCCGAGTAGTCGTGGCTTGCCGACGCGATGCGCGATCTCGCGGAAGACGGCCTGAATGTGTGTGCGCTGGGGGGTGGCGAAATCGAACTGCTCGAGGGCGTGTGCTTTTCGCTTGCCGACATCGGTGATGTGCTCGGCTGTTCCGTATTGCCGTTCGACTGCGCTTCGCTGAGCGACGGCAACGTGATACCGCAATCCGACTTGCTGAACGAGGCTTCGTTTGCCGTGGCCTTTGGTCTCGCCTTGCGTGGCATTGCGCAATGATGGCCGTCCACGGGTTCAATCTTTTGCCGCATCGGCAGCGTGACGCACGGCTCGCGCGCCGGCGACGCTATGTCGAATGGGCGAGTGCAGCGCTTTGTGGCTGTGTTGCTGTCGCCTTGCTGGTGGCGTGGCAGACGGTCGAGAGGGTGCGCATCGACGGGGAGCGCGTGTCGGTTGAGCAACGGCTCGTGGCGCTCGCGCCGCAGCTTGCCGAGCATACGCGGCTGACAGGCGAAGCGCGCGATGAGCGCCTGCGAAACGAGCGCGCTGCGACGCTTTCCGCGCCGCTCACCCATCTGCTCGATCTGCTCGAAGCGTTGAGCCGCGAGTCGTCCGAGTCTGTAGTCGTCAGGCAGTTGCAACATCGCGAAAGCGAGACGGAACTGCTGGCGGCTTCGTCGGATCACGCGGCGTCGGCGGCGTGGTTGAACCGGCTCGCCGAACTGAAGGGCGTGAGGGATTCCGATCTGAGCGACGTGCACCGGGCGCCGGCTGCAAAGGACGCTTCTCCGGCGTTTGACGTCACCGCGCATCTGAAATGGGAGCGGCCGCCCGAAAAGCCCAAGGCTTCGGCGACGGCCCGGCAGAACACAAGAGGTAACAAATGAACACTACGATTGCTGGCCGCATCGGTATGCCAACGGCGCGCGCGCGTGGCGCAAACGTGCTACTGCAGCGCCTGCGCGTGCCACTCGAAGCGTGGAGTGCGAAGCGGCGTTGGCTTGTCATGTCGATTGTCGCGATGATCGCGTTTGCGCTGGGCGCAAATGCGTGGCTCACGGCGGACATGAGCGGCTTGCAGGCGAGCCGCCATGCGTTGTCGGAGGCACAGCGCAAACTGAGCGAAGCCGAGAAAGCCGGTGCGCAGTTGCCGTCGATGCGCAAGGATGCAATCGCTACGCCGATGCCCGCAAACTGGACCTCGGCAGACGACATCCGCGTGATTTCGCAACTCGCCACGCGCAACGACGTGACACTGCTGGGCGTCGAGCCGGGCCTCGTGACGGGCAGCGGACTCGACGCGATGCGTCCGTTGCGCGTGACGGCTCAGGCCGATTTCGACCACATCGCCGATTTTCTCGAAGCACTTGCCAGCTTGCCCGTGCTGGTCGTGCCCGAGGAGGTGACGCTCAAACGCCAGCGCGACAGCTTGCAGCTCAACGCCACGCTGCGTTCGTTCAGCGCGATTCATCCTGTGCAGACGGCCGCGCACCGAAGCGTGCGCGACGATCCCGACGCGTTCGATCCCGACGAAGAGATCGTGTTCTACGATCCGTTTCAGCCGGCTGTCTCTACGCCGGCGCCGGAAGACGCTTTGTCATCGATGCGGCTGGTCGGGCTGCTCGCCGATCGCCTGCGTGGTCTCGCACTGATCGAGACGGGCGACAACGCCCAGACGCTCGAAGCGGGCCAGCAGTGGGGCGACGAGCGTGTTGCGCAGGTCGATGCCAGCGCGCTCACGCTGGCAAAGCGCGATGGCAGCCTGTATTCGCTGACGCTCGCGGAGGTCGTCGAATGAAGCGGTTTCTCGCCATACGTTCGTTGATCGCGTGCGCTATGTTCGCGGCGATGGCGGCACGCGCATCGCTGCCGCCGCTTCCCGCCGACATGCCTCTCGACGATACGCTCACACCGTCCGGCATGCCGCCGCTGCCGCGCGTGATTACGACGGATGTTGCCAATCCCTTCGAGCCAGGTGCAACAGGCGTAGCCGCAACGGCGGGACGCGACGCGCAGACATCGCTGGATGCCGACGAACCGCCCGCCGTCGGGCGCAGCGACGCCGACACTGCGCCGCGACGGCAATCCGATACGCAAACGGACGCGCTCGAAGGGCCGCCCGTTCCGCTCGCGCCCGCAACGCGTTTGAGCACGAGTGCGTCAACATCATTGCCCGCCGACCGGCCGATCACGCTGCATTTCCAGCGCGCCGAACTGGGCGCCGTGCTCGGCGCGTTTGCGAAATTCACCGGCCTGAATATCGTTGCCAGCGATAAGGCGCGCGGCTCGGTCACGCTGCATCTGGACAACGTGCCGTGGCGCGCCGCGTTCGATACCTTGCTCGACATCAACGGTCTTGCGATGGAACAGCGCGGTAACGTGATCTGGGTCGCGCCGCAATCCGAACTGGCGGCGCGCGAGCGTCAGCGCTTCGAGGCGCACGCGCGCGCGGCCGATCTGGAGCCGCTCGCGAGCCGCACCTTCGAGCTGCACTACGCGCACGCCGAGGAGCTGCGCAAGCTGTTGACGGCGTCGGGCAGCCAGCGCGTGCTGTCGAAGCGTGGCGCGGCGATGGCCGATCCGCGCACCAATCTGCTGTTCGTTACCGACCTCGACGCGCGTCTCAGCCAGATCGCCGATTTGATCGCCTCGCTGGATCGGCCCACGCGCCAGGTGCTGATCGAGGCGCGCATCGTGGAAGCGGAGAAAGGGTTTTCGCGCAATCTGGGCGTCAAGCTGGCGATGGTCGGCACGAACGAGGACGGCAAGACGGAGGGCGTGGTCGGTGGCAAGGACGGCGCGATCTTCGATCTGTCGGCGCGGCCGATTTCCGGCTTCGACGCGGCCCCCGCGGGTTTCACGCTGTTCGCCGCGCAGGCGACGCGGCTCCTCAACATCGAGCTGAGCGCGCTCGAAGCAGAAGGGCTCGGTCGGATCGTGTCGAGTCCGCGCGTCGTTACGGCGGACCGGATGAAGGCAATCGTCGAGCAGGGCACCGAGCTGCCGTATCAGGCAAAAGTCGGGCAGGGCGTGTCGGGTGTGCAGTTTCGCCGCGCCAGCCTCAAACTGGAGGTCGAGCCGCAGATTACGCCGGACGGTCGCGTCGTGCTGGATCTCGACGTCGCCAAGGACAGCGTCGGCGAGCAGACGGCCTCCGGGCCGGCCATCAACACGAAACACGTGCAGACACGTGTCGAAGTGGAAGACGGCGGAACGGTGTCGATCGGCGGAATTTACGAGTCCGATGACCGCGATGATGTGACGCGCGTGCCGCTCCTGGGCAAAATACCGCTTTTGGGCGCTTTTTTCCGCCATCGCGCGCATCGCGACCTGACCAGCGAACTCGTCGTTTTCATCACGCCGAGGGTTGTGCAGACAAATTGACGGATCGGCGGCAAAGCGCCACGGGCGCGGGCTGCAGGCAAGGCGGGCGGGAGGCGCGCCGGCCTTCAGGCTCGACAAGGCAGGCGCTTTGCCAGTAAGCTGCCGCACGAACTTCACCGGATTAGCCAGAGGATAAGTTGCAAGCGCGGGACGCACACGCCAATGTTTTTTTTGTAGGGCTCATGGGGGCAGGCAAGACCACCGTGGGCCGGGCCGTGGCACGCCGGCTGGATCGCCCGTTCTTCGACTCCGATCATGAAATCGAGGCGCGCACAGGCGCGCGCATCCCGGTTATCTTCGAGATGGAAGGCGAAGCGGGCTTTCGCGACCGCGAGTCGCAGGTGATCGCCGAGCTGACCGGGCGCGACAGTATCGTCCTCGCCACGGGCGGCGGCGCGGTGCTGCGCCCGGAAAACCGCGCGGCGCTGCGTGCGCACGGCGTGGTCGTCTATCTGCGCGCCAACCCGCACGATCTCTGGCTGCGCACGCGGCGCGACAAGAACCGTCCGCTTTTGCAGACCGAGGACCCGAAAGGACGCCTCGAAGCGCTCTACGAGGTGCGCGATCCGCTTTACCGCGAATGCGCCGATTTCGTGATCGAAACGGGCCGTCCGTCTGTCAACGGGCTCGTCAACATGGTGCTGATGCAGCTCGAGATGGCGGGCGTGGCCAAATCTCCTGCGTCATAATGACGAGATGAATCCCATGATTACCGTCAATGTCGAACTGGGCGAACGTGCCTATCCCATCCATATCGGCGCCGATCTGATCGGCCAGACCGAGCTGTTCGCGCCGCACATTCGCGGTGCGTCGGTGACGATCGTCACCAACACGACGGTCGATCCGCTCTACGGCGACAAGCTACGCCAGGCGCTCGCGCCGCTCGGCAAGGATGTGACGACGGTCGTGCTGCCCGACGGCGAGGCGTACAAGAACTGGGAAACGCTGAATCTGATTTTCGACGCGCTGCTGGGCGCGCGCGCCGACCGCAAGACTACGCTGATCGCGCTCGGCGGCGGCGTGATCGGTGATATGACGGGTTTCGCGGCTGCCTGCTATATGCGCGGCGTGCCGTTTATCCAGGTGCCGACCACGTTGCTCTCGCAGGTCGATTCGTCGGTGGGCGGCAAGACGGGCATCAATCACCCGCTCGGCAAGAACATGATCGGTGCGTTCTACCAGCCGCAAGCTGTGATCGCCGATATCGGCGCGCTGCGCACGCTGCCGCCGCGCGAACTGGCGGCGGGCGTCGCCGAAGTCATCAAGACGGGCGCGATTGCCGACGCCGCGTTCTTCGACTGGATCGAAGCGAATATCGAAGCGCTGAATCGCTGTGAGCCAGAAGCGCTTGCCGAGGCGGTCAAGCGGTCGTGCGAGATCAAGGCATCGGTGGTGGCTGCGGACGAACGCGAAGGCGGCCTGCGCGCAATCCTCAACTTCGGCCATACGTTTGGTCACGCGATCGAAGCAGGCCTCGGCTATGGTGAGTGGCTGCATGGCGAGGCAGTCGGCTGCGGGATGGTGATGGCGGCGGATCTGTCCGTGCGTCTCGGCCATCTCGACGAAGCTGCGCGCAAGCGGCTCGTCGCCGTCATCGAAGCCGCGCATCTGCCCACGCGGGCACCTACGCTCGGCGCATCGCGCTATGTCGATCTGATGCGCGTCGACAAGAAGGCGGAAGCAGGTGAGATCAAGTTCATCCTGCTGAAGCGGTTCGGCGACACACTGATCACCCCCGCCCCTGACGGCGTAGTGCTCGAGACACTCGAAGCCAGCGTCAACACCTGACGCGGCGCGCAGCGGCACAGTACAGCGGCCGTCGCATCTGATTCGGAGATATCGGTGAGTGAAATACGCAGCGACAATCTGAGCGAATCATTCGACGCTCCCGCACAGCCTGCTTCCAGACCTGCCGCAGGCGCCGTGTCGCTGCCTACCATCGCCGCTCTCGAAGCGCATCTCGCGCCGTATGCCGCGCATTCATCGCAATCGCGCGGCCGGCGTCATCACGAAGCGCCGCCGAGCGCGCGTACCGAGTTCCAGCGCGACCGCGATCGCATCGTTCATTCAACCGCTTTCCGCCGGCTCGAATACAAGACGCAGGTCTTCGTGAATCACGAAGGCGATCTGTTTCGCACGCGTCTCACGCATAGTCTCGAAGTCGCGCAGATTGCGCGATCCGTTGCACGCAATCTGCGCGTCAACGAAGATCTCGTCGAAGCGATCTCGCTGGCGCACGATCTTGGCCACACGCCGTTCGGTCATGCCGGGCAGGACGCGCTCAACGAATGCATGCGCGATCACGGTGGCTTCGAGCACAACTTGCAGAGCCTCGCTGTCGTCGACGATCTCGAAGAGCACTACGGCGCATTCGACGGTCTCAATCTCTGCTTCGAAACGCGCGAAGGCATTCTCAAGCATTGCTCACGCGACAATGCACGGCGCCTGGGCGAACTGGGCGAGCGTTTTCTGCAAGGCAGACAGCCATCGATCGAAGCGCAGATCGCCAATCTCGCCGACGAAATCGCATACAACAATCACGATGTCGACGACGGTCTGCGCTCCGGTCTGCTCACCGTCGATCAACTCGCGGAAGTGGAATTGTGGCGCGTGCACTACGAGTCGGCGCGGCGCGATTATCCGCATATCGAAGGGCGCAGGCTAATTCACGAAACCGTGCGGCGCATCATCAACGCGCTGATCGTGGATCTGATCGACACCACTACGCGCAATATCGCGCGGCATGCGCCCGCGTCGCTGGATGACGTGCGGCGTGCGCCGCCGCTCGTCGCGCACAGTGACGACGTCGCCGCTCAGGCGACGGCCCTCAAGCGGTTTCTCTTCAAGAACCTGTATCGCCACTATCGCGTGATGCGCATGGCGAACAAGGCGCAGCGCGTGATCGCCGGTCTGTTCGATGCGTTCATCGCCGATCCCCGGCTGCTGCCGCCCGCGTATCAGACGACGGACGCGTCGAAGCAGCCGCGCCTGATCGCGCATTACATCGCGGGCATGACGGATCGGTATGCGGCGAAGGAGTATCAGCGGCTGTTCGTGGTGGACGGCGAATGACGCGCTGACGCACGGCGCTTCATCCGACTAGCGCCATGCAACCGCTATCTGCGTTCCGCAACCTGCCGATAGTCGCGATAGTCCCGATAATCAGGAAAGCGGCGCGCGAGCCACACGCGCTCCGCGTCCGCGTCCATCTTCGTCGCGATCACCTGTCGAGTTCTCGCGCAGACTGGCCACGCAACAGAATCGGCCGAACAGGCGCTTACCGCGCGCCGCCGCGTGCAATCAATGCACCCGCAATCAGCGCGATTCCGCCAACCACGGCAATCGTGCGCCACGGATTTTCGTGCACATATTCATCTGCATCGTGCATCGCGGCTTCGGCGCGTTCGCGCATGGCATCGCGCGTGTCGTTCAGGCGCGTGCGCGCGTCGTCGAGGCGCTTGCGCAGTTGCGTGCGCAACACGGCTCCGTCGGCCTGTGTGCCGTCGCCCAGAGTGTTTTCGAGTTCGTTCATGAGCGTGCGCAGTTCGGTTGCAATGTCTTCCGCGGCATGTCGGCTGTGGCGCGCAATGCGGCGTGCGCGGCGGCCTGCCGTGGTCCAGGATTCGCCCAGGGCATCTCGCGTATTGGGTAGTGCAGTCATGGTCGCTCCGTCGATGAGGGTGGTTGAACATCTCCGCAACACAGCGCGGGAAAATTCCTCTGACGCAACTTCGATGCCCGCCAGGCGACGCTCGTCGCTCAAGCTGATTTCTCAGGCTTTTCGTATGGATCGATGCACGTTGCATCCGGCAGAAATTGCATCGAAGACGCGCGCGGCTCAGTCAAATTTACAACGGCTGGCGCAGATGAAGTGCCGCGAGGGCGTGTATGGCAGGAATGATGTCGCGAACCGTCGGAGACGGATGTGGCCGCATACAGGTATCGTTAGCGCATGGAACAACGCCGATGCGGTTTTATGCATCGGCGTTGTTCAAGCCCGAAAATCTCGACTACCCTGTTGTCTTAGAACCGGTAACCGATGTTCACGTAGGTGACGATCGGATTGAGCTTGATCTTCGTCTGCGATTGCACATTGACGGTGCCGATCGGCGTTTGCGCCTGGGTGTTCAGCTTGGCCGTCGTCGACAGCGGCAGATACGAGATCGAGAAGCCTGCGAACCAGTGATCGGTGAATGCGTAAGTGAAGCCGGCATTAAACCCGGGCTCCCACGAACTATCCGTCGTGACCGTGGTCGGACCATGAAGTACGTTGGCTTCGAAGGCGCCGTTCGTGATCTTCTCGTCGGTGAACGAGCCGCGGCTCACGCCAAGACCCAGCTACGGACGGAACTTCGCTTGCGGCTGGTTGAAGTAGTACTGGAACAGCAGCGTGGGGCTCCACTGTTTCGCCGAGCCGAGTTTGCCGTATTGCTGGAATGCGCCCGTGCCCTTCAGGTCGAACTGCGGCGGCACGCCGATCACGAATTCTGTGGCGATATGGTCGGTGACGAAGTAGCCGCCGGTGAAGCCGATGGTGTCGCCAGCGCCGAGTTCGGCGCCCGTATTGGGCACGGTGATGTTAACGGGCGTACCGTTGACGTTTGTCTCTCTCAACGGCTGACTACTGGATTGAGGCGCGAGATGGAACCACCCTGTTGTAACGATGAAAGTACCGGCCGATTGCGCGTGCGCTGTGGTTGTTATGCAAGCGAGTGCCGCGACCCCCAAGGCCTGTTTTAATTTCATTTGTGCTCCTCCAAAAAAGGCCCGCCAATTATGACCACAACGTTTCAAACAAACCATACGCGCCGGCTAGAGCGTTCTGCCTAGGCTTTATGCCGTTTCCGGCAGAGCCGCTTGGCGCGGGAGGCCGCGCCGGCGCTGCTTTTCGGACCTTCGGGTATGTACCAACGCGACTTTGGATAATCCAGCATGGCACGGCTTGCACGTCTTTATGTCCCCGACCAGCCGCAGCATGTGATCCTGCGCGGACTCGACCAGCAGCCCGCATTCGTCGACGACCAGGATTACGAGCTGTTCATCGATTGCCTGAAGGCGGCTTCGCGCGATCACCATCTGTCTGTTCATGCATACGCGCTGATGCCCGGCGCGGTGCAACTGCTCGTCACGCCCACCGACGAATCGAGTCTGCCCAAAGCAATGCAGGCTGTCGGCAGGCGTTACGTCGCGCACTTCAATCGCCGTTACTCGCGGCGCGGCACGTTGTGGGAAGGCCGCTACCGCGCAACGGTGATCGAAGGCGAGAAGTACTTTCTGCTCGCGAGCCGCGTGGTCGAACTGTCGCCGGTGCGCAACCAGCTGGTCGGCGCACCCGAAGACTACCGATGGTCCAGTTATCGGCATCACATCGGCTTAACCTTAGATAGTCTGATCACCGATCATCGTTTGTATTGGTCTTTGGGCAATACGCCGTTCGAAAGACAGCGCGCGTATCGCGAGTTGTGCGAGCAGCCGCTCGATGAACGCGAGACCAATCAGCTGCAGCAAGCCACGCTAAAAGGCTGGGTTCTGGGTAGCGATTCGTATCGGGAATGGGCGGCGCGGGCGGCAAATCGCCGGGTGTCGCCGCTGCCGCGCGGGCGGCCGCGCAAGGTTCGAGAGACGCCACAGACCCAATAAAAAGCGCTTTGCGCTCAATGACTTGTCGGTGGCGGTTAGAAGCGAACGGCATCCCTGCATGCCGTTTTCTTTTGCCCTGTTTTGATATGGAACCAATTAATTGGGAGGAAAATGCACCATATTGATAATTGGGGTTCGAACATCACATTTTGTTTGCTATTCCTTTGATTCGTCGCGTATATTCCGATTTCCGGCCTGCCGATGTGCAACTGCAATATCGCGCGTCCGTGGCCGCCCGCGCGGTCGAAGCTCACACCGCGGGCAACAACAAAATGGTTCAACGGCCCCACGGCCCCTGACAGACGGTGTCCCCATGAACGACCACCAGCAGCCGCTTTCCACGGTTCCCGCCGCGCAAGGTCTGTATGACCCGGCAAACGAGCACGACGCATGCGGCGTCGGCTTCGTCGCGCATATCAAGGGCAAGAAAAGCCACGAATTCATTCAACAGGGCCTGAAGATCCTCGAGAACCTCGATCACCGGGGCGCCGTCGGCGCCGATCCGCTGATGGGCGACGGCGCGGGCATCCTGATCCAGATTCCGGACTCGTTCTACCGTGAAGAGATGGCCAAGCAGGGCGTGACGCTGCCGCCGAACGGCGAGTACGGCGTCGGTATGATTTTCCTGCCGAAGGAACATGCGTCGCGTCTGGCCTGCGAGCAGGAACTGGAACGTACGGTGAAAGCCGAAGGCCAGGTCGTGCTCGGCTGGCGCGACGTGCCCGTCGACCACAACATGCCGATTTCGCCGACCGTGAAGGCGAGCGAGCCGCTGATCCGCCAGATCTTCATCGGTCGCGGCAAGGACATCATGGTGACGGACGCGCTCGAGCGGAAGCTGTACATCATCCGCAAGACCGCGAGCCACCGTATCCAGGCGCTCAAGCTCAAGCACGGCAAGGAATACTTCGTGCCGTCGTGCTCGGCGCGCACGGTTGTCTACAAGGGTCTGCTGCTGGCGGGTCAGGTCGGCGTGTACTACCGCGACCTGCAGGACGAGCGCGTCGTGTCGGCACTGGCACTGGTGCACCAGCGCTTTTCGACCAACACCTTCCCGGCGTGGGAACTGGCTCACCCGTATCGCATGATCGCCCACAACGGCGAAATCAACACGGTGAAGGGCAACGTCAACTGGCTGAACGCGCGTACGGGCGCGATTGCGTCGCACGTGCTCGGCGACGATCTGCCGAAGCTCTGGCCGCTGATCTATCCGGGCCAGTCGGACACGGCATCGTTCGACAACTGTCTCGAACTGCTGGTCATGGCCGGCTACCCGCTCGTGCACGCGGTGATGATGATGATCCCGGAAGCATGGGAACAGCACACGCTGATGGACGAGAACCGCAAGGCGTTCTACGAATACCACGCAGCCATGATGGAGCCGTGGGACGGTCCCGCAGCCATCGCCTTCACGGACGGCCGTCAGATCGGCGCGACGCTCGACCGTAACGGTCTGCGTCCGGCGCGCTACATCATCACCGACGACGACCTCGTGATCATGGCGTCGGAAGCGGGCACGCTGCCCATTCCGGAGTCGAAGATCGTCAAGAAGTGGCGTCTGCAGCCAGGCAAGATGTTCCTGATCGACATGGAACACGGCCGCATCATCGACGACAAGGAACTGAAGGACAACCTCGCCAACGCCAAGCCGTACAAGAGCTGGATCGACGCCGTGCGCATCAAGCTCGACGAAATCGAGCCGAACGCGGAAGACGTCGCGACGGAGCGCCGCGAAGCGGCTGCGCTGCTCGACCGCCAGCAGGCGTTCGGTTACACGCAGGAAGACGTCAAGTTCCTGATGGCGCCGATGGCGCAGGCAGGCGAAGAAGCCGTTGGCTCGATGGGCAACGACTCGCCGCTGGCCGTCATGTCCAACAAGAACAAGACGCTGTATCACTACTTCAAGCAGCTGTTCGCGCAGGTGACGAACCCGCCGATCGACCCGATCCGCGAAAACATGGTGATGTCGCTGGTGTCGTTCGTCGGTCCGAAGCCGAACCTGCTCGACACGAACAACATCAACCCGCCGATGCGTCTCGAAGTGTCGCAGCCGGTGCTCGACTTCCGCGACATCGCGAAGATCCGCGCGATCGATCAGTACACGGGCGGCAAGTTCAGCTCGTATGAACTGAACATCTGCTATCCGGTGAGCTGGGGCAAGGAAGGCATCGAAGCGCGTCTGGCCTCGCTTTGCGCGGAAGCCGTCGATGCCGTCAAGTCCGGCTACAACATGCTGATCGTGTCGGACCGCAAGACCGACCGCGACAACGTCGCGATCCCGGCGCTGCTGGCTACGTCGGCGATCCACTCGCACCTCGTGTCGCAAGGTCTGCGCACGAGCACGGGCCTCGTCGTCGAGACGGGTTCGGCACGTGAGACGCACCACTTCGCGCTGCTCGCGGGCTTCGGCGCGGAAGCCGTTCACCCGTACCTCGCGATGGAAACGCTCGCGCAGATGGCAGCGGGCATGAAGGGCGATCTGTCGGCGGACAAGGCGATCTACAACTTCACGAAGGCAGTCGGCAAGGGCCTGCACAAGGTCATGTCGAAGATGGGCATTTCGACATACATGTCGTACACGGGCGCGCAGATTTTCGAAGCCGTCGGTCTGGCTGAAGATCTGGTGAACAAGTACTTCAAGGGCACGGCGTCGAAGGTCGGCGGCATTGGCCTGTTTGAAGTGGCGGAAGAAGCGATCCGTCTGCATCGCGACGCGTTCGGCGACAACCCGGTTCTCGCCAACATGCTCGACGCGGGCGGCGAGTACGCATACCGCGTGCGCGGCGAAGACCATATGTGGACGCCGGATGCGATCGCCAAGCTGCAACACTCGGCGCGCAGCAACTCGTATCAGACGTACAAGGAATACGCGCATCTGATCAACGATCAGACGAAGCGCCACATGACGTTCCGTGGCCTGTTCGAATTCAAGGTCGATCCGTCGAAGGCGATTCCGCTCGACGAAGTCGAATCGGCGAAGGACATCGTCAAGCGCTTTGCAACGGGCGCGATGTCGCTCGGCTCGATCTCGACGGAAGCACACGCTACGCTGGCGGTGGCGATGAACCGTATCGGCGGCAAGTCGAACACGGGTGAAGGCGGCGAGGACGAAAACCGCTATCGCAACGAACTGCGCGGCATTCCGATCAAGAACGGCGACACGATGAAGTCGATCATCGGCGATGAAATCGTGACTGACATTCCGCTGAAGGAAGGCGATTCGCTGCGCTCGAAGATCAAGCAGGTGGCGTCGGGCCGTTTCGGCGTGACGGCGGAATATCTGGCTTCGGCAGACCAGATCCAGATCAAGATGGCGCAGGGCGCGAAGCCGGGCGAAGGCGGTCAGTTGCCGGGTCACAAGGTGTCCGAGTACATCGGCAAGCTGCGTTACTCGGTGCCGGGCGTCGGCCTGATTTCGCCGCCGCCGCACCACGACATCTACTCGATCGAAGATCTGGCACAGCTGATTCACGATCTGAAGAACGCGAACTCGGCGGCGAGCATTTCGGTGAAGCTCGTGTCGGAAGTGGGCGTTGGCACGGTTGCCGCAGGTGTCGCGAAGGCGAAGGCCGATCACGTCGTGATCGCCGGTCATGATGGCGGCACGGGTGCATCGCCGCTGTCGTCGGTGAAGCACGCCGGTACGCCGTGGGAACTGGGTCTCGCGGAAACGCAGCAGACGCTGGTGCTGAACCAGTTGCGCGGCCGTATCCGCGTGCAGGCCGATGGTCAGATGAAGACGGGCCGCGACGTCGTGATCGGCGCGCTGCTCGGCGCGGATGAATTCGGCTTTGCGACGGCACCGCTCGTCGTCGAAGGCTGCATCATGATGCGCAAGTGCCACCTGAACACCTGCCCGGTCGGCGTCGCGACGCAAGACCCCGTGCTGCGCGCGAAATTCCAGGGCCAGCCGGAACACGTCGTCAACTTCTTCTTCTTCATCGCTGAAGAAGTGCGCGAAATCATGGCGCAACTGGGTGTTCGCAAGTTCGACGACCTGATCGGCCACAGCGAATACCTCGATATGAAGAAGGGCATCGAGCACTGGAAGGCGAAGGGTCTGGACTTCTCGCGCGTGTTCTATCAGCCGAGCGTCCCGGCGAGCGTCGCGCGTCTGCACGTCGAATCGCAGGATCACGGTCTGGACCGCGCACTCGATCACACGCTGATCGAGAAGGCAAAGGCAGCGATCGAGAAGGGCGAGCACGTGTCGTTCATCCAGCCGGTGCGCAACGTGAACCGTACCGTCGGCGCAATGCTGTCCGGCACGATCGCGAAGAAGTACGGCCACGACGGTCTGCCTGACGACGCCATCCATATCCAGCTGAAGGGCACGGCGGGTCAGAGCTTCGGCGCGTTCCTCGCGAAGGGCATCACGCTGGATCTGGTCGGCGACGGTAACGACTACGTCGGCAAGGGGCTGTCGGGTGGCCGCATCATCATCCGTCCGACGAACGATTTCCGCGGCAAGTCCGAAGAAAACATCATCTGCGGCAACACGGTGATGTACGGCGCAATCGAAGGCGAATCGTTCTTCCGTGGCGTTGCGGGCGAGCGCTTCTGCGTGCGTAACTCGGGCGCGACGGCGGTTGTCGAAGGCACGGGCGATCACGGCTGCGAATACATGACAGGCGGCACGGTGGTGGTGCTCGGCGAAACGGGCCGCAACTTCGCGGCGGGCATGTCGGGCGGTATCGCCTACGTGTACGACGTGGACGGTTCGTTCGCAGCGAAGTGCAACAAGTCGATGGTCGCGCTCGAACCGGTGCTGCAACAGGCCGAACAGGAGCGCACGGTCGACAAGGCACTGTGGCACGCAGGTCAAACCGACGAAGCGCTGCTCAAGGGGCTCATCGAACGTCACTTCCAGTTCACGGGTTCGCCGCGTGCGAAGGCGCTGCTCGAAAACTGGGATGCGGCGCGCCGTCAGTTCGTGAAGGTGTTCCCGACGGAATACAAGCGCGCACTTGGCGAAATGGGCGCGAAGAAGGCTGCCAAGGAAGTGCTCGCAGCCTGATCGTTCCCCGACTGAACCACTGACGACAAAACGAAGCGCGCCCGCTGCAGCGAGCAGCGGGCGCCGATCCCCTCACCGAATCAGATAGACATAGAGAACCACATGGGCAAGGCAACCGGTTTTCTCGAGTTCGAGCGCCGCCACGAGGCGTACGAAGCTCCCCTCACGCGTGTAAAGCACTACAAGGAATTCGTGTCGGCGCTGACCGACGACGAAGCCAAGGTTCAGGGCGCACGTTGCATGGACTGCGGCATTCCGTTCTGCAACAACGGCTGCCCGGTGAACAACATCATTCCGGACTTCAACGATCTGGTGTTCCGTCAGGACTGGAAGAGCGCCATCGACGTTCTCCATTCGACCAACAATTTCCCCGAGTTCACGGGCCGCATCTGCCCGGCGCCGTGCGAAGCGGCGTGTACGTTGGGCATCAACAACGACCCGGTCGGCATCAAGTCGATCGAGCACGCGATCATCGACAAGGCGTGGACGGAAGGCTGGGTCGCACCGCTGCCGCCGAAGCACAAGACGGGCAAGAAGGTTGCTGTCGTCGGTTCGGGCCCGGCGGGCCTGGCTGCCGCGCAGCAGCTTGCACGCGCCGGCCATGACGTGACGGTGTTCGAGAAGAACGACCGCATCGGTGGCTTGCTGCGTTATGGCATTCCCGACTTCAAGCTGGAGAAGTGGCTGATCGATCGCCGCATGCGCCAGATGGAAGCGGAAGGTGTGACGTTCCGCGCGAACGTGTTCGTCGGCAAGGACGCGTTGCCGGCGTACATCGGCAATACCGCGAAGGAAATCGTCACGCCGGAAGAACTGAAGGAACTGTTCGACGCCGTGATCCTGACGGGCGGCTCCGAAACGCCGCGCGATCTCCCCGTGCCTGGCCGCGAGCTTGCGGGCATCCATTACGCAATGGAATTCCTGCCGCAGCAGAACAAGATCAACGCCGGCGACAAGGTTGCTGACCAGCTGGTAGCGAAGGGCAAGCATGTCGTCGTGATCGGTGGCGGCGATACGGGTTCGGACTGCGTCGGTACGTCGAATCGTCATGGCGCGAAGGGCGTCACGCAATTCGAACTGCTGCCGCAACCGCCGGAAGAAGAGAACAAGCCGCTCGTGTGGCCGTACTGGCCGGTCAAGCTGCGCACGGCGTCGTCGCATGAAGAAGGTTGCGAGCGCGATTGGGCGGTGGCGACCAAGCGCTTCGAAGGCAAGAACGGCAAGGTCGAGAAGCTGATCGCGGCGCGTGTCGAATGGAAGGACGGCAAGATGGTCGAAGTGGCCGGTTCCGAATTCGAAATGAAGGCCGATCTCGTGTTGCTGGCAATGGGCTTTACGCAGCCTGTTTCGCCGATTCTCGAAGCCTTCGGCGTCGACAAGGACGCACGCGGCAATGTGCGCGCTTCGACAGAAGGCGACAAGGCGTATTACACGTCAGTGGACAAGGTGTTCACTGCAGGCGATATGCGCCGTGGTCAATCGCTGGTGGTGTGGGCGATTCGCGAAGGCCGTCAGTGTGCGCGTTCTGTCGATGCCTATCTGATGGGGCATTCCGAACTGCCGCGCTAAGTCTGGCTTCTGATCCCGTTTAAGCAGCAGGAGAAGTGGAGACAGACGCGGACGCACAAGACGGCGCCGCACAGCAGTAACAGCAGGACAAAAACCGGGCACGCGCAAGCGTGACCCGGTTTTTTCGTTGCATGGGGCGATAATGCGTGAATGGATGTGTCGAAGAACGGAAAAGCGTACGGAGACTCACGATGCAACGCACCGATCCGCAGCCTGAATCACAAGAAAGCGCAGACACGGCACTGAATGCATCGGGCGATGCACCCGCCGATACGCAGGACTATCAGCGCTGCTTCATCGCGCTGGTTCCCACGGCAGCGACTCGCGACGCACTTTCCAACATCGACGTCCCAGCCTCTGCGCGGCGCGCGCCCTACGAGCAGTTGCACCTGACGGTGACCTTCATCGGCGTGCTGCCGCAGGAAAAAGCCATGCCGCTGATCGAGGCCCTGATGCGTGAAACCGTGCCTCTCCAACCCACGCCGGTTACCAACATCGAGCACTGGCCACGCGCGTCGCATCCACGACTGACAGTCGCCACGCTCGCCATGTCAGAAGCATTCATCGCGCTCGACTGGCGTGTCCGTTCATCGATGATCGCGCTTGGTTTGCCCGTCGATGCCCGCGCATTCCGCCCGCACGTCACGCTGGCGCGCTACCGTCACGACGCGGCAGCCGTTGGCGCCGCAGTGGTGTTGCAGGAAGAACTGATCGCACGCTTCGACTCGCTGACGCTGTACTCCAGCACGCTGGCGCGCAACGGCGCACGTTACCGCTCGATGGCTAGCGTACCCGTCGTCTACGCGTGACGCCTAGCGCAGCGAGCCACAATCAGGACGCGCGATACCGCGCCAGCGTCAGACCATCCAGATCGATTTCCGGCTTGCGTTGCGTCATCAGATCGGCGACCACGCGCCCCGATCCCAGCGACATCGCCCAACCCGTCGAGCCATGCCCCAGATTGATCCACAACCCGTCGATACCGGAAGATCCGAGCAACGGCGCGCCATCGGGCGTCATCGGCCGGCGGCCAACCCAGAAGTGCGCGGAAGAGGGCGCCGTTGCGTGCGGGAACCAGTCGTCGAGCACTTTCATCAGCGTCTGCAAGGCCTGCTCGCGTAACGTCGTCTGCCGGTTGCCGAGTTCCGCCGTGCCCGCGACGCGCAGATTCGGCCCGAAGCGCGTAATCGCCGTCTTCAGAGATTCATCCATCAGCGCGGCACGCGGCGATTTCTCGTCATCGACAATCTGCAAAGTCGCCGAATAACCCTTTACGGGATACAGCGGCACTTTCACGCCGAGCGGCGCGAGCAGTTCCACGCTATCGACGCCCGCCGCCACCACCACCGCATTCGCCACCAGCGTCTCGCTGCCCGCCGCGCTTTCCACATGCACGCCATGCACCGCGCGCCCTCGCACATCCAGCGACGTCACGCGCGTATCGAAGCGAAAGCGCACGCCGTTCGTCTCGCAAATCGCGCGCAATTCGCGCGTGAAGCGCGCACAGTCGCCCGCTTCGTCGTCGGGCAGATAGAGGCCGCTCAACGGCGCCTGGCGCGCCCAGCGCAACCCCGGCTCGATCTCCGCGCATTCGGCTGCGCTCACTTCACGATGCTTGATGCCCGCGTCGCGCAACACGGCCAGCGCGGGCTGCGCCAGTTCGACGTCGTACTCGCTGCGAAAAAGCTGCAGATAGCCCTGACTGCGCCCGTACTCGAACGGATGATGACCGCGAAATTCGTGCAGACATTCGCGGCTGTAATACGCAATGCGTTGCATGCGCTGCTTGTTGACGCGAAAGCGCGCGAGATCGCATTCGCGCAGCCAGCGCGCGATCCAGCGCCATTGGGCGGGATCGAAGGTCGGCCGGAAGATCAGCGGCGATGCCGGCTTGAACAGATACTTGAGAATCTTGGCGGGCATGCCGGGCGCGGCCCACGGCGTCACGTAGCCGGGCGCGATCACGCCCGCGTTGCCGAAGCTCGTGGCGAGCGCGACATCGGATTCGCGTTCGATCACGGTGACGTCGCAGCCGCGCTCGCGCAGGTAGAAAGCGGTGGCGACACCGATGATGCCGCCGCCGAGTACGATGGTTTGCATGGGTGAGTCTTACACGTGTTCCGCCGATTGCGCGCTCTCTGTCGCAAGCGACTTGCCCTTCGTTTCGGGCAAGGCCAGCGCCGCAACGACCACGAGCAGATAGCCCGCGCCCGCGACGATGCCGATTGCCTTCACGAGTGTCATCGTTTGCGACAGCGTGCCGACCAGAATCGGAAAGAACGAGCCGACGCCGCGCCCGAGGTTATAGCAGAAACCTTGCCCCGAGCCGCGTATCGCATTCGGATACAGTTCAGACAGATACGCACCAACGCCCGCGAATATTCCCTGCACGACGATGCCGAGCGGAAAACCGAGCAGCAGCATCGCGGCATCGGTGATGGGCAGCATCGTGTAGACCATGCCGAGCACGAACGAACCGATCGCGAACAGGATGAACGACGCACGCCGTCCGATCTTGTCCGAGAGAATCGCGCCGACGATATACCCCGCAAACGAGCCGACAATCAGCACCACCAGATAGCCACTCGTATTGAACACCGACAGATGGCGCACGGTTTTCAGGTAAGTCGGCAGCCATGTCGTGATTGCGTAGTAGCCACCCAGCATGCCGCTGCACAGCGCGCTGCCGAGGATCGTCGTTTTGAGGTGCGGGCCGGAGAAAATCTGCAGGAAATGGGAGGTGTCGAAGCCGCTTTCGCGCGCGCGGCGTGTTGCGAGATAGATGTCGGGATCGCTGACGTTGCGGCGGATGTAGATGATCCACAGCGCGGGCACGATGCCAATCCAGAAACACGCGCGCCACGCATACTCTTCGGGAAGCAGCGCGAAGAACGCCCAGTAGAGAATCGCCGCCGCGCCCCAGCCGAACGACCAGCTGCTCTGCACGGTGCCGACGGCTTTCGCGCGATGCTGCGGCGAGCGGATCGTCTCCGCCATCATGATCGTCACCACCGACCACTCGCCGCCAAAGCCGAGGCCTTGCAGCGTGCGCGTGGTGAGCAGTTGCCAGAAGTTATGTGTGAAGCCGGACAGGCAGGTGAAGAGGGCGAAGGTGGCAATCGTCCATTGCAGCACGCGGATGCGGCCATAGCGGTCGGCGAGGATGCCCGCGAGCCACCCGCCTATCGCCGACGAGATCAGCGAACTCGTCGCGATCATGCCCGCTTCGCTTTTCGACATGCCCCACGACGCGATCAGCGTCGGGATCAGGAAGGAGTAGATCATGAAGTCGAAGGCATCGACGGCGTAACCGCCGAAGCCCGCGTAGAGCGTGCGCCTTTCGCGCGTCGACAGCTCGGTAAACCACTGAAATGACGCCATCCCCTCTCCTTGGTCCCAATCGTGGGTTGCTGTTCTGTTTCGGGTGCGATGTCCTGCGCGCCGTCTGGTTTGCCGTCGGGCTCGCCGTCCGGCTAGCGGCACGGCGGTCCGCGGGTGGCTTGTATTCTACGGTCCGCATCGGTTGCGGCCAATGCGCAGCAAAAAAGCCTGCCGATATCCCACATCGCAGGAAACGTGGCGCGCGAACCCTTATTCCGAATTCTTACTGATTGCTACTCTGTAACCCTCGAGCTGTTCGCGTCCATTACACTGCAACTCGGCGCCGTAAGTGATCGGCCCGTGCGGTCGAATACACCGTGTATCGGCTGATCCACCCTGCACGTGACCTGCGTGCGTCTTTTCGCATCAGCGCGCGGCATCCCCGCCGCACCTTGTAGACACAACGATGACTTTCTCTGCGAAAGCGGATATTTCGCTCGCCGCTGCGCACGATCTCCATGCCTTACCGCTCGCGCTGCCGCATTCGCCTGCGTGCGTTCCGTCGCGCCGCCGTTTTCTGAAAGGTACGGCGAGCGCGCTGCTGTTCTCGGGCATGGGCAGCACGCTGCTGGCGGCGTGCGGCGGCAACAACGCCGGCTCGGATCAGGCGCCGACGCCGCGTCTCGCCTCGCTGGAAAACTTTCGCGATATTGGCGGCACGGCCGCCGGTTATCCGACCGTCGATGGCCGCGTCGTGCGGCGTAACGCGTTTTTCCGCTCGAATGCGCTGAACGAGAACGCCGCCGATGCCGCCGTGCTCGATTCACTCGCCATCGCTGCGGTCTACGATCTGCGCACGCCTGGAGAAATTGCGCGCGCCGCGGACGTTCTGCCCGCCAACGCGACATACCAGAAGATCAACGTGACAGGCCGCGAGGACATGATGCCGCCGCCGCTGGATAGCGCGGCGGCCGCCGTCGCGTCGATGGAGCGCGCGCAGCGTCTGTACGTGACCGATCCTGTACAGCGCGAAGGGTTTGGCAAGCTGCTCGAACAGCTTGCCGGCACGCCGGGCGTACAGCTGATTCATTCGAGCGCGGGCAAGGATCGCGCGGGCTGGGCTGCCGCGTTGCTGCTGAGCATCGCCAACGTGCCGTTCGACATCATCATGCAGGACTATCTGCTGTCGAACGCGTATTCAGCCAGTTCGATCACGGCGCGCGTCGAAGCGCGCCGTCAGACGGGCGGTGATCTTGCTGCAGATGTGGAGCGGCCGATGGCTGGCGTGCAGAGCAGCTTCCTGCAGGCATCGTTCGATGAAGTGCAGGCAAGCTACGGCACGATGTCGGGCTATCTGACGCGTGGGCTGGGCCTCGCGCAATCGACAGTCGATACGCTGCGCGACCGTCTGCTTCTCTGACGTTTCTTCAGTACAAAGAAAAAACGGCCCGTCCCAGGTGGCAGCGGGACGGACCGAACAGGGAGGCGCCGAGGACGCCGGATTGCACTATAAGTCGGGAGCCGCGCGAAAAGGCCTGAACGTAAGGCAAGGTAAGCGCAAACGCTGTGCACGTAACCCGTTCGAAATGCAGTGCGCTTCTTCCAGCGCTCAGACTTCAGCGGGCACGGTGACCGGCAGCGCGATACGCACGCGCAACCCGCCTTCCGGATGATTCTCCACGCTGCATTTGCCGCCGCGATGATGCGCAAGCCGCACGACGATCGCGAGTCCCAATCCGCAATGTCCTTCGCCGCCGCGCGCCGCGTCGAGTCGCACGAACGGCTTCATGGCAGCAGCGATGCGATCTTCAGGAATGCCGGGGCCATGATCGCGCACGTCGATGATCCATCGCTCGCCTTCGCACGAGGTCGCGATGTCGACGGGCGGTGCGCCGTGCTCGAAGGCGTTATCGACGAGATTGGTGACGAGCCGGTCCAGCAGCGTGCGCGGCAGCGTAAAGCGCGCGCCGGCCCGCAGATCGAGCCTGAAAAGCGGCGCTTCGTCCTGGATACTGTCGTCGCTGTCTTCGTTTGCGTTGCCATCCGTGGCGGAAAACTGCTCGCGCAGAAAGCCGTCCACTTCCGTCATCGGTCCCGATTCCGCCGACTGTCCCGCGAACTCCAGAAACTGCTGCACGATGTTGGTCAACGAATCGACATCGCGGATCAAACCGGCGCGTTCGTTTTCATCGGCGAGGACGCTGGCGCGCAGCTTCAGCCGCGTGAGCGGTGCTTTCAGATCGTGTGCGACGCCTGCGAGCATCACCGCCTGATCGTCGCCTGCTTCGTTCAGGCGCCGCATCATGTCGTTGAACGAACCGATCAGATCGCGCAATTCACGCGGTCCGTGCTCGGACACGGGCTCAGGGCGATTGCCAGCGCCGAACGCGCGAGCGGCATCCGCGACCCGCGTGAGCGGCCGCTGCATCTGCCACACGGCGAGCAGCGACAGCAGCAGCGCGGCAAGCAGCATCGAGATGGATTCGATCACGAAGCGCGGACGCGGCGGCACATCGACGGGAATCACCACCCACATCGACTTGCGTGGAAAGCGAACCCACAGACGCGGCATGTGCGTATCGTCGACGGCGATCTCAGTGCCGGCGGGCAGGCTCGCGCGCAGATGACGCGTCAGTTCGACGAACGGCCGGCGCGTGGGCGGTTCGAGATGGACGGTGGCCGGCATGTTCCACGTCGGCACGAGATGCACGCGCAGCGCGGGCGCGACGTCGGCGCCGTTGACGGGTTCACCGTTCGCGGCCTGAAGCGCGAGCAGAATGCCGCGCGCGTAGCCGTCCACTTCGTGATGCGGCGGCTGCATCACGACCAGCACGAACCAGCCCGCCTGAATCGCGAACAGCACCGCCGACGACAGCAACGCCATTCTGCCGAACAGCGTATTCAGCGGATTCCTGATGCGGGTCACGCGAGTGTCACGCGAATCACGCGGAGTCGGCGGCGAAGGGTTCGCCGTTGAGGTCTGCGTCGGGGACAAACACGTAGCCCTTGCCGCGTACTGTCTGGACATAGCACGGATTGGACGGATCGTTTTCGATCACGCGGCGCAGACGCCAGATCGGCACGTCCAGGCTGCGATCGCGGAACGGCAGGTCGTCGCGATGCACGAGATCGTGAATCAGCACGCGCGACAGCACCTTGTACGGATTGTTGACGAATATTTTCAGCAGCGCGAATTCACTGTCGCGCAGCGTCACGCGCGTGTCATCGCGCGACAGCGTGCGGGTCGCGAAATCCAGTTCGAACGGGCCGAAGCGATAACGCTTGCGGGCTTCCGGCGCGCTCGTCGTCGCCGGGCCGCGACGGCGCAGCACCGTCTGGATGCGTGCGAGCAGTTCGCGCGGATCGAAAGGTTTCGTCAGATAGTCGTCGGCTCCGAGCGACAGCCCGATGATGCGGTCGGCCACCGTGCCGCGCGCCGTCACGAAGATCACGGGAATGTCGTCGCCGGCGGCGCGCAACGCGGTGAGCGCGCGCAGGCCGTCCGTGTTCGGCATCATGATGTCGAGCACGACGACGGAAGGCCGCTCCCGTTCGAGACGCCGTTGCAGATGCGTGCCGTCGTGCAGCACGGATGCATCGTAGCCATTCGATTGCAGGAAGCGGCAAAGCAGATCGCGCACGACGGGATCGTCGTCGACGATGAGGACCTGTGGATTCATACCGAAATTCTAGTCTGGCATCGCCGGTCGGCGCTCGAAGGTTTTCTTACCAACACTTACGCAAACTCTCAGGCAGACCGCGCGCGCCGCGCTATGGCGCAAGGCTTCCTTATGCGACGGGGCGGCACGGCGGAGCGCGTGCGTTTTAGTCTGCAATATTCCCTTGCATCTGCATATCAGGCGCCGGGAGAACTCACCAACCTTTTACGCAGTTGGAAAGATTTAGCGCGCATTCGCAAGCAGTCGTAAGCACCTCAGAAATACGTGCGTTGCTTGAGCCATCGTGAAAGCGGGGCAAACGGGATCATTCGATACGCCACAAGCCGCCGTGCAAGCCGGACGCCGCGATGTATCCGCGACCGGCCGCGCGGTGTTTCCGAAGACTCTCGCACTTCACGAGGTTTGCCATGACTGTTCAGAACAACCATTTCACGACGCAACTGCAAGGTATCGCACGGCCGTCCGCAACGGAACGCCCGGCTTCGCGCGGCGCCTCCACGCCGGCTGCGCCGGCATCGACAGGTGAGAAGGCGGGCGCGGCGCAAGCGCCTGTTTCGCCTTCGGGTCTCGTCGGCAATCACGTCAATACGACGGCCTGACGCTCCGGAGTTCGCCGTGCCGAAATCACGCATTTTCACGCGCGCCAAACGCGCAGTTGCGCGTCTCGCGATGTGGTCGGCCGTGGGCGCGGCGGTAGTGCCGCTCGACGGTTGTGCCGTCGCGGCGCTGCCGTGCCGGCTGACTTCGGCGACGCTGAAGATTCTGCCCGTCGTAGGCCATGTGGCCTCGACGCCGTTCGACGCCTGTGCCGCAGCCATCGACTGAGCTGCTGCCATCGATTACGCGAGGCGAGCGATGAAACTCACTTCGATCGGGCGTGCGCTGCTTGCATGCGCCGTGGCTGTGTCCTGTGTCATCGCGCCGTGCGCGGCACGTGCGCAGAACATGTTGTCGCCGCAACAGGCGGCCGCGCTGCGCATGTCGGCAGCCGCCGTGAAAAAGCGTACGGTCGACAAGCCGTTCGCGTTTCGCGGCATCTCACTCGGCATCACGCTCGATGAGTTTCGCGCTGGCGCCCAGGTGCGCGCGACGCCGATCGGCAGTGTGCCTGTGTGCGAGACGGACAACGTTGCCGGTTCGCTCGGCATGCGTCTGAAGACGTCGCAGAGCCTGACGATCGCGTGCCAATGGGCGCATCGTGCAGCAGACGGCTGGGCGGTGTCGCGCGCTGTCGTGGACGGCGCGCCCGCCGACGAACACGTGCTGCGCTTCGTGCGTGTGGACGGGCAGAGCGCGTTTCGTCTCTACGAGATTTCTTTCGTGATCGACGAGATCACGGCCGACGATCTGCGCGACGCATTCGAAGACCGCTACGGCGCGCCGCGTGCCGCAACGCAGGTGAACTCGCCGACGGCAGGCGCGCTGCCCGTCTACATCTGGGAAAACGACGTGAGCTCGATCACGTTGTGCCTGTTGCCCGCGACGCACAACGCGACGCTCACCTACCTGCTGAAAGATCCCGACGCGTACATGAAGTCGGTGGTGCGGCAGTGGCAGGCGAGCAGTCCCGACGCGGGTTGACGGAGATTTTTCGAGTCACCGCGTCGCTTTATCAGACGCGCTTCACACACGCGCTTTCTAGACGCAAAAGGCACGACACATCATGAACGCCATGCACATGCCCCGCGCCGTCGCCGTGTTGACGAGCGCCGCCGCTTTCTACGCGCTTGCCGGCTGCGGCAGCACGAAAGATTCGATCGTCGATACGCCGATGCTGCCGCCGCTCGCGTCGGCGCCGCTGAACGTGAACACGCAGGGCGCAATCTTCCAGGCGGGCACGAGCATGCTGTTGTACGAGACGCCGCGCGCGCAGCATATCGGCGATGTGCTGACGATCCGGTTGTCCGAGTCGTACACGGGTTCGAACAGCGCGAACGCGCAGGCAAGCCGCAACAGCGACATCACAGCGGAAGCGGCCGACAAGTCGACGGGCACGGCGGCGCGGCTCGCGCGGCTTTTCAACGTCGGCTCGGCGAGCACGAGCTTCAAGGGACAAGGCTCGATCGCCGATACCAGCGGCATGACGGGCACGCTCGCCGTCACCGTGATCGGCACCATGCCGACGGGCAACCTCGTGGTGTCAGGCGAGAAGGTGATCTCGATGGCGGGCAATGTCGACCGGTTGCGGTTCTCGGGTATCGTGAACCCGAAAGACATCGAGGCGGGAAACTACGTCGCGTCAGGCAAGGTTGCGAACGCACGTATTGAGCAGGCGGGGCAGGGCATGCTCGCCGATTCGACGACGCTTGGCTGGCTGCAGCGCATGTTCCTGAGTGTGCTGACGTTCTGATTTTCCCGGCGTTGCCCGGGCCGCAATCAGCAGGGATTCGACGGCGACGTGTGATTGCAGCGCGTCGCCGTTTTCATGTTTGTCACCATTGTCACCAATATCACGCTAGGCAGCGCATGCTGCATCAAAGGCTGGCAACAGGTGCGTCGTAGCGCTCGGCCGCACCGATCTCGCCATCCGGCACGAACACATAACCTTTGCCCCACACGGTCTGCACGTAGCGCGGTTCGGATGGATCGACTTCGATCAGACGGCGCAGACGCCAGATGGAGACATCGAGGCTGCGGTTACGATGAGTATCGACACCGCCGTGCAGCTTCTCCAGCAACTGGGCGCGGGTGAGTACTGTCATCGCGTGCGTGATGAACACCTTGAGCATCGCGAATTCGCTCGAACGCAGCGCGATACGTTCGCCGTCCCGACGCAGTTCACGCGCGGGAAAGTTCACTTCGAAACGGCCGAAGCGATAGGGCGCGCGATTTTCCGGCGCGCTTGGCGCCGCGCTTTCGCGACGGCGCAGCACGCTGCGAATGCGCGCCACCAGTTCGCTCGGATCGAACGGTTTGCCGAGGTAATCGTCGGCGCCCAGTTCGAGACCGATAACACGATCGATCACGTCCGCACGTGCGGTCAGCAGGATCACGGGAATGTTGTCGCCGGCGAGACGCAAGGCGCGCAAGGCGCTGATGCCGTCGAGCTCGGGCATCATGATGTCCAGCACGACGAGAGCCGGGCGCTCGTGCTGCAATGCATGCTGCAAGGCCATGCCGTTTTCGAGCACGGAGACGGTGAAGCCACGGCCTTGCAGATAGTCGCGCACGAGGTCGCGCACGACGGGATCGTCGTCGACGATCAGAATGGAAGAGTTCATTCTGGCGATGGTAGTGGCGCAGCGCCTCGCGCGAAAGCGCGAGGTGCTTTCGAAATCTTTCCTCGGTAAGAGGTCGGTCTTTGCCGGTATCGAAGTCGTCAGGATCGAGGCCGAAACTTGCCATCGAGCGCTGCGGAAGAAGCGCGCCGGATTGCTCCGCGCGCTACAACGACCCGCGCTCAGTTGCCAATCGGCGAGGCCTGCACCGTCTGTATGGCTGGCGGCTGCAGATTCTGCACCCGGTCCACGACCATCTTGTCGATCAGGCCGTCGAGCTTCACCGATGAACTCGAAAAGCGGTCCACGCCGAGTCCGCCCGTCTGATAGCGCGCTGTCACCAGGATGCGGCCGTCCTTGATCAGCGTGAGGTCGATCATCGACAGATACTGGATCGACTCATCGCTGAACGACCGTCGGCCGTAATCGACCGAGGCGTTGTACGCGAGCCGCGCTTCGCAGCTCGCGGGGGACGTTCCCGGGTTGTAGACGTCCGAGCGGATACCGCGCCGGTCGAGCGCCATCTGCAGTGCCGGCACGAAATCGTTGACCGACACGAGCTGATTCACTTCGATGCAGACGCTGCTGATTTGCGCGCGCCGTCCGTTGACGAAGGTCGGCGACGAGTAATTCGACGCGATTGCGTAGCCGGCCTGGATCACGGAACCCGGGGCGTCGGCAGCCGTGAGGAGTGTCCATGCACAACCGCCCAGTGGCAGCAGACAAAGCGCAGCCAGCACGCTACGCGTGCTTCGCGCGACAGAAGAGACGATCACGGTGCGCTCGCTGGCTGGTTGAACGATGCAAAGGTTGCAGGTGCGGCCGATGCAACTCAGCGCGCAATACGCAGACGCAATTCGTTCTGCCCTTGCACGCTCGCCGTCACGCTCACACGGCGGTCTGCCGTCTTCACGATGAAGTGCTGGCGCGTCGGCGTGTTGAGGTCGTGCACGACGTTCGGGAAGCACGCCGCGATATCCGCGCCGATCTCTTCCAGCGGATCGTTGACGAAGCCGTCCGCTTCCCAGTGCGCGCGGAAGGTGCAGTCGTAGGAATGCGAACTGGCGCGGCAATCTTCAACGGGATCGACACCCGGCAGCTTCGCAGCCGGCTCGTCGCGCAGCTTCTTGAAGTCGGCGGAAGAGACGATGTGCGACAGCGCAGGGCAGACATCGGCAGGCTCAGGCTGTTTCTCAGGCGTGATCTGCGCGGCGTTGGCAGCTGCCGCGAACAGCAGCACGGCGGTGGCCGTCAGCGCGGCGTTGCGGCCGGATTGCGCGAGGCGCAGAGACATACGGGAAAGCGAAGGGAGGCGGCGGTCGAATGACATGGCAGGTATTTCCAGTGACGTTGAACATGCATTGCGGGCTGCGCCAGGGGAGCGTTTGGCCCACGATGCAATCGTCGCTGGAATCGACTGCGCACAAAGCACGGAACAGCGCGTGCGCTTCGAAAGTGCTTTCTGTTTGTTCGAGAATCTTTCCGGATGTTGCGCACCCGGAAAACGCGTAAGGCGCGCGTGCCGGTCAGCCGAGTGTCAGACCGCCGTCGACGTGTATCACCTGACCCGTGATATGACGCGCGGAGTCCGACAAGAGGAAGGCGATGAGCGCGGCAATATCGTCCGGTTCGGCGACGTGGCCAAGCGGCGTCGCTTCTGCCGCGCGCGCCCATGCGGGCGCATTCTCGGCGCTTGGCCCGCGATCCTTGCGTGTATAGCCCGGCGCGACGCAGTTCACCGTCACGCCATGCGGCGCGAGTTCCGCTGCCGCGGTTTTTGCAAGCGATTCGAGCGCGGCTTTCGCAGCAGCCGTGCCCGCAAAGGGCGAGTCCGCGCGATAGCGATGCGCGACAAACGAACTCACCGCCACCACGCGTCCGCGTTTCGATGTTTCGAGCGCGGGCGCCGCGCGTTTGAGAAGTGATGCGAATGCGGCGGGCATCGCCGAGAACGACTCGGCGAGCGTGTCGATATCGAGCGTGCCGATGCTTTGACGTTGTGCGTGTCCTGCATTCGCCACGATCTGATCGAGTGCGCCGAATCGCGCCAGCGTTTGATGCACGGCATGTTCGGAGGCGCCGCGCTCGGCAAGATCGCCGAACACGGTGGCGCACGTTGCACCGCTTGCCGTGCAGGTCGAAGCGACGCTGTCGAGCCGTTCGCGCGAAGCGGCGTCCGCACCGCGCGCATGCAACATCAGCGCGACACGCGGCGCCGCGATGCGCCGGGCGAGCGCGGCGCCGATGCCGGAGCCAGCGCCCGTCACCAGTACGACGCGCCCGAACGGCGCTTCGCTCACGCTGCCTCGCGCTCGACCGCGCGCTCGATGAACAGCGTCTGGTCGTGGAACGTTTCGAGCGTCTTGCGATGCGCGACGCTGACAATCGCCGCGTTCGGCAGGCGCTCGATCAGCGCGTTGTAGATGATGCTTTCGTTGTCCGGGTCGAGCGCGCTGGTCGCTTCGTCGAGGAACAGGAAGTCCGGTTGCTGCAGCAATGCTCGCGCCGCCGCGAGACGTTGCTGTTCACCCGGCGACAACGAACGCTCCCAATGCGCCGATTCGCCGAGACGATCGGCAAGCTCCGGCAGACGGCACACCGCGAGCACTTCGCGGCACGCTTCATCCGAAAACGCGGAAGCATCCGACGGATAGCACAGCGCACCCTTCAGCGTGCCAATCGGCAGATAACTGCGCTGCGGGATGAACAGCAGCTTCGCGTCGGCGGGCTTTTCGATTGTGCCTTCGCCAAACGGCCACAGTCCCGCCAGCGTGCGCAGCAAGGTACTCTTGCCCGCGCCCGACGGTCCGCGTACGAGCCAGCGCGACTTCGGTGCGATGGTGAACGAGCCGACGTTGGCCATTGCTTCGCCGTCAGGGCGTTGCAGACGCAGGTCGGTGACGTTGATGGTGTTGGTATCCGTCACATGCACGTTGATGCCGCCATGCGCCGTGCCTTCGACAACCGATTCATGCAGATGCTGCGAACGCATCACGCGATGGAATTCCCGCAGACGGTTCACCGTAGCGCGCCACTCGGCGAGCGAATCGTAATTGTTGATGAACCAGGAGAATGAATCGCTGACCGTGCCGAACGCGCCCGTCACCTGCTGGTACATGCCGAACGAGATGCTCTTCGAAAAGTACTTCGGCGCCGCCGCGATGTACGGAAACACGATCGCCAGCTGCGAGTAGCTGATCACGACGATATTGAAGCGCCGCGTGAAGCGCATGATGAGGCGCCAGTTGTCGCGGATATGGCCGAACACGCCCTTGAGCTGCTGCTCTTCCGAGCGCTCGCCCTGATACAGCGCGATCTGGTCGGCGTTTTCACGGATGCGGATCAGCGAGAAACGGAAGTCGGCTTCCACGCGCTGCTGCTGGTAGTTGATCGACACCAGCGGATGGTTGACCTTGTGCGTGACCCACGAGCCCACGGCTGCATAGATCAGCGCGGCCCACACCATGTAGCCCGGAATCGAGAACTCGGTGCCGAACATGTGGAACGCGAACGCGCCCGACAGATTCCACAGGATCACGATGAACGAGAACAGCGTGACGGTAGTGGACAGCAAACCGAGCGACAGATTGAGCGTCGAGCTGGCCAGCCCTTGCAGGTCGGCGGAAACCCGCTGGTCGGGGTTGTCGGCGAGACTGTCGCGCTCGATCCGGTAATACGCGCGGTCGCCCAGCCATTCGTTCAGGTAACGGTTGGTGAGCCACTGCCGCCAGCGGAACTCGAGCATCTGCCGGAAATACGTCCGGTACGAGCCGAGCAGGATCAGCGCGAGCGCGATGACCGTGAACTGCAGCAGCGAGTACTTGAAGACGGGGTAGTTATATTGCTGGATCGCGTCGAAGAACGTGCGCTGCCAGGTGTTGAACCAGACGTTGGCCGCGACCATCGTCATGTTCATCGCGATAACCAGCGTGAGGAGACCCCATGCTTTCCATTTGTCCTCGGAAACCCAATAGGGCTTGATGAGGCGCCACGCGGTGATGTCCGCGGGATTGTTTGAGTTGTCGATCATAAGCGTCCTTTCATACGGTCGGCCCGGGCAGCCGTGCATTGCGTTGCCCCGTTGCACTGCTGCACGCCGTCGGGCGTCACCCAGGCTGCGATTGTTCCGGCAGCGACTTAATCTGAACTTAAGCGAACGCTTCGCTGCGCTCCCGCCCATCTGTGCCAACCCGACAAAGGCCTTGCAGTGGCGCGGCATTCTGTCCGCATTGACGCGTGCCATTGTGCCAGAGCAAAAGGGAAGCTCGCCAAATTCAGCCACCACCGATTGTGGTCCGCCCGGGTTTGCGGCGTGCGCGGCTTTTATGGTCTAATGGTCCAGACGAAACAGGGGTGCTTCCTGCGCGCGTAATCGTTGCAGCGAGGCTGAGAGAGTCCCTTCGCACCCGATCCGGGTAATACCGGCGCGGGAAGTTTTCGGGAAGTTTTTCCTGGAAGTTCTCCTTCCGCCGGGGCGGCGTTCCCGTTCTATTTTGAGCGCGCCATGCCCGGCCGGCCTCGCCCGCCGCGTTTTCGTCCTTGATTCGTCCTTGGGTACGCGCGCTTTTGCCGTACAGAAAGGATTCGATGACCGCTCATTCTTCAGTTAATTGCTGCCTGGCTGCGGGCTTCGCACGTCGCTGCGCCGTGGGCGCGCGGTTTGCGGCGCTTCAGCTATGCGTCGGAGCCACACGATGAGGACTTCTGCTCAACCGGATTTCGCCGTGATCGGCGGCGGGCTGTGCGGGCGTCTGGTCGCGAGGCAGCTTGCAGGCGAAGGACATCGCGTGGCCTTGTACGAGCGCGGCGATGCAGCCGGCTCGCAGGCGGCCGCGTGGGTGGCTGCCGCCATGCTCGCGCCGCTCGCCGAAGCCGCCAGCGCCGAACTGCTCATTACGCGGCTGGGCGCGGCGTCGCTGGAAACCTGGCCGACCTTGCTCGCGCAATTGCCGGAATCGGTGTTCTTCCAGCGTAACGGTTCGCTGATCGTGTGGCATCACAGCGATCGCGCCGAAGCGCCGCTGTTCGAACGCCGGCTGCGCGCGAACGCGCCTGCCGAACTGCTCGACGGCGGCCTGGTCGCGCTCGCGGGCGCACAGGTCGGCGCTTCGGAACCCGCGCTCGCTGGCCGCTTCACGCAGGGCTGGCTGCTGCCGCACGAGGGCCAGCTCGATAACCGCCAGGTGCTGGCCGCGCTGGCAGCGGGTCTCGCCGAGCGTGGCGTCGACACGCACTGGAACGTGACCATCGACGACAACGCGCTGCCGCCCGCAACATTCACGATCGATTGCCGTGGCCTGGGCGCCAAACCCGTCATGCCGACCTTGCGCGGCATTCGCGGCGAAGTGGCGCGCGTGCACGCGCCGGGCATCGGCCTGACGCGTCCGGTGCGTCTGCTGCATCCGCGCTATCCGCTGTATATCGCGCCGAAGCAGAACGATCTGTACGTGATCGGCGCGACGGAAGTGGAAGGCGAGGACATGTCGCCCGTCAGCGTGCGCTCGGCGCTCGAATTGCTGAGCGCGGCGTTTTCGGTGCATCCGGGTTTCGGCGAGGCGCGCATTCTCGAACTGAACTCGCAATGCCGGCCGACCTTGCCCGATCATCGCCCGGTGCTGCTGTGGGACGGCGCGCACACGCTGCGGGTGAACGGGCTGTACCGGCATGGCTATATGATCGCGCCCGAAGTCGCGGGCGAGGCGGTGCGGCTGGCGTCGGCGCTGCTCGATGGCCGTGTCGCCGATGCCGACGGTTTCGCCGACTGGCAGCGCAACGCGCGCTGGAGCGAACTGTTCCGGCTCGATGGCGCGCACGCGCAGTCTGCCGCCACACTCAACGTTTGACCACAAGACTATGGATATCCAGATCAACCAGAAGCCGCTGTCGCTGCCCGAAGGCGCGACCGTCGCCGACGCGCTCAGCGCGTTCGGCGCGCGGCCGCCGTTCGCGGTGGCGCTGAACGGCAATTTCGTCGCGCGTACGCAGCATGCGGCGCGCGCATTGCAAGCGGGCGACAAGCTCGATGTCGTGCATCCCGTCGCGGGCGGTTGAGGCGCAAGCCAGCGCCACTCAACGCGACGCAAGCCACTGACAAGGAACACACATGAACTCACACGCGAACGCTCCCGCCGACGCGCTCACGCTTTACGGCGAAACCTTCCAGAGCCGCGTGCTGCTGGGCACGTCGCGCTATCCGTCGCTGCAGTCGCTGTCGGATTCGATCGCGGCATCGAAGCCCGGCATGGTGACGGTCGCGCTGCGCCGGCAGATGAGCGAAGGCGGCGCCGAAGCCGGCTTCTTCGATCTGCTCAAGCGCCATGGCGTGCCGCTGCTGCCGAACACGGCCGGTTGCCAGACAGTCACCGAAGCGGTGACGACGGCGCAGATGGCGCGCGAAGTCTTCGAAACCGACTGGATCAAGCTCGAACTGATCGGCGACGACTACACGCTGCAGCCTGATCCCGTCGGTCTGATCGAAGCGGCGGCGCTACTGGTGAAGGACGGCTTCAAGGTGCTGCCGTACTGCACGGAAGATCTCGTGATCGGCCGGCGTCTGCTCGATGCGGGCTGCGAAGCGCTGATGCCGTGGGGCGCGCCGATCGGCACGGGCAAGGGCGTCGTGAATCCGTATGGCTTGCGCGTACTGCGCGAGCGTCTGCCCGACGTGCCGCTGATCGTCGATGCGGGTCTCGGTGTGCCGTCGCATGCATGTCAGGTGATGGAGTGGGGCTTCGACGGCGTGCTGCTGAATACAGCGGTGTCGCAGGCGACGCATCCGGAGACGATGGCGCGCGCCTTCGCGATGGGTGTCGAAGCGGGCCGCGAGGCTTATCTGGCCGGCCCGATGGCCGAACGTGAAACTGCCCACGCGAGCACGCCCGTCGTCGGCATGCCGTTCTGGCATCAGGATGGGAGCGCTGCGGCATGACGGATACCTTGAAACTCACTGGCCGCGATTTGTTCTGGCCGCCCGCCGACGAACTCACGGAAGCCGCAGAGCGCATTCGCGCAAGTCTGGGCGACTGGCCGCCTGTTCACGTCAACTGGCGCATTTGCCTGACGGCACCGGACGACGCCAACGGCGGCGATCTGATCGTGATCGCGGATGCTCAACAGCATGGCGAGCAGATCGCGCGCTGGCTGACGCAAGGCGCGGGCGTAATCGAAGCGGCGGCGGGGCGCGCGGTGCTGCATCTGGGCGGCGTGCGCTATCAGCTGGAAGGTCATCTGGCGGAAGACTGGATTCCCGCGCTGGCCGCTTTCCTCGATTGCGGTTTCGATCCGCACGACGCCCTGACGCTCGCGCTCGCATGGCGCGACGGCGACGAAACGAAATCCGACGATGCGTGGCCTTGCGACATGTCGCGCTTCCCGCGCGTCGCCGGTTTGCCCGACGCGCCGGCGCAGCCCTTCGCGGCGTGTCCGGACGCACTCGGTCTCTACGCCGTGTTGCCGACAGCCGAGTGGGTCGAGCGCGTGGCGGGCTTCGGCGTGAAAACGCTGCAACTGCGCCGCAAGACGGCCGAGCCGGAAGAACTGAAGCGGGAAATCGCACGCTCGGTCGCGGCGGGCCGCGAGCACGGCGCGCAGGTTTTTATCAACGATCACTGGCAGGCCGCCATCGATGCGGGCGCCTATGGCGTTCACCTCGGCCAGGAAGACGTGCATACGGCGGATCTGCATGCGTTGTCGAAAGCGGGCGTGCGTCTTGGGCTTTCCACGCACGGCTACTACGAAATGCTCACCGCATGGCACTTCCGTCCGAGCTACATTGCGCTCGGCGCCGTGTTCCCGACGACAACCAAGGTGATGCCGACCGCGCCGCAAGGTGTGACCAGGTTGGCGCGTTACGTGAAACTGCTGGAAGGCGTCGTGCCGCTGGTAGCGATCGGCGGGATCAGCGCCGATGTGCTGCCGCTCGTGCTCGCGACGGGCGTGAAGAGCGCAGCTGTCGTGCGTGCGATCACGGAGGCCGCCGATCCCGCTACTGCTGCATCGTCGCTAAAAAGCGCTTTTTTGCAAGAAAAAGTTTAGAAAAGTTAAATCGTTAGCGTCGTCAAGGCAGGGTTTGCACGAAGGCCCTATAATTCGGCCTTCCGTGTAAAAGGACTGTCAGTTACGTGCCTTCCTCTTCCGAGACCCTCCTTGAGCTGCGCGACGTCGATTTTGGCTACGGCGACCGGCTCGTCCTGTCGAACCTGAATCTGCGCTTCAAACGCGGCCAGGTGGTCGCGGTCATGGGCGGATCGGGGTGCGGCAAGACAACCGTGCTGCGGCTGATCGGCGGCCTCGTGCGTGCGCAACGCGGCCAGATTCTGTTCCACGGCCAGGACATCGGCGCGCAGTCGCGCGACGGTCTCTACGCACTGCGCCGCAAGATGGGCATGCTGTTCCAGTTCGGCGCGCTGTTCACCGATATGTCGGTGTTCGAAAACGTCGCCTTCGCGCTGCGTGAACACACCGATCTCCCCGAAGAACTGATCCGCGACCTCGTGTTGATGAAGCTCAACGCGGTCGGTCTGCGCGGTGCGCGCGATCTCGCGCCGTCGGAGATTTCGGGCGGCATGGCGCGCCGCGTCGCGCTGGCGCGTGCCATCGCGCTCGACCCTGAACTAATGATGTACGACGAGCCGTTCGCCGGCCTCGATCCTATTTCGCTCGGCATTACGGCCAATCTGATCCGCGCGCTCAATACCGCGCTCGGCGCGACCTCCATTCTCGTCACGCACGACGTGCCCGAATCGTTCGCCATTGCTGATTACGTCTACTTTCTCGCCAACGGCGGCGTGCTCGCCGAAGGCACGCCGGACGAACTGCGTGCGTCGACGGATCCGACCGTGCGCCAGTTCATCGATGGCACGCCCGACGGTCCCTTCAAATTTCACTATCCGAGCAAGGCGCCGCTGGCGGCGGACTTCGGTATCGGCGGAGACCGCGCATGATCAGCTTCATCGGCCGTTCCGTGATTGGCGGGCTCGGGCAGACGGGTTATGCGGCGCGCATGTTCCTGCGCCTCGTACTGGAATTTTTCCCGCTGCTGCGCCGTCCGCGTCTTGTCACGAAGCAGATCCACTTCGTCGGTAATTATTCGCTGGTGATCATCGCGGTGTCGGGGCTGTTCGTCGGCTTCGTGCTCGGCTTGCAGGGCTATTACACGCTCAATCGCTATGGTTCCGAACAGGCGTTGGGCTTGCTGGTCGCGCTGTCGCTGGTGCGTGAACTCGGGCCTGTGGTTACGGCGCTGCTGTTCGCCGGGCGCGCGGGCACGTCGCTCACGGCCGAAATCGGCCTGATGAAGGCGGGCGAGCAACTGACGGCGATGGAAATGATGGCCGTCGATCCTCTGAAAGTGGTCGTCGCGCCGCGCATGTGGGCAGGGATCATCGCGATGCCGGTTCTCGCGGCCATTTTCAGCGCGGTGGGCGTGCTCGGCGGCTATATCGTGGGCGTGCTGATGATCGGCGTCGACGCCGGCGCGTTCTGGTCGCAGATGCAAGGTGGCGTCGATGCGTATCGCGATGTCGGCAACGGTGTGATCAAGAGCATCGTGTTCGGCTTCGCGGTCACATTCATTGCGCTCTATCAAGGCTACGAAGCGAAGCCGACGCCGGAAGGCGTGTCGCGCGCGACGACGAAGACGGTGGTCTACGCGTCGCTGGCCGTGCTCGGTCTCGATTTCCTGCTGACCGCGCTGATGTTCAGCTAAACGGCGTCGGGCCACATTCGCGCGGCGGGCCGCGCAGGGCTCACGTCGCAGCGGCATAGATTCTCTTTGGGATGAAGATGAAAAAAACTGCTCTCGATTTCTGGGTAGGTCTGTTCGTGGTGCTCGGCTTTATCGCGCTGCTGTTCCTCGCGCTGAAGGCGGGCAACATGAGCTCGCTGTCGTTTCAGGCAACGTACCCGGTCAAGCTGAAGTTCGACAATATTGGCGGCCTCAAGGTGCGCGCGCCCGTGAAGAGCGCGGGCGTGACGGTGGGCCGTGTGGCGTCGATCGGCTTCGACAGCAATTCGTATCAGGCAGTCGTGACGCTCGATCTCGACAAGCAATATCAGTTTCCGAAAGACACGTCCGCGAAGATTCTGACGTCCGGTCTGTTGGGTGAGCAGTACATCGGTCTTGAGCCGGGTGGCGACAGCGAAATGCTGAAAGCCGGCGACACGATCACGATGACCCAATCGGCTATCGTCCTGGAAAATCTGATCGGGCAGTTTTTGTATAGCAAGGCAGCGGATTCGGGCGCTGCCAAACCTGGTGCATCGTCTGCGGCGCCCGCGCCCGCAGAACCGGCTCCTGCGGCACCTGCTGCAGCGGCGTCGGGCGCATCGGGCCAATAAGGAGAATAAAAAATGAAGACGACACGCTTACGTGTCGCGGGGATTACGCTCGCAGTGGCAGCGCTTGCCGGGTGTGCAACCGTCCAGAACCCCACAAAAGAAGACCCGCTCGAGGGCTTTAACCGCACGGTGTTTTCGTTTAACGACACCGTCGATAAATACGCGTTGAAGCCCGTCGCGAAGGGTTACGTGTTCGTCACGCCGCAACCGGTGCGTGACGGCGTCACGAACTTCTTCTCGAACATCGGCGACGTCTACATTGCAGCGAACAACCTGCTGCAGTTGAAGATCGCCGACGGCGTGTCGGACATCATGCGGATCGTGATCAACACGATCTTCGGTGTCGGCGGTCTGTTCGACGTCGCGACGCTCGCGAAGCTGCCGAAGCACGACAACGATCTCGGCCTGACGCTCGGTCACTATGGCGTGCCGCCGGGTCCGTATCTGGTGCTGCCGCTGTTCGGGCCGAGCACGGTGCGTGATGGCGTGGGTATCGTGGGCAACTACTTCATTAATCCGCTCACCTACGTGAAGCCGGATAGCGTGAGCTGGGCGCTGTATGGCGTGAATCTGGTCAACACGCGCGCAAACCTGCTGAACGCCACCGACGTGCTCGAAGGCGCGGCGCTCGACAAGTACTCGTTCGTGCGCAACGCCTATCTGCAGCGTCGCCGCTATCTGCTGACGGGCGGCAATGCGTCGTCGTCGAGCTTGCCGGATTACGGCAACGAGGCGCCGCTGCCGAAGTACGACGATGTCGACGGCGGTGCGGCGGCACCTGCGCCGGCTACGACACCGGCAGCGCCGGGTTCGGCTTCGGCACCTGAAGCGGCTTCGGGCGCCACGTCGAACGGTACGGCGGGTGCTGCGCAACCCGCATCCGGCACGGAAGCGCCGCCGACCGTTCCGGCCGGCCAGATCGTGCCGCCCGCGATCTTCGGCTATCCGTCGCTGAAACTGCGTTAAGGCCTGACAATTGCGAGCGTCGTACCTTTCAACCGTAACACTCGGATACGACTCTCGCAGTTTGAGCGTGGATTGCGGCTGAACTCGCGTGATATCGTCGCCTCCAAGCTAAGCTTCTTTTTTTTGCAGGACTGGAAATGAAAAAATTCTTCTTCTTTATCCCGTTTATTGCAGCCTTCTTTGCGTTCGGTAACGTGGCGTCCGCGCAATCCGTCGACACCAGCAATCCTGACGTGATGGTGAAGACCGTCACGCAACAGGTCATCGACGCCGTGCGCGCCGACAAGACCATCCAGACGGGCAACATCGGCGCCGTCACGAAGCTCGTCAACGAGAAGATCCTGCCGTACACGGACTTCCGCCGCACCACGCAACTGGCAATGGGCCGCAACTGGCGCACCGCCACGCCGGAACAGCAGAACGCCGTGGTCGAGCAGTTCAAGATGCTGCTGATCCGCACGTACTCGGGCGCGCTGGCGCAGGTGAAAGACCAGCAGATCGAATACAAGCCGTTCCGCGCCAGCCCGGACGATACCGACGTCGTGGTCCGTTCGGTCGTGATGAACAACGGCTCGCCTGTCGAACTCGACTACCGTCTTTACAAGACGCCGCAAGGCTGGCGCGTGTATGACCTGAACGTGCTCGGCGCATGGCTGATCCAGGCGTACCAGCAGCAGTTCAACGAGCAGATCCAGAAGAGCGGCGTCGATGGCCTGATCCAGTTCCTGACGGCACGCAACCAGCAACTCTCGGGCGGCAAACAGTCGTGAACAACATTGCAAGCGCGCCGGTGAGCCCGTCGGCCAACACGTTCGACTCGGGCAGCACGCTGACCCACGCGAGCGCGAAGGCCGCGCTCGCGGCGGGCCTCGCACGCATCGGCAGCGGCGCGACCGCGGTCGATTGCGCGGCGCTCACGCAATTCGATTCCTCCGCGCTTGCCGTGCTGCTCGCATGGCAACGCGCCGCGACTGCGCGCGGTACGCCGCTCGCCATCGTCAACCTGCCTGCGGGGCTGTCCAGTCTCGCGCAAGCGTACGGCGTCGATTCGCTTCTCCCCGTACGACATTGACGCTCTTGCGTCAGTGAGCCGCGCACCGCGTTTCTTCATTTGCGCTGGCTCACGTTCTCTCAAGGCAAGTCGGCCGTTTAGACTTTTGCCCTATAATCAAACGTTTTTTGGCGCCTGGCCGTTTCACACCGCATCGCGGAAACGGTCGTAGCGGTTGCAGTCGTCGCGCAAGCGGTCTTTTGCACCCGGCCCCAATTCCGTCCCCATGCTTCGCGCCCTTGCCGGGCGACCTATCAGGCGCTGTCTCCCCGACGGCGCACAGTCATGTCAGCGATTGAAATTCGTAACGTCAAAAAGCGCTACAAAGATCTGCAAGCGCTCAAAGGCGTCAGCTTTACCGTCGAACAAGGCGAGTTCTTCGGGCTTCTTGGCCCGAACGGCGCCGGCAAGACGACGCTCATCAGCATTCTCGCCGGCCTCGCCCGCGCCGATGAAGGCAGCATCACGGTTCACGGCCACCATGTCGTCGACGATTTCCGTCTCGCGCGCCGCGCGCTCGGTGTCGTGCCGCAGGAACTCGTGTTCGATCCGTTCTTCACCGTGCGCGAAACGCTGCGCATCCAGTCGGGCTACTTCGGCCTGCGCAAGAACGACGACTGGATCGACGAAGTGATGGCCAATCTCGATCTCACCGAAAAAGCCGACGCGAACATGCGTGCCTTGTCGGGTGGGATGAAGCGCCGCGTGCTGGTCGCGCAGGCGCTGGTGCACCGGCCGCCCGTGATCGTGCTCGACGAGCCGACGGCGGGCGTCGATGTCGAATTGCGCCAGACGCTGTGGAAATTCATCTCGCGCCTGAACCGCGAAGGTCACACCATCGTGCTGACCACGCACTATCTGGAAGAAGCCGAGTCGCTGTGCGACCGCATCGCGATGCTGCGTCGCGGTGAAGTCGTCGCGCTGGAGCGCACGAGTGCGCTGCTCGCACGTTTCGCGGGTACGCAACTGTTCGTGCGTTTCGCGCAGGGCGTGCTGCCCGCCGAACTGCGGCCGCTCGAAGTCGATCCCGCCAACGTCAACGGACGTCAGCATCTGTTGCGTCTGTCGAGCTATGACGATGTCGAGCGCATCCTCGCGCAATGCCGCGCGGCGGGCTGCACGTTCGATGAAATCGAGGTGCGCAAGGCCGACCTCGAAGACGTGTTCATGCAGGTGATGAACGGGCCGGAAGTGGTAGAGGGGTTGGCATGAGCGGTTTCCGTACGTTGTTCTACAAGGAGCTGCTGCGCTTCTGGAAGGTCTCGTTCCAGACGGTGCTCGCGCCCGTTATCACCGCGTTGCTGTATCTGACGATCTTCGGCCACGCGCTGCGCGATCACGTGCAGGTCTATCCCGGCGTGCTGTACACGAGCTTCCTCGTGCCCGGCCTCGTGATGATGAGCGTGCTGCAGAATGCATTCGCGAACAGTTCGTCGTCGCTGATTCAATCGAAGATCACGGGCAATCTCGTGTTCGTGCTGCTGCCGCCGCTGTCGCACTGGGAAATGTACGGCGCGTATGTGCTGGCCGCCGTCGTGCGCGGCTTGTGCGTCGGGCTGGGTGTGTTCATCGTGACCGTCTGGTTCATTCCGATGAGCTTCACCGCGCCGCTTTTCATCATCGCGTTCGCGGTGCTCGGTTCGGCGATTCTCGGCACGCTCGGCGTGATCGCCGGCATCTGGGCCGAGAAGTTCGACCAGCTCGCCGCGTTCCAGAATTTTCTGATCATGCCGCTCACGTTCCTGTCGGGCGTGTTCTACTCGACGCATACGCTGCCGCCCGTGTGGCGCGAAATTTCGCGGCTCAATCCGTTTTTCTACATGATCGACGGCTTTCGCTATGGCTTCTTCGGCATGTCGGATATCAATCCGCTGTGGAGCCTGCTGATCGTCGCCGGTTTCTTCGTCGTGCTGGCCGTGATTGCGATGCGCATGCTCGCAACCGGCTTCAAGCTGCGTCACTAGGAGCACCATTCATGCTACCCACACCTGAACAGGTCAAGAACTACATCGCGGCGGGCCTTCCTTGCGAGCATCTCGAAGTGGAAGGCGACGGCCAGCATTTCTTCGCGACCATCGTTTCGACGAATTTCGAAGGCAAACGTCTGATTCAACGACATCAACTCGTGTACGCGGCGCTCGGCGACCGCATGCGCGAAGAGATCCACGCGCTCAGCATGAAAACGCTGACGCCGGCCGAATGGCAAAGCGCCTGACCTGCGCGTAGCGACTACGCGCAAACCGTGCTGTCTGTCGGAGGACGGCGCTTGATAACCTGGCTGCAGGAAGAGCGGAACAACAAGCTGCACAATAAGCTTTAGACGTGGCTGCAAATTAGCTGGAACATTAGTGCGACTTACACATGAGAATCGCGACGCCGCGAACGGCGCCGCAGCAACCGCCCACAACAAGACGCCCGCAGGCGGACGGGCAGATCAGGAACAAACAGGCATGGACAAACTCGTGATTGAAGGCGGGCAAAAGCTCGCTGGTGAGATCGTTGTTTCGGGTGCGAAGAATGCGGCGCTGCCGATTCTTTGTGCGGGCTTGTTGAGCGCGGAGCCGGTGCACCTGGATAACGTGCCCGATCTGCAGGACGTGCGCACCACGCTCAAGCTGCTCGGCCAGATGGGCGTGCGCACGGAAAGCGCGGACGGCAAGGTGATGCTCGACGCGTCGAAGGTCGATAACCTCGTCGCGCCGTACGAACTTGTGAAGACGATGCGCGCGTCGATTCTCGTGCTCGGCCCGCTCGTCGCGCGTTTCGGCGAGGCGAAGGTGTCGTTGCCGGGCGGCTGCGCGATCGGTGCGCGTCCGGTGGATCAGCACATCAAGGGCCTGCAGGCGATGGGCGCCGAGATCAACATCGAGCACGGCTTTATCGAAGCGCGCGCGAAGCGTCTGAAGGGCGCGCGCATCATCACCGACATGATCACCGTCACGGGCACCGAAAACCTGCTGATGGCGGCTGTGCTGGCGGAAGGCGAAACGGTCATCGAAAACGCCGCGCGCGAGCCGGAAGTGGGTGATCTGGCCAATCTGCTGGTGTCGATGGGCGCGAAGATCGACGGTATCGGTACGGATCGTCTCGTGATTCAGGGCGTCGACAAGCTGCACGGCGCGAAGCACACAGTCGTGCCGGATCGTATCGAAGCGGGCACGTTCCTGTGCGCGGTTGCGGCGGCGGGCGGCGATGTGACGTTGCGCCATGTGCGTCCGCAGATTCTCGAAGCCGTGACCGACAAGCTGCGCGAAGCGGGCGTGACGATCGAAGAAGGTGACGACTGGATGCGCGTGCGCATGAACCAGCGTCCGAAGGCTGTGTCGTTCCGCACGTCGGAATACCCGGCGTTCCCGACCGACATGCAGGCGCAGTTCATGGCGCTCAACACGCTGGCTGACGGCACGTCGCAAGTGGTCGAAACGATCTTCGAAAACCGCTTCATGCACGTGCAGGAACTGAACCGTCTCGGCGCGAGCATCACGATCGACGGCAAGACGGCGCTGGTGAACGGCGTCGAGAAGCTGTCGGGCGCGAAGGTGATGGCAACCGATCTGCGCGCGTCGGCGAGTCTCGTGATCGCGGGTCTGTGCGCCGACGGCGAAACGCTGATCGACCGTATCTATCACCTCGATCGCGGCTACGACCGGATGGAATCGAAACTCACGGCAGTCGGCGCGAACGTGCGCCGCATCAAGGGTAATCAGGCATGAGCGAATTGCCGCAAACGTCGTCGTCGCCAGCGGCCAGCAAGCCGCTGACGCTCGCGTTGTCGAAGGGGCGTATCTTCGAGGAAACGGTGCCGCTGCTCGCGGCAGCGGGCATCGAAGTGACGGAAGACCCGGAAACGTCGCGCAAGCTGATCCTGCCGACCAATGACCCGAACGTGCGCGTGATCGTCGTGCGCGCGACGGATGTGCCGACCTACGTCGAATACGGTGCGGCCGATTTCGGCGTCGCGGGCAAGGACGTGCTGATCGAGCACGGCGGGAGCGGCCTGTATCAGCCGATCGATCTCGATATCGCGCGTTGCCGGATGTCGGTGGCCGTGGCGGCGGGCTTCGATTACGCGAGCGCGGTGCGCCAGGGCGCGCGTCTGCGCGTCGCGACGAAGTACGTGCAGACGGCGCGCGAGCATTTCGCATCGAAAGGCGTGCACGTCGATCTGATCAAGCTGTATGGATCGATGGAACTCGCGCCGCTCGTGGGCCTGGCCGACGCGATCGTCGACCTGGTCAGCTCGGGTGGCACGCTGCGCGCCAACAATCTCGTCGAGGTGGAAGAGATCATGCAGATCTCGTCGCGCCTCGTGGTGAACCAGGCGGCGCTGAAGCTGAAGCGTGCCGCGCTGGCACCCATTCTCGACGCGTTCGAACGCGCGTCGCAACGTACCGACGCAGCGGCCTGACGCACGGTTCACACTCAGGTCTGACTCGCGCGCCTTATCGAAACGGATACCAGCATGTCTATCAAGATTCGCAAACTCGATTCCAGCACTGAAGATTTCCGCAAGTCGCTGCATGCGGTGCTCGCGTTCGAGGCGAGCGAAGACGAAGCGATCGAACGCTCGGTCGCGCAGATTCTGGCCGACGTGAAGGCGCGCGGCGATGCTGCCGTGCTCGACTACACGAACCGTTTCGACCGCCTGAGCGCCAGTAGCGTGGCCGCGCTCGAACTGCCGATGTCGGAACTCGAAGCTGCGCTGGAAGGGCTGGAGCCGAAGCGCCGCGCGGCGCTCGAAGCGGCAGCGGCGCGCGTGCGCGGCTATCACGAGAAGCAGAAGATCGAATGTGGCAGCCATAGCTGGCAGTACACGGAAGCCGATGGCACCGTGCTCGGCCAGAAGGTGACGCCGCTCGATCGCGCGGGCATCTATGTGCCGGGCGGCAAAGCGGCGTATCCGTCGTCGGTGCTGATGAACGCGATTCCGGCGCGTGTGGCCGGTGTGCGTGAAATCGTCATGGTCGTGCCGACGCCGGACGGCGTGAAGAACCCGCTGGTGCTGGCAGCGGCGCTGCTGGGTGGCGTCGATCGCGTGTTCACGATTGGCGGCGCGCAGGCAGTTGGCGCGCTCGCGTATGGCACGCAGAGCATTCCCGCTGTCGACAAGATTTGCGGGCCGGGCAATGCGTATGTGGCTTCGGCGAAGCGTCGCGTGTTCGGCACGGTCGGCATCGACATGATTGCCGGGCCGTCGGAAATTCTCGTGCTGTGCGACGGCACGACCGATCCGCGCTGGGTGGCGATGGATCTGTTCTCGCAAGCCGAGCACGATGAACTCGCGCAATCCATCTTGCTGTGTCCGGACGACGGCTTCATCGCGCGCGTGCATGACGCGATCAACGAACTGCTGCCGTCGATGCCGCGCCGCGACGTGATCCAGGCGTCGCTCGAAGGCCGCGGCGCGCTCGTCAAGGTGCGCGACATGGCCGAAGCGTGCGCAATCGCCAACGACATCGCGCCCGAGCACCTCGAAATTTCCGCGCTGGAGCCGCAGCAGTGGTCGCAGCAGATCCGTCACGCAGGCGCGATTTTCCTTGGCCGCTACACAAGCGAAAGTCTCGGCGATTACTGCGCCGGGCCGAATCACGTGCTGCCTACGTCTCGTACCGCACGTTTTTCGTCGCCGCTCGGCGTCTATGATTTCTTCAAGCGCTCGAGCCTGATCGAAGTGAGCGCGGACGGCGCGCAGACGCTCGGTGAAATTGCCGCCGAACTCGCTTATGGCGAAGGTCTGCAGGCGCATGCGCGCAGCGCAGAATACCGGATGAAGCACACGGGCTGACCTTGCGGCGGATAGCCGTTTCACGCGGACAAGATCCGCGCTGAATTCGAGACGGCTTCCGGATCGACGAAAACAGAGAAATCAACCCGGGACGGCCGCACGGCCGCCCCTATTGCGCTTCTGCCTGACAGAAGGCGGACGCACTCCAGGCCATGACGACACCTCAAGACATCATCCGCCGCGACGTGCTCGCGATGACGAGCTACCCCGTTGCCGACGCAACCGGCCTCGTAAAGCTCGATGCAATGGAGAACCCGTTTCCGCTGCCCGAAGCGCTGGCTGCGGAACTCGGCGAGCATCTGGCGGGCGTCGCGCTGAACCGCTATCCGGCGCCGCGTCCGCAGGCGCTGCTCGACAAGCTCAAGCGCGTGATGAACGTGCCGGCGAACTGCGAAGTGCTGCTCGGCAACGGCTCGGACGCACTGATCAGCATGATCTCGATGGCGTGCGCGACGCCGGGCGCGAAGGTGCTGGCGCCTGTGCCGGGCTTCGTGATGTACGCGATGTCCGCGAAGCTCGCGAACATGGAATTCGTCGGCGTGCCGCTGAAGGCGGATTTCACGCTGGACGTGGACGCGATGCTCGCAGCGATTGCGGAACACAAGCCGGCGGTCGTCTATCTCGCGTTTCCGAATAACCCGACGGGCACGCTGTTCGATACGGCCGACATGGAGCGCATCATCGCGACCGCGAGCAGCAGCCTTGTCGTGATCGACGAAGCGTATCAGCCGTTCGCACAGCAAAGCTGGATGCCGCGCGCGGGCGAGTTCGACAATGTCGTCGTGATGCGTACGGTGTCGAAGCTGGGTCTCGCGGGTATCCGCCTCGGCTACATGGCGGGCCGCACGGAATGGATCAACGAATTCGACAAGGTGCGTCCGCCGTACAACATCAACGTGCTGACGCAGGCAACGGCCGATTTCCTGCTCGATCGTATCGACGTGCTCGACGCCCAGGCCGCGCAATTGCGCGACGAACGCGCGAAACTGGCCGCAGCAGTGGCCGCGCTGCCGGGCGCAGAAGTGTTCCCGAGCGCCGGTAATTTCCTGCTCGTGCGTGTGCCCGATGCATCGGCGACGTTCGAAACCCTGCTCACATCGCGGGTTTTGATCAAAAACGTGAGTAAAATGCACCCATTGCTCGCGAATTGCGTGCGTTTGACGGTCGGTTCGCCGGAAGAGAACGCGCAAATGCTCGCCGCACTGAAACTCGTGCTGAACTGATTCAGCACCATTCACAACCCCCACTTTTTAAGTCAGATTCGAGGAATTGCCATGCGCCTTGCGGAAGTCGTTCGCAACACCAGCGAAACGCAGATCCGTGTGAAGATCAATCTGGACGGCACCGGTCAGCAAAGGCTGGCTACGGGTGTGCCGTTTCTTGATCACATGCTTGATCAGATCGCCCGTCACGGGCTGATCGATCTGGACATCGAAGCGCATGGCGATACGCAGATCGACGATCACCATACCGTCGAAGACGTCGGCATCACGCTCGGTCAGGCTATCGCAAAGGCAGTCGGCGACAAGAAGGGCATTCGCCGTTACGGTCATTCGTACGTGCCGCTCGACGAAGCGCTGTCGCGCGTCGTGATCGACTTTTCCGGCCGTCCGGGCCTCGAATTCCATGTGCCGTTCACGCGCGCACGCATCGGCACGTTCGACGTCGATCTCTCCATCGAATTTTTCCGCGGTTTCGTGAACCATGCAGGCGTGACGCTGCATATCGACAACCTGCGTGGCCTGAACGCGCATCATCAGATGGAAACGGTGTTCAAGGCGTTCGGCCGTGCAATCCGCATGGCCGTCGAACTGGACGAGCGCGCGGCGGGGCAGATTCCGTCGACCAAAGGCAGCCTCTAAGCGACCCAACGGAACCGGCGCGCATCGCGCGGCCGGCTTGAGATGGACATCATCAAGTCGTTTATTTCGCTGCTGGCGTTGATCAACCCGGTGGGCGCGATACCGTTCTTTCTGAGCCTGACGTCGCAGCAGTCGTCCGCTGAACAGCGGCGCACGATCCGTGTCGCATCCATTTCGGTGTTCTGCGTGATCGCGGTGTCGACGCTGATCGGACAGCAGATCATCCGTTTTTTCGGCATTTCGATCGGTGCGCTCGAAGTCGGCGGCGGCATCATCATGCTGCTGATGTCGATCAGCATGCTGAATGCGCAGGTCGGTAACGCACGCTCGACGCCCGAGGAACGGCACGAAGCCGAGATGAAGGACAACATCGCTGTCGTGCCGCTGGCGATTCCGCTGCTGACGGGACCGGGCTCTATCAGTACTGTCCTAGTCTATTCGGCCAGCTATCCTCACTGGTACGACCGGATTAGTCTGATCGCTATTGGTGCTGTGATTGCAGCGCTCTGCTTCGGGTCGTTGAGTCTTGCTGAACCGATTGCCCGCTGGGTCGGTCGGACGGGAATCAACATCGGCACGCGGTTGATGGGTTTGATGTTGTCGGCGCTGGCGGTGGAGTTCATCGTCAACGGATTGAAGGCGTTGCTGCCTAACTTGAAATGAAAACTTCGATTGCGATTGTGGATTACGGAATGGGCAACCTGCGTTCGGTCGCCCAGGCGTTGAAGAAAGCTGCGCCGGAAGCGGACGTGGCGATCGTCGACAAGCCCGAAGCCATTCGTGCGGCAGACCGCGTGGTGCTGCCCGGACAGGGCGCGATGCCCGACTGCATGCGTTCGCTCGGTGAATCCGGCTTGCAGGAAGCGGTGATTGAAGCATCGCGCATGAAGCCGCTGATGGGCGTGTGCGTCGGCGAGCAGATGCTGTTCGACTGGAGCGCGGAAGGCGACACGAACGGCCTCGGCCTGTTGCCCGGCAAGGTGGTGCGCTTCGATCTCGAAGGCCAGTTGCAGGACGACGGCTCGCGCTTCAAGGTCCCGCAGATGGGCTGGAACCGCGTGCGTCAGGCGCAGGCTCACCCGCTGTGGGATGGCGTCGCGGACAACGCGTTCTTCTATTTCGTGCACAGCTATTACGTCGTGCCGGAAAACGCTGCACATACCTCGGGTGAAACCGTGTACGGTGTGCCCTTTACCTCGGCGGTGGCGCGGGATAACATTTTCGCGACCCAATTCCATCCGGAAAAGAGCGCCGACGCGGGCCTGCGCGTGTATCGCAACTTCGTGCACTGGAATCCCTGATCTTTTTCGTCAGCGTCTCTAAGCGTCCATGTTCTCCGTCCCGTCCTGTTGCCTCATTCAGGTGCATGCGCACCCGAAGCCCATTGGCAAGGTCGCCGAAAGACATGTACTAAACTAGCGGAACGGCCTGGCGCGGGCCGCAGCCGGATTTCCCGCCAGCCGAACTTCAACTTTTCTCCCAGACAACACCCGATTGCTATGCTGCTGATCCCCGCCATCGACCTGAAAGACGGTCAGTGTGTACGCCTCAAACAAGGCGATATGGACCAGGCGACGATTTTCCACGAGGAACCGGCGGTAATGGCCCGACATTGGGTCGACCGCGGCGCGCGTCGCCTGCACCTCGTCGACCTGAATGGCGCGTTCGCCGGCAAGCCGAAGAACGAAGAAGCGATTCGCGCGATCATCGAAGAAGTGGGCGGCGAGATCCCCGTGCAGCTGGGCGGCGGTATCCGCGATCTGAACACGATCGAACGCTATCTGGATGACGGCCTCGAATACGTGATCATCGGCACGGCGGCGGTGAAAAACCCGGGCTTCCTGCTCGAAGCGTGCACGGCGTTCGGCGGCCATATCATCGTCGGCCTCGACGCGAAGGACGGCAAGGTCGCCACCGACGGCTGGAGCAAGCGGACCGGCCACGAAGTGGTGGATCTCGCGCGCAAGTTCGAGGACTACGGCTGCGAGTCGATCATCTACACGGACATCGGCCGCGACGGCATGCTTCAGGGCATCAACATCGAAGCGACGGTACGCCTCGCGCGCTCGATGAAGATTCCCGTGATCGCGAGCGGTGGCCTGTCGAACATGGGCGATATCGAAGCGCTGTGCGAAGTGGAAAACGAAGGGATCGAAGGCGTGATCTGTGGCCGCGCGATCTATTCGGGCGACCTCGACTTTGCCGCGGCGCAAACGCACGCGGACCGCTTGCGCGAATCCGACGACGCCTGAGCATCGGTTGGTCTGCGCATGGCGCGCCGCTGACGTTTAGCTCAGGCGCGCGCCTTGCGCGGCATCCGGCGTGCCGGCCCTGCGCCGTTCTCCCACCCATGACGCACGGGCGAGCGGCCTCACCAGCGGTATTGGCAAGAACTTGGCAAGATCATGGCTTTAGCTAAACGCATCATTCCCTGTCTGGACGTCACGGCTGGCCGCGTGGTCAAGGGCGTCAACTTCGTCGAACTGCGCGACGCGGGCGATCCCGTCGAAATCGCGCGCCGCTACGACGAGCAGGGCGCCGACGAACTCACGTTCCTCGACATCACCGCTACGTCCGATCAGCGCGATCTGATTCTCCCCATCATCGAAGCGGTGGCTTCGCAGGTGTTCATTCCGCTGACGGTCGGCGGCGGCGTGCGCGCGGTCGAAGACGTGCGGCGCCTCTTGAACGCGGGCGCGGACAAGGTCAGCATGAATTCGTCGGCGGTGGCGAATCCGCAACTGGTGCGTGATTCGACCGACAAATACGGCTCGCAATGCATTGTCGTCGCGATCGATGCGAAGCGCGTATCCGCCGAGGGCGAAGCGCCGCGCTGGGAAGTCTTCACGCATGGCGGACGCAAGAACACAGGGCTGGATGCCGTCGAATGGGCGCGCAAGATGGCCGAACTCGGTGCCGGTGAAATCCTGCTGACCAGCATGGACCGCGACGGCACGAAGAGCGGGTTCGACATTGCGCTCACGCGTGCGGTGTCGGATGCCGTGCCGATTCCCGTGATCGCGTCGGGCGGCGTCGGTTCGTTGCAGCACCTGGCCGATGGCATCACGGATGGCCGTGCGGACGCCGTGCTGGCTGCAAGCATCTTCCACTATGGTGAGCACACGGTCGGCGAGTGCAAGCGCTTCATGGCCGATCAGGGCATCTCGGTGAGGTTGTAACGTGGTCAATCCGTCTGAAGTCGGCTGGCTCGACAAGGTGAAGTGGGACGCGAACGGCCTCGTGCCCGTGATCGCGCAGGAAGCATCGACCAACGACGTGCTGATGTTCGCGTGGATGAACCGCGAAGCACTGTCGAAGACGATCGAAACGGGCCGCGCGGTGTACTTCTCGCGCTCGCGCCAGCGCCTGTGGTTCAAGGGCGAGGAATCGGGCCACGTGCAGCATGTGCATGAAGTGCGGCTCGATTGCGACGAAGACGTCGTGCTGCTGAAGGTCGAGCAGGTGTCCGGCATCGCGTGCCACACCGGCCGGCATTCGTGCTTTTTCCAGAAATTCGAAGGCTCGACCGATTCCGGCAACTGGGTTGCCGTCGATCCCGTGCTGAAAGACCCCGAACATATCTACAAATGACGCAAGATTCGCAATCGACCAACTCGACCAACGATACGCTGCGGCGCCTCGCGGCCGTGATCGACAGCCGCAAGGGCGGCGATCCCGAGACTTCGTACGTATCGCGCCTGTTCCACAAGGGCGATGACGCGGTGCTGAAGAAGATCGGCGAGGAAGCCACGGAAGTCGTGCTGGCCGCGAAGGACGTGCGCCTGGGCGCGGAGCGCAAGGCGCTGGTCGGCGAAGTGGCCGATCTGTGGTTTCATTGCCTCGTGATGCTGTCGCACTTCGACCTGAATCCCGCTGACGTGCTCGCCGAACTCGAGCGCCGCGAAGGCTTGTCGGGCATCGAGGAGAAGGCCTTGCGCAAGAGCCGCGACCGCGAGCAGAACGGCGACTGAGCCGCCGAAGCGCGGCAAGCAGCGTGCGTAAAAAGACAAACAGCGACGAGAGATCTGACACCAGCGTAGCAACGTATCCATTCGCACCCTCGAGGAGGACGCAAGCATGGAACAGTCGCATGGCGGTTATCCGCCACCGTCGTATCAGAGCGCAATCGAAATCGACCGCCAGCGCAGCCTGCGCACGCTGACGCACATCATCTACGCGCTTTACGCCGTGTACTGGCTGACGGGCGGCATCTCGGTGCTGGTCGCGATCATCATCAACTACATCAAGCGGGCGGAGACCGTCGGCACGCCGTACGAAGCGCATTTCGACTGGCAGATCCGCACGTTCTGGCTGGGCCTCGTCGGGCATCTGATCGGCGTGGCGCTCTTCATCGTGCTGATCGGCGTGCCGATCCTGTGGGCTGTCGCGATCTGGACGTTGTACCGTATCATCAAAGGCTGGCTGTACCTGTACGACAACAAGCCGTTCACCAATCCGCGCGGCTGGTTTTAACCTGCGCCGCATGAGGCGTTCGCCGCGTTTGCCGTCCAACAAGACCATGAGCCACGATCCGAACTGCCTTTTCTGCAAGATCGCCGCGGGCGAGATTCCGTCGACCAAAGTCCACGAAGACGAAGACTTCGTCGCGTTTCGCGACATCCGTCCGGCGGCCGAAACCCACGTGCTGGTGATCCCTCGCAAGCACATCGCGACGCTCTCGAACTGTACCGAGGCCGATTCCGCCCTGCTTGGTAAGATGCTGATATTGGTCGCGCGTCTGGCCGATCAGCTGGGCGTCGCCTACACGGGCGGAGAGACGGGTTTCCGTACGGTCGTCAATACGGGGCCGGGCGGCGGGCAGGAGGTGTATCACCTGCACGCGCATCTGCTGGCAGGTCCGCGTCCGTGGCTGAGGATGGGCTGAGCGCCAGGCGTTCACGATGCGCCGTAGTCACGAATATTTTCGAGATGAACGTGGCGTCCATCGACAAAGATTCACCGCATCGGCTTTTTGACTACGCACAATGGCGGGTCCGTCACGACGACATCGTTACTTTATGTAGGGATGTAACGACAGCGACTCGCAGACATGGTCATAATGGGACTGCGGAGCTGACGCAATAAGCAGGCGTCGGCGGTAGTTATGCAGACGGGGCGTATCCGCGAGACGCGCTTCGATTCAGGCCGCAAGGCGCACAGTTGCCGTCGCAAGGCACGACGGTGGGGGTTAAGGAGATTTTTATGGGTTCGTTGAGTATTTGGCATTGGCTGATCGTTCTGCTGATCGTCGCTCTGGTGTTCGGTACGAAGAAGCTGCGCAATATCGGTACTGATCTGGGTGGCGCGGTGAAGGGCTTCAAGGAAGGCATGAAGGACGGCGAAACGCCCGAAGGGCAGCCGCGCGACCAGATTTCGCGCACGAACACCGTTGATGTCGACGCGAAGGAAAAGGCGCCGCATTCCGGCGATTCCCGCTAATCCGGCGCCAGCCGAGCTTGCGCTGACACGCGCGCACTGACGGGAAGCCCTATCCATGCTGGACCTCGGTTTGACCAAGATGGCGTTGATCGGCGTGGTCGCGCTGGTCGTGCTCGGCCCTGAGCGCTTGCCGCGCGTGGCCCGCACGGCGGGCGCGCTGTTCGGCCGCGCGCAACGCTATATCAACGACGTGAAATCCGAAGTCACGCGTGAGATCGAACTCGACGAATTGCGCCGCATGAAGACCGAGTTCGAATCGGCGGCGCAAAACGTCGAAACCTCGATTCACGACAATCTGCGCAAGCACGAAACGGAACTGAACGAGGCGTGGTCGCAAGGCACGTCGGTGTCGCCGAGTATCGCGAGCGGCGCGACGGAAAGTCTCGCAACCGATTCGCTGATGACAGGCGGCACGTCGTGGCGCAGCGCCGACGCCGGCGCGCCGAAACGCAAGAACTGGCGCGTGAAGCAGACGGCCACGCCGAACTGGTACAAGCGCGCCACGTTGCGGCGCACCCGCGTGCAATCGGGCGCGGCCCGTGTCGCACGGCATACGCCCGTCAGCCTGCGTCGGCCGACACGCTTTTTCTGAACGTCCGATGTCCCGCGCATCAATCTCTAACCGAGGGCCGGTGTGAGCGACCCCCAAAATCAAACTGAAGGTACGGAAGAGACCTTCATCTCGCATCTCGTCGAACTGCGCGATCGCATTATCCGCGCGGGCATTTCGGTGATCATTGTGTTCGTCGGGCTCGTTTACTGGGCGCCCGACATCTTCCGGCTGCTCGCGCGTCCGCTGATGAACAACCTGCCGAAGGACGGCAAGATGATCGTCACCGACGTCACCGGCTCGTTCTTCGTGCCGATGAAGGTGACGATGCTCGTCGCCTTCGTGATCGCGCTGCCATTCGTGCTGTACCAGATCTGGGCATTCGTCGCGCCGGGGTTGTATCAGCACGAGAAGAAACTGGTCGGGCCGCTGGTCGGCAGCAGCTATACGCTGTTCCTGTGCGGCATGGCGTTCGCTTATTTCGTGGTGTTCCCGACCATTTTCCGCGTGATGGCGCATTACAACGCGCCGCTTGGCGCGGAAATGACGACGGATATCGACAATTACCTGAGTTTCGTACTGACGATGTTCCTCGCCTTTGGCGTGACGTTCGAAGTGCCGATCGTCGTCGTGCTGCTGGTGCGGATGAACGTGCTGACCATCAAGAAGCTCAAGGAAATCCGGCCGTATGTGATCGTTGGCGCGTTCGTGATCTCGGCGGTGGTGACGCCGCCGGACGTGTTCTCGCAGCTGATTCTCGCGATCCCGCTGATCGTGCTGTATGAGGCGGGCATCATCGCGGCGCGGCTGTTTGTCAGCAAGCCGGTGACGGCGCCGGAGAACGAAGGCAACGCGGCAAGTTGAATCGGCTAGCGAGGCGGACATAAAAAAGGGCAGTGCTCCGTCGGAGACTGCCCTTTTTGTTTGCCCTATGCGATCTGGCTGCTCTTAACGCTCAACCGCCGTCGTCATCATCGCCTTCATCGGTAGGCTGTTTGGGCGGCGGCGGGCGTTTGCCGATCATCACCGTCAGATCCATTTCCTTGTTCTTGCGCACCAGATGCACCTTGGCATCGGTGCCCGGCTTGATCTGCGCGATCACGTTCAGGAGGCGCGTCGTATCGGTGATGTCCTGGCCGTTCACCGACACCAGAATGTCGCCCGGCTTGATGCCCGCCTTGTCGGCCGGTCCGCCCTTGAGCACGCCCGCGACGATCGCGCCCGACTTCTGCTCCAGCCCGAACGATTCGGCGATTTCCGGCGTCACGTCCTGCGGCTCGACGCCGATCCAGCCGCGCGTCACCGTACCCGTCGTGATGATGCTTTCCAGCACGCTACGCGCCGTCGAAACAGGAATCGCGAAGCCGATACCGAGCGAGCCGCCCGAACGCGAATAAATGGCCGTATTGATGCCGAGCAGATTGCCGTTCACATCGACCAGCGCGCCGCCCGAGTTGCCGGGATTGATCGGCGCATCTGTCTGGATGAAGTTTTCGAAGGTATTGATGCCGAGGTGATTGCGGCCGAGCGCGCTGACGATACCCATCGTCACCGTCTGGCCTACGCCGAACGGATTACCGATTGCGAGCACCACGTCGCCGACGCGCGTCTGGTCCATGCGGCCGAGCGTGATGGTCGGCAGGTTCGTCATGTTGACCTTGAGCACGGCCAGATCCGTTTCCGGATCGACGCCGATCACCTTTGCGTTCGTGGTGCGGCCATCGGCAAGCGCGATTTCGATCTGATCGGCGCCATCGACGACATGCTGGTTCGTTAGAATGTAACCTTCCGAACTCACGATAACCCCTGAGCCAAGGGTGGCCGCGGGTTGCTCCTGCTGCTTTTTGTTCTTGTCGCCGAAGAAGTAGCGGAACAGCGGGTCTTTGGCGCGCGGGTCGGGCGGCAGCGAGCCGTCCGTGCTGGAGCACACGTTGCCGCCGGCGGGCATCGCGTTCTGTGCCGCGTCGGCGTAGGAATTCTGGGCGGTGCCGCCGCTGCCGATTCCGGGGGCTACCTCTCGGAGCGCGACGATCGGCTCGGCCAGCTGCTTGCCGAACTGCCCTTGACGTTGCAGCCACTGCGGTTTGAGGGTCGCAATGATGAACATCAGCGCCAGCAGCACGGTCACCGCCTGGGCGAAGAACAGCCAAAAGCGTCTGAGCATCTGAAAATTAGAGGTGTATATGGATCGGATCGAACTCGAATTGTACTTGAACAATCTCCTTGAAACTTCGCGCTTCAAGGACTATTGCCCGAATGGTCTGCAAGTCGAAGGGCGGCGCAAGATCGAGAAAATCGCTACCGGCGTAACGGCGTCGCTGGCCTTTCTGGAAGCCGCGCTGGAGTGGGGCGCCGACGCCGTGCTCGTGCATCACGGCTACTTCTGGCGCAACGAGGCGCCTCAGATCACGGGACGCAAATATCAGCGTCTGAAGGCGCTGCTCGCGAACGATCTGAACCTGTTCGCCTTCCATCTGCCGCTCGACGATCACCCCATCTACGGCAACAACGCGCAACTCGGCGCGAAATTCGGCCTGATTCCGGATGGCCGGTTCGGTGAGAACGACATCGGCTGGATGAGCAGCTTGCCCATGTCGATCACGCTCGCGCACTTCAGCGCGGAAGTCGAGCAGACGCTAGGGCGTACGCCGCTCGTGCTGGGCGACCCCGACAAGCAGCTGCGCCGCGTCGCGTGGTGCACGGGCGCCGCGCAAGGCTATTTCGAGGCCGCCATCGAAGCGGGCGCCGACGTCTATCTGACGGGCGAAATCTCCGAGCCGATCACGCATATGTCGGCGGAAAGCGGCGTCGCGTTCATCTCGGCCGGCCACCATGCGACCGAACGTTACGGTATCCAGGCGCTGGGCACGCATCTGTCCGAGCAGTTCGAGCTGGAACACCTGTTTATCGATATTCATAATCCAGTTTGAATATCGGCAGCATTACGCAAGAAAAAGGATTGAAAAACGGAGGAAATACTTAATAAAAGCCGTAAAACGGTTTGCGATGCGTGCGGGGAAACCCTGATTTATCAAGGACTTCGCACGCTTTTTGGTACTCGGCCCTTGTAAATGGCGACTCCATTCGAGCAAACTAGCGGCGGTAGACCCGACGAAGGAAAAATCCAACTCAGAAGTGGGGCGTGTGATGCGAGACAAGGAAGATGAACGCGTCGATGGAAGCCGCCGTAGCTGGCTGATTGCGACGACCGTAGCAGGTGGCATCGGAGGAGTCGCCACCGTCGTACCCTTTGTTAGTTCGTTTGCACCATCCGAAAAAGCCAAAGCGGCGGGCGCGCCCGTCGAAGTCGATATCTCCAACCTGAAGCCCGGCGACATGATGACGGTCGCCTGGCGCGGCAAGCCTGTCTGGATCATCAATCGCACCGATCAGCAGCTGGCCGATGTGCAGAAGGCCGACAAGGAAGTCGCCGATCCCGAAACGAAGAACCCGTTTTCGATGCCCGAGCCGGACTATACGAAAAACGAGTTCCGTTCCCGTCCCGACCACAAGAATCTGTTTGTTGCCGTCGCGGTGTGCACCCATCTGGGCTGCACGCCGACTCCGCGCTTTCAGGAAGGCGCGCAGCCCAATCTCCCTGATGACTGGCCGGGCGGCTTCCTCTGCCCGTGCCACGGCTCGACCTATGACCTGGCCGGCCGCGTCTTCAAGAACAAACCTGCGCCGCAAAACCTGGACATCCCGCCCTACATGATCACCGGCACTACGCTCGTGATCGGCAAGGACGAGAAAGGAGAAGCGTAATGGCGACGACCGAGAAAGAGGTGGAAACAACCGGGCTCGTGGGCTGGATCGATCGCCGCTTTCCGATGACGGCGACCTGGAAAGCGCATGTGTCCGAGTACTACGCGCCGAAGAACTTCAACTTCTGGTACTTCTTCGGCTCGCTCGCGCTGCTGGTGCTGGTCAACCAGATCGTCACCGGCATTTTCCTGACGATGAACTACAAGCCCGATTCGACGCTCGCGTTCGCATCGGTCGAGTACATCATGCGCGAGGTGCCGTGGGGCTGGCTGATCCGCTACATGCACTCCACGGGCGCGTCGATGTTCTTCGTCGTCGTGTATCTGCATATGTTCCGCGGGTTGCTGTACGGCTCGTATCGCAAGCCACGCGAACTGGTGTGGATCTTCGGCTGCGCGATCTTCCTGTGCCTGATGGCCGAGGCGTTCTTCGGCTATCTGCTGCCGTGGGGCCAGATGTCGTACTGGGGCGCACAGGTGATCGTGAACCTGTTCTCAGCGATTCCGTTCATCGGTCCGGACCTGTCGCTTTGGATTCGCGGCGATTACGTGGTCTCCGACGTCACGCTGAACCGCTTCTTCGCGTTCCACGTGATCGCGATTCCGCTGGTGCTGCTCGGGCTGCTGGTCGCTCACATCGTCGCGCTGCACGAAGTCGGCTCGAACAACCCGGACGGCATCGAGATCAAGGCGAAGAAGGACGCGAACGGTATCCCGCTCGACGGCATTCCGTTCCATCCGTACTACTCGGTGCACGACTTCATGGGCGTGTGCGTGTTTCTGATGTTTTTCGCGGCGATCATCTTCTTCGCGCCGGAAATGGGCGGCTACTTCCTGGAATCGAACAACTTCATTCCGGCCAATCCGCTGCAGACGCCGCCCGAAATCGCACCGGTCTGGTATTTCACCGCGTTCTACGCGATGCTGCGCGCCACGACGGACCCGTTCAAGATCGTGCTGATGGTCGTGATCGGGCTGCTTGGCGTGTTCGCGCTGATCCGAGCGCGAGGCAAGTGGAAGCTCGGCTTGCCCGTGCTCGCGATCCTCGTGATTCTGGCGATGGCGTTCACCGAGTCGAAGTTCTGGGGTGTGGTGGTGATGGGCAGCGCGGGGGTGTCGCAGTTCTTCCTGCCGTGGCTGGACCGTTCGCCGGTGAAGTCGATCCGCTACCGGCCGTTCTTCCACAAGGTGTTCTACGGGATCTTCGTGCTGGCGTTTCTGACGCTGGCGTTTCTCGGCACCAAGCCACCGTCTCCCGCCGCGACGCTGATTGCGCAGATCTGCGCGCTGGTCTACTTCGCGTTTTTCCTCGGCATGCCGTTCTGGACGCCGCTTGGCACGTTCAAGCAGCCGCCCGAACGAGTGCGGTTCAAACCCCACTAACCGCGAGCCAGGAGAAAACGAAGATGAAAAAACTGCTTTCGATGCTCGCGCTGCTCGGTGCAACCGTGCTGGCGTTATCCGCTACGCCGGTTCGCGCGGAAGGTGAATTCCCGCTCGACCGTGCGCCCGACAACGCGGACAATATTGCTTCGTTGCAGCACGGCGCCCAATTGTTTGTAAACTACTGCCTGAATTGCCATAGTGCGAACCTGATGCGGTACAGCCGATTGCAGGATATTGGCATTTCGCCGAAGGAAATTGAAAAAAACCTGCTGTTCACGACAGATAAAGTCGGCAACACGATGACGGTCGCGATGCGCCCCGACGACGCGAAGGCGTGGTTCGGCGCCACGCCGCCCGATTTGTCGGTGGAAGCGCGGGCGCGGAACCGTGACTGGCTGTACACGTATCTGCGCAGTTTTTACCGCGATGACACACGGCCGACTGGCTGGAACAATATGGTGTATGAAAACGTGAGCATGCCTCACGTGCTGTGGCAGCTTCAGGGGCAGAGAACGGCGAAGTTCGAAGACGACATCGACGAAAACACGAAGGAAAAGGTCAAGAAATTCGTGGGATATCAGCAGGTCACGCCGGGGACGATGTCGCCGGTAGATTATGATTCTGCTGTGGCCGACCTCGTGTCGTACCTGTCATGGATGTCCGAACCGACGCAGAAAACCCGTCGTCAGCTTGGCGTGTGGGTGCTGCTGTTCCTGGGCGTTCTGAGCTTTTTAGCCTGGCGACTGAACGCCGCGTACTGGAAAGATATCAAATAGTCACACCGTAACGGGTGTGGGGCCGGCGCAAGGGAAAACCTGCAAGACGGTTTTCCCGCTCGCTGGCCCTTTAAGTTTTTTGAGGAAACGCAAACATGATGGTTCTGTATTCCGGCACTACTTGCCCGTTCTCCCAGCGCTGCCGGCTGGTGTTGTTCGAAAAGGGCATGGACTTCGAAATCCGCGACGTCGACCTGTTCAACAAACCGGAAGACATCGCCGTGATGAATCCGTATGGTCAGGTGCCGATCCTCGTCGAACGGGATCTGATCCTGTACGAATCGAACATCATCAACGAGTATATCGACGAGCGCTTCCCGCATCCGCAACTGATGCCGGCCGATCCCGTCCAGCGTGCGCGCGCGCGTCTGTTCCTGCTGAACTTCGAGAAGGAACTGTTCGTTCACGTCGGCACGCTCGAAAACGAAAAGGGCAAAGCCGCCGAGAAGAATCACGAAAAGGCGCGCCTCGCCATTCGTGACCGTCTGACGCAACTCGCGCCGATCTTCCTGAAGAACAAGTACATGCTCGGTGAAGAGTTCTCGATGCTCGACGTCGCGATCGCACCGCTCTTGTGGCGTCTGGATCACTACGGCATCGAACTGTCGAAGAACGCTGCGCCGCTGATGAAGTACGCCGAGCGTATTTTCAGCCGTCCGGCCTATATCGAAGCGCTGACGCCGTCGGAAAAGGTAATGCGCCGCTGAGTTTGAGATTGGCTTCGGGTTCGGCGCGCGGCGTTCCGTTGCGCGCGCCTGCCCGGCAAAAGGACAGTTGATGCAAGAGATTTCCACGAAGCCGTACCTGCTGCGCGCGCTGTACGAATGGTGCACCGATAACGGCTATACGCCGCATATCGCCGTGCGCGTCGACAACCAGACGCGCGTGCCGCGCCAGTTCGTGCGCGACAACGAGATCGTGTTGAACATCAGCTTCGAGGCGACCAGCCAGCTGCAGATGGGCAACGAGTGGATCGAGTTCAACGCGCGCTTTTCGGGCAAGTCGCACAAGATCGAAGTGCCCGTGGCCAACGTGCTCGCCATTTACGCGCGCGAGAACGGGCAGGGCATGGCATTTCCGGTCGAGTCGGCAGGCGGCGAGGCAACGGATTCCGAGGATGACGAAGCCGTGATCGCCGAGGCGCCGCAGGAAGCGCCCGAAGCGGCGGCGGCGGAAAAAATCGGCGAAACCGATGACGATCCGCGTCCGGACGATGACGGTGCAAAAGGTGGCGGAAGAGGCCACCTCAAAGTCGTGAAATGAAGTAGAATCCCGGTTCTCATGCCGGCTTAGCTCATCAGGTAGAGCGCTTGACTTGTAATCATGAGGTGGCGGGTTCGAGTCCTGCAGCCGGCACCAGCATCAAGAAACGGGTTACACGGTTTTCCGTGTAACCCGTTTTTCTTTGGTCCGCCGTTTCTCCGTTGCGGCTCGATGTCGACGAGGTCCAACGGTTCAATACAATACGGACATGACCGATTTCCCCACACTCACCTGGCCTGAAGCCGACGGCCCGCATTCTGCCCGCTGGCGCTCCGAAGCCTCCGTGCCGCCCGCGAAGCGCGTCGTCATCGCCGACGACCGCACGACCGCCGACGCCGCCTACCGCCTCGCCTGCGAAGGCACCGCACTGCTGTGGCACGGCGATTTCCAGAACGCCCGCCAACTGTTGCAGGCGATGACGCGCCGTCTCGATCGCAAGCCACGCAAGCAGGCGCCTGCTACGCCACTCGATGCCTTCAATCAGCACCGGCAAGCGCAGTCGCAGAAAGCGCGCACGCTCGGCATGCTGCTGATCCCGCTCGAAGGCGATTACACGATTCCATTGCGCCGCGCGCCGAACGTGCAGCAAGCCTGTGAAGAAGTGTATGGACCGCCGTCGCAGGAAGCGTCGGTGGTGTCGCTGCGTGAACTGCTTGGCCTGATCGGGGCGCACGAGTGGCGCAAGAAAGGCGTCGAGATTCCCGCGTTGCAGGAGCGCATTCACCCGCACTACGGCGTGTTCTCGCCCGTGCGAGGCGAGTACGTCGATCTGGTTGCGCGTGCGCCGTTGCCGTCGAAGGAATTGGCCTTTGATATTGGCGTCGGCACGGGCGTGTTGTCGGCGTTGCTGGCCAAGCGCGGCGTCAAGCGGATCGTTGCAACGGATCAGGATCCACGCGCGCTCGCTTGCGCCAAAGACAACCTCACGCGGCTCGGTTACGACGCACAGGTCGGAGTGATTGCCGCCGATCTTTTTCCTGAAGGGCGGGCGCCGCTTGTCGTGTGTAACCCGCCGTGGCTGCCCGCGCGTCCGGCGTCACCGATCGAAAACGCCGTCTACGACTACGAAAGCCGTATGTTGCTCGGCTTTCTGAACGGACTCGCCGATCATCTCGAAACGGGTGGCGAGGGATGGCTGATTCTGTCGGATTTCGCGGAGCATCTGGGGATGCGCACGCATGACTGGCTACTGGCCGCGCTCGATCGCGCCGGGCTTGTCGTTGTTGGGCGCGAGGACATCAAGCCGCGTCATCCGAAGGCGACGGATGCGTCCGATCCGTTGCACGCCGCGCGCGTGGCTGAAATCACGTCGCTTTGGCGGCTCAAGGTCAAATAAGCGCCAGGTAAAGCGCGACATTCACCGCGCCATCAGATACGCAGCGGCCCCGCGCCCCGCGACGAGGCCGCTGGCGAAGCACGCCGTCAGCAGATAGCCGCCCGTCGGCGCTTCCCAATCCAGCATCTCGCCCGCGCAGAACACGCCGGGCAGTGTCCGCAGCATCATCGCGTTATCGAGCGCTTCGAACGGGATGCCGCCTGCGCTGCTGATCGCTTCGTCGATGGGACGAGCGCGCGTCAGGTTCAACGGTAAGGACTTGATCGCTTGCGCGAGCTTCGCTGCATCGGTGAAATCTTCTTTCGACAGACACTCGTGCAGCAACCCCAGCTTCACCCCCGTGATACCGATGCGGCTATGCAAATGGCTCGACATCGAACGCGAACCACGCGGCCGCGTCACTTGATCGATCACGCGCTGCGCGCTCAGACCTGGCGCGAGATCGAGCCGTATCGTCACGGTGCCGTCGGCGAGCAGGCGGTCGCGGATCGTCGACGACATCGCGTACACGAGGCTCCCTTCGATCCCCGTCGATGTCACGACGAACTCACCTTGGCGATGCTGGACCGTGCCATCCACGTTTTCCACAGCAATCGACACAGGCTTGACCGGCTCGCCTGCATAGCGCTCGCGGAAGTAATCGGTCCAGTTGGCGTCGAAGCCGCAATTCGCGGGCAGCAACGGCGCGACAGGGATCTCGCGTTGCTGCATCAGCGGCACCCACGCAGCGTCGGAACCGAGCCGCGCCCAACTGCCGCCGCCGAGCGCTAACACCACGGCGTCCGCCAGGACTTCGCGTTCGCCTTCCGGCGTGCCAAACCGCAAACCATGCGCGCCGGACGCCGCAGTCTCCGCCCAGCTAATCCACTTATGCCGCATGTGAAACCGCACGCCCGCCTCACGCAGCCGATGCAGCCACGCGCGCAGCATCGGCGCGGCTTTCATGTCGGTCGGAAACACGCGGCCCGAACTGCCGACGAAGGTATGGACACCCAGTTCATCGAGCCACGCACGCAGCGCGTCCGGGCCGAACGCGTCGAGCAGGGGCGCAATGTCCGCGCGACGCTTGCCATAGCGGCCGAGAAACGGCTCGATCGGCTCCGAATGCGTGATGTTCATGCCGCCTTTCCCCGCCATCAGGAACTTGCGTCCGACCGACGGCATTGCGTCGTACACATCGACCTGCATGCCGCCGCGCGCCAGCGCTTCGGCCGCCATCAACCCGGCAGGACCGCCGCCGATAACGGCGACGCGGACGTGATCCCTGGTGTGATCGGACGGATTCGACATCGATGGAATGAAGCAGTGAATGACGGTGAAGCGCGCTCGGCGCGAAGGCCGGTATTGTCCCACTGGGCTGGAGGACGGGCAAACGCAGCGCAAACGTCCACGCGCCACGACCTATACTTTTCTCAGACACCTTCCTTCCCGGCGCGCGTCGCGCCGTCTTGCCGCGCACAATCCACGCATCACGTTTTTAGCCAACGCCCCGCCGATACGCACGCTGGGGCTACGCCAGCGCACGGGTTGCACGCGACGCCTTTGATCTGAGGAGTCCGTCATGGGTCGCAAATATATCGATTGCCGCGAATTTCCGAGTGACATCAAGTGCACGGTTGCCCTGTGCGCCGATTCGGAAAACGAACTGCTCGAAGCCGCCGTCGCGCACGCGACGCAGGCGCACAAGCACAGCGATTCGCCCGAGCTTCGAGCGAAGCTGAAGTCGATGTTCCACGACGGCACGCCGCCAATCAGCGCGCCTGCCGCCGCATGATGTCAGTCTGCCTTCACGTCACCACGCCGACTTGCCAGGGCACGAACTCGTTTTGTCCATAGCCGTGCAGTTCGCTTTTCGAGCGCGTGCCCGACGCGCAATCGAGCATCATCTGGAAGATGTCGGCACCGAGCTGATCGATGCGCGCCGTCCCGTCGATCACGCCGCCGCAGTTGATGTCGATGTCTTCTTCCTGGCGGTCCCACAATGCCGTGTTGGTGGCGAGCTTCAGCGACGGCGACGGCGCGCAGCCATACGCCGAGCCGCGTCCCGTCGTGAAGCAGATCAGGTTCGCGCCCGACGCGACCTGACCCGTCGCCGACATCGGGTCGTAGCCGGGCGAATCCATGAACACGAAGCCCTTGGCGTGAATCGGTTGCGCGTACTCGTACACGTCGACGAGATTGGTCGTGCCGCCTTTTGCGACCGCGCCGAGCGACTTTTCGAGGATAGTCGTGAGGCCGCCGACCTTGTTGCCCGCCGACGGATTGTTGTCGAGCGCCGCGCCGTTGCGCGCGCAGTAGTCCTGCCACCACGCGATGCGCGCCAGCAGTTTCTCGCCGACCTCGCGGCTCACCGCGCGGCGTGTGAGCAGATGTTCGGCGCCATAGACTTCAGGTGTCTCAGACAGAATCGCCGTGCCGCCATGCTGCACGAGCCGGTCGACGGCGGCGCCCAACGCAGGGTTCGCGGAGATGCCCGAATAGCCGTCTGACCCGCCGCACTGCAAGCCGACCATCAGATGCGACGCGCTGACCTTTTCGCGCACCGCGCGGTTCGCATCGACGAGCATGTCGCGCACCATCGCAATGCCGCGTTCGATTGTCTTGCGCGTGCCGCCGCTGTCCTGAATCGTGAAGCTGCGCAAGGTCGCCGTGTTATCGGTCAGTCCGCCCGCTTCGAGCACGCCGCCAATCTGGTTCGTCTCGCAGCCCAAACCGACGAACAGCACCGACGCAAAATTCGGATGCGCCGCGTAGCCCGCCAGTGTGCGCTGCAGGATCATCGTGCCTTCGCCGCGCAGATCGACACCGCAGCCGAGTCCGTGCGTCAACGCGATCACGCCGTCCACATTGGGAAACGCCGCCAGTTCCCCGGGGTGCACGTCGCGCCGGAAATGATCGGCGATGGCGCGCGCGACGGTCGCCGAGCAGTTCACGCTGGTCAGCACGCCGATGTAGTTGCGCGTCGCCACGCGCCCGTCCGCGCGCCGGATGCCCATGAAATGCGCGGGATCGCGAGCGGCGATGGTCGGATGCGTGTCGACGCCGAATTCATGCTCGCGCGCGAATTCGGCCATCGCCAGATTGTGCGTGTGCACGTGCTGGCCGCGCGCAATCGCCTCGCGCGCCACACCGATGATCTGGTTGTAGCGCTTCACCGGCTCACCCTTCGCAATCGCGCGCGTCGCGATCTTGTGGCCAGGCGGAATCAGCCCCGCGACGACCAGGTCTTCGGCTTCGATACGCGTGCCCGACACGAGTTGACGTGTCGCGATGATCACGTCGTCGTTGGGATGCAGGCGGATAGCGGCGTGCGCTGCGGTGGCGGTAGCTGTCGACATGATGCGGGGCCTGTTCTGAAAGCGGAGTGCTGACGGGATGGATCATCAAACGTGCGAGCGTTGCGCGCCTTCCGGCACGTACGGCTGCTCGGGATCGGCAGGCAACGGCGCGATGCGGCCGACGATCACAAGATAGCTGAACGCGCCGAGAAAGCAGAAGCCGCCCGCGACGACCAGCGGAATCGTGAACGAGCCTTTCGATATCGCGAGCATGACGCCCGTGAACGTCGTGATGACGATGCCCGCCAGATTCGACGCGAAGTTCTGGATGCCGCTGATCGACGCGACGTGACGCGGCGTGGGCGCGACGTCGGCGGGCAGCGACCAGATGCTGGCGGCGGCGAACGCGAGGCTGCCGTACGAAATGCCGAAGAAAGCGAGCATCAGATACGTGTTCGACGTGAACGCCGACAGCGTGATCACCGACGACAGCAGCATGCCGCCGACCATGCAGGTCTTGCGCGCCGCCGTGAGGCTCCAGCCGCGCCGGAACAGCGCATCGGACACCAGACCGCCGATCCAGCCGCCCGGAATCGACATCAGCGCGGGAATCATGCCTAGCGTGCCGAGCGACTTCAGCGAAAAGCCGCGCGTCTGCACCAGATAGCTCGGAAACCACGTGATAAAGAAGTAGATCACGAAGTTCAGGCAGAAGAAGCCGAGCATCATGCCCCACAGCGTGCGGTGGCGGAACAGCGAACCCCACGTGACCTTGTCGGCGGCGCGGGCGGCGCGTGCGTCGGGCACGACATCGGTTTCGCCCGTCATGTCGCCGTGCGCCGGGCTGCGATAGATGGCCAGCCAGCCGAGAATCCACACCGCGCCGAGCACGCCCGTCACGATGAACGACGCCTTCCAGCCCAGCGTGCCGATGATCAACGCAACGACAGGAATCGACAGGGCCGAGCCGACGCGCGAGCCGCTATCGAAAATGCTGGTCGCGAGCGCGCGCTGCGAAGGCTTGAACCATTGGCTGACGAGTTTTGCGCACGACGGATAGGCGCCCGCTTCGCCGACGCCGAGCATCAGCCGGCAGCCGAACATGCCGCCCACGCTGCTGGCGGCTGCCGTGGCGGCGGTGAACAGCGACCACCAGCCAACCGCGAGCGGCAACGCGATGCGCGCACCGACGCGATCGACGAACCAGCCGAACGGCATCTGCATCAGCGCGTAGGTCCAGAAGAAGCCGCTCAGGATAAAGCCCATCTGCGCCGGACCGATACCCAGCGCTTTCTGGATTTCAGGTGCGGCGACGGCGAGGTTCGCACGGTCGATGTAGTTCACGGCAATGGCGAGAAAGCAGAGCAAGATCACTACCCACCGCATTTTCCTCATGACGTCGTCTCCTCCGGTATCGGCATCTTTCGTATGGTTGGCGCCCCTCGGCGATGCCGGTCCGGTGGCCGCTTTCCTACGGTCGTGCTGCGTGCGCGAGGTGGATGCTGCGTAGTTGCGCCCGCTCTGGCGGCGGGGCTGCCGTGATGCATTGTCGGGCTGGCAGGGCGATGAGCGTCTTATGCGCTTATTGAAATTCGGCCTGACCAGTTGGGCATAATAGAAGTCTATCGATCAAGTGGTCAAGCCAATTGTCCGGCTATTTACCCTTGGTCCAAGGCGCGTGGCCGGTGCGGCGCGCGGCTGATTACAATGCTCGTTTTCTCGTGCAACCCGTTGACGCGGGTATCGCGCGACGTCGAAGCAGGAGTCTTTGTGCCCGTCAGAACCGTCGAAACACGCCGTCTTTATCAACAGATCGCCGATCGCTTGCGCGAGCTGATTGCACAGCCGGGCTTCGTGTCGAATGGCCGTTTGCCGCCCGAGCGCGATCTGGCGCAGACGCTCGGTGTGTCGCGTCCGACGGTGCGTGAGGCGCTCGTCGCGCTGGAGCTGGAAGGGCGGGTGGAAATCCGGATGGGTTCGGGCGTCTACGTGACGAATGTGTCGCCTGCTGTCGCCGCGCCCGATCCCGACAAGCTCGGCGAGAGTCCGCGCGAAATCATGGAAGCGCGCTCGCTGATCGAAGGCGCGCTGGTCGCGAGCGTCGCGCCGTTCGTAAAGCCGAAGGCGCTCAAGGCGCTGCGCGCGCTATTCGAGCGCATGGCGGACGAAGTCGCGAATGGGCAGATTCCGACTGCTGCCGACCGCGAGTTTCATCTGTGCATCGCGCAGATGTCCGGCAACGATGTGCTGGTTCGAACGGTTGCCGATCTGTTCGACGAACGGCATAGCCCGCTGTCGAGCACGATGCGCGGGCATTTTGAAGCGGAAGATACCTGGCTAGTCGCGCTGGAGGAGCACCGGGCAGTGCTCGAAGCACTCGAAGCACGCGATTCCGTGCAGGCGCACGCAGCGATGCAGCGGCATTTGAAGGAATCGTTTGCGAGATTGATGACGCGGGTGAAACGGTAGCGGGTGAAGGATGCCGGCGCAAAACGGCGGTAATAACGCCAGCATCCGCACAGCCATCGACGGGTTCAACCCGGATACGCCTCGTCCACCTTCAGTCCAGCCAGCTTGAAAATCACTCGCAGCGTTTGAGGCTTGATATCGCGCCGCGAAGCTAGCGTCGTCATCACAAAGTCCAGCACTTTCGCGTATTTGAGCAGGGTGAGACACATCTCCATATCGACGCTGCCGTCACGCATGATTTCTGCGAGACGCAGCATCTCGACGGAGATGTCACGCGCCATTTCCAGTTCCAGTTGCTGCTTTTCCGTCCACTCGGGTGTGGCCAGCAGCTTCGCCATGAGCTCCTGAAACTTCTGCTCGGCGTTTCCGTTGGGTGTCATATCCATTTGCAGCCTCATCAGATCTGAGCGCGCTCCTTTTCAGTCCCGTCGCGCTTCAGGTTACGTAACGTTCGAACCATGTTCCGGCCCGACCTCCCCCACGCTTACCGGATTTCTATCGACGCTGCAGCAAACCGGTAGCTAGTCTTTCTTTATGCATCCTGCAAGCCGTCACGCTCTAACGGACCTGCAACAGACGACTGCCTTGCGACACGTTCTCCAGCTGGCTCGACTTCGGACGCTATGCTGCACGAATCGTTCCAAGCGGGGTCCGGTGTCACCGTCGACGTGCAAGAACCGGGACCGTTCTTCACGCTTTGGGTAAACTGACAGACACTTTTCCCTTTTTCCGTCACCTGACGCACGTTCGCGATGCAATCGGTGGCGCGCTCATTCGATGTCCAGCAAATCCTACGAAGTCCGTCCTAATCAGTCCGTCGAACTGCTAAAGGAACTCCATATCCTGACGCGCGACGGCAAGATGAACCAGGACAGCCGCCGCAAGCTCAAGCAGGTCTACCACCTGTTTCAGTTCATCGAGCCGTTGCTCAAAGACCTCAACGAGACCAAGGGCGAACTGACCCTCGTCGATCACGGTGCGGGCAAGTCCTACCTCGGCTTCATTCTCTACGACCTGTTCGTCAAGGAACTGCGGGATAACTCGCATATCTACGGCATTGAGACACGCGAGGAACTCGTTACGAAGTCCGAGGAGCTTGCAGGGCGCCTTGGCTTCAAGGGTATGTCGTTTCTTAATCTTTCCGTAGCCGAATCGATCACATCGGACAAACTGCCGCCGACAGTCGACATCGTCACCGCCTTGCACGCCTGCGATACGGCCACCGACGACGCAATCCGCTTCGCGCTCGAAAAACATGCGAAATACATCGTCGTGGTGCCGTGCTGCCAGGCGGAAGTGGCGGGCGTGCTGCGCCGGAACAAAGGCAAGTCGTTGGCGAACGCGCTGACGGAAATCTGGCGTCATCCGTTGCATACGCGCGAATTCGGCAGCCAGATCACCAATGTGCTGCGCTGCCTGCAACTGGAAGCGCACGGCTATCAGGTCAACGTGACGGAACTGGTCGGCTGGGAGCATTCGATGAAGAACGAGCTCATCATCGCGACCTATAAGGATTTGCCGCGCCGGCGCCCGGCCGAGCGGCTCAATGAAGTGATGGACACGCTCGGCATTGCGGAACTGCGCGAGCGGTTTTATGCCGAGGAGGCGGGAGAGGTTTAAGGCGTGAGGCGCGGCGGGCCGACTGTGTCAGTCTTTGGCCGGCTCGCTCATCCATTTGCGCCAGCCTTCCGGGCCGAGACGCTGCAACGTGTCGATGTTGCGCTCATAGATGTCGGCGGCGTCCGGAAATGCTTCGACCGCGCGCTCGATGCTCGCTTCCCGCAGCAAATGCAAGATCGGGTAGGGCGCGCGGTTCGTGTAGTTCTCGATATCGTCTGGACCGGTGTCTTCGAACTGATAGTGCGGGTGGAAGCTGGCAATCTGCAGCGTGCCTTCCAGCCGCATCTGCTTGAGCATCCGGTCGGCGAAAAACAGGCAGTCGTTGTAGTCCAGAAATTCGCCAAGCGCGTACGGAATGATCAGCAACGTCGTGTCGATGTCGGCGGGATCGGCTTCGGTCAGCGCGCGCAGTTCGGCTTCCAGCTCGGTTAGCACGCCTTCCATGTCGGTAGCGTCGCTGATCGCGTAGCGGATCTGCCGCTTCACATGCACGGCCTTCGCAAACGGGCACAGATTCAGTCCGATTACGGCGCGCGTCAGCCAGTGGCGCGTGGCGTCGAGGATGGCATCGTGCGAATCGGCGGAGGTGGAAGACATGGCGGGGCGAGCGGCAAAAGCAAAACCGTCATTTTACCGGCGCGTGTCTGCGAGCCTCGCGTGAGCGTCGTGCAAACGCCCTACGCAATTACGCGCACGCCTGCGCAACCAGCAGTTCCGCCATGCGCGGCGCGACCTTGATCGGCCCGCAACCCGGACCATAAGTCTGGCTCGACGCATAAATCCCTTCGATCAGCAGCCCGAGCGCGTTCGCCAGTTCAACCGGATCGCGTGCGCCTGCTTCCGTGCAAAGCGTGTGGAGCCGCTCCATCAGCCTGGTCTTGTTGTCGAACACACAAATGCGCGCGGGATGCGCCGGATCGGGAAACTCCGCCGACACATTCACGAACGGACAGCCGCGGTAGTCTTCCTGCGACGCCCGCCCGGCCAGATCCTCGAAATACTGGACGATCTGCTTGCGCGGCTCGCCGGGATATTTGGCCAGACTTTCCTCGAAGCGCCGGAAGAACTGCTCATCCGACTGTTCCAGATACGCAACCACCAGATCGTCTTTCGAAGAAAACTGGCGATACAGGCTCATCTTGTTGACGCCCGCCCGCTCGACGACGGCATCGACGCCGACCGCGCGCACGCCTTCCCTGTAGAAGAGATCGGCGGCGGCGCGTAAAAGATGTTGCTGCGCGTCCGAGCCAGCCGTTTGTGAACGCCGGCGCGATGCGCGTTTGGCGATGTCGGAAGTAGCCATGATGGTCGTGTGGTCCTTGAGTCGACGCCTTGACATGTTACCGATCGGTAACTAACATCGCAACACCGATTGTGACAGGTCAGTCACAACTCCTTTACGAAAGCGGTAAGAATCAGATGCGGCTAGCATGGCGACACCCGCGAGCCGTGGCGGAACCCTTGGAGAACCGATGAACTGGGCAGCAAGATTAATTGGCGGGCGCTTCCACTACGGCTGGCTGGCCGTGGCTGTGGTGGTTCTGGTGTTGCGCGCGGCGGCCGGCACGCGTGCAACGCCGAGCGTGATGATGGTGCCGCTTGAGCACGATTTCGGCTGGAGCCGCGCGACGATCTCGCTGGCGATTTCCGTGAATATCGCGCTGTACGGCCTGATGGGCCCGTTCGCGGCAGCGGCGATGCAACGTTTCGGCGTGCGTCCGACGCTGCTGACGGCGCTCGGCGCGATGGCGGTGGGCGTGGCGCTGTCGTCGCTGATGACGCATCCGTGGCAGATGATCCTCGTCTGGGGCGTGATGGTCGGCGGCGCGACGGGCGTGGCGGCGCTGACGCTGTCGGCGACGGTCGTGAACCGCTGGTTCACCACACATCGCGGTCTGGTGATGGGCATACTCACGGCCAGTTCGGCCACGGGCCAACTGGTGTTCCTGCCGCTGCTTGCGGCGATTGCGCAGCATCACGGCTGGCGGCCCGTCGTGTGGACGGTCGCGGCGGCTGCGGCTGTCATCCTGCCGCTGGTGGCGTTCCTGCTGCCCGAGCGTCCCGCCGACATGTCGCTGCGCCCGTTCGGCGAACCCGCCGATGCGCCCATCAAATCCGACATGACGAAGCAGAACCCGCTTGCGATCGCGTTCGGCACGCTGGCGATGGCGAGCAAGACGCGCGACTTCTGGCTGCTGTTTTTCAGCTTCTTCATTTGTGGCGCGAGCACCAACGGCTATGTCGGCACGCACCTGATCGCGATGTGCGGCGATTACGGCATGACGGAAGTGCAGGGCGCATCGCTGCTCGCGGCGATGGGCATTTTCGACCTGTTCGGCACGACGATGTCGGGCTGGCTGTCGGACCGCTTCAACGCGCGCATCCTGCTGTTCTGGTACTACGGGCTGCGCGGGCTGTCGCTGATGTATCTGCCGCATGCATTCGGCATCGACTTCTTCGGTTTGCCGCTGTTCGCGGTGTTCTACGGTCTCGACTGGATCGCGACCGTGCCGCCGACCGTACGCCTTGCCACCGATGTCTACGGCAAGGACAAGGCGCCCGTCGTGTTCGGCTGGGTCGTCGCCGGCCACCAGCTCGGCGCGGCTTTCGCGGCGCTCGGCGCGGGCATGCTGCGCGCGAGCCTCGGGACGTACACGGTGGCGTCGATGATCTCGGGTGGCTTGTGCCTCGTGGCGTCGATCATCGTGCTGCGGATCAATCGTGGTGAACGGAGCGTCGCGGCGCAAGCCGTCTGACGAAGCACACCGTCTGAAAGTGCCATACGGCGCGCCGCGGCTGAAAAGCCCGGCGCGCTTTTCTTATGCGCGTCCGCGATAAACATCTGCGCGACCTGAAAGGCGCGGAGGGGACGGCTCGGGTTATGCTAGTGACCCCTCGGGCTGCTGCCCGCCGATCATGAATTCTGACCGAGAGATGCGCATGACCAACAAACCCGCACCCACCGACGTTCCCGTTCATGAACTGATCGCCGGCCGCTGGAGCCCGCGCGCGTATTCGAGCGAGCCCGTGAGCCGAGAGCAGTTGCTCGCGGTGCTCGAGGCGGCGCGCTGGGCGCCTTCGTCGTACAACATGCAGCCGTGGCGCTTCGTGGTGTTCGATCGCACGGCCGACGAAGTCTCGTTCAAGAAGGCTTTCGACACGCTCGTGCCGTTCAATCAGGGCTGGAACGCGAATTCGCCGGTGCTGATCTGCGTGACGACCCAGACGCTGACGCCGAAGGGCGAAGTCAATCGCTGCGCGCCGTACGACGCGGGCGCAGCAGCGATGTCGCTGGTATTGCAGGCGCATGCGCTGGGGCTCGCTGCGCATCAGATGAGCGGCTTCGACGTCAATGCGTTCCGCAAGACATTTGCCATTCCCGACGATATCGAAGTCATCGCGATGATTTCGCTTGGCCACTATGGCGACGTCGACAAGCTCGACCCGGTGCTGCGCGAGCGCGAGAAATCGGTGCGCACGCGCGTGCCGCTCGGCGAGGTCGCGTTTGCGGGAGCGTGGAAGAAGCCGTTCTGAGTTCGCGACGTAGCGCGAGCGCGTGAACAAGCGAAACGCGGCCTGAGGGCCGCGTTTTTTATGAGCCACCCGTGGAGCAGCCGCCGGGCGTCGCAGGCGATTGCGGTCAATCGTCGTCGACAGCGGAGAGTGGTGCGGCGACGCTTTCCAGCGAGCGCCGCTCGGCATCCACGCCCCAAATCCCGGCGATCACGGCCGCCGCCAGCATCAGCGCCGAGCCGACCAGATAGCCTGAAAACACCTCGCTGCGTTGCTGCGTGTCGATCAGCCGGCCGAAGAACGCCGGACCTGCGATGCCGCCGAGCGCCGTTCCGAACGCATAGAACACCGCGATCGCGAGTGCGCGGATTTCAAGCGGAAACGACTCGCTGACGGTGAGGTACGCCGAACTCGCCGCCGCCGACGCGAAAAAGAAAATCACCATCCATGCGATCGTCTGCGTCGTCACGGTCAGCAACTGCTGCTCGAACAGATAGCCGCTCACGGTCAGCAGCAGCCCGGACAGCGCGTAGGTCGCGGCGATCATCTTGCGTCGGCCGATCACGTCGAACAGCCTGCCGATCAGCAATGGCCCAGCGAAATTACCGAGTGCGAACGGCAAGATGTACCAGCCGCCATGGTCGCCCGGCACGTGATAGAGATCGGTCAGCACCAGCGCGTAGGTGAAGAAAATCGCGTTGTAGAAGAACGCCTGCGCCGTCATCAGCGACAGCCCGACCAGCGCGCGCCTCCGGTGCAGCGTAAAAAGCGTGTGGAACACTTCGCGCAAGGTGGTGCGCTCACGGGCGCGCAATCGCAGGCGCTTGAGTTGATCGTCCGGGAGCGTGTGATTTTCAGCCCGAAAACGCGCCTCGATCCCTTCGACGATTTCGCGCGCTTCCTTCTCCTCGCCGTGCGTGAGCAGCCAGCGCGGGCTTTCGGGGATCCACACGCGCATCGGCAGAATGGCCAGCGCCAGCACCGCGCCGATGAAGAAACACGCGCGCCAGCCCCAGTCGCCGGGCAGCGTATGCGGATCGAGCAGCACCCGCGAACCGATCGCGCCGCGCGCTGCGCCGCCCCAGAAAGTGCCGTTGATGGCGAGATCGGTGTGGCCGCGCACGCGGGCGGGCGTGAATTCCTGGATCGTCGAGTTGATAGCCGTGTACTCGCCACCGATGCCCGCGCCCGTCAGAAAGCGGAACACCAGAAAGCTCGCCAGATTCCACGAGAATGCCGTGGCTGCCGTCGCCGCGAGATAGAGCGCGAGCGTGATGAAGAACAGCTTGCGGCGTCCGAGCCGGTCGGTCAGCCAGCCGAAGCCGAGCGCACCGAGCACAGCACCCGCGATATACGCGCTGCCTGCCAGACCGACGTCCGCGTTCGTAAAGCGCAGCACGCCGCTCGATTTCAACGCGCTCGCCACCGATCCCGCCAGCGTCACCTCCAGCCCGTCGAGCAGCCAGGTCACGCCGAGCGCGACGACGATCAGCGTATGAAAGCGGCCCCACGGCAAGCGGTCGAGCCGCGACGGCAGATCGGTTTCGACGATATTGGCCGGGCCGGTGCGAACCGTGGCGGCGGAGGGTTCCTGCATCGGATCTCCTGTGTGAGCGGCCTTTGGAGCGGGCCATGACCGGACGAGTTTTTAGATGATTCTGTAAACCGTTCTTCGAACAGCGTATCCTGTCGGATTCATTCGAACCCGGCGCGACACTTCGGGCAAGCAAGCTGCATTCCCTGTCGGCGCGCTGCCGGTTGATGGCGTCACTGCTTTCATGTTACAAAGCCCGTCCTCTTTCTGTTCGCGCCAGCGTGAGCGGCGAAACCTGCCATGACCTATTGCGCGATTGATTTCGGCACGTCTAACTCGGCAGTTGCCGTCCCTGTCGGCGGCTCGACGGCCGAAGCGGCTGTTCTGAAGCTGGCGCCCGTCGACGGCGCCTACACGACGCTGCCCACAGCCGTCTTCTTCAATACCGATGAAAACTCGCGCGCGTACGGCCGTGCGGCGCTCGAATCGTATATCGACGGCTTCGACGGCCGGCTGATGCGCTCGATGAAGAGCATTCTCGGCTCGGCGCTCGCGGACAATACGACCGATCTCGGCGACGGTTCGGCAATCAAGTACACCGACGTCATCGGAATTTTCGTTACGCATCTGAAGCGCTGCGCCGAACAGACGGCGGGCGGTGCGATTAATCGCGCGGTGCTCGGGCGTCCGGTGTTTTTCGTCGACGACGATCCGCGTGCCGATCAGCTGGCGCAGAACCAGCTCGAAGCGGCGGCACGCTCGGTCGGCTTGAACGAAATCCACTTCCAGTACGAACCGATCGCAGCCGCGTTCGATTACGAAGCGCATCTGACGCAGGAAGGACTGGTGCTGGTGGCCGACATCGGCGGCGGCACGTCGGACTTCTCGCTGGTGCGCGTCGGCCCGGAGCGCATGAAGCGCATCGAGCGCAAGGACGATGTGCTCGCTCATCACGGTGTGCACGTCGCGGGAACGGACTTCGACCGGCGTGTCGAACTCGCGACGGTGCTGCGCGAACTCGGCTATCAGTCGCTCGATCCCGAAGGCCGCGAAGTGCCGAACCGCATTTACTTCGATCTCGCGACCTGGCATCTGATCAACACCATTTACACGCCGAAGCGTGTGTCGGAACTCGGTTTGATGCGGCATCTGTATTCGGATACGCGGCATCACGACCGGCTGATGCGCGTCGTCGAGCAGCGCTTCGGCCATGCGCTGGCGGCGCATGCGGAAGAGGCGAAGATCGGCGTGGCGGCGGGCGGTGAGACGCTGATCGATCTGGAGATCGTCGAAGATGATTTGCGCCTGGCTTTCGACGAAGCGCAACTGATCGCGGCGGGCAAGGATGAGACGCAGCGCATCGTGCAAGCCGCGCGCGATACGGTGCAACGTGCGGGCGTCGCGCCCCGCGATGTCGATGCGCTCTATTTCACGGGTGGCTCGACGGGGCTGGCATTCCTGTCGGGTGCGCTGGCTGCTGCCTTCCCGGATGCACGTCCGGTGTTCGGCGACCGTCTCGCGAGCGTGGCGACGGGACTCGGCATTCACGCGCAGCGCGTATTCCGGTAAAGATTTCAGATCTCACGCCGACAAAACGTTTAAGCCAGAAAACAAAAAACCCCGCCGAGGCGGGGTTTTTGCGTTCCAGAAGGAAGCTAAGCTTAGACCGGCTTGATGTTAGCGGCTTGCTTGCCCTTCGGGCCCGTCTTGACGTCGTAGCTAACCTTTTGGTTTTCTTGCAGCGTCTTGAAGCCTTCAACGCGGATTTCCGAGAAATGCGCGAACAGATCTTCGCCGCCAGCGTCCGGGGTAATGAAGCCAAAGCCCTTTGCGTCATTGAACCACTTGACGGTACCGGTTTCCATATTACTTTTTCCTAAAAATGGTGAATAAGGCCGAAGCCCGAGGGTGCATGAAAATCAAGGAAGGGTAATGGGACCAACCGGAGTACCGTTGATGGGCGAACTACGAAAGAACCAATTCACTCGCCGCTTGAAATCCTGCCCGATCTTTATACGGGCATTTCGAGAGAAGGTCAACCGTAATCTTTAAATCCTCATATGGTCCGGGGGTATTTAGCAGCAAAATAGCTTACAAAGCTTGCTAATTTGCCGATTTTTTTGTAGGGCTCAAACGCATTTTGACTGCAATCAATCGGTGCAACCGTTACACTACGCCCCGCGCGCGACCGGTTGCACCTTCGAATAACCTGCAATCGCGCTCGCGACCTCTCGCCGTATGCCCTAGTCTTTTCTATGACTTCTAGCCGTGTCTCATGGCCGCGGCAGCGGCGTGGTTTCAGATATAGGAGAAGACGTGAAAAGTTCTATTCAACGGCACATCGGCCCCTTCGCGCTGATGCTGACGGGACTCGGCTCGATCATCGGGTCGGGCTGGCTGTTCGG
>NZ_QBUY01000159.1 GCF_003121405.1 Paraburkholderia sp. C35 | reverse complement strand
GCAGGCAGCGTGCCGTATCTGAAGCTGGCGGGCATCGTGCTGGGCGGCTGGCAGATGGCGCGCGCGCTGCTCGCCGCGCAACAGAAGCTCAACGACGACCCATCGTTCTACGGCGCGAAGATCGCCACCGCGCAGTTCTTCGCCGAACACGTATTGCCGCAGGCGGTAGCGCTGGAAGCATCGATTACGAGCGCGAAGGGCAATGAAGGCATCCTCGCGCTGTCGGAAGATCAGTTCTGATGTCACAAGCGCGATGATCGCGTCAGTGCAAAAAACAAAGGCGCCCAAGGGCGCCTTTGTCGCATGCAGAGAATGAAACCGATCAGGCGTAAGCCGGACGCGTCTGACCCGTCGTTTCGCCGAGATAGCGATGCACCGACAGGTCGCCCGACTGGATCGCCGGACGCTTGCCCGAAATCAGATCGGCGAGCAGTTGACCCGAGCCGCACGACATCGTCCAGCCGAGCGTGCCATGACCCGTGTTCAGAAACAGATTCGACACAGGCGTGCGGCCGACGATCGGCGTGCCGTCCGGCGTCATCGGGCGCAGGCCCGTCCAGAACGTCGCCTTCGACGTGTCGCCGCCGCCAGGGAACAGATCGTTCACGCACATTTCGAGCGTTTCGCGGCGTGCCTGCTTCAGCTTCTTGTCGAAGCCGACGATTTCCGCCATGCCGCCGACACGAATGCGATCGTCGAAACGCGTGATCGCAATCTTGTACGTCTCGTCGAGCACGGTCGACACAGGCGCAGCCTTCGCATCGACGATCGGCGCCGTGATCGAATAACCCTTGAGCGGATAAACCGGAATTTTGACGATGCCCGACAGGAACTTCGTCGAATACGAGCCGAGCGCGACCACGAAGCTGTCCGCGCGCACCATTTCGTTGCCGCACTTCACGCCGGCGATGCGGTCGCCTTCCATCGCGAGTGCGTCGATCGGCGTGTTGTAGCGGAACTTCACGCCCAGTTGCTCGGCGAGCGCGGCGAGGCGCGTCGTGAACAGCTGGCAGTCGCCCGTCTCGTCGCCCGGCAGGCGCAGGCCGCCCGTCAGCTTGTGCGCGGTCGCGGCGAGCGCCGGTTCGGCACGCGCGAGATCTTCCGGCATCAGCAGTTCATAGGGCACGTTTGCATCTTCGAGCACGGCGATGTCTTTCGCGGCGCCATCCAGTTGCTGCTGCGTACGGAACAGTTGCAGCGTGCCGCCCGTGCGGCCTTCGTACTGGATACCCGTCTCGGCGCGCAGTGCCTGGAGACAGTCGCGGCTGTACTCGGCGAGGCGCACCATGCGGCCCTTGTTGACGGCATAGCGCGCGGACGTGCAGTTTTGCAGCATCTGCCACATCCATTGCAGCTGGAATTGCGTGCCGTCGAGACGGATGGCGAGCGGTGCGTGCTTCTGGAACATCCATTTGACGGCCTTCAGCGGCACACCGGGCGCCGCCCACGGTGCAGCATAACCGGGAGAAATCTGACCGGCGTTAGCGAAGCTCGTTTCGAGCGCAGGACCTGCCTCGCGGTCGATCACGGTCACTTCATGACCCGCGCGCGCAAGATAAAAGGCGCTCGTTACCCCAACGACGCCACTGCCCAGAACGACGACTCGCATAGCTGCTCCATAAAGGTCTGAAGGCTCGCAGCGTGGTGGAAAACCTCGTTCTTCGTGTTTTTGTTCGATAGACGAGGTGTTTTGCCGCATGCCTAGTGTTAACCGCTATACTATTTGCGTCGAGGTAGGTTTTGTTATCGTATTTTTCAGATTTTCAGTAAAAACCATGCGTACACAGCGTCAGCCGATCCGGGCTCTCGACAAACTCGATCACAAGATCCTGAAAATCCTCCAGCTGGACGGCCGGATCGCGATGAAAGACCTGGCGGAGCAGGTGGGGCTGTCGGTGACGCCGTGCATCGAGCGCGTCAAACGCATGGAGCGCGACGGCGTGATCACCGGCTATCACGCGCGCGTGAATCCGGCCGAGCTGGGGGCGGCGCTGCTGGTGTTCGTCGAGATCACGCTCGATCACAAGAGCGGCAACATGTTCGACCAGTTCAGGCGCGAGGTGCAGAAGATTCCCGAAGTGCTCGAATGCCATCTGGTGTCGGGCGATTTCGACTATCTGATCAAGGCGCGCATCGGCGAAATGGCCGACTACCGCAAGCTGCTCGGCGATATCCTCCTGCAACTGCCGGGCGCAGTGCAGTCCAAGAGCTACGTCGTGATGGAAGAGATCAAGGAAACGCTGAATATTGCCGTGGGCGACTGAGGCGTCTTTTCAGGCTCTCGCGCAGCTGAACGCGCCCTCAAAGTCGCGCTCGACAAAAGCCGTAAACACTGTATATTTGTACAGTATTAAGCGTTGCTTTTGTGTGTGCCGTGACCGACTACGACTCCGACATTCCCGAATATCCTATCGCGCCGCCCGCTCCGCGCAAGGGGCGAGGCGCGGTCACGAACCTGCAGGGCCGGTACGAACTGGATCAGCGAGAGACGGTGGACGACGGCTGGATCGCGCCATCGGAAGAAGAGTTTGGCCGTCCCGCGTTGCGTACGCAGATCTTCGAGGAGCGTGCGAAGAGCATTCTCACGCATAACCAGTCGCCGGATATTCCGTTTAGCGTGTCGCTGAATCCGTACCGCGGGTGCGAGCATGGCTGCATTTATTGCTTTGCAAGGCCTACGCACAGCTATCTCGGGTTATCGCCGGGGCTCGATTTCGAGAGCCGGATCTACGCGAAGGTCAACGCGCCGGAATTGCTCGCCCGCGAAATGGCGAAGAAATCGTATGTGCCGGAGCCTATTGCGCTTGGCGTGAATACGGATGCCTGGCAACCCGTCGAGCGTGATCTGCAACTGACGCGTCGCGTGATCCAGGTGATGAGTGATCACAATCAGGCGTTCGCGGCGATCACCAAAAATTCGCTGATCGAACGTGACATCGACTTGCTTGCGCCCATGGCCGAAAAAGGGCTGATGATGGCGGCGATCACCGTCACGACGCTCGACGCCGACATTGCTCGCACGCTGGAGCCGCGCGCGGCTACACCGGCACGGCGACTTCGCACGATCCGCGCGTTAAGCGAAGCGGGGATTCCCGTGGGCGTGAGCATCGCCCCTGTCATTCCGTTTGTCACCGATCAGGATATGGAGCGCGTGCTCGAAGCCTGCGCAGAGGCTGGTGCGACGAGTGCGAGCTATATCGTGCTGCGCCTGCCGTGGGAAGTCGCGCCGCTATTCAAGGGCTGGCTGGAGGCGCATTTCCCGGATCGTGCCGAGCGCGTGATGAACCGCGTGCGTGATATGCGTGGCGGCAAGGACTACGACGCGTCGTTCGCGACGCGCATGAAAGGCGAGGGATTGTGGGCCGATCTGCTGCGGCAGCGCTTTGCGAATGCCGTGCGACGGCTCGGTTTGAACGCGCGAAATCACGGCATTCTCGATATGTCGCACTTCAAGCGTGCTGAGTTGCTGAAGTCTTCTAAACCAGCTGCTGCGCCGCAGGCATCGCAGTTGAGTCTTTTCTGATCGCGTCTCTATTGAGAGATCGCTTTCGCGGCTTCGACCTGTGATTCGAAGTAGGTCTGGAATGACAGCGCGAGTCCCGTCATCAACAGAAACGCGCCGATCAACAGCGAAAAGATCACGACGAAGATGACAGTCCAGCCGGATTGGCTGTGTTCATCAGTATGAGCGTTGAATTGTGCGTCCCATTTTTCATCGGGGCGCAGGCCGTAGACGATGGCCGCGAGGAACGCTGCCAGCATCGACACGGCACCCGGAAACGCGAGTACCCAGCCCATGGTCGCAGTACGCTCAGTTGCGGCAAGCAGCATGAAGCCGGGAATGCCGATAATCGTCCCGACAAGATGTGCCCAGCCCCACACGTCGCGCAGTCCGTACAGATAGAAGCGATGCGCGCCAAGCGTGCCGAAGAAGAAAGCGAGCGCGGCAGTGAGTGTCTTCGAGCGAAAGCGCGAGTTTTGCGTAGCGACAGTGGCCATGAGCGTAAGCGACAGGGTGACGGAAGGCTGCCGATCTCGCGCACAGCCGACGGGCATTCTACGCCGCCGGCATGGAGTCCGGCACTTGCCGCAGGTTATGCCGGAATTCCGCGTCGGCGCACTGTAAAGCGGCTGCGAGGTCGCGAGTGCGCAGAAGGGCGTGGCGTTCACGCGACGGTTTTCTCGTGCGCCCTCGTGGCGGCTTCCGTGACCAGCCCACGCCTCGCCGGCGCTAATTGTCATAAGCTCGTGGAGGCGCTCCGGTGGCGTTGTCAGCACCTGCTGCAGCGCTCGCGGCGCAGTTTATCCCGCTAAGTGTTTGTTGTGGTTTCAGTTTCGGGATATAATCGCGTGTTTCAGTAGTTTCGAACCCCGGTTTTCAAGGATTCTAGTATGGTCATCATCCGCTTGGCTCGTGGCGGCTCGAAGAAGCGCCCGTTCTACAACATCGTCGCAACCGATTCGCGTAACCGTCGTGACGGCCGCTTCATCGAACGCGTTGGCTTCTACAACCCGGTCGCTACGAAGGGTGAGTCGCTGCGTATCGCTCAAGATCGCCTGACGTACTGGCAAGGCGTTGGCGCACAACTGTCGCCGACCGTCGAGCGTCTGGTGAAGGAAGCGCAAAAGGCGCAACCGGCTGCTTAAGTGCAGTTTCAAGGTACATCGCACGGCTCGTGCAGCAGTGGTTCTGCGCGAGTCTGAGGTGTGCAGGTTTTACGTATGCAGGCTTGAGGTTCGCTGATGTCGGAGCGTGATTCGGGTAGTTCAGGTCGCGCGAAGGCGAAAACGCAGCCCGACGCGAAAGCGTCGTTTGGTGCGTTCGTACGCAAGCCGGTCGAGAAGCCAGTGGCGAAAGCGGCTGCAGCGCAAGATATTCGCGCTGAAGTGGCAGAAAGCTGGCCCGGCGACGCAGTCGAAGTCGGCGCAATCGTCGATGCATACGGTCTCAAAGGCTGGGTGAAGGTGGCCGCTCACGCGGACGCCGGTCATGGTGGTGACGCCATGCTCAGTGCCAAACGCTGGTGGCTCGAAAAGGGTCGCGAGCGCAAATCGGCGCCCCGCCTGCAGTCCAAGGTTCATGGCGACAGCATCGTTGCGCATCTGGCCGGCCCGGCCGACCGTGATGAAGCGCTCGCGTTGCGCGGCTACCGCGTCTACGTGCGCCGCAGCGATTTCCCTGCGCTCGGAACCGACGAATATTACTGGGTTGACCTGCTGGGCCTCGATGTCGTCAACGAGGCAGGCGTCGAACTCGGCAAAGTGGCAGATCTGATCGACAACGGTGCGCAGTCGGTGTTGCGCATCGAGTATCCGGCTACCGGCAAAGACGGTCAGCCGGTCACGGGCGAGCGCTTGATCCCGTTCGTCGGCGTCTATGTCAAAACGGTGGATCAGGCGGCGAAGAAGATCATCGTCGACTGGGAAGCCGATTACTAAAACACTCGCTTCACGGAGAAAGCGCGATGCAGTTCGATATCGTCACGCTCTTTCCTGACATGTTTCGCGCGTTGACCGACTGGGGTATCACGAGCCGGGCGGCGAAGCAGGAGCGATATGGTTTGCGTACGTGGAATCCGCGCGATTTCACGACCGACAACTACCGCACAATCGACGATCGCCCGTACGGCGGCGGCCCCGGCATGGTTATGCTGGCCAAACCGCTGGAAGACGCGATCGGTGCTGCGAAAGCAGCGCAGGCAGAGCAGGGCATCGACAGCGCGCGTGTCGTGATGATGTCGCCGCAAGGCGCCACGCTCAATCACGACAAGGTGATGAAGTTCGCCGCTGAACCTGGTCTGATTTTGCTGTGCGGCCGCTATGAAGCGATCGATCAGCGTCTGATCGACCGTGTCGTAGACGAAGAAGTCAGTTTGGGCGACTTCGTGCTGTCGGGTGGCGAATTGCCGGCCATGGCCTTGATCGATGCCGTCGTGCGTCATCTGCCGGGCGTGTTGAACGACGCGCAATCGGCGGTGCAGGACAGTTTTGTCGATGGCTTGCTGGATTGTCCGCACTACACGCGTCCGGAGGAATACGACGGCGTGCGTGTCCCGGATGTGCTGCTCGGCGGACATCATGCGGAGATCGAGCAGTGGCGGCGGCGCGAAGCGTTGCGCAACACGCTGGTCAAACGGCCCGATCTGATCGATCAGGCCAGAAAGAACAAGTTGTTGAGCCGTGCCGATGAGGCATGGCTTGCAAGTCTCGCCAAGGAAGCGTCGAAGCGTTGAGCTTCGCGCCACGCGGCGAGATCTTAGGCGGAGCCGTCCATGCGTGGCCGGTTCCTGATGTGAACCCATCCTCTATCGGGGCCGTAGCCGAACGCGCGTAGCGCGAGGCAGGTACGAACGCCGACAAGATGGCATTAGGAGTCAGTGATGAATCTGATTGCAAAACTCGAGCAGGAAGAAATCGAGCGCGCGCTCGCAGGCAAGACCATTCCCGAATTCGCTCCCGGCGATACGGTGATCGTGAGCGTCAACGTGGTTGAAGGTAACCGCAAGCGCGTTCAGGCCTACGAAGGCGTCGTGATCGCGAAGCGTAACCGTGGCCTCAACTCGTCGTTCATCGTCCGTAAGATTTCGTCGGGCGAAGGCGTCGAGCGTACGTTCCAAACGTATTCGCCGCTGCTGGCAAGCATCGTCGTGAAGCGTCGTGGCGATGTGCGTCGTGCAAAGCTGTACTATCTGCGCGAGCGTTCGGGCAAGTCGGCTCGAATCAAAGAAAAGCTCGTGTCGAAAGACCGCGCTGCTCAAGCGTAAAAGCTGTAAGAAAAAGCACCCTCCGCGGGTGCGTTTTTGTTTGCCAGGTCAAAATAGCGCTACGTTCCACTCGCGCTCGTATCGAGCCTTCCATTGACCGCGCCTTCCCGTCCTACTCGTCCCGTTTTTGATCCCGAAAGCTTGCCCGTCGAACCGGCAGATGTCGATCTGCCCGCCGTCGCGTCCGATCGTTTGACGCCCGACGCCTTGCGCGCCCGCTTCGAGCAGAACTTGCCGTGGGAGCAGGAGACTCGCGCGGTTCGCTGGCGAGAAACGGCCGATCCGCGTGTGGCTGCCGTGCTGGTGCCGCTGGTCGTGCGCGAGGACGGACTGACTGTGCTGCTCACGCAACGCACGGCGCATCTGAACGATCACGCGGGGCAGGTCAGTTTTCCGGGCGGGCGCCATGAGCCATACGACACGGATACCACCGCCACCGCGTTGCGCGAAGCGCAGGAAGAAGTCGGCCTCGAACCGTCGCACGTCGAAGTGCTGGGTACGCTGCCCGAGTATCTGACGGGCACCGGCTTTCGCGTGACGCCCGTTGTCGCGCTGGTGCATCCTCCGTTCACGGTGCAGGCCGACACCTTCGAAGTCGCGGAAATTTTCGAAGTGCCGCTGTCGTTCCTGATGGACCCGAAGAATCACGAAGTGCGTGTGTTGAACTGGGAAGGCGGCGAGCGTCGTTTTTTTGCAATGCCTTATCCACGTGGCGAAGTAGGCGGCGATTACTTCATCTGGGGTGCAACGGCAGGCATGTTGCGCAATTTCTACCGCTTCCTCGCCGCTTGACGTATGGCGGCGCGATCGGCACACGGGCTTGCAGTATTACGTTTGTATTTCGGGCGCTCAGCCTCATCCGACCCTGTGCTATCGTAATGACCAATTCCGCTCATCGGACCGATCGGACGGCACGCTCCGCCCGGCAAGAACTCGAATAGCACGGCGTCTCGCATGACTTTTTTCTCCGTATTGTTGGCCCTCATCATCGAACAGGTGCGTGCGCTGTCGCCGAACAACCCGGTGTCGGCGCTCCTTCAATACCATGCGGAATCCACCGCGCACGGCTTCGATGCCGGCAAGGAGAAGCACGGCATCCTCGCGTGGCTGGTCGTCGTGCTGCCGTGGACGCTCGTCACCGGTCTGATCTATTTCGTGCTGTACGAGATTCACTTCGTGCTCGCGTTCCTGTGGAACGTCGCGGTGCTGTACTTCACGCTCGGCTTCCGCCAGTTCAGCCATTACTTCACCGACATCCATCTCGCGTTGAACAACGACGACGTGCCGCGCGCGCGTGAAATTCTCAACGAATGGACGGGCATGGATACCGTCGATATGCCCGTCAGCGAGATCGTGCGTCACACGCTGATTCATGCCGTGGTCGCTTCGCAGCGGCATGTGTTCGGTGTGTTCTTCTGGTTCCTGATTCCCGTCGGACCGGCGGGCGCGGTGCTGTATCGCACGGCCGAGTATCTGGCGCGCACGTGGTCGAAGCCCGCCGACGACCGCACCGCCGCGTTCTCCACCTTCGCGCAGCGCGCGTTCTTCGTGATCGACTGGATTCCGTCGCGTCTGACGTCGCTGGGTTTTGCGATCGTGGGCAATTTCGAAGATGCGATCTATGCGTGGCGCAATCACGCGCGCCAGTGGCCCGATCCGAACGACGGCGTATTGCTCGCCGCCGGCAGTGGCGCGCTGGGCGCGCGTCTGGCTGGCCCGCTTGCGGAAGTATCGAGCCTCGATGCGCTCGCAACGGGCGATGGCGGGCCGATGCCCGTCGGCGACGACTGCACGCCGCGCACGCTGCAATCGGCGGTGGGCCTTGTCTGGCGCGCCGTCATTCTGTGGATGATCCTGCTGCTGATGCTGACGATCGCCGTCTGGCTCGCCTGAACGCCGCGTTTTACATCAAAAAAGGCGCGCTCAACCGTCCAGCGGATCGCGCGCCGTTCCGCAATTCCAGCAAACAGTGAACTGCGCTTCGAGCCGTTCGCCGCATGTCGCGCAGCGCCAGCCTGGCGCATCGGCAGCCGGGCCATTGCGCGCCGCATCGATCAACTTCCTCGCCAGCTTCTCGTCGCGTTCATCGACGAGCCACAACTCCGGCGCGCACTGATCCGCCGGAATCTCACCGATCGCGCCGCTCAGATAGCGGTTATGCAATTCGCACACGATGCCCGCCGTGGCCAGCACATTGATCCAGTGCTGTGCGATCACGACATTGGGCGCGCGCGTGAGCTTCATCATGGTCGCGTTCAGCGGACGATCTGACTCGCCTCGTGCACAAGCTGCGCATACAGCGCGTGCCGCTCCTTTGCGATACGGCCATCGGCGACCGCTTCGAGAATCGCACAGCCCGGCTCGTGCAGATGATGACAGTTGTAGAAGCGGCAGTTGGGCAACAGCGGCCTGAACTCGGGAAACGCGCGCTCGAGCTTGCCTTCTGTCATGTGATGCAGCCCGAACTCCTGAAAACCCGGCGAATCGATCAGCGCGCCCGCGTTGCCCGGAAGCGGGTAGAGGCGCGTGAACGTGGTCGTATGACGGCCGCTGTTCAGCGCTGTTGAGATCTCGCGCGTCGCGACTTCGGCATCGGGGATTAGCAGGTTGACGAGCGTCGATTTGCCCATGCCCGACTGGCCCAGCAGCAAGGTCGAATGGCCTTGCAGATGTTCCTCGAACGTAGCGCGCGCGGCGTCCGGCTGCGCCTTGATTGACACTTCGAGCACCGTGTAACCCAGCGAGCGATACAACTCGAGCCGCTTGCGCGCGAGCGGCAAAGCGGCCTCGACGTCGATCTTGTTGAGCACGATCAGCGGCTTCAGATCATTCTCTTCGGCCGCGACCAGCGCACGGCCGAGCAGGTCTTCGCTGAAATGCGGCTCGGTGGCGAGCACGATCAGCAGCTGATCGAGATTCGCCGCGAACAGCTTCGACTTGTATTGATCCGAGCGATACAGCAGATTGCGCCGCTCGCCAATTTCGACGATGACACCCTGATCCGCCGAGGTCGGCTCATACAGCACCTGATCGCCGACGGCGATCTCGCTGCGCTTGCCGCGCGGGAAGCATTGCAGAATCGCGCTGCCGTCTTCGGGCGCGACGATGTAGTGACGACCATGCGCCGCGATGACGAGGCCGCGCACGCGTTCCTGCGCGCGCTCGCTGGTGGCGGCGGCGCGCAGCGCTTTCGGAGAACGGCCGCTCATGCGTGACGCAGCAGCCGGTCGATCCGCTGCGAAGCGGGCGGGTGCGAGTAGTAGAACGCGGTGTAGAGCGGATCGGGCGTGAGCGTCGATGCGTTGTCTTCGTACAGCTTGACGAGCGCGTTGACGAGATCCCTCGCGTCGGCTTGCGTGGCGGCAAACGCGTCCGCCTCGAATTCATGCTTGCGCGACGTCAGGCTGCCGAGCGGCGTCACGAAGAACAGGAACACGGGCACCGCGAGGAAGAACAGCACCAGCGCGAGGCCGTCGTTGCTGCCGCTCATCGACGGACGCACGCCCAGCCCTTCGAAGAACCACGTGCGCTGCGCGAGCCAGCCGAGCAGCGCGAGCATCGCGAGGCTGATCAGGAAGGTGACGACCATCCGCTTGATCACGTGACGGCGCTTAAAGTGGCCGAGTTCGTGCGCGAGCACGGCTTCGATCTCACTGCCCGACAGGCGCGACAAAAGCGTATCGAAGAACACGATCCGCTTGGACGAGCCGAAGCCCGTGAAATACGCGTTGCCGTGCGCGGAACGGCGGCTGCCGTCCATCACGAACAGGCCCTTGGCCGCGAAGCCGCAGCGCTTCATCAGCGCGTCGATGCGATGCACCAGCGCTTCGTCCTTGAGCGGCTCGAACTTGTTGAACATCGGTGCAATGAAAGTCGGATAGAGGATCAGCACCAGCATCTGGAACACGACCCACACGACCCACGTCCACCACCACCAGTACGTGCCCGCCTGGTTCATCAGCCACAGCACCACGACCAGCAGCGGCAGCCCGAACGCCGCGCCAAGCAGCACGCCCTTGATGCGGTCGAGGAAGAAGATGCGCTTCGTCATCCGGTTGAAGCCGAAGCGCTGCTCGATGCCGAACTGGCGGTAATAATCGAACGGCAGGTCGATCACGCTCGTGACCGCGATCACGGCCGCCACCAGCAGAATCTGGGCGACGTAGCCGTTACCCACCCAGTCGTCGATGGCGAGGTCGATCGTCTGCACGCCGCCCAGCAGCGTCAGCGCGATCAGCACGACCGCGCCGACGACGATCTCGATCATCGTCAGGCGGGTGCGCTCGACGGTGTAATCGGCGGCGCGCTGGTGAGCGGAAAGGGCGATCGTGCCCGCGAATTGCGGCGGCACGTTGTCACGGTGCGCTGCAACGAAGCGTATCTGCCGCGACGCGAGCCAGAGCTTCGTGCCGACCATCGCCACCACGGCGATCACGAACAGAACAGTGAAGTACAGAGTAGGCATCCGGGGAATCCGTAGGTTCTATGCGAGAATTATATGTTTGTTCCTGCTTGCGGGCGGGAGCGCGCCATCCGCGGCGCGAAACTGGGTGGCCATCTGCCGCTGACTGGCCGTTCGAGCCGCTCTGACCATTCGCGCCGTTCCAAACCGGGGATGCCTTCAATGACTGACATTATCGAATCCGTCGATCAGCCGCTCGTGCGCAGCGACATGAATCTCGTCTGGCTGGACATGGAAATGACGGGACTCGATCCCGACAACGACCGCATCATCGAAATCGCCGTCGTCGTGACGAATTCGACGCTGGATCGCATGGTCGAAGGCCCCGTGCTCGCTATCCATCAGAGCGACGAAACGCTCGACAAGATGGACGACTGGAACAAGAACACCCATGGCCGTTCCGGCCTGATCGACCGCGTGCGCGCGTCGACGGTCACGGAAGCAAGCGCCACGGAACAGATCCGTGCGTTTCTCGGCGAGCACGTGCCGCCCGGCAAGTCGCCGATGTGCGGCAACTCGATCTGCCAGGACCGCCGTTTCATGGCGCGCTGGATGCCCGAACTGGAGACGTTCTTCCATTACCGCAACCTCGACGTCAGCACGCTGAAGGAACTGTGCCGCCGCTGGCAGCCGGCCATCTACAAGGGGTTCCAGAAGCGCGCAATGCACACGGCGCTCGCCGACATCCATGAATCGATCGACGAACTGCGCTATTACCGAGAGCATTTCCTGATCCCGGCAGCGAGCGCGCCGTCTGCCGACGAAGCCGCGAAGTAAATCAGCCTTGCCGGGGAGCGCGCACCGCGTTCTTCGGCCGGAACGCCGCCACCACGGCGGCGTTCGTCTCGATGTACGGGCCGCCGATCAGATCCACGCAATACGGCACTGCAGCGAAAATGCCCGGCACTTTCACCTTGCCCGTCTCATCGCGCAAACCTTCCAGCGTTTCCTTGATCGACTTCGGCTGTCCCGGCAGATTGATGATCAGCGCGGCGTGGTCCGCCGTTTCGCGGATCACGGCCACCTGACGCGACAAAATCGCCGTTGGCACGAAGTTCAGGCTGATCTGCCGCATCTGCTCGCCGAAACCCGGCATTTCCTTTGTTCCTGCCGCCAGCGTCGCCTCGGGTGTCACGTCGCGGCGTGACGGACCCGTGCCGCCGGTCGTCAGCACGAGGTCGCAGCCAGCCTCATCGACCAGTTCGATCAGGGTTTGCGTGATGGTCGGCGCGTCGTCCTGGATCAGGCGCGTCTCCGTGCGAAACGGTGATGTCAGCGCGGCGCTTAGCCACTCCTGCAGCGACGGAATGCCCTTGTCCTCATAGACGCCCGTGCTGGCGCGGTCGCTGATCGACACGAGGCCGACGATCAGCTCGTCGGGATGATTACGCGTGGGAGTCGTCATCGTGGTCTTCGGAATCGGCGGATTCGTCGCTGTCGTCACTCTCGTCTGCGTCCGCGCCGGCGGCGTTCTTGATCCACTGGAACAGCTCGCGGAAGTAGCGCGGCGGCTTGCTCTGCTGCGCTTCCTTGCGGGCGTTGCGGATCAGCGTGCGGCCTTCCTGCGGATCGACGGCGGGATGCTGGCGGATGAAATCGGTCAGCGCGGCGTCGTCGGCGAGCAGTTTCTCGCGGGTGCGTTCGATCCAGTGCAGGCGCGCCGTTTCGGACTTGTTGACGCCCTTGTACTTGTCGAGCGCTTCGCGCAGCGCGGCCGTTTCGACGTCCGTCAGGCCGCGCATCACCTTGCCGACGAACTGCATCTGGCGGCGCTTGCCTTCGTGATCGGTGATGCGGCGCGCTTCGCGCACGGCGTCATCGAGCGATTCGGGCAGCGGCATGCGCTTGAGTGCGTCTTTCGGCAGCGCGACGATCTCTACGCCCAGCGCCTGCAACTCGTGCATGTCACGTTTCAGTTGCGACTTGCTGGGACGGTCATACCCGTTGTCGTCGACGACGGCAGCGGGTTCCATGGGCTGAATGCGGGTTTTGCGTGTCATGCGCGATATTGTAGCGTGCCGGGCGGCGCGCGCCGGGCGAGGTACGGTCCGCGAAGCGCCTGCATGCGAGGCATTTGCGAATGCCAGGTGCAGCAGCGTAGAGCTTGCTATGATCGCGGGATACGTCGGCGCACAGGCCGGCTGAATACAGCGCTTGCAACGACGAACCCTCGCGGGCTTTGGCCCGACGGCACCGCAACTCAGGACGGCAAACGACAATGGCAGCAGACACGGAAGCCCGGCAACGCTTTTTCCCGCATACGCAGGACGAACTGAAGGAAATCGCTTCGGACATTCTTCGTCACGCGAAGACGCTCGGCGCAACCGACGCGGCAACCGAGATCTCGGAAGGTGACGGTCTGTCCGTCTCCGTGCGGCGCGGCGAAGTCGAAACGATCGAGCATAACCGCGACAAGATGGTCGGGGTGACCGTCTTTATCGGCAACAAGCGCGGCAACGCGAGCACGTCTGACTTTTCGTCGCAGGCGCTGAAAGACACGGTGATGGCCGCGTACAACATCGCGCGCTTCACGGCGGAAGACGACTGCGCGGGCCTCGCTGAAGAAGAGCTGCTCGAAAAGGATCCGCGCGATCTCGATCTTTATCACCCGTGGAATCTGGACGCCGACGAAGCCGTCGAACTGGCGCGTCGCGCGGAAGATGCGGCGTTCGCGGTGAGTCCGCAGATCAAGAATTCGGAAGGCGCGAGCGTATCGGCGCAGCATTCGCAGTTCGTGCTGGCTACCTCGCGCGGCTTCCTGTCGGGTTATCCGTATTCACGTCATTACGTTGCGTGCGCGCCGATCGCGGGCAGCGGCCGCAACATGCAGCGCGACGACTGGTACACGTCGAAGCGCAGCGCCGGCGAGCTGGCCGATCCGGAAGCAGTTGGCCGTTATGCCGCCGAGCGTGCGCTGGCACGCATGGGCGCGCGTGGTCTGGATACGCGCAAGGTGCCGGTGCTGTTCGAGGCGCCGCTGGCGGCGGGGCTGCTTGGCGCATTCGTGCAGGCGACGAGCGGCGGTGCGCTGTATCGCAAGACGACGTTCCTCGTCGATAGCCTTGGCAAGCCGGTATTCGCGCCGCATATCCAGGTGGTCGAAGATCCGCACGTGCCGCGTGCGATGGGCAGTGCGCCGTTCGATGAAGAAGGTGTGCGAACGAAGCAGCGTTCAGTCGTGAAGGATGGCGTGGTCGAAGGGTATTTTCTTTCGACGTACTCGGCGCGCAAGCTGGGTATGCCGACTACGGGTAACGCGGGCGGCTCGCACAATCTGTCGCTGCGTAGCTCGTTGACTCAGGAGTCGGATGATTTCGAGGCGATGCTGCGCAAGCTCGGGACGGGCTTGCTGCTCACCGAGTTGATGGGGCAGGGCGTTAATTACGTCACGGGGGATTATTCGCGTGGCGCGTCGGGGTTGTGGGTCGAGAATGGGAAGATTCAGTATCCCGTTGAGGAGATCACTGTCGCCAGCACGTTGCAGGAGATGTTCCGGCATATCGTCGCGATTGGTGCGGACACGATTGTCCGCGGGACCAAGCAGACGGGTTCTGTTTTGATTGAGCGGATGACTGTCGCTGGGCAGTAGTTTGGTTTTTGTTTTTGTTTTGGTTTTTGCTTTTGTTTTTGGTTTTGCTGGCATCCGCGATTTGGTATCGGTGCTTCATGCGTCGCCCCTGTGCGGGGCAGCACCTACTTTTCTTTGCCGCGGCAAAGAAAAGTAGGCAAAAGAAAGCCGCTGAACACCACCCACTCCGGTCCTTGCCTGCGGGCCCCCAGCCGGTCCTATCCTTCACACGGCATCACTCGTCTTGATGCCCGCTGCCAGCGCTCTTTAAGGGCGCATCACCCTCTTCAAACACCCGCGTCTCAGCGGGCCTTACCAGGTCGGTCCAGGCCGCCCAGGTGGCAAACGGTGTGTCGGCCGTCGCGCCTTATACGCACCACTCCGGACTGAAAAGCAAAGGCGGTGTGTCTTGTAGGATCGCCGACGCATCAGGCGCGACAACCTACACACCGT
>NZ_QBUY01000158.1 GCF_003121405.1 Paraburkholderia sp. C35 | reverse complement strand
ACCACTAACAAACCGCGGATGCCAGCGCAAAGCCAAACCGCGGATGCCAGCGCAAGCAAAAACCAAAAACCAAAAACCAAAAACCAAAAACCAAAAACCAAAAACCAAAAACCAAAAACCAAAAACCAAAACCAAACGCTGAAAGCGGAGTGAAAACCCATATTGAATCCGATTATTGGCTGACTATGATCGAAAGGCACTCTTCCCAACTGCCTTGCGGAGACCAGCATGCCGATATCATCGACGCTGTCTGCAGTTCGAAAGTCTTGCCTCTCGGTTATTTCAACCGTCGCCATAATCGCGGCCTGCGCAGCACCTAACCTGAGCGCAGCCGCGACGCTGCCGGACAAAACCGTCGTGTTCTGCTCGGAAGGAAGCCCGGCGGGCTTCGACACCGCGCAATACACGACCAGTGTCGAATTCAGCGCCGGCTCGTACACCGTCTACAACCGTCTGGTCGAATTCGGCCACGGCAGCACCGACATCGAACCCGGTCTCGCCGAAAAATGGGAAGTCTCCAGCGACGGCCTGCAATACACGTTTCACCTGCGCAAAGGCGTGAAATTCCAGACGACGTCGTACTTCAAGCCGACGCGCGATTTCAACGCCGACGACGTCGTGTTCACCTACACGCGCATGCTCGACCCCGAACAGCCGTTCCGCAAGGCGTACAACGTGCCGTTCCCGTACTTCACCGATCTCGGCCTCGCGAAGAACATCACCAAGGTCGAAGCAGTCGATCCGTACACGGTGCGTTTCACGCTCAAGGAAGTCGACGCGCCGTTCCTGCAGCAGATCGCGATGCCGTTCGCATCGATCCTATCGGCCGAATATGCGGACCAGTTGCTGAAAGCAGGCAAGGCGTCCGATATCAATCTGTTTCCGGTCGGCACGGGACCCTTCATCTTCCGCAGCTACACGAAAGACGAGTCGATCCGCTTCGACGGCAACCCGAATTACTGGAAGCCAGGCGTCGTGCGGGCCGGCAAGCTGATCTTCGCGATCACCGTCGATCCGTCCGTGCGCCTGCAGAAACTCAAAGCCAACGAATGCCAGGTGATGAGCTATCCGAAGCCCGCCGATATTCCGCAGATCCAGGCCGATACGTCGCTCGCACTGCCGCATTCGGTGGGCTTCAATCTGGGCTTCATCGCGTACAACACGACGAAAAAACCGCTCGACAACGTGCTGGTGCGCCGCGCGCTCGACATGGCCGTCAACAAGAAGGCGATCATCGAATCCGTCTATCAGGGCGCGGGCCAGGCGGCGACCAATCCGATGCCGCCGACGCAATGGGGCTACGACAAGAGCCTGAAAGATGCGCCTTACGACATCGACAAGGCCAAGGATCTGCTCAAACAGGCAGGCTATCCGGACGGCTTCGACCTGACGCTGTGGGCGATGCCCGTTTCCCGCCCGTATAACCCGAACGCGCGCCTGATGGCCGAAATGCTGCAGGCCGACTGGGCGAAGATCGGCGTGAAGACGAAAATCGTCACCTTCGAATGGGGTGAATATATTCGCCGCGCCCATAGCGGCGAGCATGAAGCGATGCTGATCGGCTGGACGGGCGACTACGGCGACCCGGACAACTGGCTCGGCGTGCTGCTGGGCTGCGATGCCGTCAACGGCAGCAATTTCTCCAAATGGTGCTACAAGCCGTTCGACGATCTGATCAAGGCGGCGCGCAGCACGACTGACATGTCAGTGCGCACCAAGGACTACATGGAAGCCCAGAAAATCTTCAAGGATCAGGTACCTTTCACGCCGATTGCACACTCGACTGTGTACCAACCCATTGCGAAGTCGATCACCGGCTTCAAAATCGACCCATTCGGCCCGACCCAGTTCTGGAACGTCGGCTTGAAGTGAGCAATTTTCGGCATCTGCGCCTAAATTCGCTCTAGTTCAAAAGCGCTGCCGCGTCCCGTGCGGTAGCGCTTCCAGCGCCTCGTTCAGCGCCTGTTTCCGATCGTCAACAAAGTTAATTTCCTCCAATTGCGGCCCCTGGCAAAGCTGAGTAATATCGCGCAACGCTGGTTTTTGCCGGCGCTGATCCTGGAGGAAACATGAAGCAAAACAAACTGTTGCGCGCGGCACGGCTCACGATGCTGGCCGCGACGGCAGCGGCATCGATGGCGGGGACTCAACTGGCGAACGCCGCCGATATCCCGAACAAAACCCTCGTGTACTGCTCGGAAGGCAGTCCGGCGGGCTTTGATCCGGCGCAATACACCACGGGCGTGGATTTCACGGCCAATACGTTCACGGTTTATAACCGCCTCGTCGAATTCGAGCGCGGCGGCACGAAGGTCGAGCCGGGCCTCGCAGAGAAGTGGGAAGTCTCGCCGGACGGCAAGACGTACACGTTCCATCTGCGCCACGGCGTCAAATTCCACACCACGTCATGGTTCAAGCCGACCCGCGAATTCAACGCGGACGACGTCGTGTTCACGTTCCAGCGCATGCTGGATACGAATCAGCCGTTCCGTAAGGCATACCCGGTGCAGTTCCCGTACTTCACCGACATGGGCCTCGACAAGCTGATCGACAAGGTCGAAAAGGTCGACCCGTACACCGTCAAGTTCACGCTGAAGGAAGTCAACGCGCCGTTCATCCAGAACCTGGCGATGGAATACGCGTCGATCCTGTCGGCTGAATATGCAGATTCGCTGCTGAAGTCGGGCAATGCCGCCGACATCAACCAGAAGCCGGTCGGCACGGGCCCGTTCATCTTCCGTAGCTACACGAAGGATGCAACGATCCGCTTCGACGGCAATCCGGACTACTGGAAGCCGAACACGGTGAAGATCTCGAAGCTGATCTTCTCGATCACGCCGGATGCCGGCGTGCGCGTGCAGAAGCTCAAGGCTGGCGAATGCCATGTGATGAGCTATCCGCGTCCTGCCGACATCGCGCCGCTGAAGGCCGATTCGAGCATCGACATGCCGTCGCAACCGGGCTTCAACCTCGGCTATCTGTCGTACAACGTGACGCACAAGCCGGTCGACAAGCTCGAAGTGCGTCAGGCACTCGACATGGCGATCAACAAGAAGGCGATCATCGACTCGGTTTATCAAGGCGCAGGCCAGGCCGCGACGAACCCGATGCCGCCTACTCAGTGGTCGTACGACAAGAGCCTGAAGATGCCGGCTTACGATCCGGAAAAGGCCAAGGCGCTGCTCGCCAAGGCTGGCTTCCCGAACGGTTTCGACATCACGCTGTGGGCCATGCCGGTTCAGCGCGCATACAACCCGAACGGCAAGCTGATGGCCGAAATGATCCAGGCCGACTGGGCCAAGATCGGCGTGAAGGCGAAGATCGTCACGTACGAATGGGGTGAGTACATCAAGCGCGCTCACGCAGGCGAAGACGACACGATGCTGATCGGCTGGACAGGCGACAACGGCGACCCGGACAACTGGCTCGGCACGCTGCTCGGTTGCGACGCGGTGAACGGCAACAACTTCGGCAAGTGGTGCTACAAGCCGTTCGACGAACTCGTGCAGAAGGGCCGCGAGACGACGAATCAGGCTGACCGCACCAAGGCGTATGTGCAGGCGCAGCAGATCTTCGCGCAGCAACTGCCGTTCTCGCCGATCGCCCACTCGACTGTGTATCAGCCGGTGAGCAAGAAGGTCGTCGATATGCGCATCGAGCCGCTCGGCTACGCGCGCTTCGACGGCGTGAGCATGAAGTAAATCTCGCGATTGCGGTGGGCTTCGTTGCCCGCTGCATCACATACGCAGTACGCTTTTCGTTCGGTTAGAAGACTGGTCGAAATGGTCCGGCGACCGGGGTCACGAGCCCTCGTCGCCGGTTGCGTTTTTTCTCATCAAGACCTAAGGGACGAACCATGTTCCGATTCGTTTTGCGCCGCATCGGGATGGTCATACCGACTTTCATCGGTATCACGATCCTCGCGTTCGCGCTGATTCACCTGATTCCGGGCGACCCCATCGAAGTGATGATGGGCGAGCGCGGCGTCGATCCCGCCATGCATGCAGCCGCGATGCATCGCCTCGGACTCGACGAACCGCTGCCCATCCAGTACCTCCACTACGTCGGCCACGCGCTGCAGGGGAACCTCGGCACGTCGATCATCACCAATACCAGCGTGATGAGCGAATTCCTGGCCCGTTTCCCCGCTACCGTCGAACTGTCGATCTGCGCAATGCTGTTTGCGTTGAGCGTCGGCCTGCCTGCCGGTGTGTTCGCTGCACTGCGGCGCGGCACGATGGTCGATCACGGCGTGATGGGCACGGCACTGACCGGCTACTCGATGCCGATCTTCTGGTGGGGCTTGATCCTCATCATGTTCTTCTCGGCGAAGCTCGGCTGGACGCCTGTCTCGGGCCGGATTGCCGTCGAATACGACATTCCGCACGTGACCGGCTTCCTGCTGATCGACTCGCTGCTGCCCGGCACGGACGAAGGCTCGTTCCGCTCGGCGCTGTCGCATCTGATCCTGCCGTCGATCGTGCTCGGCACGATTCCCCTCGCGGTGGTCGCACGGATGACGCGTTCGTCGATGCTCGAAGTGCTGCGCGAAGACTACATCCGTACCGCGCGCGCGAAGGGTTTGTCGCCGGGACGCGTGATCGTCGTGCATGCATTGCGTAATGCATTGATTCCCGTCGTCACGGTGATCGGTTTGCAGGTCGGCACGCTGCTCGCGGGCGCGGTGCTGACGGAGACCTTGTTCTCGTGGCCGGGCATCGGCAAATGGCTGATCGACGCGATCGGCCGGCGCGACTATCCCGTCGTGCAGGGCGGTATCCTGATGATCGCGACACTCGTGATTGTCGTGAACCTCGTCGTTGATCTGTTGTACGGCGTGTTGAATCCGCGCATTCGCCATACGAGATGAGGTAAATACCGTGGCAGACATTCAAAATACAGTCCCCCAGGCAGTCACCCCCCCGCGCGGCCGCGTTCTCGCCGCCCGTGAATTCTGGTCCAACTTCTCGCGCAACCGTGGCGCAGTCGGCGCGGGCATCATCGTGCTGATCCTGATCTTCGTCGCGATCTTCGCGCCGCTGATCGCGCCGCACAGCCCGATCGAGCAATACCGCGATTTCGTGAAGGTCCCGCCCGCGTGGCTCGACGGTGGCAGCTGGAAATTCGTGCTCGGCACCGACGAAGCGGGCCGCGACATCCTCTCGCGTCTGATGTATGGCGCGCGTCTGTCGTTCTGGATCGGCTTTGTGTCGGTGATTCTCGCGTTGATCCCCGGCATCGTGCTCGGCCTGATCGCCGCGTTCTTCGAGAAATGGGCCGACACGCCGATCATGCGCATCATGGACGTGCTGCTCGCGCTGCCGTCGCTGCTGCTCGCCGTGGCCGTCGTGGCGATCATCGGTCCGGGTCTCGTCAACACGATGCTGGCTATCGCGATTGTCGCGTTGCCGGGCTATGTGCGTCTGACGCGCGCATCGGCGCTCGGCGAGTTGCACAAGGAATACGTGATGGCTTCGCGCGTCGCGGGCGCCAGCACGTTCCGCCTGATGTTCTCGCAAGTGCTGCCGAACTGCACCGCGCCGCTGATCGTGCAGGCCACGCTGGGCTTTTCGTCGGCGATTCTCGATGCCGCCGCGCTCGGCTTCCTCGGCCTCGGCGTGCAACCGCCGTCGGCGGAGTGGGGCGCAATGCTCGCGTCGGCACGCGACTACATCGACAGCGCATGGTGGATCGTCACCATGCCCGGTCTCGCCATCCTGATCTCGGTGCTCACGATCAACCTGCTCGGCGACGGGCTGCGCGACGCACTCGACCCGAAACTCAAAAGGTTGGCCTGACATGAGCAACGGTAACCTGCTAACAATCCGCAATCTGGCGGTGAACTTCAGCGGCCTGCCCGCTGTCGATCGAATCAATCTGAACGTGGCGCCGGGCGAAGTGGTCGGCGTCGTCGGTGAATCGGGCTCGGGCAAGAGCGTGACGATGATGGCGCTGATGGGCCTGATCGACGCACCGGGTAAGGTCACCGCCGACGAAGTCACCTTCGACGGCAAAGACCTGCTGAACGCGTCGCCCAAGCAACGCCGCAAGATCATCGGCAAGGACGTGGCGATGGTGTTCCAGGACGCGCTGACGAGCCTGAACCCGAGCTACACCGTCGGCTATCAGATCAAGGAAGTGCTGAAGCTGCACGAAGGTCTGAAGGGCGATGCGCTCAACAAACGCGCGCTCGAACTGCTCGATCAGGTCGGCATCCCTGACGCGAAGAACCGCATCAACACGTTCCCGCATCAGATGTCGGGCGGCATGAACCAGCGCGTGATGATCGCGATGGCCGTGGCCTGCAACCCGAAGCTGCTGATCGCCGACGAGCCGACCACCGCGCTCGACGTGACCATTCAGGCGCAGATCATGCAACTGCTGGTGCAGTTGCAGAAGGATCGCGGCATGGCGCTCGTGCTGATTTCGCACGATCTGGCGGTCGTCTCGGAAGTCGCGCAGCGCGTGGCCGTGATGTACGCCGGCGAAGTGATCGAAACGAACCGCGTGCCGGATATCTTCAGCGCGCCGCATCATCCGTACACGGAAGCGCTGCTGGCGGCGATTCCCGAGCACAACGTCGGCGCGGTGCGTCTGTCGGCGTTGCCGGGCATGGTGCCGGGGCGTGACGATCGTCCGAAGGGCTGTCTGTTCGCGCCGCGCTGCAAGTATGTCGTCGACGATTGCAACAAGGCACGGCCGGCGCTGTCGCCGCTGCCCGATCACGACGCCGCAGCCCAGGTTCGCTGCATCAAGCCGCTGAACCTGGTTCGCGATGCCATTCAACACGGAGGCGCACGATGAATGCAGTACCCGAAACGCGCCGCCCGGAAGGTGGCAAAGCGGCAGGCGATCACGTACTGGTTGCCGACAACCTCGCGCGCCACTATGACGTGAAGCGCGGCATGTTCGGCCACGGCACCGTCAAGGCGCTCAACGGCGTGTCGTTCAAGCTCGAACGCGGCAAGACGCTCGCGGTGGTCGGCGAATCCGGCTGCGGCAAATCGACGCTCGCGCGTCAGCTGACGATGATCGAAGCGCCGTCCGGCGGCCGTCTCTTGATCGACGGTGAAGATGTTGCTGGCGCGAGCCACGAGAAGATCGCGCAGTTGCGCCGCCGCGTGCAGATGGTGTTCCAGAACCCGTTCGCGTCGCTCAATCCGCGCAAGACCGTCGAGCAGACTCTGGGTGAACCGCTCGCGATCAACACACAACTGAGCGCCAGCGAACGCGGCGAACGCATCGCCCATATGATGCGCACCGTCGGCCTGCGGCCCGAGCATGCGAAGCGTTATCCGCATATGTTCTCGGGCGGTCAGCGCCAGCGTGTGGCGATTGCGCGCGCGATGATTCTCGATCCGCAGATCGTCGTCGCCGATGAACCCGTCTCCGCGCTCGACGTGTCGATCCAGGCGCAGATCCTGAACCTCTTCATGGATCTGCAGGATCAGTTCAAGACGAGTTATGTGTTCATTTCGCATAACCTGTCGGTGGTCGAGCACATCGCGGATGACGTGATGGTGATGTACTTCGGCGGCGTTGCCGAACTCGGCGACAAGAAGCGCATCTTCAGCAAGCCGCGTCATCCGTACACGCGCGCGCTGATGTCGGCGACACCGTCGATCTTCGAAGCGGATCGCCGCATCCAGATCAAGCTGCAAGGTGAAATGCCGTCGCCGCTCAATCCGCCGTCGGGCTGTACGTTCCACCAGCGTTGCCCGTATGCTATCGAGCGTTGCCGCAAAGAAGAGCCAAAGCTGCGTGAAGTGGATGGTCGCCAGGTCTCGTGTCACCGCGCCGAGGAGGTGGGAGACGACACGAATACATGATGGGATGGCGGTGCGTGATGTCACGCACCGCCATGCGCGTCGTTTGCATGTTCAGCATGCGAGCGGCGCGCGCATTGCTTTTCCGTATCGGCGGGTTGCTCGCGTGCTGGTGGGCGCACTGCTCGTCGTGGCGGCGCAATGCCCTTTGTCGACGTCTCATCCGTTTGCTGTGATCGCCCCGGCCCATGCCGCGGGCGCTTCCGCGAATACGCCTGTGCAGGCTGCGCAGGCCAATCAGGTCGGCCGCCCGGCCGTGCCCGTGCCGCACACGCCGTCGCAACCGCGCGCGACGCTGCCCGGTTTCAATCCACCGCCTTCCTATGCAAGCGGCACGACCGCAAGCGGCCCCGTGCGCACGCAACCGGCGCGCATGCCTTTCTACGTCGCGACACGCGGCAGAACCACGATTTATCTGCTCGGCACGCTGCATGTCGGCGATCCGAACGACTATCCGCCGACACATCCTTTCCGTGCACCGATTCTCGGCGCGCTGGCTGCATCGCCGACGCTCGCGCTCGAACTGTCGCCCGACGATCTGCTCGTCTCGCAGGACGATGTGTCGAAGTACGGCGTGTGTTCGTACGAGTGTCTGCCGAAGCTGCTGCCGGAACCGTTGTGGCACAAGCTGTCGATGCGTCTGCGCGGCAATCCCGCCGCGCTCGATGAAATCCGCAAGATGCGGCCGTGGCTCGCGTCGCTGCTGGTCGAAACCTACGATTCGCTGAGCGCCGGCCTGCAAACGGAATACGGCACGGAAGCGCAGTTGCAGAACGTGTATTTGCGGCAGAAGGGGAAGATTGTCGGGCTGGAGACGCTCGGCGAGCAGATGCGCGCGTTCACGGGGCTGACGCTTGCCCAGCAGCGCGAAATGCTCGCGCAGGACCTGGTGCAGACGCCTGCAGAGAATGTCGCCGATGTGCACACCTTGCACCGGCTTTGGCGTGTCGGCGATGCCGACGCGATTGCCGCGTGGGAAGCGGCGAAATCGGAGAAGCTGGCGCGCGACCCGCGCATCTCCGCGCAGGTCGACAACAAGATCGTGTTCGACCGGAACCGGCGCTTCGTCAGCCGGATGCTGCAGATCGCGGCACCGAACAAGCCGGTGTTCGTCGCGATTGGCGCGCTGCATCTGGGCGGCCGCAAGGGCGTGCTGCAGTTGCTGCGGCAGCGCGGTTTCGTGGTCGATCCTTACTGAGGCACGCGCCCTCGCGCTGTGCTTACGCGCGTGCGCCGATAGCGCCGAACGCACCGTTGGCGACGCGCCGGCGATCCGTTTGCGATGCGAGTTGCAGCGCGATTTCCAGGCCTTCGAGCGAGAGTGCTTCCGCGCGGTCCGTTTTCAGGCAGACGTTGGCCGTGCGCGCATTCAGCGAGAGCAACGCGCGATAGTGCTCGTCGGCATCGTCGAAACGCATCAGACGGTCGAGCGCCGAGCCGAGATTGAGATGCACGTCAGCGAGCGTCGAGTCGATTTTCAGCGCTTCGCGATAGTGATACACCGCTTCGCCGAGCTTGCCGTCCGCTTCGAGCGCGACGGCGATGTTGTTGTGCGCATCCGGCGAGCGCGGATCGAGCGACAGCGCGACACGATAGCAACGCAGCGCGAGCGCACGCTCACCGAGCGCATCGGCGATAAAGCCGCGGTCGTTCCAGCACTCGGCGTTGTCCGGTTCGAGTTCGAGCGAGAGATCGATGTATTCGAGCGCTTGCGCATGCTGGCCGCGCTGGTGCAGCAGGACGCCGTAGTAATGCAGCAGGTTGGGATGATCGGGGCAGATATCGAGCGCTTCGCGGTACAGCGATTCGGCTTCGGTGAAACGGCATGCACGGTGCGCTTCGAGCGCGAATGCAAGCGTGACGGGGAAAAGGTGCGGGAAAAGTTGATCGGCGGAGGAAGTTGAAGCGGCGGACGGCGATGGCATGGCGGTGCTCTCCAGACTCTCGAAAGAGCCGGCGCACACGCTTTTGGGGCGCCGGACTGTGAACGATGGAACCATCACAGGTTAGGTCCGGGGCCATGGCCGAACTATCAGACGCATCCTAAAAAGGACGGTACGCCTTTTGATACATGGCAAACGGGCGGATCGCCCATCCTGGAAATAGGATTTGGCGAGCCGCCCGTGGTCTTGATCGATGCAAATTCAGCGCACGCGCGTCACAGGAACATCAGGAAGTTGAGCAGGAAGATGTTCACGACCAGCAGCGTCAGGGCCGTCGGAACCTGCACCTTGATCACCGCGTTCTTGTCCGGCAGTTCGAGCAATGCAGCGGGCACCATGTTGAAGTTCGCGGCCATCGGCGTCATCAGCGTGCCGCAGTAGCCGGAGAACATGCCGATCGCCACCATCACGGCCGGGTTGCCGTGGAACGCGTTCACGAGGATCGGCACGCCGACGCCGCCCGTCATCACCGGGAAAGCGGCGAAGCCGTTGCCCATCACCATCGTGAACAGCGCCATGCCGATGCAGTAGACGGCAACCGCGATCAGCCGGTAATCCAGGCTGATGTAAGCCGTCGTCACGTGCGCGACCGCCTTGCCGACGCCCGCGTCCGAGAACACCAGGCCGAGCATGCCGAGCATCTGCGGCAGCACGGCGGCCCACGACAGCGCATCGACCAGACGGCGCGCTTCCTTCATCGACTGGCCGACGGTGTCGCGCGTCATCACGCAGGCGAACGCCAGCGCGATCACGCAGCCGATGCCGAAGCCGATCAGCGTCACGTTCTTCTGCTCGACCAGCGGCGTGCCGCCGAACACGAGGTGGCTTGCCGACAGCGTGATGATCACCGTGACGACGGGAATCGTCAGCGCGGGCACGAACAGCTTGTTGCCGAGGCGCACGGCGCTCGCCTTACGCGCTTCTTCCGAGAGTACCTTCGGCTTGCCTGCCGTCACGCCGCCGAAGCCGGCGATCAGCGCCATCGCGATGACCAGCACGCCGACCAGTTCGACAGGCAATTTGTCGCCGATCAGGAAGATCAGCGCGTAGATGATCCAGAAGCCGCCTGCCGTGAGGCGGCGCGGATGGTCCTTATCGGTGACGATCATGCCGCCGATCACCAGCAGCACGATGCCGAGCAGCCAGAACAGATAGTTGATGGTGAGTGTCATGCTTCGTCCCCGGTCGTGCGCGTCGCGGTGGTGTTGAGATTGACCTTCGCAGTCGCCTGCGCCGTCGCATTGCCGCGCAGTTCGCGTTCGAGCTTGCGATCGAGCAGCCAGAGCCGGAAGCCGTGAACCAGGAACGCGCAGATCGCCGTCGGAATGCCCCACACGGCAACGTGGATCGGCTCGACGGTGATGCCCGCTTCCTTCAGGAACGTGACCATCAGCACGATCGCGCCGAACGCGACGAAGATATCCTCGCCGAAGAACAGGCCGACGTTGTCGGTGGCCGCCGAGTACGCGCGCAGCTTGTAGCGCACGCTATCGGTGAGCTTGCCGAAGCGCGTTTCCGTGGCGCCTTCCGCCATCGGCGCGATCAGCGGGCGCACCATCTGCGGATGACCGCCGAGGCCCGTCAGGCCGACAGCCGCCGTCAGCTCGCGCACGAGCAGATAGACGATCAGCAGACGCCCGGCCGTCGCGGCCTTGATGCTCCCGATCCACGTCTGCGCGCGTTCGCGCAGCCCGTGCCGTTCGAGCAGACCGATCACCGCGAGCGGCAACAGGATAATGAGCGGGATATTGCGGGTCTTGATGAAGCCGCTGCCGATGGCAGCGAGAATCTTGTCGGGCGGGAAGTGCGCGGCGATCGCGGTGATGACGGCGGCCGCGGCCACGATCAGCATCGGATTGAAGCGCAACACAAACCCGACGATGATGACCGCGACGCCAATGAGCGGCCATAGATTGACGGTGGACTGCATGTAGATCTCCAGAGGTGGTCCTGCATTGGGACACCGCTCGTGGCGGCGAACTGTAATGGCGCCGGGCCATGCTTTGCGGCCCGGTTTCCCTACCTGCCGTGCGGCTCTTGGGTGGCTGCATCGGCTGTGCTTCATGTCGTTGTTGCGTGGTGTTGCTGTGGTGCTGTTACGGTTACTGCCGAACTTCTGAGGCTTCAAAAATCCATTGGCAACGGGCGATGTTGCTTTTTCGCCCGATGCCTGGAAAATGCCCCGCGAAAAGCGGGGCATGCGTTGCTGCGAGATTCCCTTGATCCAGCGCCGTGCGCCGAGGTCAGACGCGCGCGGCGCCCGCCGGATGCACGTCGACGCCCGCGTCTTCGAGCGCCTTGCGGATACGTTGCGCGAACGCCAGCGCATGCGGGCCGTCGCCGTGCAGGCAGATGGTTTGTGCATTGAGCGGCACCCATTCGCCCGTCACCGCCTGCACGCGCTGCTCGCGCACCATCTTCAGCGTGCGTTCGAGCACTTCGTCTTCGTCTTCGAGCAGCGCGCCCGGCTCCTTGCGCGGCACCAGCGACCCGTCCGCGCGATAACCGCGATCGGCGAATACTTCTTCGATCGCGACGAGTCCCGCGTTGCGCGCGGCCGTCACCAGCCCGCTGTTGGCGAGCGCGAACACGGCCACCGACGGATCGAAGTCATGCACGGCCGAGACGATGGCGTCGGCGATCTTCGGGTCGCGCGCGGCCTGGTTGTAGAGCGCGCCATGCGGCTTGACGTGCGCAATGCGTCCGCCTTCCGCCTGCGCAATCGCCGACAGCGCGCCAAGCTGATACAGCACGCCCGCGTAGATTTCTTCGGCGGGCAAGTCCATTTCCTTGCGGCCGAAGTTTTCCGGGTCGTTGAAGCTCGGATGCGCACCGATCGACACGCCTTTTTCCACCGCCCAGCGCACGCACTCGCGCATCGCGTTCGGGCCGCCCGCATGCCAGCCGCACGCGATGTTCGCCGAGCTGACGAGGTCGAGCAGCGCCTCGTCGGAGCCGCATCCTTCGCCGAGATCGGCGTTCAAGTCGATTTCCATGATGTTCCTCGTTGGTCTTACACCGCTGCGGAGGCGGCGAGCCGCGCGCAGCGTTCTTCATGCATGCCGATTGCGGCATCGATCTGCCGCAGGTACTTGCGTTCTTCGATCTGCGCCTGACGCGCTTCATACGGCGTGGTCGGAATAAAGCGCACGGCGCCGTTCAGGCGGATCTGCGCGAGCTTCCACAGATCCGCGTGGATCACCGCGCCGATCTTCGGATAGCCGCCCGTGGTCTGTGCGTCGCTCATCAGGATGATCGGCTGGCCGTTCGGCGGCACCTGGATCGTGCCCGGCATCACCGCGTGCGACAGCAGATCGGTCTTGTGCGTGCGCTTCAGTTCGCCGCCCGACAGCCGGAAACCCATCCGGTTGCTGTTCGGTGTGACGAGCCATTCGTCGTTCCAGAAGGCCTGCCGGGCGTCTTCCGTGAAGCTGTCGTACTCGGGGCCGGGTAGCACGCGCACAGGCGGCGCCCATGCCACACCCGATGGATGGCGGCCGCGCCGCACCGGTTCGTCGACCAGCACGAACTTGCACCACGCGGGCGCCTTGACGCCGAACTCGGGCGCGTCGGGCGAAAAACCGGAACCCGCGCCCGTGCGTGGCGCGCCGACGGGCAGACGGTCGCCGTCACGCAACGCGCGTCCGCCGAGACCGCCGAAACCGGCCTGCAGATCGGTGCTGCGCGAGCCGAGCATCGGCAGCACGTCGATGCCGCCCGCGATGCACACGTAGCCGCGCATGCCGCGCTTCGCCGCGTTCAGTATCAGTTCCTGGCCCGCCTGCACGGGCAGGCTCCACCACGAATAGACGGGCTTGCCGTCGAGCGTCGCGCCGAATTCGGTGCCCGTGATGGCCACGCGCGTCGGGCGCAGAAAGCGCAGCACGGTCGGGCCGAAGGTGATTTCCAGTCCGGCGGCGTCGGGCCGGTTGCCGACCAGCCGGTTGCCGACTTCGAGCGAGAGCCGGTCGAGCGCGCCGCCCATCGCGACGCCGAGATGCCGGAAGCCGTGCCGGCCGAGATCCTGGATGGTGGTCAACAGACCTGCGCGTATCACGTCGATCATGCGTGCAGCTCCGCGATGGTGAAGCGGACGCGATCGCCCGGTTGCAGGAGCGTCGGCGGGTTGCGCGACGGATCGAACAGTTTGAGCTGCGTGCGTCCGAGCAACTGCCAGCCACCCGGCGACGTCGCGGGATAGATTCCCGTCTGCGCGCCGCCGATGCCGACCGAGCCGGCGGGCACTTCGAGCCGCGGCTCGGCGCGGCGCGGCGTGTGCAGCGCGTCTTCGAGTCCGCCCATGTACGCGAAGCCCGGCTGGAAACCGAGAAAGAACACGATGTACTCACCGCCCGCATGCCGCTCGACCACTTCCTTGACCGACAGTCCGGTGTGATCGGCGACCGCCTTCAGGTCCGGTCCGAACTCGCCGCCATACTGGACGGGGATCTCCACTTCGCGGCCCAGGTCGCGCGCTGCGCCAGGCTTGGCCCACGCGGCTTTGAGCTTTTCGATCAGATCGTCGGGATCGGCTTCTAGCGGATCGAAGATCACGGTCAGGTTATTCATGCCGGGCACCACTTCGAGCACGTGCGGCCAGTCGCGCGCGGCCTGCGCGGCCGACCACACGCGGCGCTGGCAATCCAGCGTGGCGGGCGGCGGCGCTTCGCAGACCAGCGCCGTATCGCCGAGCGGAAAGATGCGGGGATCAGTCATCAATGTCCTGGTTAGGTGGAGAAGCGGCGGATTTGTCTGACGATGCACGCCAACTCCTCGCAACGGAGCTAGCGTACATTCTCAATAAAATATCGACAATTTATCAATAAGCGATGTCCCCAGGCTCGCCGGTGCCGGATGGACGTCGTACACTTCGGACACAACCAACACGCTTCCCTAGAAAAACCATCATGGCGCGCCATCCGACCAAAATCGTTTCATCGGAACATCTTGTCTCTGAATTTAGTGCGGAGTTATCCGAACTCGAGTACGGGCTGATCATGGCGAGCAACGCGTTCAACCGGTGGATGGTCCGCTGCATGGCGGCCGCGGGCGACAAGGACATGACGGCAATCGAGGTATCGCTGCTGCACCATGTGAGCCATCGCGAGCGGCGCAAGAAGATTGCCGATATCTGCTTCGTGCTGAATATCGAGGACACGCACGTCGCGACGTATGCGCTCAAGAAGCTCGTAGCTAGAGGGTATGTAAAAAGCGAAAAGACCGGCAAGGAGGTGTTCTTTTCGGCGACGCAGGCGGGGCGGGATCTGTGTATGAAGTATCGGGAGGTGAGAGAGAACTGTCTGATCGCGACGCTGAAAGAGAGTGGGCTCACTAATGAGCAGATTGGCGACGCCGCGCAGCTGATGCGGAATGCTTCCGGGATTTATGACACTGCTGCGCGGGCGGCGGCTTCTTTGTAGTTGTAGTTGTAGTTGTAGTTGTAGTTGTAGTTGTAGTTGTAGCTGAATCTTATACACATCAGACGTTTCCA
>NZ_QBUY01000157.1 GCF_003121405.1 Paraburkholderia sp. C35 | reverse complement strand
GCGGTGTTAGCCCGCTTTCTTTGCTTACTTTCTTTGCGGCGGCAAAGAAAGTAAGTGCCGCCCCGCACAGGGGCAACCCTGGCAGACCACTAACAAAACGCGGATGCCACCAAAGCCCAAAAAAAACCCCACAAACCAGCGTCGCAGACAGAAAAAAAATCAAAACGTCAGATCATGCAACTTCCTCATCCCATCCCACAACCATTGAAAAATCGACTGCTCCGACTGTGCAACAGGCGCCGGCGTCCCGAGCTTCCCTAGCGTATCCTGCCGCCGTGACAGCATCTGCCAGATCAACCTGGCGACATCGGGCTGATCCTTGAGCAACGGCGTGAGGTCATCCTTCTTCAACTGATAGACACTCGCCGCCGTCAGCGCAGAAATCGTCACACTCGCCGGCATACCGGCCAGCAAACCCGCTTCGCCGATGGCATCACCCGGCCCGAGTCGCATCAACTCAACCGGCCCAGACGCATCTTCAGCGACAACAGAAAGCACACCCGAATCGACGATAGTCAGATGATCGAGCACGTTGTCCGGCTTGACCACCGTATCGCCACGGTCGTATCCGCGCCGCGTCAGCAGAGGCGCCAGATGCTTCAGCTCATCTCCCGTCAGCGCAGCAAAAATCTCCACCCGCCGCAACAGGCTGATGCGCGGGTCCGTCTCCTGCGCGACGGCAGGCGCCGACGCATAACCGGCAGCCAGCGGCCGCAACGCGATGCCCGCCGCCTCCAGATGCCGGTAGCACAAGTCGTACAGTTCGTTCGTCACGGCGAGTTTCTTGCCCATGTCGTCGACATACGCCGTCGCCTCGTATGTGACGGACATCACGCTGGTCCGCTTCACCTGCGCATACGGCGCGGGATCGGCGAGCACGGCGCGTACACCGGCGAGCGCACGTTCCAGCGCGGCCACCACGATGCCTGGACGCGCCTCGGGTGTGATCTCCAGCGTCACCGTGACGCCATGCAGCGACGGCGGCCGGTTGCTGTTGGTGATCTTCGCCTTCGCCGCCACGGCGTTCGGCACGATCACGATGTTGCCTTGCGAAGTCAGCAGATGCGTCGCGCGCCAGTTCATCTCCAGCACCTTGCCCTCGGTGCCGTCGATGGAAACCCAGTTGCCGATCTGATACGGCTCCGTGGTGTTGATCACGATGCCGGCGAACACATCGCTCAACGTGCTCTGGATCGCGAGACCGAGGACGATGGCCAGCGCGCCCGATGTCGCCACCAGTCCGCGCACCGGCAACTCAAGCACGAAGCCGAGCGCGGCGACGCCAGCTGCGAGAAACACCACGGCGCCAAACACGTCCGAGAAAAGCCGCTGACGGCGCCATGTGCTGGGTAGCAGAAGCGTGTCGATGGTCACGCTCAGCAGCCGCGCGCCCATCAGCCACCAGATGATCTCGAGTACCTGGCCGAGTATGTGCAGCGGCATCGAGTCCGCATACGGCGCCTGCGAGAACGGCGTCAGCCCCGTGCTGAACAGCAGCGCGCTATAGGCAGCGTAGAGGCACAGGCGCACCAGCAGCCGCGCGACTTCGTTTCTGGGGATCGCGCAACGCCAGATCACGACATCGATTGCGACGAGCGCAAAGCCGAAAATCAGCGGATTGTTCACGCACACTCCGTAGCGGGGTTGAACGGTCGACGATACCTGCAGGCCAGCTGCCATGGCTGTAGTCGGGACAGTAGCACGGCCTCGCGAACGCGGCATCGTGGCCGTGCCATGCCGTCCGCGCGTCCCGTCCGAGCCAACTATTTACGACATTTTCTCTCGCGCTGCAGCAGAGCCGCCTGCACCCGCCCGCATCCGTCCATCGTCGTCGCCACGAACGCGCGGCGCGCCGATGGACGGAAAAGCGTTCACTTCACGTTGAACGAGTAGTCGCCATGCGTACGATGCCCGTCCGACGCCACGGCAACCCAATGCACCGTGTATTTGCCCGCAGCGAGCGCAGGCAGCGCGACGGAGGCGACATCCGGGTGTTGCGCATCGACGGTCGATTTCTCGCTGTTCACCTGTTTGCCTGCCGCGTCCGTGACAGTCAGTGAACTGAAGGCGGGTTCGAGCGGGCCATCGAATGCGATGGTCACCTTGGCGGGCGCGTCGACCGTCGCGCCCGCGCCAGGCGTCTGCTTCTGCGGAAAGACGTGAGCGAGCGCCGCGAGCGGCGTCAGGGCCAATGACAGCGTGAGCGCGGTCACGAATCGTTTGATGTTCATGGTTCGGTCCTCGTTACTGGAAAAGCGGCTTGCCGATGGTGGTGGGCGCGATGTCGTCAAAGAACAGATGCGCCTGCACCAGCACGCCGACATGCGAGCCGCTCGCGTGATTGATCGGGATTTGCGCTTCGATGCCGAATTGCCCGTAGCGGTTGATCCAGATGACGCCCGGATTCACCGTGCCCGTGGTCTGCCCCTGGCTGCGCGACAGCGGTATCTCGACGAGCGGAATCAGGTTCGCGAGCGGCTGCGGCAGGCCGACGTCATGCACGTGCTGCTGCAGATAGGGCAGGCTGTATTGCACGGTGACGCCATAGTTGAACGCGTTCGGCTGGCCCGCGCCTGTCGTGAAGGCCGGCCCGGCTTCGCCTGTGATCGCGATGGGGCGCAGATACGCGAGCGAATCGGGCAGATCGCCGAAACCTTTGCCCGCGAATATGGTTGGCGAGATGGTCGAGAAACTGTCGCCGATCGCGTGGCTGCCCGGGCCGCCCAGATCCGCATCGACGCCGATCGACGTCATGAATTCGTGCGCCTCGTTCACATACAGCAGGTATTTGAGGCCGACGCCGAAGTTGTCGAAGCCATGCGCGGTCGGATTGTTCTGCCCGACGTAGGCGCCTTCTATCGATACCGCGAGACGCGGCGTGATCAGCTTGTCGTATTCGAAGCTGAAGGTGTTGACGCTCTGGTCGCCATCGTCGCCGCGCACGCGCTGATGTCCGTACTCCAGATTCAGTTCGTCGCTGACGCCGGGGTCGTCGACGGCCATGGTGGCGGGGAACACGCGGTCGCCGGCAATCGCGTGTGCGTGAGAAATGGAAGGCAACAGCAGGGCCGCGAGCATGCAGCCGGCGAGCGGCAGCATGCCGCGCGTGACGTATCGGTTATTCATGGGTTTATCCCGAGTGTGAGCGCGCGTGCCGGTTGCGCCGGGGGGAAGCGGCAACGCGGCATGCGCGGATACAGCAACGCTTCAACAGCGTTGCCGGATGCGTTTCGACTCAGAGATGGACAGGCGGCGCGCGTGGCTGCGCGGTGTCGAAGGTCGCGGCAAGCGCGACGCTTTCGAAGCGCACGGCAACGCGCTGCGCAATGACGGCGACCGTCAGCGCAAAAGTAGCGGGCGACGCGGGCAGCACGGGAACATGCGTGAGCAGACTGCAATAGCCGCATGCATGCCAGTGCGAGGCCAACGTGTGAGCGTTGCCGGGATCATCTTCCTGGGTGTCGGCGGGACTTGCCGTATGCGCCGAGCACAATGCGGCGGCGGGATCATAGGCGCCGCGGCTCGCCGCGATGGCCTGCGAAATGGTCGGCGCGAGCGTCGCCATCAGGATCGCAAGCAATCCGAGGATACTGCCAATCTTCCGATGGAACCGGCTCGACATGTTGGGAACGGGGCGGGATGCTGCGCGGATTATGACATCGGCGCGGCGTACGGTGCAGCGTCACGCACGCTCGCGCATGAAAAATCGTCGCGAGGCTGTCGATTTGCTGTCGCCTCGCGCGTCGTATCAGTAGAACCGGGCATACGCGGTTTTTATGCCCGGCGTCTGGATGTCTGGTCAATCAGCACAGGAGAGCGGCAATGAACTACGTGGACGGATTCGTGGTGGCAGTGAAGGCGGAGAATCGCGAGCTCTATCGCAAGCATGCGACGACGGCGGCGGGTGTGTTCAAGGAATACGGCGCGCTGAATGTGGTCGAGTGCTGGGGCGACGATGTGCCCGAAGGCAAGCTCACATCGTTTCCGATGGCCGTGAAGCGCGAGCCGGATGAAGTGGTGGTGTTCTCGTGGGTCGTGTGGCCTTCGCGCGCGGCGCGCGACGAAGGCATGGGCAAGGTGATGGCCGATCCGCGCGTTCAGCCCGACACGCTGCCCATGCCGTTCGATGGCAAACGGCTTATTTACGGCGGCTTCGAGGTTATCGTCGACGTATGACGGTGAGCCTGAAACGCCGGAGCGCTAGAGCGTTTCCGTGAACATCGGCGTCGTGCCGTCGCTGCTTTCGTAGTACTCAGCCGACGCCTGCGCATGCTGCGCGCCTTGCCCAAGACGGATGATCGTGAAGCCGTGCATGTAGATCATGTCGGCTTGCTTGAGCAACACGTTCTGCAACGTGGGCGGATTGACGATGCGTGAATCCGGCGCATTCTCCGGTCCGTCGACGATCACAGGCACGGCGCCGTGGCCGATGCAGCGTCCGCGATTCAGGCCGAGATACGGCTGGTAGATGCTCAGGCTGTGTTCGTGGCCCCAGAACCATGCGGCAATCGGCTGCCTGGCGGCCTGTGCGAAACGCTGGAAGCTCGGCAGCAGCTTCGGATTGTGCGCGACGAGCTTGCCGCCTGCCTGCAGCGGCCCGATCTGCGACAGCGCCGAAAACAGCTGATGATGCGACATCAGGATGGTCTTGCCGTCGAATTCGGCGATGCGATCGACGATCCATTGTTCTTCGTCCGGTTCGATGAATGTGAGCACTTCCGTGCCGTCGAACGGGTTGTAGTCGTGCAGGCCCGTGTCCATCGCGATGAACTGCCAGTCGTCGTTGCGCAGGCAGAAGAAGCTCGCGGGCTGCCGGCGCGCGTGATCGTTCAGTGTGTCGATCAGGCCGTAATAGCCGGCACCGCCCGAGTACATGTCATGATTGCCGGAGAGCGTGTAGACGGGGACATCTTTGGTACTGCGCGCCAGCACGGTATCGACGATGTTCCGGAAGTTTGCGTCGCATTCCTCGGGCGTGCCGGAATAGTAGATGTCGCCGAGATGGATCACGATGTCCGGGTTTTGCAGCGCGGCCTGCTTCAGCAGATCGACGGCGACGTCCGTGCCGGTGCCCCAGTCGGCGATCAGCGCGATCGTTGCGCCTGCTTTGAGTGGGATCGTGACGGGGCCGATCGTGTTCGCGCGCCGGTAGGGAATCGCCGCGCGCTTGCCGTCAGGACCGAAAAACTGCATGTAGTTCTCGATGACCTTGATCCAGGCCGGATCGCAGACGTTGTAGCGCAGATTGTTTTCGATCGTGCTGGCGGCCGTCGCGTCGCCGCGAGCGCGCGCCTGCAACAGCGAGAAGCCCATCTTCGCGCAGGTCCACGCGTCCTGTGCGACCTCGCCCGGCGCGACGTCGGGTAAGGTGGTCTGGCCTTGCGATTTCAGCGCTGCAATCGCAGCCGCCGCATTCACGAGCGCGTTGTCCGTTCCCGGGCGTGTGACGAGCGCAGTGGAAGGCGACGCGGTGCGCACGACCTGATCGACGGCGGACTGAAACAGCGATACGAACTGATCGCGGAAACTCTCGGGTTGGGCGGCCATTGCGCTCTCGGAAGGTCAGGTTGGGCTAACACGAAGACGATTGACGCCACACAATTTGCATATTGAGCACGGAATGAGCCGATATAGCCGGGCATTTTTCGAACTGCAATGGCGCTTTGCCGAACGCGTGGCGGCCATTTCCAGCTCGCCGCTGGAAGTCGCGTTGCTGCATTACACGAATTTCTATATCCGCTTTGGATTGGGCCGTCAATTCGATGCTAACCATAGCGTGTGGCGGATTTATATCGACGGTTTAACCGATGCGGCAGATCCCGTCGAATGGACCTGGCGGTTTTTCCTCACGCGTGAAGAAATGCCGCCGCCCGCTCTGGTTGCACGCTTCGGCTGTTTTTCCTATGCAATTGCGAGCGATACGGCCATTCGCCTGCATTTCTCCAATATCGATTCGCCAGCGTACTCGCCTTTGAGCCGCAAGCGGATTGACGCAAGGCGCGCCGAATTGCGCGCGCTATTCGAGCATGTGATGCATGCCAATCCTTCGACGCAACGCGTATTGGGCACGTCGTGGCTTTACAATCTGCCCGCTTATCGCAGGCTTTTTCCTTTGGCCTATATCGAAACCGCGCGCGAATTGACCACGCGCTTCCAGAACATGCCGCTGTGGGGACAATTCCTCGACCGATACGGCAATGTGCGACCCGATATGCAAACGTACTTTCTCCAACGCATTGCGCAACACAGGGATATGGCCGCTATCGCCCAGTGTTTTCCTTTTCGGGCACTCGCTACTGACGTGTCCATCGCCGTTTTTGACGGCTTTTACGACGCAAGCTGATCACGCCAGCTATTCAGCCGATTCAAGCTTTCCGCGCAGTTGCCGATAACGTGACTGGCCGTCCCTTATGCAAAGCCATAACAAAGATGCGTTTGTCCAAAACCGAGTCTGTCCTTTTTGCCGTTGCCGTATTTGCCATCGCCGGGTTCAGCGGCTGGCTGCAAAACGAAATGAAGCACGCGGCGCGTGAGCGCAACCGGCACGACATCGGCACGATCGTCGATGCAGCCTGTGCGAACCTGAATGCCGCCGAACTCGAATCGAGCGACAACGGCCAGCTCCAGTGCGGTTCCGTCGCGCATGAAGCGCCGCGCGAAGCGTCGGCGCCCGAAGCCTTGACGGCGGCTGCGGCGGCGGGCGCGTCGACGGTGCCTAATCCCTAGTGTCTTTTTCTGGTCGCCGCGTGCGATGATGCGCTGCGCAGCCAGCGTAGAGGCGGCTTCCATCGACAATACCTCACACGCTGATATACTGAATACGTTCATAGTCCATTAGAGGCGATGCATGTCGTCAGAACTTGACAGCCAGCCAGCGGCCACGCCGTTCACCCTGTCATTGCAGCCCATCGGGATGAGCGCGAGCTTGCGCGACCGCGCCTATGCGATGCTCCGCCAGGCTATCGCCGATGCCGACATCTATGCGTCGCGCGAAGAGATTCGCCTCGACGACCGCGCGCTGAGCGAATCGCTGGGCGTGAGCCGCACGCCCGTGCGCGAGGCGATGACGCTGCTCGAACAGGAAGGCTTCGTGCGGACCATTCCGCGCCGCGGCATCTACATCGTGCGCAAGAACAAGCGCGAGATCGTCGAGATGGTGCAGATGTGGGCCGCGCTGGAAAGCATGGCTGCACGTCTCGCCACGCTGCACGCCACCGACGAAGAAATCGCGCGGCTGCGCCATATGTTCGACCAGTTCCGCGATTCGACGCCGGCTGAACATATTGCCGAGTACTCGGATGCGAACATTGCTTTCCATCAGGCCATTGTCGAACTGTCGAAGTCGCAGATCATTTTCGACACGATCAAGAACATCTTCATTCATGTGCGTGCGATCCGGCGCATGACCATTTCGCAGAGCGACCGCGCGTCGCGTTCGATCGTCGATCATCTGCGCATCATCGAAGCGCTCGAGAAGCGCGATACCGAACTGGCCGAGCGTCTGGTGCGCCAGCACTCGCTCGATCTCGCCGCTTTCATCGAAGCGAACTGCGATTTCCTCGATTGATGGCCATCTTCCAGCACTGATCTACCGCGGACATCCACGTCTCGGATGTCCGCATCTTCCCTCATTGCCAAGCGGCAAGCTTCTCTGCGCGCCCCGCGCCATCGCATCTATAAACGATCGCGAATCCATTCGATAACTTTCTTTAATTATTCGCAATCGGGCATGCGCTCTTACGATGAGTTCGCCCGGCAACGGACTGCCTTTAAGGGTTAACGCCTGGCATTGCGTGTTGAAGCGCAATGCATTGGGGAAAATCCGCAGGCCGCTCGAATAGAAATGTAAAGACTGAAAACTGTTTGAATGGTTAACTACGCAAGTCTGTCGATAGTCCCAACGCCGGGTAAGAAGAACACAGCAAGGCCGATGCAGCCGCGCTGATACATATAGGCGTAGCAGCACCTAACCATTAGAAATGACATGCAATTTTGCATGCGACGGAAGCCGGCGCTAAAACGTCAGTCCCGTCGAAAGCGGAGACGATGCTCATGAATGGAAACACCCGACAGGCGACGGGAAGCGGTTTGCTCTCGAACCGCTGGTCTCAGCTGGTGATTGGCATGTTGTGCATGGCACTGGTCGCCAATCTTCAATACGCCTGGACGCTCTTCGTCGCGCCGATGGACGCGCGGCACCACTGGGGCGAAGCATCTATCCAGCTTGCGTTCTCTATTTTCATTCTCACAGAGACATGGCTCGTGCCTGTGGAAGGCTGGCTCGTCGACCGCTTCGGGCCGCGTCCGGTGGTGGCGGTTGGAGCGCTCTGCGCCGGTCTCGCGTGGATGATCTTCTCGCACGCGACGACACTGCCTGAGCTGTATGCCGGCTCGGTCATCGCCGGCATTGGCGCGGGCGGCGTGTACGGCACGTGCGTCGGCAATGCGCTGAAATGGTTTCCGGACAAGCGCGGTCTCGCTGCGGGCCTGACGGCAGCGGGTTTCGGCGCAGGCGCGGCCGTCACGGTGATCCCCATTGCCAACATGATTACGCGCACGGGTTACGAACATACGTTCCTGTTCTTCGGCATCCTGCAGGGCGCGGCGATTTTCGTGCTGGCGCTGCTGCTGCACAAACCGGTGGCACGTTCCACGGCGGGCGTGAAGCGCAAGTTCGCGGTCAGCAAGATCGACTACACGCCGGGGCAGATGATCAAGACGCCCGTCTTCTGGGTGATCTATGCATCGTTCGTCGCGGTGGCGGCGGGCGGTCTGATGGCCACGGCGCAGATTGGCCCGATCGCTAAAGACTGGGGGCTCGCCAAATTGCCGATGTCGATGTTCGGCATGACGTTGCCGCTGCTGACGATGACGCTGTCCATCGACAACATCTGCAATGGCTTCACGCGTCCGCTGTGCGGCTTCATCTCCGACAAGATCGGCCGCGAAAACACCATGTTCGCGATCTTCATCGGCGAAGGGCTCGCGCTGCTCGGCATGATGCAGTATGGCCAGAACCCTTATGCGTTCATGACGTTCGCCGCGCTGATCTTCCTGTTCTGGGGCGAGATCTTCTCGATCTTCCCGGCCATTTGCGCGGATACGTTCGGCAGCAAGTTTGCGGCGTCGAATGCGGGCACGCTCTATACGGCGAAAGGCACAGCGGCCTTGCTGGTGCCGCTTGCGTCGGTGTTGTCGGCGGCGGGCGGATGGAGTCTCGTGTTTATCGTGTCGGCGGTGGTGACGATTGCAGCAGGTGTAGCGGCGAAGTTCGTGCTCGCGCCGATGCGTGCAAGATTGATCGAATCGGGAACGTCTGCGTCTTCGTCCTCGGCCAATGCATCGCGGCTGAGCGCCAGTTCGGGCGAGTGAGGCGTCGCGCTGTTACGGCGCGTTGCAGGTTCGTTGAAGTTGAAGTTTGAGTCGAAGTGATGCGGAAGCGGTGTGCTGCCTTGGGGGGCGGGCGCACCGCTTTTGTTTTTTCGCGCGGGCGTCACGCGTCTTGTCCGATCTTGACTGTGTGTGTCCCGCTTCTGTCGATATCTATCAGCCGCCAATAAAAAACTCCCGCGCCAGTGAGGCGCGGGAGTTTTTCAAGGTACTGCTGCGAGCGGCGATCGTGGCGCTTCAGGCGCCTGCGAGTGCCGGCACGCCATCGTCGGCGAAGTACTGGGAAAGCGAAAAGCCCGAACGGTGCGCTTCCTCCTGCCTGTCGACGCGTGTCGGCAGAACTTCGGGCGTATGCGCGCGCTTCTTCGCGAGAATCGCGTCGCTCAGGAAATCCGCGCTGTACGCGTTGAGCAGATGCGGCTGATGCGCGTGCAGATAAGCGGCGACGCGTGCATGTTCGCCGTCGATCGTCGCGAGCGACGTGAGCATCTGTGCGTCCCAGCGGAAGCGCAAGCCGAGGTCGGCGAATGCGCTGTTGAACGCGCACAGCTGCGCGTCGATCGAGCGCTCATAGTGAGTCCCGTGTTGATCGTGTGCGTTGCGCATCATCCCCTCCATATCAGCGATTGCGTGAAGACAGCTTAGGCGCGTCGATCAATTCACGATAGTTAAAGTTTTCTTTGAAAACTATTCGTCATCACTTATGTACTGTGCGCTGCATACCTGGGGTGCAGGAGAATTGGTGACGATAAGATATGTGATATACAGTATTGCACATATGCAAAGCGGTACTTGCAGACGGGTAGAAGGGCCAAACGGCCGCGCCGACCTGGCGCGCGTCGTCAAACGGGCCGCCACCGTTTTCGACCACGAGGAGACACGCCGACCATGTCCACCGACACGCAAGAGAATGTCCGCTCGGTCCCGTTGAGCCTGAATCTCACGCCGATCAACGCGACGGCTTCGCTGCGCGATCAGGCGTACGCACGGCTCAAGCAGGCGATCGCGAACACCGACATCTATCACTCGCGTGAGGAAGTGCGTCTGGATGAGAAGGAGCTGACGGAAGCGCTCGGCGTGAGCCGCACGCCCGTGCGTGAAGCGATGACCTTGCTCGAACAGGAAGGCTTTCTGCGCACGGTGCCGCGCCGCGGTGTCTACATCCTGCGCAAGACGAAGAAAGAGATCGTCGAGATGATCTGCATGTGGGCCGCGCTCGAAAGCGTGGCCGCGCGCCTGGCCACGCAGCGCGCTTCGAATGAAGACATAGCGGGCCTGCGCGCGATGTTCGACGACTTCCATTCAGCGACGCCGACCGATCACATCGAGGAGTACTCCGAGGTGAACATCGCGTTTCACCAGGCGCTGGTCGAGCTATCCGGCTCGCAGATCATCCTCGACACCATCAAGAACATCTTCATGCATGTGCGCGCGATACGGCGCATGACGATCGCGCAGAGCGACCGCGCGTCGCGTTCGATCGAAGACCACATGCGCATTATCGAAGCGCTGGAAGCGCGCGATACCGAACGCGTCGAGACGCTGGTGCGCCAGCACTCGCTCGACCTCGCGCTGTATGTCGAAGCGCATTGCGATTTTCTGGACTGAGGGCCGCCGGCACGTACTCGCGACGACCCCAGGATTATCCCGAACGGGCGCTTGATGCAACGCACGATATAAGCGCCCAAAGCCTTCAAACACAAAGCGCTAGCCAACTTTTGCACTGCAGCAGTACCCGATGAAAGCAAAGCCGTTCGCAAAAATCCGTTGACTAATATTGTGTTTGGAATATTGTATATCACGAGACGCCACACAACACCCGGCCAAGGAGGAGACGTCATGGCAGATGTACTTGAGATCAGACCGCAAGAATCCGCTGAAGAGAACGCACAACAAACGACGGACGGTTTCCACCTCGTCATCGATGCACTCAAAGCGAACGATATCGACACGATTTTTGGTCTGGTCGGCATTCCTATCACCGACCTCGCGCGCCTCGCGCAAGCGGAAGGAATGCGCTTTATCGGTTTCCGTCACGAGCAGCACGCAGGTCATGCAGCGGCGATTGCCGGCTACATGACGCAAAAGCCCGGCATCTGTATGACAGTGTCCGCACCGGGCTTCCTGAACGGCCTCACGGCCCTCGCCAACGCAACGACGAACTGCTTCCCGATGATCCTGATCAGCGGATCGAGCGAACGTGAAATCGTCGACCTGCAGCAAGGCGACTACGAAGAAATGGATCAGTTGAACGCAGCGAAGCCGTATGCGAAGGCTGCGTATCGCGTGCTGCACGCAGAAGACATCGGCATCGGCCTCGCGCGTGCGATTCGCGCTGCGGTGTCGGGTCGTCCGGGCGGCGTGTATCTCGACTTGCCCGCGAAGCTGCTGTCGCAAACTATCGATGCCGTGAAAGCGAAGCAGTCGCTGGTACGCGTGATCGATGCAGCGCCGCGCCAGCTGCCTGCGCCTGATTCAGTGAAGCGCGCCATCGATCTGCTGAAGACGGCCAAGCGTCCTCTCTTGCTGCTCGGCAAGGGCGCATCGTATTCGCAGGCCGACAAGGAAATCCGCGCGTTCATCGAAAAGACGGGCATTCCGTATCTGCCGATGTCGATGGCCAAGGGTCTGCTGCCCGATACGCACGAGCAATCGGCATCCGCTGCGCGTTCGTTCGTGCTGGCTGAGTCCGATGTGGTCGTGCTGGTCGGCGCGCGTCTGAACTGGCTGCTGTCGCATGGCAAGGGCAAGACGTGGGGCAAGCCGAAGCAGTTCGTGCAGATCGACATTTCGGCGCAGGAAATGGACAGCAACGTCGCGATCGCGGCGCCGCGCGTCGGCGATATCGGTTCGTGCGTCGCTTCGCTGCTCGATCAGGTTGGCGATGATTTCCCGCAACCGCCGAAGGAATGGATCGACGCCGTCACCGAGAAGAAGAACACCAACCTGCAGAAGATGGCCGCGACGCTCGCAAAGAATCCGTCGCCGATGAACTTCCACAGCGCGCTGCGCGTGCTGCGCGACATCGTCAAGGAGAACCCGGACATCAATGTCGTAAACGAAGGCGCGAACACGCTGGACTATGCACGCGCGATCATCGACATGTATCAGCCGCGCAAGCGTTTCGATTCGGGTACGTGGGGCGTGATGGGCATCGGCATGGGCTTCGCTATCGGCGCCGCCGTGACGAGCGGCAAGCAGGTTCTCGCGATCGAAGGCGATAGCGCGTTCGGCTTCAGCGGCATGGAACTCGAAACGATCTGCCGATATGACCTGCCCGTGTGCACGGTCATCTTCAACAACAACGGCGTGTATCGCGGCACCGACGTGAACCCGACGGGCGGCAAGGACGTCGCGCCGACGGTGTTCGTGAAGGACGCGCGCTACGACAAGATGATCGAGGCATTCGGCGGCATTGGCTACAACGTGACGACGCCGGAAGAACTGGAAAAAGCGGTGAAGGAAGCGATTGCATCGGGCAAGCCGACGCTCATCAACGCCGTGATCGACGAAGCGGCCGGGACCGAAAGCGGACGCTTGACGAATCTGAACCCGCAAAGCGCGGCAATGAAAAAGTGACATCAGCCAACCACGGAGATACGAAAGTGAGCAAACCACTCGAAGGCGTCAAGATCATCGACTTCACGCACGTTCAGGCAGGCCCTGCGTGCACCCAGTTGCTTGCCTGGTTCGGCGCAGATGTGATCAAGGTCGAGCGCCCCGGTTCGGGCGACGTGACGCGCAACCAGCTGCGCGACATTCCTGAAGCCGACGCGCTGTACTTCACGATGCTCAACAGCAACAAGCGTTCGCTGACGCTCGACACGAAGACGCAGGACGGCAAGGAAGTACTGGAAAAGCTGATCCAGGAATCGGACGTGCTGGTCGAGAACTTTGCGCCGGGCGCACTGGATCGCATGGGCTTCACGTGGGAACGCATCAACGAACTGAACCCGAAGATGATCGTGGCTTCCGTGAAGGGCTTTAGCGATGGCCATCATTACGACGATCTGAAGGTTTATGAAAACGTCGCGCAGTGCGCAGGCGGCGCCGCATCGACGACAGGCTTCTGGGACGGCCCGCCGACAGTGAGCGCAGCAGCACTCGGCGACAGCAACACGGGTATGCACCTGGCCATCGGCATTCTCACGGCACTGATCGGCCGCGACAAGACGGGCAAGGGCCAGAAGGTGGCCGTGTCGATGCAGGACAGCGTGATCAACCTGTGCCGCGTGAAGCTGCGCGACCAGCAGCGTCTGGACCGCGTCGGCTACCTGGAAGAGTATCCGCAATATCCGCATGGCGAATTCAGCGATGTCGTGCCGCGCGGCGGCAATGCAGGCGGTGGTGGCCAGCCGGGTTGGGTGCTGAAGTGCAAGGGCTGGGAAACGGACCCGAACGCGTACATCTACTTCACGATTCAGGGCCACGCGTGGGAGCCGATCTGCCGTGCGATCGGCAAGGAAGAGTGGATCGACGATCCGAACTACAAGACGGCACAGGCACGTCAGCCGCATATCTTCGATATCTTCAACACGATCGAAGGGTGGCTTGCCGACAAGACGAAGTTCGAGGCTGTCGACATCCTCCGCAAGTTCGACATTCCGTGCTCGCCGGTTCTGTCGATGAAGGAAATCGCCAATGACGAGTCGCTGCGTGCGAGCGGCACGATCGTCGAAGTGGACCACAAGGCGCGCGGCAAGTATCTGACGGTGGGCAGCCCGATCAAGTTCTCGGACATGAAGCCTGAAATCACTGGTTCGCCGCTGCTTGGCGAGCACACGGAAGAAGTGCTGGCGGGTCTCGGCTACAGCTTCGAGCAGATCGCGAACCTGCGGGAATCGAAAGTGGTGTAATCGTCAGAGGCGTTTCAACGGTTCCGTGTGTTGCATGGAGAGACGCACGGAACCCACAGAACAGCGCCCACGTGGCGCTGTTTTTGCTGAGCGGCAGCTAGCCCAATAACACACGAGCCCCTATATGCAAGCAGCCATCGATTTTGAACAGCTGGTGAACGTGATCGGCGATGCCGTCGTGATCTCCGACAAGCATGGCGCGATTACGTTGTGGAATCCTGCGGCGGAGCGGATCTTTGGCTTTACGCCGGAGGATGCACTTGGGAAGTCGCTGGATCTGATCATCCCCGAGCGACTGCGAGGACGTCATTGGGAAGGTTATGAAAAGACCATGGCGACGGGACAGACGCGCTATGGCAATGATCTTTTGCGCGTGCCCGCTGTTCACAAGGATGGTCGCGCGCTGTCGATCGCTTTTACGGTTGCACTGTTGTATTCACCCGAGCGCGAACTGACTGGCATCGTCGCGGTGATCCGCGATGAAACCGCGCGGTTTCAGGAAGATCGCAATTTGCGCAAGCGTATCGCGGAGCTTGAGGCGCGCGCCGGCGCCGGATTTTTCTGTGGGCCGCTTTCGTTCGCGCTTTCGCGTTTGCGTAATCAATATCAATGTCGATCGCCGGTATGGCGATTTGCTCATGGAGAAGATCGATGCGTGTGGAAACGTTTGGGGCCTATCAGGTTGAATTGTCTGCCCGGCAGTTTATTAGTCATGGTGGGTGGGCGGCGTTTGAATCCGTTCGGAAGCTGGATGATGGGGCGGAGGCGCGTGTGCATGTGGTGCCGTTTCAGCAGGTGGCTGAGTATGCGGTTTTTGCTACCGAGGCGGCGGCGATTGATGCTGCTAGAGGGGCTGTTGTGGAGATGATATCGGTTTAGGTTTTTTTTTCGTCTGCGACGGTTTGGGGTGGGTTTTTTGCGCTGGCGTCCGCGTGTTGTTAGTGGTCTGCTAGCGTTGCCCCTGTGCGGGGCGGCACCTACTTTTCTTTGCCGCGGCAAAGAAAAGTAGGCAAAAGAAAGCCGCTGAACACCACCCACTACGGTCCTTGC
>NZ_QBUY01000156.1 GCF_003121405.1 Paraburkholderia sp. C35 | reverse complement strand
TATCCTGGTGACTTGCTTCGCCCTGGTGGACCGACTGCGTGCGATGTCGAAGGGGTGTCCGAGGCCGATAAAGCAGTTACTCGCCCTGTCCGACGAAGCTTGCTGAAACGCATATTTGGGAAAGCGTGAAAAACTTCGTGCTGGTTACGCATCACACGCGGGCCGTAGACGGATGTGAATTCAGTAACGACGCACCACTCGTACGTTTCCCTGTCGTTATCATGGCATGGCAACGTCTACGACAAGAGCATGGTCTCGACAATCCGGCGATCGACCATCCATTGATGCAGCCCGACTATGTCCGTTTCCCCGACCCGATGCGATTTTATTCGGACGATCTGCTGGAGGCCGCCCTTGCTCGGCTTCGTCGTGAAGAGATGCCCGAGATCGGTGCTGTTCGCCGGCCAGGGTTCGTTGCGAATGGCGAACGGCCGAGTCTTTTAAAGCGACTGTTCCGACGATGAATTAGCATCAACGTAATCGGCTCCGCTATCAGCGGAGCACAGGGTGTTGATCTGGTTGCAACGAAGGGCGCGATCGGTGTTCTCGCAGGGCTCGATACGCGCACGATTCATCAGCGCTCGAGCAGCCATCAGATCGGTAGTCTGGGCAGCAATGGTACGGCTACGGGCTTCAGCGTTGGCGTTGGGAATAACCACGGTCTCGCGACGAGCTTCGCGTATGCAGACCACAATGCGTATCCAGATTGTGAGCGGTAATGGAAGTGTGACGCTGGACGCGAATCAGGACGTCACAGTGGCCGGTTCCGAATTGAGTGCGGTTAAGGATCTGACGTTGATCGGCAAGAACGTGAATGTGGCTCCCGGCGCGGATGCGATTCAGACAAGGTCGAGGCGGAGTTCGAGCCGATTCGGTGTAAGCCTTAACCCTAGCATTGGGCGGTGTAGTGGGCAATGCGATGGCGACAGTCAACCAAAGCATGAACAACGCGAGCTATGCGGGCGATCCGCGTCTGGCGGCACTCGACACGGCACAGGCAGGTGTTGCAGTTTATAACGCATATAAGGGTGAGCTCCACGGGCCGACCGACCAGCCACTGATCAAGGCGACGGTCAGTATCGGAGATAGGTCGAGCTACAGCGACTCTCAGAGCAGCAACGTGGCCAAAGACGGCTGCACGTCGCATGCTGGCGACCTGAAAATCTCAGGGCATGACGTTGTGCTCAATGCGTCTCGTGACATCAATCTGCAGAGCGCGCAGGACACCAGCCAGCAATCGGGCCATCACAGCTGCAGCGGCGGCAGTATTGATGCTAGTTTTGCGCTTGGCGGCGAACGGAACGGCTTCACGATTGAACTGGCGGCCAGCACCGCGAAAGGGAAGACCAACGGCAACGGCGTGACAAATCGTGACACGCAGATCAATGCCGGCAATACGTTGACTTTGACGAGTGTGCGCGACACGAATCTGCGCGGTGCGGAAGTGGCCGGTAATACGGTCGATGCAAACGTCGGCCGCGATCTGAACGTTGCGAGCCAGCTGAATACGAATACCTACGACAGCAAGCAGACCAGTGGCGGATTCCAGGTGAGCATTTGCGTGCCACCAATCTGTTACAGCACAACGGTCGGCGGATTGGCGAGCGTAGAGGTCATATAATCAGAGGATCGATCTCGAAGTTCTGACGTCTAGACCGTAAGAAGATCGCGATGTCAAACGTGTTTACTCCAGCAGAGCACTGCTTGGTCAAGAAAAAGGACTTGATTAAATTGAAAAATAAGCAAAACTTCCCGGTTTGTCGAATGATGTTCATGCTAGCAGTGGCAGGGGGGATCGCCGGATGCGATATGGTGCCGACTGTTCAGTCTAATACAGCGACGGCGGTTCAGAAGCAAGCTCTCGTTGGAGAAATCGTTAGGTTCGGAATTAAAGGCGAGGTCGCTGATTCGAGTGCAGTTTCGCAAGCTTTCAACGTGACCTTCAAGATGAAGAATCGCTATCAAGCCTTGATCGGTGGAGAGTCGACCGAATGGTATCAAGTGTTCCAGCTAGAGCGAACCTTTACGCCGAAGTCAACATACACTGTTCAGTATCGTAGAGGGAAGCAAATTAGCGCGATTCTTGATCTCAGGTTGAGTGGGAAATTTTGTCTGACACCAACTGACGTGCGAGAGGCTATTGCTCCAGATTATCGCGGGAAGGGAAAGATGGCTGAGATGATTGGTATCTTTGAACCACCGGGAGAGAAGCTAAAGAATTCAACGATGTTCGATTTTACAGAAGACAACGCTTGTCTTCGTTCTGTTTCTTTCTGGTCGAAATCGTGACGGTCACGCACCTCAACCGACGTTGCGACAGTTCGAAAACACGGTTGACAATCAGGGTGCTGGTGTTTAGTCAATCCCGACCGGTTCTAAGGATGGCGAGGATGTAGACTTTGTGTGGCTGCCGGTTGCGCCATGGCAACCGGGCACCGTAGTCTTGTTTTAGAACGAGCATGAGGACACGCTCCACGAAAATCAGCCGAAGATGCAGCGAAAATGGCGCTCATCGGCTGGCAGCAACGAATCAGCGTGAGCATTTCCGCGCTTCAAATCTTTCGCTGGACTCGGTCCTCATCTTGCTCAGTAAGAAATTCCGGAATGGCCTTGATGTAGTATCAACTCGTCCAGCAGGTTGTTTAGTAGATTCAATTCCCGCCGTTTGTATGGAAGTTATCACAACAACCTGCGGGCCGAATTAGTCTACCGATCAACTTGTTCTATTGCTTGCTCACCTGTCCGATTGCGTAGCCCGAGTTGTCTGCAGTCTTGACAGCAAAGAAGATTGTCCGCTTGTAAAGGCTGCTACCAGTGATCGGCAGGAAGACGATTGCGGCTTGACCACTGAAGGTTGTCCCCGAAGCCACAGTACACAGGGTCGCGGTGCCGCTCACCGTTACTGTTAGAGTATAAAGATTCTTCTTCGACAAGGGAGTTGTTAGCAGCAGCGTCCCTGATATCGGGCAGCTAGAAATGGTCCCCGAGACTGCCCCTGCATTGTCCACCGTGAGCGAGGTGTTAGTCTCTGTCCACGATCCCGCGACGCTCGATTGCGTCACTGCCAGCGCATTTGCCGCATCGTAAATCCATGAGACATTCACCGTGCTGCCGTTAGCAACATAACTACCGTTAAAAGTCTGCTTGGCTGAAAACGCGCCGCTGCCCGATGACGCTGTATAAAAGAATCCACCGAAGTATTTGATTCCAGTATTGAGAACCCAAGTAGAACTGGTCGGGATGATTGAACCGAAGAACTGCGTTGTCGCCAGTGTCCCGATGCTATCTACGTATTGGAGATTGTTCGCCGGGTCAATCGTAGCGTATGTGCGGGTGGCTCCAGATGTCGACCAAATGCCTTCGAGTCCGTTGCCTACATCAGCCGTCGAACCCGTCTGCGGATGCGTCAGATCGGGCAGCGATTCGCCATCGACGACGGGCGGCGGTGTTGGTGAGGTAGCTGGGGTCGACGTGGTGGCCGGTGTGGTTGATTTGTTCGCTGTCGAAGAATCTCCGCCACCACCTCCGCATGCTGTTAGCACAACGGTTGCTAAAAGGGATAGGACGAGCGGTGTTTGTATTTTCATTTTCCTGTCTGGTGCGTACGGACTCTCTTTCCGTCACACACTCCGTTTGTAGATTGTTGGAAATGCACGAATCCGTCGCTACAGCAATACCTTGTCCCTTTCGTATCTCGCCACCAGACAAAATATGCGCATTCCATCGGACATGGAATCAAGCAGAAGAATCGCACATGCATGTAAACGGATGCAGAATTGAAAACTTGAGTGTTAAATCTGTTAAAGCGAACGGTGATTTTGGTTTGGGGAAGAGATTTCGTGATCGGTGCTATTGCACTTATGCTTGACGTCTTGTGCGAAAGTCATATCACAATCTCAATGGAGTACTCTGCTGCGGAAAGGTCGGTCACCGACATGAACAGTGTTCTCTGTACGAGAGCGCGCTTGACTATGCGAAGGTATACAATTGCACTTGCGCGCAAGTAACTCACTCTCACAAGCGCCGCGTTGTTTCGCTCAATAGAGCGCTGTCCTTAGCGACGAATAGGGGATTCATTGGAGCCGTGTTCGCGAACACCGTGTCAAAGTAGAAAATTCGAAGTCGAGTCGAGATTGACGCATCTCACGGGAGGTTTGCTAGACCAAAGCTGGCATGACTTGCATGCGAGGTCGGAAACGTGAGAGCTCTAGCTTTAGCTCTTTCATATGGTAGCCGGCTCAAACGAGTGGTGCTGAGCAGTAGGTTGGTGTCTTTCTGGCAGCCAGGTGTCGAAGACACCAACGAGGACACCGGTTCCGGCCGGTGTCCTCCGTCTCAGATAACGGTTCACCCGCAAAAGCCATAGCAAACATATCTTGGTAACCTGTTGAAGACTATAAGTTTTTGTTAGTGACCTGTTGAAGAATGAGAAGTTTTTGATAGTGACCTGTTGGAGATTAAGAAGTTTTTGATATGGAATAGGTAACGGTTTTAGCCGCAACCCAGCGTCGTGGAGGTTCGCGCGGTATATCGCTTCGGGAACTATACGCGGACATTCGAGAAACGAGCCACGATCGTAACTACCAGCGACGTATTGCGGATCATCGCTCGGCAAACTGGCCTAGGTAGCCAGTACGTTAGAGACACTGCGTTGTCGAGGTGGAGATAGATGTCTAGAATCGCAACTATCTATTGCTTCTTCGATGTCAACGGCAACTGTTACTTGCCGTTAGGTTGAGTGCTCTCTAAAAAAACAAAGGTATGGGAAGCACGCGCTACCGCGGTAGCAAGAGTAAAAAAGCTCGCTTGCGGGGATCGCTATCAAGTTGGCCGGACGCGTTATCGCCAAGGATATGTATGTCACCTCGACTGTTCCACCCCCTCAAGGGGTGACGAAGCGAGTCGATGATTGACCAACATGTAAGCGGTACGCGGCTATGAAAAAAAGAAAAATGCAACCGGAACGGATTGTTCCGGTTTTCAAATAAGTCGAATTGGGGTTGATGTGTTTAAACAGGTCAAGAACTGCGTTTCCGCGTTGCTGCTATTCGCTCCTGTCTGGGTGCTTGCTTACATTCCGAACAAGCTGCTCGAAACCGGCCAAGGAGGCGAACTTCTGACTAACGTCAGCATCGTCCGTGCTCCCGAGTTTCTTGCGTTGCTTGCCATACCGTATCTGTTTTGCATGTTTTACGGCGCAAGCCGGCTCCTGTTAAACGCGGTGCCGCGCCTCGACTTCTCTCGTAAAGCGGGAGGCTGGCTGCTGCGCGAGCGAGTTCTGGTTTCGTGTGTGGTTGGCCTTTCTGCGACGTTGGTCGCACTGTCCCCGTTCTACACGTACCATCGCAATGAGCCGCTTGGTAATCTGCTTAATGGTGGATATGTTGGTCGTTGGCTCGGAGAGATAGGCATCTTTATTGTTATCTTTGTCTGCATCGCGCCGATAATTCAACGGATGACGCGCAACAGACCGGGGAATGATTCCGCCATAATCTACTATGCGTCGAAGGTAGCCTATGTTTTGTATACGATGGGCCTTTACCTGTGGGCCGAACGGGGAACCTTGCAGTGGCAGGATGTACTCGCATTCTTCGGTTGCGCAGTCGTCGTCTGTCTGATATTGCCGTCAGAATCGGGCGTCGGTCGGGCTGAGACGGCACCAATCTCCGGTCAAGAAGTCAATGAAGATGGGGGAGCGGCCTTGGTGTCCTCGAGGCAATGGCTCCACGTAGCGCTTGCCGTAGTGACAATTTTCCTGTTCGGTCTGTTCCCGAAAGCAGTTGGCGCTTCGCTGGGTTCGTTGCTTGTTTGCATTGTGGGCATCGGTGCCTGGGCCGTACTACTCGCGCTTGTCTTTTCAGTCGTTCTCGTTGCAAAACATCGCTTGACTATTTCTGCTGCCTTGGTAGCTGGACTTGGTTTGCTAGCGTATTACACTGCGCTCGATGGTGCCGCAGATCCGGTCAATACACGCAAGTCTGTTGCAGCCAGCAATGGGAGCGGACGGCCCATCGGCGCGGCGGAGGATTTTGCAGCATGGCAGACGCCGGGCAAGGACGGGACGGCGATTATCGTGCTCGCAGAGGGAGGCGGGATTAGGGCGGCGTACTGGACTGCGGCCGCTTTAGAGACTCTAAGTCTTCCTCAAATCGGCCTGATCGATCGCACCTACGCAATCATAGGAGTCTCTGGCGGAGCTTTGGGTGCAGCGGCGTTCACCGCTACCAATATTGGCTCTCATGCCGCTATCAAGAAGGATCCCAAGACATTTGAACCTGTAATTAACACGCCGGCATTCGCCGGGAACCTCACGACAATGGCACTGTCCAGCGACTTTATTGGTCCCTGGCTGGCACGCGCGATGTCAACTGAAGGCATTCAAAAACTGAGCCGCTGGCGGTTTGCGTCGTCTAAAGGTGAGACTCTACAGGATGCCTGGTTTGATTCGTTGACGTGTGGGCTTAATCGGATTCGAGCGTTCGCGCCGGCGACCCTCAAGAAGACGTGTACCGAGGTGGCGACCATCCTCAATGGGCCGATGACGGGTCTTTCGGCGATTCAGGATGGCATTCCCCAGCCTCGTGTGATTTTTGTCGCCACGAATGTTGAATCTGGACGTCGTATGCTATTTTCGTCTATCAACTACGTTGCGCCAACTTTCGCAAATTCTATTGACGTTGAATCTACTGCGCCGAAGACGATTTCGGTCATGTCAGCAGCGCACGCAAGCGCGAGATTTCCCCTCATTAGCGCGCCAGGTGTCGTGCAAGATGATAAAGGCGACGTGATTGGTCGCGCTGTCGATGGCGGATATGTTGATGCGTCAGGAGCTCTCACTGCAATCGAGCTCGTTCGCGCCATTTCGGCCCATACGAAAGACTTCCACCCAATAATTGTGGATTTAAATAACAACCCGGACGATACATCGTCTGATAATTCGTCCGATCCGAAAGAAGATCGGGTTGGGGAGTTCGCGACTATTTTTTCAGCAGTGCAAAACTCGAATCAGAGCCGACGATTCTTCGTCAAGAAACAGTTGCTCGACGAAGTCTGTCAACTGAACGGGGGGTACATCTCGCTTAAGCCCGACAAGAACAAAGATGGCCCTATTGGGCTGGGCTGGACGCTCTCGTCGCACGCTGCCAAGAATCTCGACGAAGCGATGAAAAGGGAAGCGAAGTCATTCGCATCACAGTCGAGCCCGGATTCCGTGAAAGAGGATTCGATGACGCTCCTGAAGAAGGTGAGCTCTGCTGGCTGTGGAGCGGGAGCTCGACCATTCTAAGCGAGGTCAGTCGTGATCGTTGGACACGGGCTGGCGTTCCTGTGGCTCGCGGTAGGTGCCTGCTATCAGAAGGATAAATGCCAGAAAGGGAAGCGCGATAACAGCATCTGGCTGAAAGAGAAAGGTGAACAGCCGATTCAAGGGATTGGCGGGATTGGTACAGTGCGTTTGCATCCATGCCAGACCCAACGCCGTTGACCCGCTTGCCAAAATGATGACCGGAGCCTTGAACCGAGCGAATGTGGTCGCGAGACGATTGATTTTCATTGGATTAATCCGAAGTCCGAGTTTGAATACCTTGTATAGCGCATGGTTTTATTCTGCTCTGGCAGATTGAACTCGGTCTTCAACGCACGCTGGTTCGAAGCGGCGCTCCTGCCCCCCAGCTTGTGACTATGGCGGAGCGCAGGCTTCGTTTCGCCGCGCTCACGCGCGTTCGTCTCAGCTATCAGCGGGAGGAGCGTCTAGATTATTTTTGAGTTCTGCGGCCACTGAGCTTGCCAGCCGAGAAAAGTATTCGAGCTTCTCGATTTTTTCTTGCAACGCCTGTCGGGCGAGCTCGTCGGCGGCGGGAGCCTTCTCGTCACTTGACAAAAAATCGGCAAGGCGAATCTCCAAGGTAGCGTTTGCGCCGGCGGCGATGGCAGCATCGAGCCATTGGGCGACGTTATCTGTTGCCTCGCGAGACGCGACGCCAAGCAAATACTGGATAAGCACACGCGCTGAATAGTCGAGATTCACCGCCGCTTCCAGGAACCGGTTTCTCTCAAGCTCTGAGCTTTCCGGTACTTTGATATCTGGACGACTGTCGATGAAGCGGAAACGGTTTCCACCGTCCACGTCGAGAGACGCAAGTGTTCGCAGGACCGGCTCCAGTTCCCGAAATGGCTGCGAATGGCGGGGCAGATTATTCCGGTGATCCCACAATTCAAAGACTGCCTGGGCGCAGGCGTCCCGGGCGGCAGCGCGCGCATCGGGCGTGGCGTGCTCCGTCGCGTCGATGCGCTCCGCGATATAGTGAGCCATCCACTGCGCGAGCGGGTCGTCCGTGAGGCCAAGCTCGGCAACCAGCCGCCTGCCAAGTTCAATCACGGCTTTTGAGCGATCGAGCGATTCCATCTTTATCTATCAGGTAATAGCGCACATAAGGCCACGGGTACGGTTCGAATACTTCCTGATCCGAACTGCTATGGGGCGGCTTGCGACGTATCGATACGCTGAGCATCAAACGCATCTCGGGATTCTGCTTCAAGAATGCCAGCAAGAATTCACGGTTACAGCTCAGGCGGCTCCCAGCGATGCTTTCCTCTTTGGGTTCATAGCCGACCTTACGAGTCCACGATTCGCTGCGGATAAACGCTCCCGCATCTGAAATCCACGACCGCGCATCGAGCTGTGCTTTCAGTCCAAGCAAATCGACTACAGCCGAAGCCGGCCTCGGCCCGGGATATTCGACCTTGCTTGCCCAAGAATCGTATTCGTCCAGACGCACGGGATCGCTACTGCTATCGACCCACGCCTCGAGACGAAACCTGCCGATGCTGACCTCGCGATCTTCGGTCGCCGGAATATAGATGTTATCGGGTCGGGGCGACGTCTGAAACGCTGCCAGCAGCGCAGTGGCCGTGTCTTGCGGGACTAGAACGCCGCGCACCGAGACTGTTTCTTCGTTGTCACGCTCGCCGCTGCTCCAGTAGCCCCAAAGAACGTGCAAGCCGTCATCGGTCAGCAGTTGACGGTCCAGATGCTGGCCCGTTACGCTCCAGCACCACGTTTTGTCTCGGTACCCTCGCGAATCGGGCGGTGGTTCCGTGAGGTGAGGGTCGCGTCGGTCTGCGAGCCAGTGCCCATCGCTTCGGGTTAAGAGTTGCCCTTCCAGCCATTCTCCAAAGTCATCAGTCGTATTGTCCGCGGCCTTACCGACAGAATGTGTCTCCAGCAGCCGGGCTGCAACAATCATCATCGCGTGATACGAGTTGTATGCGGTCAAATCGTCAACTCGAGGCGTAGTGCCGTGAGAGTGGTTGGTATCCTCATAATGGAGGATTTTCCGCTCGTAGCGCGCGTCTTCAAGATCCGAGCCGTAGCTCGAGGCCATCCGATCGTGCAGTACATCCCGGGCGCGTCTTTCTATCGATTCCTGGTTGATGCCGAAAACCTGACCTAGCGGCGCGAACCAGTACGGGCCGATATCGATACCGAAGTAATACTTCTCGTGTCCCGGCGGGTCAGGTGCATTGGCGTCGTCGTAGTCATCGTCGTCAGACACACTACGGGACCGGGTATGCACGTGCAATGGCTGTCTCCGGATGTTGGCCTCGTCGGGTGCCGCATCGGTTGTCGTCGGTACGACGCCTGACATGCGCAAGATCTTCAATGTTTCGACAGCAAAATGCCTGATCAGAACGTGTTCCTCATCGGCAGACGCTGTCAGAAACGGAACAAACGGTTCGACGGCAGTTGGCCGGTCGATCACACCTCGAGCAAGCGCAATGAGCAGCCACTGGCGAGCATGCCATTCGTAGAATATGAGTCCTTCGTCGGTGAAGGGAGCCGGGGAGCCCGCGGATGCGCGCGCGGCAAGTGCTGACAATAAGCCGTTCCAGTTTAGTTCCACACACGTTCTGACCGCATGAGCCGTCTTCCAGCGCTCGCTTGCTGCTGGCGAGCCGAGGCCGGCCCATAGATAGCCAGCCAAAGCTTGTTCGCACGATTGCGCAGGCGTGAGCTCCTCGCGCCAAGGGCCGTCGCCGTCTTCGGAACGAAGCATGCCATCGAGCAGACTCAGCCCAAAATTCAGCGCACCGTCTGCTTCATCCTGGGTGAGACGAGATGTCAGCGGATCCACGAGAAGGAAAAATGCCCGTGCATCAAGGGTATCAATTCTTGCCGCATATCCCTGCAAAATCGCGGTGACAACGTCTTTGTCGGTCACGATGCCTAGCGTGTACAGACGTTCCGAAGGGAAGACCTTTCCCCAGCCGCTACGCTGCGAATACTGCGGTGTGTTTCGACACGCCGCCAAGGTTGCCTCGCGTAGCGCCTCCCGAACCGACAGCGACCTGAAACCGAGCGGTGGAATGGCGTCGAGCAGATCTCGAAACTTGAAAATCCCGAAGTCGGGCCATGAAGCAACTGCGCGGATGAACGCGGCCATCCGGCTGTGACCGCTGCGCACACGCCCCTGCTTGAAGAACTCTTCGATTGAATACGGCGGGGCGAAGCTCTTCAGGTCGCCATACGCACGACGCAACGACGCCTGGTTCGTCAGTTCGAGTCCAGCGAACAAAGTGTCCCAGTCGGGTTCATCGCGTTCACTGCCCTCGTAGTGTTGGGGGGACGGCTTAGGCTGGGGAGAAGCCAACCTGTAGCGTCGTGCGGCGGCCGCGAGCAGTCGATCGATGTCTGGCAACTGGACCCCGAGCGCGCGCCCCTGCTGGGCCATACCAGTCCAGGTTTCTTCGTTCTGTGGGTCGACACGCACGTAGCGATATGCGGCGTGAAGAATCTGTTTCTTCCGTTCCTTATCTGTCTGCGCATCGATAGCTCGCTTGATGTCGTTCAGGCTATTCAACCCCGCGTCCAGGCCGGCTAAAGCGACTGTGGCAATTGCGGGAAGTTGACTCGCTTCCACGAGGCTTCGGATTGCCTTTTCGATCTGGCGTTCGGCAGAACCGAAGTCCCGGTCACGCCATCGGCTCAGGATAGCGAGGGTCGAGGACGGACAAAGGCCTAGCAGCGCCTCGACGGTTGTTGGCCAGTCGAAGTGTTTGTCACGATAGACGTACCTATAAGTGAGCTCCGCGGCTCTTGCCAGACGGTAGGCAGACTGCGGGCGGGGTGTCTGTTTCTTCGAGCTGGCCTTTGCCAGATGAAGCATTGCTATCCATCGGTCCAGATTTTCATCACCGATGTTGTCGGAGATTTCGACGGCCCGGCCAAAATAAGCGGCAGCCTCGGCTTTGTTGACCGGCAGCACGGCGCGAGCCAGGAGCTGATAGGCATCGGTTCTCGTTTCAGCATGTTCCCTGGAAGTTTCCAGAGACTCGAAGGCTGCGATTGCCAGCTCCATCGCGAAATCAGACAGCCCGGGCGAGTGAGAAGCGATTCGACACATCACCGTCAGGGTATCTGGCGAGATGTGGTTATCGTGAGTGCTGATCCAGTCGCGAAGCACCGCCACAGAAGCTTCCGTTGTAACTGATGCGTCCCGCAGCACCCGGATCCATTCGATAGCCACGACATTCCGAACGTGCGAACGAGACTGGTAATCTTGCGACGCAACGCTCTTGTCCAGCGCATCTTTGACCGCCGCATCAAGATTTGACGGCGAGCGCCCGCATGCGACCTCCGCGCTGAGTACAAACCAGGGCAGAAGGCTGCCCGTAGTTCGTTCGAACGCGGTCGTATCGGACCCGCGGCGATAAGAGTCCCTTGTTTCCAATTCAGAACGGACGTCCGGCGGGGCGATGGCAAGTAGTGTAAGCCGGTCGTTTCGCAATGCAGCCTCAAGCGCGTACGCTCTGAGCAGCGGTGAAATGTCCGTGCCGAATCTGTCGGAGAGAGCGGTCGGTGGCTTTTCCGGCAGATGTCGACGAAGAATGCCTGACCAGCTCGCGTCGTCTCGTGGAAGCACGCGTAGCGACATTGAGACGGCAGCGGTAACAGCTTCCAAAGTATCCCAGCGCTCGTTCCACTGGTCTGAGCCTTTGATTTGCACCCGACGGTCTGCCAAGGTGTGCATCACCCGGGCGAGCGGTGCCGGCGGAAGACGATGTCCCATGCGTGATGCTTCCGCCACGATTCCGAGCGACAGCCAGAAGTTGTTCGTGCCGACCAGCGCCAGCGAATCGAGTTCGCCGTACTCGCCTAGGTCGAGCAGTCGCCGTGCGAGTAATCGTGCTGCGTCAAAGGCCAGACGACGAGGTCTCCAACTGCCCAGAAACCTGGCGGCCGCTTGTGGGCCCAGTACCCGCATTCGTGCCAGTGCGAGTTCTGCCCGATCGCTATTCGTGACCGTCTTTCGGTCATCTGCTGGACCCCGGGCCCAGGCGTACAGCCATTCCATGGCCATGCGCAGTCTGCTGCCAGCTTCAGCCAGGAATTCCTTGCGCCCCGAAAGAAGCCCCGCCTCGTACGCATGGTGCGATCCCATCCAGCTGCTACCAAACGTGCGCCGCGATACCAGCTCATCAATCCTGTTCGGAGAAAGCAGCACGCCTGCGATGTCGCTGTTCTGCTGTATCAACGCGGTTTGGCGCGTTGCTGCTGCCACCTGGCCGCCGGCCTTCATCGAAAGCTTTGCAGCATCAGCATATCGCCCGGCCTGAAGGCAAGCCTTGAGTGCAAATGTCAGGCGTTGTATCTCAACATCCCGTCGTTCTATCGCGTTGGTAGCCGGCAAACCGTCTTCTGATAATGCCAGCGCGACGAGTTCATCCATGAGCCCGGCGGAGAGCATCAGCTGAGGTAGGGTCGAGGCGACGTATGAGCTGTCGCTGGCGAGAGGCCGCAGTCGCGCCAGGAATGACTCCAGGTTCGCGTGTGCTGGCTTGAAACGATCGCGGAACCAAGTCTCGGTCGGCTCGTCGGTGAAGTGGAGGCTGTTTCCCTTTATAAGCAGCGGGCGTCCGAGATCGAGCGCGAAGCTACGCACAGCGCTTTCAGGAATGCCAGAAATCTGTGCCAGAACTGAGACCGGTACGAGCGGCCGAAGTACCGCCAGGCCTTGGCAGATGAGATCGATCTGCGCTGCTTCTGTCTTGCCTGCCTGACGTTTGAGCTTGTCGATCGCGCGTTGCAGCAACTCGCCGATGGCGTTATCAACGTTCGACTGGTTTGGCCCCAATTCTATGAGCATCTCCGATACCGGCAATTTCTGCTCAACCGCCAAAGCCTGCACTCGAGGATTTGAGCTGCTGAGAAACGCGAACTCAGCGACGTCTGCTTCAGTCGCATCCGGGTAGTGCTGCCGCAGAAACGCCTTCGTTTCCGCGAGACTAAAAGGGCGTAACTCGATTTCGTGTGCATCGCTGGGCGCGCCGAGTCGCGCTCGACGATGCGTCCTGCAGGTGAAAGCGAGCCGCACGCCATCAGGAACTGCCGTGGAGATGAGATCGCGGACGAACGGATTGTCGCCTTGCTCCTCGGCTGCCATGTCGGCGTTGTCCGCAGCGTCGACTATCAGGCACAGGCTCGCCTCGGGGGAGCGTGCGCGAAGCAGGTTGATAGCCTGTTCGATTCGCCCGATAAACGCGCGCATGAGGTTCTTGGCATCTGCGTGCGTGGACGGAATCAGTGGAAGGCACAGACCCCGTGCGGCCAGTTCGTTCGCAATCTGTGCCAGCGCATCACTATGACGGTGCCGAAGATGCAATGAATTTCGATAGAGTCCATCGCCAAAGCAATCGTATAGCACGGCGACGGAGCCTTGCGGCATCGACGTAGCGAGGCGCGAAGCGATGACAGATTTGCCCACCCCGCCATCGGCGTGAAGAACGATCGGGCGTGTTGTCGAGAGTAGCGCCGCGCGGATCTCGGCTTCCTGCTCCCGGGGAAGTACCACGGCCGGCGCGTTTATCAGGCAAGGCGCGGGCTGAAGTTGTGGCTCTGAAACCCTCAGGGCGCGCAGAACATCGTGCCGTCGGATTGCCGGATCATTGGCGAACTCCGAAGACGCCTTGCGTGCGACCAGTTCCTTCAGTTGCACGGGAGCATCGTAATCGGCCTCAGAGAGGTAAACACCGACGTCCTGGGCAAGCAGATTCCGCTGGGCCCACAGATTAGGTTCTTCGCCTTCGGCCGAAAAGATGCTGAAGAAGTCGGCCGCCTGGTCACCACTCAGCCCGGTGTATCCCACTAAGGTCGCCTGGACCGAGGGATGCCGCGTTGCACGGCTAGCCGCCAGGTCTTCAAGTGCCTCAAGGACTTTCTGGTCGATTGGGCGATTGGTTGTGAAACGGAAGCGGAATCTCGATTTGATATCTGGCGCCACGAACTGCAGCAAGAGCGCGGTGAAGCGTTTGGCGAACCCTTGCAATGTCTTCTTGAGACCGCTCGCGGTCCATACGGTCTCTGCCTGGCGCGTCGAATGTTTTAGCTGCGTGTATTCGACCCGCTGTGCACGTTCTAAGGCTTCGCTGCCCCAGTAGAACCCAACGTCGATCAGCTCGTCGCCATCGTCCACGGCGGACGAGCCTTCTGACGTCGATGCGCCTTCGATGGACACCGCGACAAGACTGTTTAAACCTGGCAGCAGCGCCAGACAATGACGGGCCGCCCAGTGATAGTGGAATTGGTCTCCGTCTCGGCTCGGCCGCACCAACTCGTGTTCCGCCATGTCTTTCGTTGCTCCTTGTGTCGTCCGTCAAGTTTACCGAAAACGAGGCGACCGGGAGGCTTACCGGATCGGCGCGGCGAAGTCTCAGTGTCCAGACGACGTTTCGTGCAACAAGAAGCGGAGTCGTAATTCCATCCGGGAGCGTAGCCGCCGGCAGCCGACTGTTCATGTTGAAGCCGTGAGGTCAATGCCCGCAGTGCAAGGCGTGTTCGCTCAGGAGCGCGCATGCCACGGCGGTGCAGATGGCATCATGCCCAGGCGATGCGTTCTCACTGAATAGAAGAGATGTCCCGCGGTGCGATGGGCGCGCTTGTGGCCACTGGGCACTATGGGAGCGCTTCCGTACGCAGCCTACTCGTTCTCATGTACCGCTACTTTAATGGTGCACAAATCTGTTCATGCAGATTTGGGTCGCAGGGGTAACGGTGTTCCCTGCTGAGGGGCACGGCATTGCCACCGTGACCAGTGATGCCCAACGCACTCCGGTGCGGCTTGCCGCCCCGGGTGGCGAGCCAGCGCTCGCGCATCACACCTCTGTACGCTGCATGAATGCTGCGCCAGGCGGTCACACGCGAATCTCGGCTTTTCCTTGCAGGTAGCTCGAGGGCATGATGACCACCCCGAACCGGAACCCGTACATCGATTCCAGTGCGCGGCAGACGTTCATTCAGCTTCTGTCCGCGTCGGGCGATTACGCCCGC
>NZ_QBUY01000155.1 GCF_003121405.1 Paraburkholderia sp. C35 | reverse complement strand
TTCTTTGCCGCGGCAAAGAAAAGTAGGTGCTGCCCCGCACAGGGGCGACGCGTGAGGTACCAATACCAAATCGCGGACGCCAGCGAAAACACAAAAAACCAACCAGCGCCGCAGACAACCACCCTCACCCCATCACATCAAACACAACCCTAGCAGCCTCCACAACAATCTCATCCCGCGGCAGCGTCTCCCTAGGCGTCACGCCAGTGAAGTAAACAGCAAGAACCAAAGGCTCCGCCGCAGGCGGATAAACAACAGCCACATCGTTAGCCGTCCCGTAGTCGCCACTCCCCGTCTTATCGGCCACACGCCAGCCGGAAGACACGGGCACGGCCGCACGAATCCGCGCAGCACCCGTCGTATTCCCCAACATCCACGTCTTCAACTGCTCCCGCTGCTGCAAGCCAAGCACCTCATCCGACAGCAGGAACTTCTGCACATCCAGCATCATCGCGCGCGGACTCGTGGTGTCGCGCATATCGCCCGGCACGGACGCATTGACCTCGGTCTCGACGCGCACGAGATTGAACCACTCGTCGCCGATGCCACGCGCAAACTCGTTCAGCACTTCAGACCCACCCAACGCCGTCAGCAACAGATTCGCAGCCGTGTTGTCGCTGTACTGAAGCGCCGCAGCGCATAGCTCACCTATCGACATGCCCTCGCGTACATGGCGCCGCGTAATGGGCGAGTTGGCGACGAGATCGGCTTCACCGAAGCGCACCCGCTCGTCCAGCAAACCACGTTCGGCCATGCTGCGCTTGAGCACCCATGCCGTCGCCACGAGCTTGAACGTACTGCACATCGGAAAGCGCTCGGATTCGCGGTAGCCCACATACGACCCGTCAGCCGTATTGAGCGCTGCAACGCCGAGACGTCCCTCACTCCGCTGTTCGAGCTTCTGAAACCGCTCCTGCGCGGCGAGATTGATCGATACCGATGAAGCGGGCTGCGCGCGCACGCCGGCGAGAGGGCTCGCCAGCAGCGCCAACAGCAGACTTCGACGCAAAGCAAAATGTGACATGAACGGCCCGCAAAAAGACTTGAAAGTCGATCGTAACGTCTGCGAGCCAGCTTTGCTGTAGCAAGTTGTCACTTCATGTTGCTCGATGCTTCTGTCGCCTGAAAAGCAGACCGGCCACATTCACTCGCGCGAATGCGGCCGGTCAGGGAAACAACAGAAAAAGCCTCAGGCGACCCGCAATACCGCGTCCCCATCGTGATCAACGGCGGCTTCAGGTTGCCCGCTCGCGGCGCGCTCGGCAAACGCATCACCGATCATCAACAGCGAAGGCTGCGATGCGTCGAGCCACAACTGCGCATCACCCGCTGCGAGACCGTCGAGCGTCAGCGTCAACATGCGCTCACGCGGCGTCGAGCATGCTTCCACGATCGCCACAGGCGTAGAACCCGCGCGGCCCGCGTCGATCAGTTGCTGCGCGATCTCGGGCGCGCTGTCGCGGCCCATGTAGAACACCAGCGAGTCCGCGTTCACCTGCTCGCGAATCTCGGCGGAATCGGGCGCGCGGCTATGCGTCGCGAGCGCCACGCTGCGCGACACGCCACGCAGCGTCAGCGAACGCCGCAGCGACGCCGCGCTCGCCAATGCCGCCGTGATACCCGGCACGACTTCATATTCGATGCCAGCCGCTTCGAGCGCACGCATCTCTTCATCGGCGCGACCGAACAGCATCGGATCGCCGCCCTTCAGGCGCACGACGACTTCATGCTCGCGCGCCGCATCGACGATCTGCTTGTTGATGAAGTGCTGCGCCGTCGAACGCTGTCCGCAGCGCTTGCCGACCGCGATCTTGCGCGCTTGCGGCGCATAGTCGAGCATCGCTGGTTCCACCAGCGCGTCGTGCAGCACGACATCGGCGAGACCGAGCAGCCGCGCGCCGCGAACCGTGATCAGGTCCGCTGCGCCCGGCCCGGCGCCGATCAGATACACCTTACCCATGTGCTTCTCGCTCCGTCCGCGTCGAAACGTCAGGCGGCAACCGAACGGATCATGCCCGCCGCGACCGTGTGATGCGTCGCTTCGTCGATCAGCACGAATGCGCCCGTGCCCGGATGCGCGTCGTACTCGTCGGCGACGATCGGCTTTTGCAGCGTCAGCGACACGCGGCCGATATCGTTCATCGCCAGTTCGTGACGGTCCGTTGCGTGCGACAGCGTATGCACGTCGAGCACCTGCTGGATGCCGCCGACACGCGCGAACACCGTGTTGGTGGTCTGCTTGAGCAGATACTTGCGAGCCGTCGACAACGGCGTTTCGTCGAACCAGCACAGATCCGCTTCGAGCTTTTTCGCCGGTTGAACGGCGGTCGCGGCGTGCACGAACGTATCGCCGCGCGATACATCCACGTCTTCCGCGAGACGGATCGTCACCGTCTGACCCGCGAAAGCACGGTCCACTTGTGCCGTGCCGCCAGGCACGGGTGCGATGATTTCAGCAACGGTCGCCTGACGGTTCGCCGGCAGGACCGTGATCGAATCGCCGAGCTTCACTTCGCCCGATTCGACGCGGCCCATGTAGCCGCGGAAATCGTCGGCCTGGCTGCCGTCCTGACGTGCGACCCACTGCACCGGGAAACGCAGCGCTTCGTGCGATGCCGTATCGACGGGCAGTGCTTCGAGCACGTCGAGCAGCGGTTCGCCCGCGTACCACGCCATGCGCTCGCTGGCCGTGACGATGTTGTCGCCCTTCAATGCCGACACCGGCACGAAACGCACGTCGCTCAGGCCAAGCTGGCGAGCCAGCGTGACATACGCATCGCGAATCTCGTTGAAGCGCGCCTCGCTGTACTCGACGAGGTCCATTTTGTTGATCGCGACGATCACATGCTGCAAGCCGAGCAGCTTGACGATCGCGCTGTGGCGCTTGGTTTGCGGCAGCAGTTGCGCGACGCCATCTTCGAACGTGACGCGCGTGGCGTCGACGAGAATGATGGCAGCATGCGCCGTCGATGCGCCCGTCACCATGTTGCGCGTGTACTGTTCGTGGCCCGGCGTATCGGCGATGATGAACTTGCGCTTGGCAGTCGCGAAGTAGCGGTACGCGACGTCGATCGTGATGCCTTGCTCGCGTTCGGCTTCGAGGCCGTCCGTCAGCAGCGACAGATCGATTTCGTCGCCGACCGTGCGCTTGTTCTTCGCGCGCGACAGTGCCGACAGCTGATCCGACAACACAGCCTTGCTGTCGTACAGCAAACGGCCGATCAGCGTGCTCTTGCCGTCGTCGACGCTGCCTGCCGTGATGAAACGAAGCACGCCGAGGTCTTCAGGTTGATGCGTGGTGCTCATAGTGATTCTTTCCTCTGCGTGCTCTTTAGAAATAACCTTGCTTCTTGCGCTGTTCCATCGCCGCTTCCGACGTCTGGTCGTCCATGCGCGTCGCGCCGCGTTCCGTGATTTCCGTCACGGCCGTTTCAGCGATGATCTTTTCCACATCGTCCGCATCGCTTTCGACGGGGCACGTGCAGCTGATATCGCCGACCGTACGGAAGCGCACCAGCGCTTCTTCGCTCGACTCGCCATCGCGGATCGGCGTGAGCGGCGTCACGGGCACGAGCAGGCCATTACGGCGCACGATCTCGCGCTTGTGCGCGTAATAGATGGACGGCAGTTCGAGGTTCTCGCGGGCGATGTATTGCCACACGTCGAGTTCCGTCCAGTTCGAAATCGGGAAAACACGCAGATGCTCGCCTTGATGCAGACGCGCGTTATACAGGCTCCACAGTTCCGGGCGCTGTGCCTTCGGATCCCACTGACCGAACTCGTCGCGGAACGAGAAGATGCGCTCTTTCGCACGCGCCTTTTCTTCGTCGCGGCGCGCGCCGCCAATCATCGCCGTGTAGCCGTATTGTTCGATGGTTTCGAGCAGCGTCACGGCTTGTGCGGCATTGCGCGAATCCGTTTCGCGACGCAGACGCACGGTGCCCTTCTTGATCGAATCTTCGACATGACCGACCACGAGTTCAGCGCCGATCTCTTTCGCACGACGATCGCGGAAGTCGATCACTTCATCGTAGTTGTGACCCGTGTCGATATGCACGAGCGGGAACGGCAGCTGCGTCTTGCGGTTCGCACCGAGGCCGAATGCCTTCAGCGCGAGCGCCAGCACGACGACGGAATCCTTGCCGCCCGAGAACAGCAGAGCGGGCTTGCTGCACTCGGCAACCAGTTCGCGCAGGATGTGGATCGACTCGGCTTCGAGCCAGTCGAGGTGGTCCATGCGGTTCGCCGTGACGTTCAGCGGTGCGTTGACAGTGGAATCGAGCGTCGTGCTCATGTTCAGGTCCTTCGTTGGTTCGTGTCGCATGATCGGGTTCTCACCAGATGTGTGCGACACGAGAAGATTCAATCGAAATCTGCTTCTGCGTTCGCTTGCGTCGCCGTTAATGGGCGGAAGCGTTCTCGGTAATGACAGTGACGGGGATCGTCGTGATGTGCAGCCCGCATTCCTTCGTATCGCGGGATTCCCACCACCAGCGCCCTGCCCGGCTGTCTTCACCGGGACGCACGGCACGCGTGCAAGGCTCGCAACCGATGCTCGGATAGCCGCGCGCATGCAGCGGATTCACGGGCACGTCGAACGCCTTCAGGTACGCCCATACATCGGCTTCCGTCCAGTCCGCGAGCGGGTTGTACTTGGCGATGTTGCGTGCGTGATCCTGCTCTTCTTCATGCAGTTCCGCGCGCGTCACCGACTGTTCGCGACGCTGACCCGTGACCCATGCGCTCACGTCCGACAGCGCGCGGTTCAGCGGCTCGACCTTGCGGATTTCGCAGCAACGCTTGCGCAAGTCGATGCTTTCGTAGAACGCGTTCAGGCCATGCTGCTTGATGTATTCATCGACAGCGTCAGTCTGCGGGTGGAACTGCTCGATCGCGTAGCCGTAGCGCTCCTGCACGCGGTCAAGCATACCGAGCGTCTCCGCGTGCAGGCGACCCGTGTTCAACGAAAAAATACCAATCTTGACGCCGCGCGACAGAATCGCGTGCGTCAGCAGCATGTCTTCGGCAGCGAGGCTGCTCGCGAACTTGACCTTCTCGTGACGCTGCCCGATCGAATCGAGCAACGCATCGAGACGTTCGATCTTCGCCTGAAGCTCAGGCGTGACTTCCGTTGCGCTTGTCATACCGACGCCTTGTGTGCGGCTGCAGCCGCTTCACGATGGCGGAAGAGTGGCGAAGGATCGTCGAATGCACCTTGATATTGCACAGTGAATTCGGTGAACGCGTTGAGCGCGTCGTTGAAATCCTTGTCAGCGCGCAGCGCATACGCATTGAAACCGCAGCGTTCATAGAAACGCAGCTGATCGCGCAGCACGTCGCCGATTGCGCGAATCTCGCCCTTGTAGCCATAGCGCTCGCGCAGCAGACGCGCGGTGCTGTAGCCGCGGCCATCGCGGAACACGGGGAAATCCACTGCGATCAGCGCGACCTTGTCGAAGTCCGCGACGATGTCAGCGGGTTCGCTGTCCGGCGCGAGCCACACGCCGAGTTCCTGCGTGCTGCGCGATGCCGTCAGCGCATCACGTTCGGCTTGCCACAACGCGAACGGAACAATGATCTTGCCTGCGGGCAACTCGGCAACTGCGGGCAGCGTGCCGTCTTCGGCTGCGCGGATTACCGTGAAGTCGTCTTCGACGATTGCGCGGTCCTTGATAATCGATGCCATCTGCTAATCCTTGTTCCCGTTACGCGTGAGCCGGTTGACGCGATGCGTACACGCGTTCCTTGAACGGCGCGAGGCCGATGCGGTTGTACGTGTCGATGAAGCGTTCGCCGTCGATGCGATTCTCGACGAACGTATCGATCACCTTCGACACCACGTCCGGCATTTCTTCCGCCGAGAACGACGGGCCGATCACACGGCCGAGCTTCGCGCCGTCATGACCCGTGCCCTGCTCGCCGCCGAGCGACACCTGGTACCACTCGGAGCCGTCCTTATCGACACCCAGCACGCCGATGTTGCCGACGTGGTGGTGACCGCACGAGTTCATGCAGCCCGAGATGTTCAGCGACACGTCACCGAGGTCGTACACGAAGTCAGCGTTGTCGAAACGTTCCTGAATGGCTTGCGCAATCGGAATCGACTTCGCATTCGCCAGCGAGCAGAAATCGCCGCCCGGGCACGCGATGATGTCGGTCAGCAAGCCGATGTTCGGCGTCGCGAAACCTTGTGCCTTGGCCTTTTCCCACAGCGCGTACAGATCGCGCTTCTTCACGTTGGCGAGGATCAGGTTCTGTTCGTGCGACACGCGGATTTCGCCGAGCGAGTATTCATCGGCCCAGTCGGCGACGGCTGCCATTTGCGCATCCGTTGCATCGCCCGGCGCGATGTCGCGCGGCTTCAGCGAAATCGTCACCGACGAGTAACCCGACACGCGATGCGGGCGCACATTGCGCTCGACCCAACGCGCGAACGGCTTGCTTTCGAGCAGATGCTTTTCGAACGATGCGTCCGTGTCCGGCAGCTTTTCATACACAGGCGGCTGGAAGTACTGCGACACGCGCGCGACTTCCGTCTCCGTCAGCGTCGACGGGCCGTCCTTCAGGTGTTGCCATTCCTCTTCGACCTGTTGCGCGAACTTCGCGGGCGACAGCGCCTTCACGAGAATCTTGATACGCGCCTTGTACAGGTTGTCGCGGCGGCCATAGCGGTTGTACACGCGCAGCACGGCTTCGCAGTACGTCAGCAGATGCTGCCAGGGCAGATCTTCTTTAATGATCGCGCCGATGATCGGCGTGCGGCCGAGACCGCCACCCGCGAGAATGCTGGCGACCACTTCGCCCTCAGCGTTCTTCTTCAGATAGACGCCGAGATCGTGGATCTGCACGGCGGCACGGTCTTCCCTGGTGCCCGACACGGCGATCTTGAACTTGCGCGGCAGCCACGCGAACTCCGGGTGGAACGTCGACCATTGGCGCATGATTTCCGCCCACGGACGCGGATCGACGATTTCGTCGGGCGCGACGCCCGCGAACTGATCGGCCGTGATGTTGCGGATACAGTTGCCCGACGTCTGGATGCCGTGCATCTGGACGGACGCGAGCTTGCGGAGGATTTCCGGCGTTTCTTCGAGCTTGATCCAGTTGTACTGGATGTTCGAGCGCGTCGAGAAATGGCCGTAGCCGCGGTCATGCTCGCGCGCGATGGTCGCGAGCATACGCAACTGGTCGCTGCGCAGGTTGCCGTACGGAATCGCGATGCGGTGCATGTACGCGTGGCGCTGCATGTACAGGCCGTTTTGCAGGCGCAGCGGACGGAACTCTTCTTCGCTCAATTCGCCCGACAGGCGGCGGCGAACCTGGTCGGCATACTGCGCGACGCGTTCGTCGACGATGGTCTGGTCGTACTGATCGTATTGGTACATTCGGGGACCCCAGGGTTTGTTCGTCTCACACGACACGGCGTTCCGGTTACGCCGCGCTTCGGATTCGTCTTCATCAGTACGCTTTGAGCGAGACGGCGACCAACCGTTTAGACGCATCGCTCATTTGCTAATGACAAAAACAGATATCCATATTGAAAAAACTGGACAAATCGTAATAAACTCGCCTTATATTTCAAACGACTAAAAAATTCTTTTGATATGCGGCGAGGTTATATATGAACCTGCATCAGTTCCGCTTCGTGCGCGAGGCTGTCCGGCAGAACTTCAACCTGACGGAAGCCGCCAAGGCACTGTATACAAGCCAGCCAGGCGTCTCGAAGGCGATCATCGAGCTGGAGGATGAACTCGGCGTCGAAATCTTCACACGGCACGGCAAACGCGTGCGCTCGCTGACCGAGCCGGGGCGGATCATTCTGGCATCCGTCGAGCGGATCCTGCAGGAAGTGGAAAGCCTCAAACGAGTCGGTAAAGATTACGCGGCGCAGGATCAGGGCAATCTCGTGATTGCCGCGACCCACACGCAGGCGCGCTACTCGCTGCCCGCCGCCATCGCCGAGTTCAAGAAGCGCTTTCCCAAGGTTCACCTTTCTATATTGCAAGGCAGCCCGACGCAGGTCGCCGAACTGGTGCTGCACGATCAGGCCGACGTGGCCATCGCGACGGAAGCGCTCTCCACCTATAAGGAACTGGTGTCGCTGCCCTGCTTCACCTGGCACCACGTCGCCGTGATGCCCGCCGACCACCCGCTGCTGGAGCGCAAGCTGCTGTCGCTGGATGATCTGACCCAATATCCGCTGATTACGTACGACAACGCGTTCGCCGGCCGCACCAAGATCAACGAGGCGTTCCGCCTGCGCGGGCTGCATCCCGACATCGTGCTCGAAGCGATCGACGCCGATGTGATCAAGACTTATGTGGAACTGGGGCTGGGCGTCGGCATCATGGCCGATATCGCGTTCAATGCCGAGCGCGACCGTCATCTGCGCGCGATGCCCGTCGGGCATCTGTTCGGCAGCAACGTGACGCGCGTCGCGCTGAAACAGGGCGCGTATCTGCGCAGCTATGTGTATACGCTCGTCGAACTGCTGTCGCCGAATATGAATCGCAAGCTGATCGAGCAGGCGCTCAAGGGCGAAAACGAAACATACGAGCTTTGAGGTTTTTGAACCGCTATAACGGATCAGCTATAACAACGGCCACGCTATCTGCCAGGAGATCTTTCGCATGTCGTCGCACAAGAACAAGTTCAAACACGTCCTGACGCGCGTCGCCGCACTCGGCGCGCTTTGCTTCGCCGCCGCCGCGCACGCGGACATCAAGGTCGGCATCGATCTGTCGAGCACGGGCCCCGCCGCCGCGATCGGTATCACCAGCAAGAACGCAATGCTGATGTGGCCGAAGACGATTGCCGGGCAAAACGCGCAATACATCATCCTCGACGACGGCTCCGATCCGGGCAACGCGGTGAAGAACATCCGCAAGCTGATCAATGAAGACCACGTCGATGTGATCGTCGGCCCGAACATCACGCCCGCCGCGATGGCCGCGCTCGATCCCGTCGCCGAAAGCCAGACGCCGATGATCACGCTGATCGGGTCCGCAAGCGTGGTCGAGCCGCAGGAAGGCAAGAAGATCTGGGCCTTCAAGATGGCACAGACCGACAGCGCGATGGCCGATGTGATGACGCGCTACATGTCGAATCACAACATCAAGACGGTCGGCTTCATCGGCTTCGCGGACAGCTACGGCGATAGCTGGCTCAATGAGTTCACGAAGTTCGCCGCGCTGCGTCACATTCAGGTGGTTGCGACCGAGCGCTTTAACCGCACCGACGCGAGCGTCACGGGTCAGGTGTTGAAGCTGATCGCCGCGAAGCCGGATGCGGTGCTGATCGCGGGTGCAGGCACGCCGACCGTGCTGCCGCAGCGCACGCTGGTCGAACGCGGCTACAAGGGCGCGATCTACCAGACGCACGGCATCGCGACGCCGGAGTTCATCAAGCTTGGCGGCAAGGATGTCGAAGGCACGCTGTTTCCGACGCAGCCCGTCGTCGTCGCGCGCACGCTGCCTGCCGATCATCCCGCGAAGAAAGCGGCGCTGGCTTTCGTGAATGCGTATGAAGCGCAGTATGGTCCGAACACGGTCACGCAGTTTGCAGGCGATGCAGCGGGTGTGTATCCGCGCTTGCAGGATGCTGTCGCGCGCGCGTTGAAGACGGCACAGCCGGGCACGCCCGAGTTTCGCGCGGCGTTGCGCACGGAACTGGAACACGCGCATGAACTGGTGGTGCCGAACGGCGTCGTGAGTACCAGCGCGAAGGATCACGTCGGTCTGGATCAGCGGGCGAGCGTGATGGGAATTATCAAGGATGGGAAGTTTACTTATCTGAGTCAGTGAGAGTGACCCGACATCGCGGTTACGGGGCGCGCCTCGCCACGTAACCGCGATGCAATGCCTTACGACAACACCTCGATCGCCTCATCGATCACGCTGCGCCAGTCGCCCATCAACGTCTGACGCAGCGGCTTGAGATTCGTCATCCACGGCGACGTCTCCCCTTCCACGCCCCAGCGCCATTCGCTCGCCAGGTTCAGCGGCACGATGGTCAGCTTGCCGAGCATCGCGCTCAGGTTCGCCACACCCGAATCGACGGCGACTACAGCATCCAGTTGTTCGATACACGCTGCCGTTTCCGAGAACGATCGGATTCCCGGCTCGAAGACGCTCATGTTCCCCGAAGGCATGCCCGCAAAACTCTGCACGGCAGGATGATGCAGGCTGACGAAATGCCGCTTTGCCGCCACGGATGGATGCATCACGAGATGATCGACTTCCGTCAGCGGCAGACTGCGCCGGATCGCCGAGCAGCGCATCGACGCGCCGACTTCATGCGCGTGCCGCTGGTTGCAGTCCCAGAAAATGCCGATCAGCGATTTGCCTGCTTGCGACGCGCGCAGTTCGCGCGCCCATGCGATGGCCGCTTCGCGTTCGGCGTCGGGCGCACGCAGATAAGCCGGAAAAAACGGCGACGGCAACGGCGACTGCCGCGCGGCGAGCAACGGCAAATGCAGCAGCGTCGCATACAGATGCGGCGCAAACTCGCGCACCTGAACAGCCAGTTCTTCCGGCAAGTCCTCGTGTTGGTGCAACGGCCGCGCCGCGCTCACCACGCGGCAATCCGGCAGCGATGCCTGCAACAGCGGTTGCAACTGCGCATCGCAAGTGATCATCATCTGCGCGCCGGCATCGCGCCATTGTGCGACGTTGGCGAAGAACAGGAACTGATCGCCGAAACCCATCTGATGCGTGATCAGCACGCGCTTGCCGCGCAAATCCCGCTCGCCCGACCACACGGGAATACTGGCGGGCTGATAGTTGCCGCTGTCGCTGTCGTTGCGCGCGAGCCAGGGTTCGAAGCCCGCGGGACGGCCGGTGCGCAGCAAGGCCTCGCCATAAAAGTGCTTTGCCTTGGGAGCAAACCACTCGCCTTCAGCAGCAGCGCTGCGCCACGCTTCGCCCAGCATCGGGATGCCGCGCTCGACATCGCCCGACATCACCAGGCTCTGCCCGAGGCTCATGCCATAGAATGCCGGCTTCCACGGCAGCGCGGCATGATGGCGCCACGTCGCGACCGCATCGAAATGCCGTCCGAGCAGCGTCAGCGCGTGCGCGTGCCAGCTGACGAAATGGAGATCGCGTGGCTCGATTGCGAGCGCGCGGCTGGTGTAAGCGAGCAGTTCGTCGTCGCGCTTGTCTTCGATCAATGCGACGCAGACGGCGCGCAGCTTGTCGATATCGCCTGGTGCGTGGGCGAGCGCGTCGATTGCTTCCTGGACTGAAGACATGGCGGCGATTGTTTCGATGTTCTACGCGAATGGACGAAGGTCGGCGCGATGTCCGACCGGCGCGCGAGTATACGTCGTAGAATCGTGCAGCAATCTCAAAAACTCAAGCCTTATAGAGCAGCATCCATTCATGCGCACGACCCGAGCCATCCACGCCGTCGAACGGCTGAAAACCCGCAGCGGCAATGCGCGCTTTGCGGCCATCAGCCTGTCGGGCGGACTGTTCTATCTCGTCGACAAATCGAGCGGCACCGACCAGAAAGTGTCGGATCCGCTGCCGCTCGACGAGTTCGTCAAGTTCGTCGATGACTACGGCCCGAAAAAGCCGCGCAAGGCGAGCAAGCTCGACCTGGCATTCGAAGAGCAGATCAAGCGCAGCAAAAGCTGAACGCGATGCCGCGTGTCAGCCGTTCCCCACACGCGACCACGCCAGCGTCGCATCGCTGTCGAAGACTGCATCGATAAAGCGCAGACCCGCGACGCCGTCATCGACGGTCGTCAGCAGACGGCTTTCGGGCGGCAACGGCGAGCCGGCATCGATCGCTTCGATCTGCAGCGCGGCGTCCTTGTAGAGTTGCGCGAACGCTTCCAGATAACCCTCGGGATGCCCTGCCGGCACACGCGTCGCGTGTCGCGCGATGTCGCTGTCGACACGCGCGCGCGTCAGCCGTTGCGTCGCGCCGCCGAGCGGCGTGAACAGCAGTTCGTTCGGGTTCTCCTGATCGAACGCGATACCCGCCTTCGTTCCATAGACGCGCAGACGCAGCGCGTTTTCCGCGCCGCTCGCCACCTGGCTCGCCCACAGCACGCCGCGTGCGCCGTTCGCGTAGCGCAGCATCGCCTGGATGTGGTCGTCGACCTGACGGCCTGCGACGAAGGTATGCAGTTCAGCGGCGATTTCGACGGGCAGCATGCCTGTCGCGAACGCAGCGAGGTGATAGGCGTGCGTGCCGATATCGCCGAGACATCCCGCGCGGCCTGCCTGCTTCGGATCGGTGCGCCACGCCGCCTGGCGGTTCTCGCCCGTGAGTTCGACGGGCGTCGCCAGCCAGTCCTGCGCGTATTCGACCTGCACGACCCGCACGTCGCCGAGCGCCCCGCTCTCGACCAGTTCGCGTGCATGGCGCACCATCGGATAGCCCGAATAGGTGTGCGTCAGCGCGAACAACCGGTTTTTCTCGCGTGCGAGCTTCGCGAGCGCCTCGCCTTCTTCGAGCGACATCGCGAGTGGCTTGTCGCAGATCACGTGGATGCCGGCATGCAAAAACGCCGTCGCGACGGGCGCATGCAGATGATTCGGCGTGACGATCGACACGGCGTCGATGCCGTCGTCGCGGGCCGCTTCGGCGCGTGCCATCTCGTCCCAGCTCGCATAGCCGCGCGCGATGCCGAGTTCGTCGGCACTGGCCCGCGCGCGCTGCGGATCGGACGATAACGCAGCCGCCACCAGTTCGAAACGATCGTCGATACGCGCCGCGATCCGGTGCACCGCGCCGATGAACGCGCCCTGCCCGCCGCCGACCATGCCCAGCTTGAGTCTTCGTGTCATCGTGATGCGCTCCTGTCTTGCGTCCGCTTCTTGCGCCCTGCTCGAAGGCCCGCTCAAATGCCCAGCAGGCGCTTCAGTTGCGCCGTATCTGCGCCACTGCCCGCGAAGTCGTCGAAGGCCCGTTCGCCCACGCGGATAATGTGCCGCCGGATGAACTCGGCGCCTTCGCGCGCGCCGTCCTCGGGATGCTTCAACGCGCATTCCCATTCGAGCACGGCCCAGCCGGGGAAATCGTATTGCGCCATCTTCGAGAAGATCGCGCCGAAATCGATCTGCCCGTCGCCGAGTGAACGGAAGCGCCCGGCCCGCTCGACCCAGCCGCTATAGCCGCCGTACACGCCTTGCCGCCCGTCAGGACGAAACTCCGCATCCTTCACGTGAAAGATCTTGATGCGCTCGTGATAGATGTCGATGAACGCGAGGTAGTCGAGTTGCTGCAACAGGAAGTGACTCGGATCGAACAGGATGTTGGCGCGCCGGTGGTTGTTCACGGCTGCGAGAAACCGCTCGAAGGTCACGCCGTCATGCAGGTCTTCGCCCGGATGCAGTTCATAGCAGACATCTACGCCTGCTTCATCGAACGCATCGAGTATGGGCGTCCAGCGGCGCGCGAGTTCTTCGAACGCCGCTTCGACGAGACCGGCGGGCCGCTGCGGCCACGGGTACAGATACGGCCACGCGAGCGCACCGGAAAACGACGCATGCGCGGTGAGTCCGAGACGCTGCGACGCCTTCGCCGCCCACTTCAACTGCTGCACGGCCCATTCGGTGCGCGCCGCCGGATTGCCGCGCACGTGCGGCGCGGCGAAGCCGTCGAACAGTGCGTCATAGGCGGGATGCACGGCGACGAGTTGTCCTTGCAGATGGGTCGACAGTTCGGTGATGGCGACGCCGGCATCGCTGACCACACCAAGCAGTTCATCGCAATACGTCTGGCTGGCGGCGGCCTTTTCCAGATCGACGAGACGCGGATCGGTGGGCACCTGAATGCCCTTGTAGCCGAGACTCGCGGCCCATTGTGCGAGATGCGCGAGGTTATCGAACGGCGCACTGTCGCCCATGAACTGCGCGAGAAAGATCGCCGGGCCTTTGATCGTTTTCATCGTGCTGCTCCTTGCGATGGAGAAGGCGCTGCGCTTCAGCGCGACTGCCGCGAAGCGCAACGCGCGCGGTCAGATCAGAACGGCGAGTCCGGGAAGTAGAAGTCTTTGGCGTTTTCCTTCGTGATCAGCACGGACGGGATGATGGTGGTGGCCGGGAGCTTCTCGCCTTTGAGGCGCGCTTCTGCTGTCAGCTTGATGGCGTCGTAGATGAATTTCGGCGAGTACGACACATCGGCCTGAATGAGCGGCGCGCCGTCCATCACGTTCTTGACCATGCCTTTCGAGCCGGCGCCGCCGAACACGATCTTGATGTCGCTGCGCTTGGCCTGATCGATGGCCTTGATGACACCGACGGCCATGTCGTCGTCGGCGGCCCAGACGGCGTCGATGTGCTTGAAGCGCGTGAGGTAATCCTGCATGACCTTGAAGGCGTCATCGCGATTCCAGTTGGCGTATTTCGCGTCGAGGATCTTGATGTTCGGATAGTTTTTCAGCACGCCCGTGAAAGCGGTCCAGCGCTCGTTGTCGAGCGTGGTGGGAATGCCGCGCAGTGCGACGATATCGCCTTTACCGTCGAGTGCTTTTGCGAGGTACTCGGCGGGGATTTTGCCGAAAGCGGTGTTATCGCCGGCGACGTACGCGTCTTGCGCGCTGGTGTCTGTCAGGCCACGGTCGACCACCGTGACATAGACTCCTTTTTTCTTCACCTGCGCGACGGGTTGTGTCAGCGACGCGGATTCGTACGGGAAGATGACTAGCGCGTTGATCTTGTTGACGGTGACCAGGTCTTGCAGCTGGTTCGCCTGTTCCGGCGCGTTGGCGGCTGTTTTGACGATCACCTTCAGATCGGGGTGGGCTTTTTCCAAGTCTGTTTTTGCCTTGTTTGCCCACCAGACGATGCCGCCTGTGAAGCCGTGATCGGCGGTGGGGATGGCGACGCCCAGTGTTACTTTTTCCTGCGCATTTGCTGTTGATGATGCTGCGGCTACTATGCTGAGCGCCAGCATGCCCGCGGTCAGCGTTCGGATCATTTGCTTCATGGTTGTCTCCTTTGCTTTCTTCGAAGATGGACTGCTCGTTGGAACTCGCTGTTTGCTTTTTGCTTTTCGCCTTTGCTTTTCGCTTTTTGCCTTTGCTTTTCGGTGGCATCCGCGATTTGCCTTCGCACTTCATGCGTCGCCCCTGTGCGGGGCAGCACCTACTTTTCTTTGCCGCGGCAAAGAAAAGTAGGCAAAAGAAAGCCGCTAAACACCGCCAATCCTTGTAGTTGCCTGCGGGCCCCCAGCCGGTCCTATCCTTCACACGGCATCGATTCTCTTGATGCCCGCTGCCAGCGCTCTTTAAGAGCGCATCACCCTCTTCAAGCACCCGCGTCTCAGCGTGCCTTACCAGTTAGTCCCAGGCCGCCCAGGTGGCAAACGGTGTGTCGGCTGTCGCGCCTTAT
>NZ_QBUY01000154.1 GCF_003121405.1 Paraburkholderia sp. C35 | reverse complement strand
GTTAGCCCGCTTTCTTTTGCCTACTTTTCTTTGCGGCGGCAAAGAAAAGTAGGTGCTGCCCCGCACAGGGGCGACGCTTGAAGTACTAACACCGAATCGCGGATGCCAGCGAAATCCAGCGAAAGCCAGAAAAAACCAGCAAAACCCAACCACCAAAACCTCAATCACCCCCTACCAGGAGACAAACGAAAATGCAAATCGGCTTCATAGGACTCGGCAACATGGGCGCGCCGATGGCGCAAAACCTGTTGAAAGCAGGGCATGAAGTAAAGGTATTCGACCTGAACACCCAGGCAGTAGAAACCTTAAAAGCATCTGGCGCACAGCCAGCAACTACACCAAAAGAAGCCGCCACAAACGTGGAATACGTGATCACGATGCTCCCAGCATCACAACACGTAAAAGCTGTGCTAACAGGCGAAACCGGCATCCTTGCCGGCATAGCAAAAGGCATCACGATCATCGACTCGAGCACCATCGACCCAGTCAGCGTAAAAGCCTTCGCCGAACTGGCGACACAAAACGGCAACACCTTCGTCGATGCACCCGTATCAGGCGGCACAGGCGGCGCCACAGCCGGCACACTGACCTTCATGGTCGGCGGCACGCCAGAGTCGTACGAACAGGTCAAACCCGTCCTGCAGGCGATGGGCAAGAACATCGTCCACTGCGGCGACACATCGACCGGTCAGGTCGCCAAGATCTGCAATAACCTCGTTCTAGGCATCACGATGGCCGGCGTCTCCGAAGCCATGGCGCTCGGCGAAAAACTCGGCATCGATCCGCAGGTACTGGGCAAGATCATCAACACCTCGACAGGCCGTTGCTGGAGTTCGGATACCTACAATCCGTTCCCCGGCGTCATCGAAACCGCACCGTCGACACGCGGCTACACAGGCGGCTTCGGCACGGACCTCATGCTCAAGGATCTCGGCCTCGCCACCGACGCAGCAAAGCACGCGCAACAACCCGTCTATCTCGGTGCACTCGCCCAGCAGCTCTATCAGACGATGTCCACTCAAGGCGCAGGCAAGCTCGACTTTTCAGCGGTGATCAAGCTGTATCGCAAGAAAGGAGACGCGTGATGATCGAACTCGACTACGCTCACGACGGCAGCGTCGCCCTGTTGACACTCAGGCGTCCGCCCGCGAATGCGTTCACGCCGGAAGGGCTGTTGCAGCTTCAGCACACCGTCGAACGCCTGAACGCCGAAGCGCAGGTGCGCGCCATCGTCGTCACGGGCGATGGTCCGAAGTTCTTCAGCGCAGGCGCCGATCTCAACACCTTCGCCGATGGCAACAAGGAAGTCGCGCGCATCGCCGCCGCACGCTTCGGCGCAGCGTTCGAGACACTGCAGAACGCGCGCCCCGTGGTGATCGCGGCCATCAACGGCTATGCGATGGGCGGCGGCCTCGAATGCGCGCTTGCCTGCGATATCCGCATCGCCGAGCAGCACGCGGTGATGGCGTTGCCGGAAACGGCCGTCGGTCTGCTGCCGTGCGGCTGCGGCACGCAGACGCTGCCGTGGCTGGTCGGCGAGGGCTGGGCCAAGCGTATCGTGCTGACGGGCGAACGCGTCGATGCAGCGACAGCGCTGCGCATCGGTCTCGTCGAAGAAGTGGTCGAGACGGGTGCGGCGCGCGAGTTCGCGCTGCAAATGGCCGCGCGCGTCGCCGGCCTGAGTCCGCAGGCCGTCACGTTCAGCAAGGAACTGATCCAGCAGGCGCGCAACGGCGTGCCGCGCTCCGCTGCGCTCGCCGTCGAGCGCGAGCGCTTCGTCGATCTCTTCGACGGCGCCGATCAGCGCGAAGGCGTCAACGCATTCCTCGAAAAGCGCGTGCCGAAGTGGCAAGGCACTCAGGCAAAGGAGTCGCAGCGATGAGCGCCGTGCTCGACGACGACACCATGCCCGAACCGGGTGTGCTGTTTCGCGTGATCAACCGCGTTGCGATCGTCACGCTGAATCGTCCCGCAGCGCTGAATGCGCTGTCGCATCAGATGGTGCGCGAACTGGCCGTGCTGATCGAACGCTGCCGCACGGATAGCGACATCGTCGCCGTCGTGCTGCGCGGCGCGGGCACGAAAGGCTTTTGCGCGGGCGGCGACGTGCGCGCGCTGCACGGCATGCGCCAGCGCAACGACAGCGGCTGGAAGCAGTTCTTTATCGATGAATATAGGCTCGATTACGTGCTGCATGCGTTTCCCAAGCCCGTTGTCGCGCTGCTCGATGGCATCACGATGGGCGGCGGCATGGGACTCGGCCAGGCGGCGCGGCTGCGCATCGTCACGGAACGCACGAAGATTGCGATGCCGGAAACGCGTATCGGCTTTCTGCCCGATGTCGGCGCGACGCGCTTTCTGAGCGTGATGCCCGCCGAGATCGAACTGTATGTCGGACTGACGGGCGTTACGCTGACGGGCGCGGAAGCACTGCGCTTTCAGCTTGCCGATCTGTGCGTGCCGTCCGAATGGCTCGATACCTTCGAAGAGCGCCTGCAGCGCATCGCGACGTCCGACGTCTCCAGCGATGAACTGCTGCGCGCGTTGCGCACCGTATTCGAGCCGCCATGCAACATCGTCCCGCATGCAGGGCTGGGCGCATTCACGCAACTGATTCTGCGGCACTTCGACCGGCGCTCGGGTGTCGACCGGATCGTTGCGACGCTGCGCCAGGATCTCGGGCGCGATCATCCCCGCGAGGTGCGCCAGTGGCTGCAAGCCACCTATGACGCGCTCACCACGCATTCGCCGACCATGCTCTATGTCACGCGCGACGCGCTATTGCGCGGCCGTCAGATGACGCTCGCCGAATGCTTCCGCATGGAGCTGGGCATCGTCACGCGCGCGATCGAAGAGGGCGATTTCAGCGAAGGCGTGCGCGCGCATCTGATCGATAAGGATCGCAAGCCGCGTTGGGCGCCCGCGACGCTCGCCGAGGTCAGGCCCGAACGCGTGCGGCATTTTCTGTCGTCGCCGTGGCGCTCGCATGCGCATCCACTGGCCGATATGGGCGTAGAGCAGGCGCTCGCCTGAAGGCTCGCGCAGATCAGAAGCGGTAGCCGAGACCGCCCATCAACACGTCGGTGTCGCGGCTGTAGCGCGTGACGACGCGATTCCACGTCACGCGCGCTGCCCAGTGCTGCGTGAAGCGATATGAGCCGGACACCGACACGATGCCCGACAGGATGCCATCGCCTGTCGAGCGGTCGTCGGGATCGTTGCCGTGATGGATCGCCGCGTAGGCACCCGCGCCGATCCCGAGCGTCAGTTGATCGTCGAAGAATGCGCGCGTGAGCCACAGTTGCGCCGTCAAGCCGTCGCGGCGCGCTTTCAGACCACTGCCTTCATGCAGATAGCCGATCGTGCCGTCGACGAAATGCGTGAGTCCGCGCCGGTATTCGATCGCCTCGCCCAGCGACGACTGCGATTCCAGGCTGTTCAGAATGGTCTTGCCGACCATGACCGTGACTTCGTTATTGGTTACGTCATGCGTGCGCGGCAGCGCCCATGCGCGTGGGCCGGGTTCATCGGGTGCGTCGAGCTGATAACCGACGCCGAGCAGCACGGCCGTTGTAGACGGGCCGTGCGAGACCTGCACGCGGTTCAGTTGCAGACTGGTTGTCCAGCGGCGCGAGGTGTACCAGGTTGCACGCGCGCTGAAGAGGCCGCCCCAGCCGTGCGTGTTCGAATAGCCCTGGCCTTGCGAGGCCGCTTCTGTATCGAAGTAGCGGTAGGGGCCGACGCCCAGCGAGAAGACGAAGCGGTGTTGCGCGAGGGGCAGGCGTCCCCAGATTTGCACGACCTGGCCATCGCGATGATGGTTCGGCATATGGCCTTCGTTCAGCCACGTGATGCTGCCTGCGACGTATCTTCCAAAACCTTCCGTGTAGTCGATCGCCCACGAGTAAGTGTTGGTATTCGCGCCTGTCAGCCAGCCGCCGTAGAGCGCGATTTCCTGCGCGGACGCGCTGCGCGCAGAGAGCGCGGCACACGCTGCGCCCGCCAGCAGCAACGGTTTCAAGCGGTGGCGCGGTGTGTTCTTCGCGTTCTTCAATGACGTGCCCCTGTTGATCGAAATTCATTCTGAATGAATTAAACGATCTATGCGGCATAAGGGACAGTCGTGTTGATTACAGATTTTTGCGGCGCGGGCGTGCCGCGACTTTTTAAGGAGAGGCTGCCCGCATCCTGGAAAACGCATGTCGAGGATGCGGGCAAGACTCAAACGTGGCTACGCTTCGCCAACCACCTCGGCAGTGGCAGGCTTGGCGATGCCGTCATCGCCTGCGCTGCGCACGCGTCCAATCCATGCGCACGCAACCAACGCAGCACCGGCGGCGAACAGGCCAACCGTGCCATATCCGGCAATTTGCCCTTGCGGTGTAGTCGACAGCAACAGGCCGCCGAACCACGCGCCGCATCCCGTTCCCATCGCCTGCACGGCGCTATTGGCGCTCAGAAACGCGCCTCGGGTCTGCGGCGCAGGAACGGTGGTCAGCAGTGCCTGCATCGGTACCATCCGGGACGACATCGCGACCATGAACACCGGAAAGAACAGCACCATCACATAGAACGGCACATCGGGAAGATGCGTGACGAACAGCACGGGCAGAATCGACAGCAAGGCAGCAATGCGAAACACCCGCTTTTTCCCGTAACGATCGGAGAGCTCGCCTACGCGCCGCGAAGTGAAGAACGTGGCCGCGCCGCCGCCCATATATAGCCACGACAGATTCGCAGGCGCGACGCCATGATTGGCCACCAGCGTCGGCGCGATGAAGGGAATCACCAGCATGTGTCCGATCATCACGACAAAGGTCAGCGCAAACGCGTTCAGGTGCCGCGGGTTGGAAAACAGCCGCCACAGATCCGGCATGACCTGTTCGAGCGGCACGCGCGCCCGTTGCAGATGCTCGGTCTGCGACGGCACGATCCGCATCCCGCCGAGCCAGATCACGCACGACAGCACGACCAGCAGCATGAACGGCGCCGCCCAGCCGAAATGCGCGCCGAGCAGCACGCCGGCCGGCACGCCCGCAATCGCGGCCAGCGAGAAGGCCGTCATGATCGTGCCCGTCGCCGCGCCGCGCCGAGCGACAGGAATCACGTCGCCGACGATCGCCATCACCACGGAAGCCAGCACACCGCCCGTACTGCCGGCGAACGCACGCGCGGCGAGCAGCATCGGGAAATTCGTCGCGAGCGCGCAGCCAAGGTTCGACAGCGCGAACAGCGCATAGATGACGAGCAGCAGACGCCGCCGGTCGAAGCGGTCGATATACGTCGCCGCGAGCAGCCCCGACAGACCCGAGCACCACGAATACACCGAGACAGCCGTCGCGAAGCGCGCTGGCGATATCTCGAACGCATGCATGATCTGCGGGCCGAGCGGCATCATCACCATGAAATCCATGATGATGGTGAACTGCGTGAGCGCAAGCAGCCACAGCAGGCGCCGCTCGTGAGATTCGTTCAATGAGAGCAAGGAAAGGCTCCGTTCAGTGAAGCTTTAGTTGGCTGCAATTGGCTGCAACTGGCTTCAGTTTGTTTCAGTCGTCGAGATTTTCGTGGACGGCCTGTTCGCCCTGTTTCCAGTATGCCGACGCACGAATGCGCGATTTGTCGATGCCGCGTTCGTTGACGAGGAACGCGCGCACTGCGCGCATCGTCGCGGCTTCGCCGGCGGCCCATACATACCCTTCGCCGTCGGGCAGGAAGGTTTCGCGCACCGCTTTCAGCAACTCGCCGCCGCGATACGCGCCTTCGCTGCGATAGCGCCATTCGATATACAGATCGGTCTGCGTCTCGAACTCGATGCGCGCGGACGGATCGGCCACTTCGATCACGGCCGCAACGCGCGCGCCCGGCGGCAGTTCCGCGAGACGCCGGCCGATGGCGGGCAGCGCGGTATCGTCGCCGATCAGCAGATGCCAGTCAAAACCCGTCGGCACCACGAACGAGCCGCGCGGCCCGCCGACGCCCAGATATTGTCCCACCTTCGCCTGTGCCGCCCATTCGGCAGCGGGGCCGGCTTCGTGCATTGCGAATTCGAGGTCGAGCTCGCAGGTGTCCTTGTCGAAGCGCTTAGGCGTGAAATCGCGTGCCACCGGACGCGGGCGGTCCGCCGGAAAGACAGGACCGTCGGGGCCGGCTGCCGGCAGTACCGGCTTGTCTTCGCCGGGCGCGGGGAAAAACACTTTGATGTGGTCGTCGAAGGACGCGGACACGAAGTCGCGCAGATCCTCGCCCGTCAGCGTGACGCGGATCAGATGCGGCGTGACGGCTTCGACCTGCCTGACCTGCAGCAGGCGGAATTTCAGCGGGTGACGCACGCGCGTCCCGGTCAGATCGGTACGGGTTGCTTCCATAGTCTGTTCTCTCAAAGTCGTGGTCGGTCTCAGGCGGATTCGCCCGTCTGGTTTCCGGCGTTGCCGCCGTTATCACCGTCGTTGCCACCGTCGTTGCCACCTTTCTCACGCGGCTTGCTTTCGATTTCAGCCGTGGCGCGCGCGAGGATCGCCGCTATGCGCCGCTGCTCGTCGGGCGACGCGTTGTCGCGCAACAGCAGCGCATGTTTTAGCGCACGGCGCGCCTGCACGAACTCGGGCAGCCAGCCGCCGTATTCGGCGGTGTCGTCGCCCGCTTCGCCGGCTTGACCGGCTTCGCCTGCGAACGCGCGGCGCACCGAATCCATCTTGCGCGCGATATGCGAAAGCTTGGCGAGCATCAGATCGGCGCGCTCGCGGTTGGCGGCGAGGTATTCGCTTCCTGCGTCCGCGAGCGAGTAGCGCTTGCGGTTGCCTTCCGTCTGCACCGTCACGTAGCCGAGCTCTTCCAGATACGTCAGCGCGGGATAGACCATGCCGGGACTAGGCGCATAGAAGCCGTTCGAACGCGCTTCGAGTGCCTTGATCAACTCGTAGCCGTGACGCGGCTGCTCCTCGATCAGCGCGAGCAGCAGCAGTTGCAGATCGTCGGACGTGAACTTGCGGCCGCGCGGGATCCCGTCGCCTTCGCCGCCGAAGCCGCCGCCAAAGCCGCCGCCGAACGGTCCACCAGGACCGCCGCCACCGAAAGGACCACCATGCCGGCCGCCGCCGCGCTGATGACGGCCGATCGCGTCCCGGAACATCTGGAAGCGTTCGTAGAAGCCGAAGAACGAGGGATCGCGGGAAAAGGCGGCGTCGCGGGCGAACTCACGGGAAAAACGATGGTGATGGCGCATGTTGGCATCTCCGAGTGTCTTAAGATGTATCTTAAGATATATATCTAAAGATAATTCGTCAAGCCGGAATTGGAAATTTTCGAGATGCTTGCCTTGCACCGCGATCAGGCATGTAAGGCTCCTGCATGCTAGTCTGGAGCGGTTTCGGACCTCGACAGGGCTAACCGGACACCCCATGCACACTGTTCCCCTCGATCCCGATTCTGTGCCGCGCGGCGCGTTCGTGCTGGCATCGCGTCACGATGCGCTGGATCAGCCATGGCAAAGCACACGCCGCGCGAAGCTCGTGCAGGTGGCGGAGGGTGTGCTGGCGGTGCACGCGGAGAACGGCTTGTGGGTCGCGCCGCCGCACCACGCGGTGTGGATGTTGCCGGGTGTGCTGCACAGGATGTCGTCGCTGGCACCCGTCGCGCTGCGCGTGCTGTATGCGGACGAGGGCGCGCTGCCCATGCCGGACCACGGCTGCGTGGTGGCATTGAGTGGCCTGATGGACGAACTGCTTGGCGCGGCAGCGCAGTTCGACGCCAGCACGCCCGCCGACGACGAGCAATCGCGCCTGATGGCTGTGATCGGCGATCGTTTGCCGCGTCTGACGGAACTGGCGCTGGCGCTGGTTTATCCACGCGATCTGCGCGCGCGGCATATCGCCGATGCGCTCATGGCCGATCCCGCGCGTGCCGACGTGCTGGACGATCTCGCCGACGAGGCATCGATTACGGCGCGCACGGCCGCGCGCCTGTTCACGAAGGAAACGGGGCTGACTTTCGGGCAGTGGCGCCAGCAATTGCGCCTGTTGACGGCGCTGCAGCGCCTGGGTGCGGGAACGAGCGTCACGCAGGTGGCGCTCGAAGTGGGTTATAGCGACGTGTCGTCGTTCATTGCGGTGTTCAAGGACGCGCTGGGCGAGACGCCCGCACGTTTTTTCCGTTGAACAGGCGGTTGATGCTTGCGTGGCCGCACGCCCGAATCAATGCGCGCCCGACGCATCTGCGCCACCGCCGCCGCGTGCGGGCCGCGTGATCCAGATAAGCGGGATGATCAGCACGAAGATGATCGCCGACGCGTAGAAGATGTCGTTCAGCCCCATCATCGCGGCCTGCGTGTTGACGGTGAAATCGAACAGCGCATTCGACGATGCTGGACTGATGTGCAACAGCGCCTGTGTGTTGTCGATCTGCTGCGCGAACACGGGGTTGTTCGCGTTGGCCTGTTCCGTCAGGCGCTCGTGATGCAGGATCGTGCGGTTGTTCCAGGCGGTGCCCGCGATCGATGTGCCCACCGCGCCGCAGAACACGCGCACGAAGTTCGACAGGCCCGCCGCGGCCGGCACCTTCGGGCCGGGTTGCCCCGACAGGATGATGGCGGTCAGCGGCACGAAGAACATCGCCATCGGGATGCCCTGCAGCAGCGTGGGCAGCACCAGATGCCACGTATCGATTTCGACCACATAGTTCGAGCGCATGAAGAACACGATGGCGAAGCCGACGAACGCGAGCGTCGCGATGATGCGCGCGTCCGAACGTGGCAGCACGCGGCCCATCACGGGCGCGAGAATCACCGCGAAGATGCCGAGCGGCGCGGTGACGAGACCGGCATCGACGGAACGGTAGTTCAGATACTCCTGCATCCATTGCGGCAGCAGCACGAGATTGCCGAAGAACACGCCGTACGCGACCGAAATCGCAATCGTGCCGCCGAGGAAGTTGCGCTGCGTAAAGAGGCGCAAATCGACGATCGGGTTCGGCTCCGTCAGTTCCCAGACGAGGAAGAACGCGAAGCTGATCACGGCCGTGATTGCGAGTATCACGATCACGGGCGAGTTGAACCAGTCGAGATCCTTGCCCTTGTCGAGCATGATCTGCAGCGATGCGACCCACGTGATCAGCAGGCCGAGGCCGACGATATCGATAGGCAGCTTGCGTGTAGGTGTTTCGCGTGTGCGGTAGATCATCCACGTGACGCCCGCCGCGAAAATGCCGACGGGAATGTTGATGTAGAAGATCCACGACCACGAGTAACTATCGGTGATCCAGCCGCCGAGGGCAGGGCCCGCAATCGGGCCGACGGTTGCCGTCATCGCCCATAACGCGAGTGCCGTCGACGATTTTTCCTTCGGCCACGAACTGAGCAGAATGGCTTGCGATAGCGGAATCAGCGGCCCGGCCACTACGCCTTGCAACACGCGCGCAAACAGCAGAATGGGCAGCGACGGCGCGACGCCGCACAACCACGACGCGATCACGAAGCCGAGAATCGCGCCGACGAACAGCGTGATCTGGCCGAAGCGTTGCGTGCACCAGCCCGTCCGCGGAATCGACCCGGCATTCGACGCCGCGAATACGGTGATGACCCACGTGCCTTCATCGACGGATACGCCGAGGTTGCCCGAGATGGTTGGGATCGCAACGTTCGCGATCGACGTGTCGAGCACGTTCATGAAGGTCGCGAGCGCGACGGCAAAGGTGGCGAGCACCAGCTGGCTGCCTTGCAACGCCGGCTGCGCGGGCGGACCCGATGGTCCGGAAGGTCCGGCGGGCTTCGAAGGGGCAGGCGACGCGGCGGGTTGATTCGGTTCGCTCAAGCGGGTCTCCGTCGGTGAAAAGGCTACTCGCGACAGGCGTTGCGAGCCGGGCGCACGCGGCGCAACATGACGATGATAGTCGCAAGCGCGAAACGGCATCGATCTGGTGCGCACGCGCGCCCGGAGAACGGATCAGAATTGGGTTGTCCAGCGCGGCGTCGCGTGCCGCTGTCAGGTGTTGGGCGCCGCAGACGTTTTGTATGAATTTCACGCAGAATCGGGACGCGCGTCGTATGCTCCCGCCTGCGCGTGACACGGCAGCGGCGCAATGCCCGCGGTGCGCGCCGCGCATTATCAAAGGAACAAGGCGATGGCCTGGGAACAATTCGACAACGGCTGGCGGCTCGCGCCCGCTGAAGCACCGGCGACCTCGCTGGTCGTGCTGCTGCATGGCGTCGGCAGCAATGCTCAGGATCTCTTGCCGCTCGCGGACATCTGGCGCGAAGCGCTGCCGCACACGGCCTTCACGTCGCTCGACGGCAGCGAGCCGTTCGACGGCGGCTTCGGTGGACGCCAGTGGTTCAGCCTGCGCGACGTCGACGTGCAGAACCGTCCTGGCCGCGTCGCGGCTGGATGGCCCGCGTTGCAGACGATGCTCGATGCCGAGCTTGCGCACTACGGCCTGAACCATAGCCAGCTCGCGCTGGTGGGTTTCTCGCAAGGCTCGATGATGTCGCTGCATCACGTGGCGACGAATCCGCAAGGCGCGGCTGTCGTGGTCGCGTTTTCGGGGCGGCTCGCGTCGCCCATCGTGACGAAGAGCGCCACGCCCGTGACGCTGATTCACGGTGAAGACGACGCCGTCATCTCCATCGAGGAAACCGGGCGCGCCGCGCACGCGCTGCACGACGCCGGTTTCGACGTCGAGGCCTACGCGCTGCCGGGCGTCGGTCACACGATTTCCGGCGAAGGTGTCGAGCTGGGCCGCGAGGCGCTCGTGCGTGCACTGGCACCGCTGGCACGCAGCTAGATTGTTCGTTTCGATCCTCTTCCATGATCTGTCCGAAGGCCGCGTGAAAGCGGCCGTAAGACGTTTTCGAAGTCATTCTCCTAAAGTTCGCTGGGCATATGCCGATATGCGCTCAATAGCCGGAAAAACTTTCCGACGCACGAACGCGCTGCATGGTTGCGCCGTACGTTTGACATTTCCGCTGCCGGTGAGGCAGCTCACTACTTTCAAAAGAGCCTGATCATGGCCAGATCGAATGCGCAATCATCGCTTTTTGGACGCCTGTTCCGCGAGTCCGTGGCGGTCGATCTCGGCACGGCCAACACCCTGATCTACACCGACGATGGCGGCGTCGTGCTCAACGAGCCGTCCGTGGTGTGCTTCGACAAGCAGGAGCAGGCGGGACGCAAACGCGTCGCGCTGGTCGGCAGCGAGGCCAAGCAGATGCTGGGCCGCGTGCCCGTCAACCTCGAAGCGGTCCGGCCGATGCGCCACGGCGTGATCGCCAATTTCCCCGCTGCCGAGCACATGATCCGGCAATTCGTCGATATGGCCCGTCCGCGCCCGTTCTTCGCGCGCCGCGCCGCGTTCACAATCTGCGTGCCGTCGGGCGCGACCCAGGTCGAGCGCCGCGCGATCCGCGAAGCAGCGGCGGCTGCGGGCGCATGGAAAGTGAATCTGATCGACGAATCGCTGGCATCGGCGGTGGGCGCGGGCTTGCCGGTGTCGGAGGCGAAGGGTTCGATGGTCGTCGATATCGGCGGCGGCACCACGGAAATCGGTGTGATTTCGCTGGGCGGCACGGCGTACAACGGCTCGAGCCGCGTCGGCGGCGACCAGTTGGATGCGGCCATCATCAAGCACGTGCGCAATAACTTCGGCGTGCTGCTCGGCGAGCAGACGGCCGAGCACGTGAAGAAGACCATCGGCTCGGCGCTTGCGATCATCCCGCCGGAAACGATGCGCGCCACGGGGCGCGGCATCGACGATGGCCTGCCGCGCACCGTCGAACTGTCGACGCAGGACGTGGTCGATGCCATCGCCGCGCCGCTGCGTCAGGTGTTGATCGCTGTGAAGTCCGCGCTGGAATACGCACCGCCCGAACTCGTCACGGATATCGCGGATGCGGGCATCGTACTGACGGGCGGCGGCGCGCTGCTCGGCAATCTGGCGCGCTATTTCAGCAACGAACTGGGCCTCGACGTGCGCGTGGCCGACGAGCCGCTGACCTGTGCCGTGCGCGGCGCGGGCGTGGCGGCTAGCGCAGGGCTGCTCGACATGTCGGCGTACGACTGACGCAATCGTTTGACATGGTGTGCGGCGCACCGGAATGTGCCGCCATGTGAAAATGAGGCCTTTATGGCGCGCATATCATGGATAATGCGCGCCTTTTCATTTGCCTCTCTTCAGTGAATCAGACTTCCGCTTCTTCCGCGCTTTTCCTTGAGTTGCCCAATGGCCTGCGCATGCCGTATGTCGAACAGGGCGAAGGCGAACTGCTGCTGTTCGTGCATGGCTCGCTGTGCGATTACCGCTATTGGGAGCCGCAACTGGCAGGTCTGTCGAAGCGCTATCGCTGCGTGGCCGTGAGCCTCACGCATTACTGGCCGGCAGTCGATACGCCTGCCGACGTCCCGTTCAGCTGGAGCAATCATGCCGACGAAGTCGCGCAGTTCATCGAGCGTTTTGGCGCGGGGCCGGCCCATGTCGTGGGGCATTCGCGCGGCGGCTGCGTGGCGTATCACTTTGCGCGGCGGCATCGCGAGCATGTGAAGACCTTGACGCTCGCCGATCCTGGCGGACCCGTGCAGATCGCAGGGCGCGAGCCGGCGGCGTTGCCGGAGACGGTCAATGCGCTGCGGGCGCGTGCTGCGCAACTGATCGAAGAGGGTGAGGTCGACGCGGGCCTGCAACTATTCGTCGATTCGGTGAGCCGCCCCGGTTTCTGGGCCAAAAGCACGCCCGGCTTCCGGCGTATGGCGACCGACAACGCGCACACGCTGGCGCGTCAGTTCCGCGATCCGCTGCCGGCGTATACGCCCGACGGTGCGAAAGACGTGAAATGCCCGGTGCTGCTGATCGACGGCGAGAAAAGCCCGCTGATGTTCCGTCGCGCGGCGCAAACCCTCGCAGAGTGGCTGCCTGATGCGCAACGCGAAACGGTGATGGGCGCATCGCATGGCATGAACCTCGCGCATCCCGCCGCATTCAACCGTTTCGTCGATACCTTCATTCAGGCGCATTGAACTGCGCCCGAAGCGTTTCGTCTGACAGGTCAGTCTTTCGCGTGCGCGTCGACGTCGAGTGCGCGCTCGGCGGCTTCGCCGATCAGTCCGCAATAGTAGAGATGCACGCCGATGGCGAGCGAATCATGGCGGATTTCGTTGAATGCCTTCCACGCTTTCGCCGGTTCCTTGAACACGAGGTAGTGCGCTTCCTGCGAGACGAGGCGTGCGACCTGATGCAGGCCATGTCCATGCAGACGGTCGACCAGCTCGTCGAGGCTGCGGTGCGTACGCGCGTCGGTGCGCGGATACAGCATGTGCAGCACGGCGACCTTTTCCGTTGCGAGCGCGGCCGACATCGCGAGCACGATGTCCTGATGGTTCAGTGCCGTGACGACGACGTCGTCGGCTTCTTCGGTCGCGGGAAAGAGCGTGTCGATGTTCATGTTCATTGTGGTTGTTCCTGTGTCTGACTTTAAAAAAGACCCGCCTTGATGCCGGCGGGTCCAAGACAGCAATGTGTTTGCAGGGGAAGCTACTAAACACGGAACCAGTATCGCAGACGCGATTGCGTTTGGCGTCCCGACCCGAAGCAAAACATTGTTGCACCGGACGCGCTTACTTTCATTTTCCTGTCGATGGAAAGACTGGGGAAGCCTTGCTGGATGGTCGAGTATTGCTTGGTGAGAGATGCATTGTTGCGCACGAACGATGCAATCAAAGGCGCGGCAAGCCGTAAAATGCTGTCGGCTGCCGGGTGCGGCAATAGGTGCACTAGCCAGCGGGCGCAACTGTTGTTCAATGCGCGGCTGACGTGATGCTCACGTGCTGTATATCCCGGCCTCGCATGTCACATGTAATGCAATGTCGAAAGGAATCCCAGATGAACGTATCAACGACCAAAGCCACGCTGTCGTTTTCCGATAGCGACGAGACAATCGAACTTCCCGTTTATAAAGGATCGATGGGTCCGGATGTGATCGACATCCGCAAGCTGTACGGGCAAACGGGCAAGTTCACTTACGATCCTGGCTTCATGTCGACGGCGTCGTGCAATTCGGCGATCACCTATATCGATGGCGACAAGGGTGAGTTGCTGTATCGCGGCTACCCGATCGAGAACCTCGCGCAGAACGCCGACTTCCTCGAGACCTGCTATCTGCTGCTGAAGGGCGAACTGCCGACGGCGCAGCAGAAGAAGGAATTCGAAGACACCGTCACGAAGCACACGATGGTGCACGAGCAGATGCACTTCTTCTTCCGCGGTTTCCGCCGCGACGCCCACCCGATGGCGATTCTGGTGGCTGCTGTCGGTGCGCTGTCGGCGTTCTATCACGACTCGCTCGACATCAACGAGCCGACGCACCGCGACGTTTCCGCGATCCGCATGATCGCGAAGCTGCCGACGCTGGTGGCGATGGCGTACAAGTACACGATTGGCCAGCCGTTCGTGTATCCGCGCAACGATCTGTCGTACAGCGCGAACCTGATGCACATGATGTTCTCGAACCCGGCGGAAGAGTACAAGGTCAACGACGTGCTGGTGCGCGCGCTGGACCGTATTCTGATCCTGCACGCGGACCATGAGCAGAACGCGTCGACTTCGACGGTGCGTCTGGCGGGTTCGTCGGGTGCGAATCCGTTTGCGTGTATTGCTGCGGGTATTGCGTGCCTGTGGGGTCCGGCGCATGGCGGTGCGAACGAAGCGGCGCTGAACATGCTGGAAGAGATCGGCTCGGTCGACAATATTCCGAAGTTCATCGAGCAGGTGAAAGACAAGAACTCCGGCGTGAAGCTGATGGGCTTCGGTCACCGTGTGTACAAGAATTACGATCCGCGCGCGAAGCTGATGCGCGAGACATGTCACGAAGTGCTGAACGAACTCGGTCTGCATGACGATCCGCTGTTCAAGCTCGCGATGGCGCTCGAGAAGATTGCGCTGGAAGATGAATATTTTGTGTCGCGCAAGCTGTATCCGAATGTCGATTTTTACTCGGGTATTGTGCAGCGTGCGCTGGGTATTCCTACGGCAATGTTCACGTGTATTTTTGCGCTGGCGCGCACGGTGGGCTGGATTGCGCAGTGGAATGAGATGATCGCTGATCCTGAGCAGAAGATTGGTCGTCCGCGGCAGCTGTTTGTTGGTGAGACGCCGCGGGAGGCTTTGCCGATTGGTCGGCGGTAAGGGTTTTGTTTTAGCTTCGCTTTTAGGGCCGCTATCCGCGGTGTTTTTTTGAAGGCGTTGGGCGCTGCTTCCGCATGATGGGGGTGGCGCTTTTTGTTTTGGTTTTTTGTTTTTGGTTTTGATGTTGCTGTTGGGTTTGGGTTTGTCTGGCATCCGCGATTTGATATCGGTACTTCACGCGTCGCCCCTGTGCGGGGCAGCACCTACTTTTCTTTGCCGCGGCAAAGAAAAGTAGGCAAAAGAAAGCCGCTGAAC
>NZ_QBUY01000153.1 GCF_003121405.1 Paraburkholderia sp. C35 | reverse complement strand
CGTTCACCCCCGTCGATCAATGTCTTCCAGGATAGCCAAAATTCGATTTGGCGGGGAGTTTTTCAACAGAATCGGCCAGTTTCGGCCATTCGACATACCCCGCTGGATCGTCGACAATGGTGCGCTGCCTAGAGCGCAGGCGCTCGAACTTTCCGAAGATTATGCTGCGTGAGTCGATATGAGCTTTCATACACAGGTCTGGGTTTATCCCTTTGACGGCGAGCCACTGGATGCAGTTGGATCACGGCAGGAACTTCTTGAATTTCTCGATGAACGAGCGTTGAGTCACGACGTCTTGAGCAACTTGTTCGAGGCGTGTCAATCTGCGCTACCGACATCAACCCTCTTCTTTCTGGATAGCTGGTCGATCATTGCTCTCTTCGCCAAGTTGGCGCAGTGCCTGCAAAACGCTTCTTTCGCTGTCAAGGGCTCAGGAGATGATCCTCGAGACATATGGAGTCGAGAGTACGCCCATGGAAGAGCAACGTTTGAAGCTGGCCCATTCGAGGAGTAACCGTCCTCGAGCGGCCGAGCCCGTGTGAAAACGCTTTCACGCTGAAGCGTTCTCGAAAGTCGCCCCCTCAGATCGCCGCGTAACGGCCTAGTGGCATCTCGCGAAGGGTAAAGCGACACCCGAAAACCGAGTACTTTTGCGTTTTCACACGGGCTCGGCCAGTTTCGGTCACTCGACGGTAGCCTCCAGATCGATATGAAACTGCCGTACTTGCTGCCGCTACGTTTGATGTGCCCGATGGCGAACGTTCTCTGTGAATCAAGGTGAGAAATGATTGAAGGAAAATCGCGTTCCGGAAGCGTGGCGATTGGCGTACTGAAGGCACTTCACCTTCTGAAGGCTGAGAATCAACCGACGACGCTCGAGGCAATCTGTGATTGGCTCGCCACATCAGAAAATTTTTACTACGACGACTGGTTGACCGTTGGCGGACGTACCGCGAAGCAATATATCGCTGACATTCTTGAGGATCTGCGCGAGCTCGGCGTGATTTGCATCGTCGAACACAATACGGCGGCCTCTTCGCGAACGGGCGCGGAATGGAGTCCGTGTCCGCGACCGTTTGCCTAGCGTGAGCAGCAAATATCGTCTGTATTGACGTCAATCGCTCTCTGTTCGCGGACTCTCAACGACCGCTTTGGAGAACGCTGGATGCCCGCTTCGGGTCGACTACGGAAGTTCGGACTGGAAGCAGCGTGACCAAACGCTCGCCGAAAACGAATTTCGGGGCTCGACCAAATCCTGTCGTGTAACTGCGTGAGACCGCTGATCTCTTTGAGAGGCCGATCTTCCGCATTACTGTGCGTCGCTCATTCGGAGTCCTCTAGCCCGGAGCTAAACCTTCGGCGCGACCGACGCCCCGATAATCCCATGTCGATTCAATGCATTGGTGACGAACCCCGAAGCCTTCATCTCTTCGACAAACGCATGCAGCGCAGCCGCAGCTGCTTCGCCGCGGCTTTTCGGCGTGCCCATTGCCTGCTGGATCACCATGAAGCGCTCATCGAGCAGGCGAAGTCCGCCGACCTTCCTTGCGTCGGCTTCGAGCTGCTGCTTCACGCCGGCAGCGACTTCGAGATTCTGCTCGAGGAAAGTCTGCACGACAGCGGGCGATGTCGGTGCGCGCACCATTTGTGCGGCTTTCAGTTCGCGGGTCAGAAACAGGTCATACGCACTCCCTTCACCGACGGCGACGCGGTTGTGCGGCCGATCGACATCGGCATTCGTCTTGACAGGCGAATCGTCGCGCACCAGATAGAAGCCTTCGATCAGCACATACGGTGCGGTGAATGCAATCAACTCACCGCGCAATGGATCGACCGCGAAGAAGCCGAAGTCCGCGCGTTCTTCGTTGATGGCCTCGACCGATTTGCCAGCGGTATCGAACACGACCAGTTCCAGTTCGACACCAAGTCTTTCGGCAAACGCGCGCGCCAGATCGATGGACACGCCGAACGGTTCGCCCGTTTCAGCGTGCTTGTTGGCAAGGATCGGGTTACCGAGATTGATCGACGCGCGCACCTTGCCGGTGGGCGTGAACGCGGTGACGACGGATGAATCGATGGTCATGGATGCTCCGTGGCGGCCGCGTTATCAGGTGGTCGCGGCCTTAAGGTTCAAGAATCTCACTGATGCGCGAGAGCGCGTCGAGCGTATGCAGCAGGTGCTCGCGCATCGCCTCTGACGCCTCTTCGTTGCGCTCGTGTTCCAGCAGTTCCAGCAGATGCAAGTGCTGCTTCGCGTGTTCGACATAGCGCTCGCGATGCTGCATCGAGCGATACGACAGCAGACGTCGCACGCGATTGACGCGTCTGATTGTGTCGATGAAAAAACTGTTCCCCGATGCTTCGACCAGCGACTCGTGAAACCGCACACCGCGATCATGCAACTGGTCGGCCGTGTCCGTTTCGATGCCGCCCGCCAGCAGATGCTTCTCGACATCGCGGCAGCGTTCGAGCACCTTGCGCTCCAGGCGGTAGCCCGGTTCCAGCAACGCGGCAGGTTCGAGTGCGAGACGCAGACGATACGATTTCAGCAGACTGTCGGGCGTGGTCAGCATCGGCGAGAACTGCCAGCCGTAGCCAGGCTTGCGCTCGGCCCAACCTTCCTGCGCGATACGACCGAGCACGGCTGTCAACTGCGCACTCGTCAAGCCGTAGCGGTTGCGGATCAGCTGCTCGGAAAACTCGTCGGGCAATTCGCCTTTCAGACGGTCATCTGCGATCTGGAAATACACACTCGTCACGACATCGGTTTCCGCGAGCCCCAACTCACCGACGACATCCGCCAGCGGCTCGACCACAGGCTTCGCAACGAAGAAGCCGCGATTCTTTTCGCGCGTCAGGATGCCTTTCTCGTGCAGCAGCGCGAGCGCTTCGTTGACGGGCGAGCGTGACACGCGCAGACGGTCGGCCAGCATCTGCGCGGGCAGATGCGCGCCGGCGTCGAGTCCTTCGGTCTTAATCAGTTCAACAATCTGGGTCGCAATGGATCGGTCGATCATCTGAGTCGTGCCTTCTGCTTTCGGCCTTTAGCGCCAGGCGCACACAGCGGTGCCAGTCAAAACGCAAATGCGGCAGCAGAGGCCCGGTCTCAAGCCTCCTGCGCCTGCAAACTTTTCTGCAATATCAGCGGGATGACGCCGCCTGAACGCAACAGCGTGCATTCGAGCTGCGTTTCGACGGCCGCCGTCGCTTCGATGGGTTGCACGCTGCCGTTTGCGCGGACCACGCGCACGCCCACCTTGCAACGAGGCGACAGCGTATCACTCGCAGCGTCGACTTCGAGCTTATCACCGGGTTGCAGATCGAGCGTGTCGGGATTCGTGCCGCCTGCAAAACGCAGCGGCAGAATGCCCATGCCGATCAGGTTCGACCGATGGATACGCTCGAAGCTCACGGCCAGCACCGCGCGAATGCCGAGCAGCCGTTGTCCCTTGGCCGCCCAGTCGCGCGACGACCCTGTGCCGTAGCGCTCGCCCGCGACCAGCACGACGGCGTCGCCGTCATCGCGATAGCGCTGCGCGGCTTCGAAGATCGGCATGACGGCGCCGCTCGGCACATGCAGTGTGTGCGCGACGGGCATGCCGGCGCGCAGGCGGTTGACCAGCGTCCGGTTGTAGAAGGCCGCGCGCATCATCACTTCCCAGTTGCCGCGCCGCGAGGCGAACACATTCAGATCGTCGCGATCGTCGCCGCGCGAGACCAGGAAGTCCGCGACGAAACTGTCTTTCGGAATCGCGCTGGCGGGTGAAATGTGGTCGGTCGTCACGTCGTCGCCGAGCACCAGCAGCGGATACGCGCGATAGCGGCCAAGCTGGCTGCCCTGCGTTGCCGATGCGAACGGCGGACGACGCAGCGCCGTCGATGCCGGATTCCACGGAAACCGCGCGCTGTCGGGCGCGTCGAGATCGTGCCACGTCGGGTTGCGGCTGGCGAGCGCGAAGGCGCGCGGATAGTCATGCGGATCGGCGGCGGCGCGTACGAGTGCGTCGACTTCTTCGCGCGTCGGCCAGAGGTCGCGCAGATACACGGGCTGACCGTCCGATGTCTGCTGGACTGGCTCGACACTCAGGTCTTTTCCCGCGTCGGCAGCGAGGGCAAAAGCGATCACCAGCGGCGGCGACATGATGAAGCCGAGATCGAGGTCGGGGTGAATACGGCCGGGGAAGTTGCGGTTGCCCGACAGCATTGCGACGGGATAGATGCTCTGTTGCGCGAGCGCTGCGCGAATCGGCTCCGTCAATGGCCCGGAGTTGCCGATGCACGTCGTACACCCATAGCCGACGATATCGAAGCCGACCGCCGACAGATCGTCGATCAACCCGGCGCGGTCGAGATACGCAGCGGCGGCAGGCGAACCAGGACCGAGCGACGTCTTCACCCACGACGGCACGCTCAATCCCAACGCGCGAGCTTTGCGCGCAAGCAGACCGGCCGCGATCAGCAAAGCCGGATCGGATGTGTTCGTGCAGCTCGTAATCGCGGCAATCGCGACGGGATGCTTCGGCATCGATGGATGCGATTGCGCCGGCTGAAAGTCGAGCTTCGCCAGCGTGGTTGCCGTCTGTGAGTAATCGAGCAGATCCTGCGGACGGCGCGGCCCGGCGATATGCAGGCCGATACTGGCGAGATCGATATCGATGGTTCGCGTGTAGCGCGGCTCGGCTTGCGGCTCGAACCATGTCCCCGTGTGTCGCGCAAACGCTTCGACCAGTTTGACCGATGTTTCCGTCCGGTTCGTTGCGCGCAGATAGTCGAGCGTGTGTTGATCGATCGGGAAAAAACCCGTCGATGCGCCGTATTCCGGCGCCATGTTGGCCACCACCGCGCGGTCTCCCGCGCTGAGCGTGGTCACGCCGGGACCGAAGAACTCGACGAACTCGCCCGACACGCCGATGGCGCGCAGGCGCTGCGTCACCGTCAACGCGAGATCGGTGGCGAGCGCGCCCGGCTGCATCGCGCCCGTGAGCCGCACGCCGATTACATCGGGAATGCGCTGCATCACGGGCATGCCGAACATCACCGTCTGCGCTTCGAGTCCGCCCACGCCCCAGCCCAGTACGCCGATGCCGTTGATCATCGGCGTGTGGCTGTCGGTGCCGATCAGCGTGTCGGGGACGGCCCACTGCTCGCCGTCGCGCTCGACCGCTGTAACCACGGTGGCGAGCTGCTCCAGATTGATCGTATGCATGATCCCCGTGCCCGGCGGATGGATGCGCACGCCCTTCAACGCCTTCGACGCCCAGCGCAGGAAACGGTAGCGCTCCGCGTTGCGCCGCAATTCGAGCTTGAGGTTCGCAGGCGCCGCGTCCTTCTGAGCGAAGTACTCGACGGCCAGCGAATGATCGACGGATGAATCGACGGGCAGCACCGGGTTCAGCGTCGCCGGATCGGCACCCGCTTCCGCGAGCGCATCACGCATGCCGGCGATATCGACGAGCGCGGGCGTGCTGGTCGTGTCGTGCATCAGCACGCGATTGGGCTGGAACGCGATTTCGGCTTCGCTGGTGGCGCGCGCCGTCCACGCAAGGATGCCTTCCACGGCTTGCCGCTGCTCGTCGCCCTCCGTGTTGCGGATGACGTTTTCCAGCAGCAGACGCAGCACGACGGGCAATTCACGCAGCTTGTCGCCGAACAGACCCGGCAGATCGACATAGCGATACGACACGCCATCGACGCTCAAACGGGCTTCAGTGGGGGAGTAAGTGTTTTCCATGACTGTATTTTTGCACTTTGCCAGGTAAAAATGCAATCTAGTGCAAACCCCAGATGCCAAATTTTGGAGACATCAGATGAAGAAAACCGGCTGTGAGTGGCGTGCACCGCCAGGAAAAGCGGGCCCGAGCGAGGCGCGGCGGCGCTTCGTTCAGCAAGCCGCGGCGTTTGGCGCACTGGCCGCGATTGGCGCGGTCGCCGGGCCGGTTTTCGCGGAGGACCGGGCGTTGCGCCAGACAGATCTCAAAGGAAAGAAACCCATGTTTGCTTATGTCGGATCGCGGACGACCCGCGAGCGGAATGCCCACGGCGAGGGCATCAGCGTCTATCAGGTCAATACGGAAACGGGCGCGCTCGAACTCGTCCAACTCGTGAAGGACCTCGTCAACCCGTCATTTCTCGCGCTGAGCCGCAACGGCGAGCGTCTTTACACCGTCCATGGCGACGCGAGCGATATCAGCGCGTTCAAGGTCGACACGGCGTCGGGCAAGCTGACGTTCCTGAACCGCCAGAGCACGCAGGGCAAGAACCCCGTGCATCTCGCGATCGACCCGTCGGGGCGCTATATCGTCGTGTCGAACCATATCGGCGCGAGCCTCGCCGTGCTGCCGATCGCGGCCGACGGTTCGCTGCAGGCGTTGACCCAACTCGTGCATCTCGAAGGCCCGATTGGCCCGCATCGTGTCGAACAGAAGCAGGCCAAGCCGCATTTCAATCCATTCGATCCAACGGGCGAGTTTGTGATCGTGCCCGACAAGGGGCTGGACCGCGTGTTCACGTTCCGCTTTAAGGACGGCCAACTGACGCCAGCCACGCCCGGCTTCGTCGTGTCGCGCGAAACGGCGGGGCCGCGCCACGTCGCATTTCATCCGGAGGGTGCGTATGCGTATGTCGTCAACGAACTCGATTCGACTGTAGCGACTTATCGCTATTCGCCGGCCAATGGGGCGCTGACGCCGGTGCAGATCGTGTCGTCGCTGCCCGATACCTACACGGGCAATAGCCGGGCGTCGGAGATCGAAGTCGATCCGTCGGGGCGCTTCGTTTATGCGTCGAATCGTGGCTTCGACAGCATCGCCGTGTTCCGCATCGATCAGGCGACCGGCCATCTGACCTTCATCGACGCCGAGCCGACGCTCGGCCGCACGCCGCGCTTCATGACGAGCACGCCCGACGGCCGCCTCATGTACGCACTAAACGAAGACAGCGACACGATCGTCGCGTTCGCCGTCAATGCCACGACCGGCCAGCTCAAGCCAACGGGCTTTTCCGTCGATTCCGGCAGCCCCGTGTGCATGGTGTTCTCGCCGCAGCACGCGTAACTCGCGCCGTACCGATTTCAAAAGAACCTGGCGGGCCAGCCCGCCGGTGGAGAGACACATGCAAGCCAATCAAGCCACACAGGCCATCGACGAGCGCGCGCTCGTACGCAAGATCGCCTGGCGGATCATTCCGTTCGTTTTCATCCTCTACATCATTTCGTATCTGGACCGCGCGAATATCGGTTACGCGGCGTTGCAGATGAATCGCGATCTCGCGTTGAGCAGCGAGGCGTTCGGGTTCGCGTCGGGCATCTTCTTTATCGGCTACTTTATTTTCGAAGTGCCCAGCAACGTGATGCTCAACAAGTACGGTGCGCGCGTGTGGATCGCGCGCATTCTCGTGACGTGGGGCATGGTTTCCGTTGGTTCTGCGTTCGTGCAGAACGCCACCCAGCTTTATGCGTTGCGCTTTCTGCTGGGCGTTGCCGAAGCGGGCTTTTTCCCCGGCATCATCGTCTATCTGACGTACTGGTTCCGCTCGAAAGAACTCGCGACCACTGTCGCGCTGTTCACGGCTGCTATTCCCGTGTCGTACATCATCGGCGCGCCGTTGAGCACGTGGATCATGGATAGCGTCCACTGGCTGAACTGGAGCGGCTGGCGCTGGATGCTGGTGCTCGAAGGTGCGCCCGCGTTGATCGGCGGCATTCTGTGCTTCCTGTATCTGACCGATCGTCCCGCCGACGCAAAATGGCTCAAGCCTGCCGAACGCGAATGGCTGCTGAGCGAACTGGCGAGCGACCGTAAAGCGCGCCCCGACGCGAAGCACTTCGGCTCGCTCAAGGCGATGACCAATCCGAAAGTCCTGTATCTGTCGTTCATTTATTTTGTGTATCAGTGCGGCAGTCTCGGCGTGGGTTACTGGATGCCGCAGATCATCAAGGGCTTTTCGAAGACATTGAGCCACACGCAAGTCGGTCTCATCGCGACGATTCCGTATATCTTCGCGACGATCGTGATGGTGCTGTGGTCGCGCAGTTCCGACCGTCATAGCGAACGGCGTTTGCATTCGGCGATTCCGCTTGCCGTCGCTGCGCTCGCGCTGCTCGGCGCCGGACTCACGAACAACCCTTATGTATCGATCACGCTGATCAGCGTGAGCCTCGCAGGCCTGTACGCGTTCAAGTCGCCATTCTGGGCTCTGCCGACGCTGTTCCTGACGCGCTCGACGGCGGCTGTGTCGATTGCGGTGATCAACTCGGTTGGCAATCTGGGCGGCTTTGTCGGGCCGTTTGCGATTGGCTATATCAAAGGCTCCGGTCAAAGCGCGACGCCCGGTTTGCTGTTCCTCGCTGCGTTGCTCGTTGCATCGTTCTTCATGACGTTCTTTATTCGCGTACATGAGCAGCGGGATGCCGACGCACACGGCGCGGTCGCCAATCAGACTCACTAGACAAAAATACCGTTACCTGGAGGAGATCTTTTCGATGAAGAAGTCGCTATTGTCATTAGTCATACTAATCGGATCGACGGGATTCGTTTATGCGCAAAGCAATGTCACGCTATACGGTCTTATCGATAGCGGGTTGAACTACACGAACAACGTACAGACGGCGAAGACTTCGCGAGGTCTCGTTGGCGGGCATCAGATTGCGATGATCGAAGGCGGATCGGCCGGTTTGCAGGGAAGCCGTTGGGGCTTGAGAGGCAGCGAAGACCTCGGCAGCGGCCTCAAAGCGATCTTCGTGCTGGAAAGCGGTTTTTATAGCAACAACGGCGTGGCCAATCAGGGCGGCGCGCTGTTCGGACGCCAGGCGTATGTCGGGTTGAGCAATCCGATCGGGTCGGTGACCTTGGGTCGTCAATACGATCCCGTCGTCGATCTGTACGGGCCGTTTCTCGCAGCGCCGCAATGGGGCGGCTACATGAGTTCGCATCCCAGCGATCTCGACAATGCCCTCAACACGCGCCGTATCAACAACTCGATCAAGTTCCGCAGCGCCAGCTATCGTGGCCTGACTGTCGAAGCGATGATGAACCTTGGCGGCACGCCCGGTTCGTTTTCGAGTAACTGGATCTGGGGCGCGGGCGCTGCGTACGCCAATGGTCCGTTCTCGATCGGCGCGGGGTATCTGAACATCCGCAATCCGAACACGTCGTTCTTCGGCGCGAATCCGAACGCGGGCCCCGCGACGACGAATAACCTTGGGAGCTTCGGCAGCGCGACCAGCCCCGAGAGCAATCCCGTCTTTGCCGGATATGCGTCGGCGAATCGCCTGGAGATTGCGGGCGTGGGCGCGGGCGTGACGCTTGGCGGGCTCAACGTGAACCTCGCCTATTCGAACACGCGATTCGAGGACATGGGTTCGGCTTCAGGACCGAACCCGCTGGGCTACAAAGGCACTGCGGCATTCAATAACGCGGAGATCAACGCAAAGTATCAATTCACGCCTTCGTTGCTCGTCGGCATTGCATACGATTACACGCGTAATGGCGGCGCGGGCGGCAAAGGCGGCGCGAACTACAACCTGTTCAGCGCAGGCGTGGACTATTTCCTGTCGAAGCGCACGGACGTCTACACCATCGCGGTGTATGAAAAGGCGAGCGGCACGGACTCGCTGGGCCAAAGCGCCGTGGCGCAGATTACCGGCCTGACGCCATCGACCACCAACAGGCAGGTCTCGTTGCGGGTCGGAATTCGCCACAAATTCTGACGATCCAGCGCGACGCCATCCGCAGACGCTTTTCAGAGCAATGTGAGTGATCCCACTCGAATGACCGTTTTGACGCCAGACAGAGCCGGTCAAGTGGTTCAGTGCGTCGACCGTTTAGGGTCGATCGGGGACGACCCCGTTGGGCAGAGAGCGGCCAGGTTCGGACGCTCGCCATCGCTGCGACGCTGACATTTGACACTCTCGTTTGCCCCGGGGATCGACCATTTTCGGGCGAGTCGTGCGTGGGTCTCGCTCGCTACACTCAGGGACTTCAGTTGCCGGTGGCGGCTTCCGGCCGGGCGTTTCTGCGCAAGATATCGGCTGGTACACCATACGTCCGGACGAAGGCACGGCGCATCCGTTCCCGGTCCGCGAAACCCGTTTCCTGCGCTACCACGTTGATCGTGTGGCGCCCTTGCTCGATCATGAATCTGGCTGCTTCCAGACGAAGCTGCTCGACAGCTTTGGCGGGCGACTGCCCCGTCTCCGCGACGAACGCGCGGCTGAACTGGCGAGGGCTCAGATTCGCCACTTCCGCAAGTTCTTCGATGGTGAGTGGATTGCGCAGGTTGCGGCGAATGTGCGCGAGAACCAGTTCGATGCGATCGGATTTCGGCGTCATGTCCAGCAATGCGGAATGCTGCATCTGACCACCCAGTCGACGCTGATTCATGACAAGCAGGCGGGCTATCATTTTTGCAGCGTCGGGGCCAAGGTCGTTGTCGAGCAACGCCAGGGCGAGATCGATCCCCGCTGTCATTCCCGCTGAAGTCCAGAACGGACCGTCGTTGACAAATATCCGGTCTTCTTCTGTGCGGACATTGGGAAAGCGCGCCCTGAATTCGGACGCGTGAGCCCAATGCATGGTTGCACGTCTGCCATCCAGCAGTCCTGCCTCGGCGAGGACGAATGCGCCACTGCAGATCGAGGATATCCGTCTGGATACCTTCGCAGCCTCCCTGACGAATGCGACCACCGGCGCATCGGAAGCCGGCATCTTCATTTCGGTAATCGAGCCCACGATGACCGTGTCGAATGCGGGATCGCCGAACGCCTCGGTTTCCAGTGTCATGCCACCCGAAGAGACAACAGGACCACCGTGTTCGGACAGCAGATGGATCTCGTAGCAAGGGCCTCTCGGCGGCATGTTCGCGATCTCGAACACCGTCAGAGCCGCGAGGCTCATCAGCTGAAATCTTTTCGGCACTATGAAGCCAATCCGGTGCATATCTGACCTGCTGTCTGCAATATGAACGTGGTGTGAACGAGCGCCGTCCGGGTCGAATTCCCCGATAGCGGACTGATGAATCCGAGTAGTGAGCTTACTGCGCCCGGACGACGGATGTCATGAATGGTGGCAACAACGACATGGTTCGTAATGGCCCGCGACGTTAAGGTACAAGCACTTCTCTTATCCGTCTCGCACCAGCGAAAGGAACCTCATCATGTCGAAAATCATCCGCGCCGCAGCCGTCCAGATAGCGCCTGTCCTCTATAGCCGGGAAGGCACCGTCGATAAAGTCGTCAAGAAAATTCTGGAACTCGGCAAACAGGGCGTCCAGTTCGCGACGTTCCCCGAGACTGTCGTTCCCTATTATCCGTACTTCTCGTTCATCGAATCGCCATTTGCCATGGGTGCCGAGCATTACAAGCTGCTCGAGCAGGCTGTGACGGTTCCGTCGGAGACGACTCGCGCAATCGGCGAAGCGGCACGCCAGGCGGGAATGGTGGTGTCGATTGGCGTCAATGAACGCGACGGCGGCCCGCTCTACAACACGCAACTCCTGTTCGATGCCGATGGCACGCTCGTGCAGCGCCGCCGGAAGCTTTCGCCGACTTATCACGAGCGAATGGTCTGGGGAATGGGCGATGGCTCGGGTCTGCGCGCTGTCGATACCGCTGTGGGCCGGGTCGGCCAGCTGGCGTGCTGGGAGCACTACAACCCGCTCGCTCGCTATGCGCTGATGGCCGATGGTGAGGAAATCCATTCTGCGATGTATCCGGGTTCGTTCGCCGGCGATCTTTTCTCTGAGCAGATTTCCGTGAACATTCGCCAGCATGCGCTGGAGGCGGGGGCCTTCGTGGTCAACGCGACCGCGTGGCTTGCGCCCGAGCAGCAACAGCAGATTCTGAAGGATACCAACACAACCCAGATCGGCCCGATCTCCAGCGGCTGCTTTACCGCCATCGTTTCGCCGGACGGCGAGTACATGGGTGGCGCGCCGCTGCGTGAAGGAGAAGGCGAGATCATCGCCGATCTAGATTTCTGGCAGATCGACAAGCGCAAACGCATGATGGACTCGCGTGGTCATTACAGCCGTCCCGACGTGCTTGGCCTCGTGATCGACCGCACACCGAAGCTGCATGTCATCGAGCGATCGGTGCGCGCGGTGGGTGAAGAGCCCGTCAAAGATCTGGAAGAGCTCGCCTGAGCCGCGTGTGAAATCGCGCGATACCGTCGTCGAGTGCGCATCGCGCGATTGCGATGCGCCTGACACTTGAGATTCAACCAGGCCACTTTGTGCCAACAACGCAGGAGCAAGCAAAATGGACTTCAACGATGTCATGCTGGAGCGTAACGCCGACTTCGCGAACACCGCGTTCGCGCCCGAACTGAAGATGATGCCGTCGACGGGAACGGTGGTTGTCGGCTGTGTCGACCCGCGCGTCGATCCCGCCAGTGTGCTGGGTTTGAAACAGGGCGAGGCGGCCGTGAGTCGCAATGTCGGTGGCCGAGTCAACAAAAACCTCCTAGAAACGCTGGCAGTCCTGAGCGTCGTCGCGAAAGCGGCAGGACGTCCCGATGGTGCGCGCAATCTCGTCTTGCTGCAGCACACCGATTGCGGGATCATCGGCTGCCACAAGCATGCCCCTGCGCTGCTCGCGAAGCATCTTGGCGTCGAGACAGACGCGCTCGATGAACTCGCTATCACCGAACCGTTCGAGGCGGTGGCACTCGATGTCGCGGCACTCCGCGCGAACAACGATCTTCCCGATAACCTGATCGTGTCAGGGCTGGTGTATGACGTCAAAACAGGCCTCATTAAGACCGTGGTTCCTCCCGCGGCTTTGCGTAAGACGGCAGGTTGAGAATCGGCTGAATATATGAGCCGGCACATCGTCGGGCTTTTCCTGAGCGCTCACCACTGTCCCATACGTCGGCAAGCGACGTGCGGCCGAGTTGACTCGTTCAGCCGCCGTCGTGCACGAGTGAGTACACGGACTGACCGTCGCACTCTGATACATATCGTTGAAAGCGCGAAGGCTCGACCGTAGGCAGGGCGGCGGTTGCGGCGCCGGTTCGCAGGGGCGGGAGCGATCAGAAAACAATCGTTATGACGACGCTGCGCTAGCTGTTGCGCCAGCATCTTAGCGCGGCCTGAAGGCGCTGCGTTCCAATTTGCATTGAGCGCGATCACGGTGCTACATGCTCGGATGCCAGAATCTCAATGTGCTCACTGGACGTCCGCGCCGAATGGCGATATTCCCTTGGTGAGTATCCGGTGGATCGCTTGAACGCGTTGCTGAATGCGCTTTCTGACGCATAGCCGATAGATTCCGCGATGAGCGCAACTGACGTCGCGCCATCCCGCAACGCGCGCTCCGCGAGACGCATGCGCCATTCGGCGAGATAGGTCAGAGCGGGCAAACCGGCCGTGGTTCTGAAGCGCACCGCGAAGGTGGTGCGCGACATCGCGCAGGCGTCAGCCAGCTCATCAAGGCGCCAGTTGCGCGCGGGTTCACCGTGCATCAAGTCCAGCGCGGGCGCGAGGCGCCGATCGCTCATCGCACGGAACCAGCCGGGGGACAGCACCGCGTCGGACTCCATGTGCGCGCGCAGAATCTGGATGAACAGCAACTGCGCCAGATGTGCAGTCGCCAGCTGCGCGCCGGGCTGTGTATCGGTTCGCTCCGCAACGAGTTCGGCGAGCAGCCACCGGAACGTGGTGGCTTGTGCGCGCGACGCATCGATTCTGATCCACGGAGGAAGGACATTCGCGAGCAACTGGCCGCTCGCGGCATCCAGCAGAACATGTCCGCCGATATACGCGAAATCCTGGCCGTCGCCGATCCGCACGGGCGACTTTCCTGCGCCCGCAAAGAGGCTCATCGCATCAACGGGAACAAGACCCGGCTCGCTCGACACGACGAACGGCCGCGGCATGGTCATCAGCCCCACATCGCCCTCGGCGAAGCGGATGGGTTCGGCTTCGCCCTCAATGCTGACCCAGCAATGGCCGCGCACAATGGCAAAAAACTTGATCCTGGTGGGCGCCGGAAAACGGATCGCCCACGGGCCGCCCGCGGAAAAGCCGCCCGTCACGAGGGACTGGGCGCAGGTCAGCCTGAGGATGTCGGACAAGGGATCAGCGTTCATTTTCGTACTATTGCGCAACTAAGCCGCACTTTCAAGCATTCTGCGTACGGACGCGCGCCGTTAATCTGACCGGACTTCAACACACGGAAGGATCGATTTCATGAGTGGCGAACTGGTTTTGGTGAGCGGCGGCACCGGCTTCATTGCGCAGCATTGCATTCTGGCTCTGCTCGAGCGCGGCTATCGCGTGCGGACGACGGTGCGCTCGCTTGCGCGAGAAGAGGAGGTGCGCGCGCAGCTGCGAGTCGGCGGAAATGTGGCGGACGAGCGTCTTTCGTTCGTCGAGGCCGATCTGTCGGACGACGCCTGCTGGCACGACGCGGTATCGGGCTGCGTGTACGTCTTGCACGGAGCATCGCCCACGCCATCGGGTGAGCAGGTCAGCGAAGACGACTGGGTCCGACCTGCCGTCGAAGGCAATCTGCGGGTGCTGCGCGCCGCGCGCGATGCGGGTGTGCGTCGGGTGGTGCTGACCTCCGCGTTCGGTGCGATCGGCATGGGGCATTCGCCCGAATACCGGCGTCCCTTCGATGAAACGGACTGGAGCGACCTGACGGGCAATGTCGCGCCGTATCAGAAGTCGAAGACGCTGTCGGAGCGGGCCGCGTGGGACTTTATCGAGCGTGAGGGCGGCGGGTTGGAGCTGTCGGCGGTGAACCCCGTGGCGGTGCTCGGCCCAGTGCTGGGCGCGGATTTCTCGCATTCCACGCGCATCATCAAAAGCCTGCTGGATGGGCAGCCGGGATGCGTAAACATCAACTCGTGTTTCGTCGATGTCCGCGACGTCGCCGATCTGCATCTGTTGGCAATGACCAATCCCGCCGCTAACGGCGAGCGGTTTCTTGCAACGGCGGGAGCGAGCCTGCGGATGATCGATGTCGCGCAAGTGCTGCGAGACAGGCTCGGCGTGGTGGCAGGCAAGGTGCCGACCAACGTCTGGCCGGACGAGGAGGTCAGCAAGCATCCCGGCATGAAGTCGGTCGCGCCTTTGCTTGGCATCGACATGAACGCGACGAGCGCAAAGGCTATCCGCCTGTTAGGTTGGAAGCCGCGCTCAAGCGAAGAAGCCATCATCGCGAGTGCGGAGAGCTTCCTGCGGCTCGGCTTGATCGATGAGTAGGCATAAATCGTATCGCGAGCGGTATTTTGCTCGCGATGCAATCCATCATGAGGTACGCACGAGGGGCGGCGTCGATGTGTGCAGTGGCAATCCGTGCGGTAGGTGCTGCGGCATCGTGCGGCCGCGGCTGGCGTACCGCCGGAGGCAACAAACCCGGAGGTATCGGCCAGGATCCGCCACGCGGGTTCTCGCCACGAATGGCTGCTTCGGGAGTTGTGTCGGACACCGCGCAATGCAGAGAAACGGCATCCCGCGTCAAATGCATGCGTTTTCAAGAAGCGATTGCCCGATCTTTTGCTTCGCGCGACAGCTGTGAGTTGATGGCATGACGCGTTGCATTTGGCGGCGGTGCATTCTGCTGCGCAGTTTGAGCCGGGTTTGTCTTGCGAAACGCAACAGAGTGTTGTCGTACTTCCGCCTGTAAACTGTGCAATTACACATTATGATTCGTTCATCAACTCTTGCTGCTGTCCGCGATCGGTAGCAGCAAGGGGGTAAGCCACCACTTTTCTATCTGGAGTTTCATCATGAACGTCAAAGGTTCAGTTGTATTTGTTACGGGTGCAAATCGCGGTCTCGGTCTGGCATTCGCTCGCGAGGCAGTGGCACGCGGTGCGACGAAGGTT
>NZ_QBUY01000152.1 GCF_003121405.1 Paraburkholderia sp. C35 | reverse complement strand
CCTACTTTTCTTTGCCGCGGCAAAGAAAAGTAGGTGCTGCCCCGCACAGGGGCGACGCATGAAGTACCGATACGAAAACGCGGATGCCAGCGCAGCGCCAAAAACCAAAACCAAACCAGCGGGCCCAAAGCCCCGCGCACTAATTTCCGATGTAATCGAACAAAGAAAGCTTCTGAATCATCGAGAACCCCTGCTGCGCAGCCTGCAGCGAAAACTGCGTCATCGTGTACTTGCTGATCACCGACGTCAGATCGGTCTGCGTCAGATCAGCCAGATTGCTGGTCGTCTGCAACGAATTCGTCTGCGTCACCGTCTGCAACGCCTCGACTTCCTGCTCGCGGCCGCCCACGGACGTCTGGACCGACGTCACGTTGTTCATCGTGTTATGCAGCTGCGTCATCGCCGTGCCTAGCGCGTTCGTCAGGTTCGCAGCAGCAGCCGTCGAACCCGTCACGGGCTGCTGCAGTGCTGCGATCGCCTTGTCGAGATTCGCGAACACGTCCGTGCTCGATTGCGCTGCAGGCGTCACCGAGAACGCGTCGCCCGCGTTGGGCGCACCCGTAATCGTCACGTTCTGGCCGCCACCGCCCAGCGTGATCGCCTGACCTGCCGTGTACGTCTGCGGCGCGCCCGTCGTCGCCGTCGTCAGATTGGTGACCGTGTACGTCGTCGCCGACGTGAAGTTGATCGAATACTTGTCCTGGTTCGTCGGGTCAGCCGGGTTGCTCACCGATACGTTGCCGATCGTGCCCGTGCCCGTGTTGGCCGCGTTGCCCGTCTTCACGGGCGTGCTGCCCGCCGGCGAGATGCTCAGGAACACCGAGCGCCCCGTGTCGCCGATCGCGATGCTGCGCGTGGCCGTGACCTGAACGTTCTGCACGCCGTTGTCGCCGTCGTACTGCACCGCGCCGCTCGAATTCACCGAAAACGGCGGCGTCGATGCCTGATAGCCCGCGTACAGATAGTTACCCGAACCGTCCGTGCCGTTCGCCAGACCCATCAGCTGGTTGCGCAGACCTTGCAGCTGCGTCGCGATCGCGTTGCGGTCGCCGTCGTTCAGCGAGCCGTCGCCTGCGCGCACGAGCTGCGTGTTGATCGCTGTCAACACCGTGTTGATGCTCGACAGCGAACCGTCTTCCGATTGCAGCGCGCTGAGCGCCGTGCTCTGGTTGCTCGAGTACTGCGACAGCGTAGCGCCCTGCATGCTGAGCTGCACCGCCTGCGCCGCGCCGACCGGATTGTCCGACGGCGTCGCGAGACTCACGCCGCTCGACAGTTGCTGATACAGCGACGCGAGCGTGGATTGCTGATCGTCCATCGTCTGGACGTTCATGCCGAAATACTGCGAAGTAGAGATGCGCATAGTCGTTCAACGCCTCAATTAAAAATGCCGAGGATCGTCTGGAACAGCGTCTGGGCCGTCTGGATGACCTTGCTGTTCGCCTGATAAAGCTGCTGGTACTGCAGCAGATTCGCTGCTTCCTCGTTGATGTTCACGCCGGAAACCGCCTGCTGCGCAGTCGTGATCTGCGTGACGAGCGACGTTTGTGCGGTGCTCGACGTCTTGACCTGGTTGGTCTGGTTACCGATGTCGTTCACGTAGTTCGCGTACGAATCGGTCAACGTCAGAGTGCCGTTGCCCATCGACTTCGTCGTCACGATATCCGACATCGCCTGTGCGTTGCGGCCGTCCTTGCCGCCCGCCGGATTCGGCGCGATCGTGAAGGTGTCGCCGTTGGCAGGCGTGCCCGTGATCTGCAGCGACACGTTGTTGATCGTGCTGCCCGTGATCGTCATCGACGAACCCATCGCCGGGTTGTACGGCACCGGGTCGGTGGTCGCTGCGATCGTGTACGAGGTCGGCGGGGTGCCGGCGATCGTCACCGTCGAGCCGACCGGGAAGCCGGAGATCGAGCCGGTTGCCGAGTTATAGGTGAGCGTGGTCGTGCTGGTGGGCAACGTGTAGCCCGACGTCACCGTGCCTTGCGACACCGACGCCGTACCCGTATTGGCAGAACCCTTCGACACCAGCACCGGCGACGACGCTGCGATGGCCGAGCCGTCGCTGGTCGTCAGCGCAAAGCCGTTGAGCGCGCCGCGCGTCGGTTCGACGGTGAAGGAATCGCCGGCGTTCATCGTGCCCGTCAGCGAGAACTGCATGCCGCCGATCGGGTTGGTCAGGCTGGTCGACTGGCCGACCACCTGGCCGCTCGCGCGGTCGGTGAGCGTGTAGTTCGTGCCGTCGTACGACAGCGAGTAATCGCCCGACATCGGCTGCGACGGATTCGAGATCGACGCGGCCAGCGACGCGCCGCCCGTGTTCTTCGCGTTCGCGTAGATGGTCGGATTGCCGACGGTGAAGAGCGCGCCGCCCTTGTTGCCGTTCAGGTCGATACCGAGCGCGTTTTGCGCGTTGACCTGTGCCGCGAAGCTGGTTGCGATGGCGCCGAGTTGTGCTTCGGCGGGATCGAGCGTCTGGCTGCGGAACGTCATCAGCCCACCGATCTGCCCTCCCAGCGCGGTGCTGTCGGGCAGGATTTGCGGCGTCGTCGTTCCGGCCTGGCTGGCAAGACCAGCGTAGGCAACGGCTGTTTCTGTCGGATCCGAGGGCGACGTGACGGTCGTCAGGTTGAAGCTCTTGTCAGCGACGACGAGCGGCTGGCCGTTGCCCATGAACACGCTATAGCCCGTATCGCCCTGCACCACTTGCACGCCGACCAGTTGCGACAGGTTCGACACAGCGAGGTCGCGCTGGTCGAGCAGCTGGTTAGGCGGCTGGCCTTGTGCGGTAAGCGACTGGATCTGCGAGTTCAGCTGCGCGATTTGCGCGCTGTAGGTGTTGATCTGTTTGACGGTGTCGCTGAGTTGCGAATTGACGCTCGTGCGCAGCTGATCGTACTGGTCGCCGGCCGCATTGATCTGGTCCGCCAACGATTGCGCGTTGCTGATGGCGCTTTGGCGCATCGCGGGATTCGACGCATCGTTCGCGACGTTCTGCATGCCCGTGAAGTACGACGTGATGGCGGCCGAAATACCCGTCGTCGGACTGCCGACGTTGTTGTTCAGTTGCGCGATCAGGTTGTAGTACGTGCTGAGCGAGCCGGACTGCGACTGTGCGTTGTTCAGTTCGGTGGTCAGGTACTGGCTGTACTGACGCTGGATCGTGGTCGTCGACACGCCGCTGCCGAGATAGCCGGAGCTTGTGTATTGACCGCTCGATTCCGAATAGACAGGACGCTCGACGGAGTAGCCGGGCGTTGCCTGGTTGCTGATGTTTTGACCCGTCGTCGTCAGCCCCCACTGGGCTGCGTTGAGTCCACTGAGACCGATGCTAAAGAGGTTGCTGGACATGCGTCATCCTGAAAGACGGCGTAAGGGGCGAAGTTTGATGGCTCCGCCAGGTTGACCGAACAATTTGTATATCGGCCTCGTGGCGGGAACATTGAGGGCGGGAAAGGTTTTTTGTTTTCTGCTGCGCAGGCTGGTTTGCGGTTTTGGTTTTGGGTTTGGTTTTGGTTTTGGGTTTGGTTTTGGTTTTAGCTTTTGGGTGGTGCGCTGTTGCTTTGCGCTGGCGTCCGCGATTTGGTGTTTGTGCCTCACGCGTCGCCCCTGTGCGGGGCGGCACCTACTTTTCTTTGCCGCCGCAAAGAAAAGTAGGCAAAAGAAAGCGGGCTAACACCACCCACTCCGGTCACTGCCTGCGGGCCCCCAACGGTTCCTATCCTTCACACGGCAACCTCTCAGTCCCCGCCCGTTGCCCTCGCTTCGAATATTCGCCTACCCCACTTCATCCGCCCGTAGCGCCCCAAGCGTCAGCGACTCGCATATCCAGCCCAGGTGGCAAACGGTGTGTAGGTCGTAGTGCTTCCCGCGCGAGTGATCCTACGACACCGACTTTGCTTTTCAGTCCGGAGTGAAGCGTATAAGGCGCGACAGCCGACACACCGTTTGCCACCTGGGCGGCCTGGGCCAAACTGGTAAGGCTCGCTGAGACGCGGGTGTTTGAAGAGGGTGATGCGCTCTCAAAGAGCGCTGGCAGCGGGCATCAAGACGAGTGATGCCGTGTGAAGGATAGGACCGGCTGGGGACCCGCAGGCAAGGACCGTAGTGGGTGGTGTTCAGCGGCTTTCTTTTGCCTACTTTTCTTTGCCGCGGCAAAGAAAAGTAGGTGCTGCCCCGCACAGGGGCGACGCATGAAGTACCGATACGAAATCGCGGACGCCAGCGACGAAACAAACAAACCAAACCAAAAACCAAACCTTATGCCCGCGCCAGCGACCGCCTCTTCATCTCCAACTGGGTAATCAACCGCTGCAGCGTATTCTCAGCATTCCCCGGCAGGGACAAAAACCGAAACCCCAGCGTGTAACGCTGCGTCCCATTAGGCAGATCAACAGCACGATTCGACATCAGCTCGAGATCCAGCTGCAAAGTCCCCAGCGCGCCCAGCGTAACTTCAGTATCGATAAGCTGCACGCCATGCTCGAGCGTCGCAACGCGCTCATCGCTGGTCCGCATCGCAATACCGCCCAGCGAAAGATCCTGTACTTCGAAACGGAAACCCTCACCATCCGGCAAGCGCCCGCGGCAAATATAAGGATCCAGCAACGGCGCATCGACACGGAAATACTCGCGCCGCTGCACGTAATACAAAACCTCAGGGAAATCGGCCTCGAACGAAGGCCGTCCTTCGAAAGTGGTCTCACGCGGCGTCTGCGTGACGAAGTGCACCCGCACACCATCCGGCGTCGCGTGGAAATGCCCTTCCGGCGATGTCAGCAATCCACGGTTCTGCTCAGCCAGCGCGCCCCAGTCAAACGTGAAAGTGCGCTCTCGCACGTCCACTTCGAGGATCTTCGTCACCAGCTGGCCGCCCTTGTACTGCACGGTCAGAAAATCGCCGCGATTAAGCAGGTTACGCAGCTGCACGCCGATCTCAAGCGGATTGCGGCGGCCGAAGTCGACGCCTTCCGTCTCGCGGTCATCACCATTCGACTGGGTGGTATTCATGGCCTTGCCAATTTCTCTTCGTTCTTGCAAGCACGTCGCGCGAGATCGGCCGGCCGGGTTTCATCCCGGCCTGTATGCATCGCGAAACGTGCGGGGGACCGGATTTATATGCAGCTTTCCGGTATCGGGTCTGACTGTTTAGCGGCATCGGCGGGTCAAAGTTTAGACCGCCTGTGCGAAATATTTTTCGCAAACGTTTGACACTGCAACGAAGACAGGATACGCGAAATCTGCTCGCGGTCCGAACGTGACAAAAGACAAGAAGTGTGAAGAATGCGGCTCAGGCCAGCCGCCGAAGCGGCGGCCCGTCCGTCTGATTGTGCGACATGGCCCCGTCGCCGGCTTGAAGCCGTTGAAGTATGACTTGACTGCGATGGTCGAACGACACGCGGGCGCACAGCGCCCGCAAGCATCACACCATCTTCTGCATGATCGAGATGAGCTTCTTCGCGTAGTGCGGATCGGTCGCGTAGCCCGCGCGCTGCATGCCCTGCGCAAAGCCGTTCACGTCACGCGACGAATTGATGACCTGCGCATAACGCGGGTTCGACTTCAGGAAGCTCGCGTAGTCCGTCATCGCTTCCTCATACGAATCGTATGCACGGAATTTTTCGACCACGCGCTGCGGACGGCCGTTGATGTACTCGGTCGTCACCGTGGCGACGGTCTTGCCGTTCCAGTCGTCGGTGGCCTTGATGCCGAACACGTTGTGGCTCGTCGATCCGTCCGACTTCTTGATCTCGCGCTTGCCCCAACCGGATTCGAGTGCCGCCTGACCGATGATGAAGCGCGCCGGAATGCCCGTGGCGGCGGCCGCGGCTTGCGCGGGCGCTGCCAGCTTGTCGACGAACGCATCGACCTTGTCCGATGAACCGTCGCCGCGCACGGGCGGCGTCAATGCGCTGTTCGCGCTATAGCCGCGGCCCATCTTCAGCGCGCCGTTGTTCGCCGGGTTCGCGTAAGCCTTGGCCAGCGCGTTCAACGCGACGTTGTTGCCCGCGTTGGCATCGTCGCCGGACATGCCCGAATTGCGCATCAACTGCTTGAGCATCGCGTCGGCCACGCCAATTCCCTTCGACGACATCTGCTGCGACAGCTGCTGGTCCATCATCGACGTGAAGGTTGCCGTGTCGTGCGAGTCGAACGGACCGTCGGACGGCGTCGCGTCGCGCATGCTCTTCAGCATCATCTGCGTGAAGACGGCGTCGAACTGCTTGGCCGCCGATTTCATCGCTTCACGCGGATTCGCCGCGGCTTGCGCGCGCATCGCGTCGAAGCCCTGCGTGTCGAGCGCGAAGCGATTGGTCAGATCGTTTGCGGCATTGCGCGTCGTGTCGGAGTTCATTCTGGTTGTTCCTTAGATGATCTCGAGATCGGCTCGCAGCGCACCGGCTGCCTTCATCGCCTGGAGGATCGACATCAGATCCGCGGGTGTCGCGCCCAGCGCATTGAGCGCCTTCACGACATCCGCGAGATTCGCGCCCGCATTCACCATCTTGAGCGCGCCATTATCCTGTTTCAACGCAATCTGCGATTGCTGTGCAACCACGGTCTGGCCGTTCGAGAACGCGCCCGGCTGGCTCACCACCGGCTGCGTATTGACCACCACCGACAGGTTGCCGTGCGCCACCGCGCAGGTCTGCAGCGTGACCATCTGGTTCATCACGATCGAGCCGGTGCGCGCATTCAGAATCACCTTCGCAGCAGCCTGTGCGGGCTTCACATCGAGGTTCTGCAACTGCGCCATGAACTGCACCTGCTGCGCGGGATCGGTCGGCGCGCGCAACTGGATCGTGCGGCCATCGAGTGCGACTGCCGTACCGAAGCCAAAAGCGTTGTTGATCGCCGACGTGATGCGCTGCGTCGTGTCGTAATCCATGTCGTTCAGGTCGAGCTGCATCGTGCCCGCCTGCGAAATCGTGGTCGGCACCGAGCGTTCGACGATCGCGCCGCCCGTGATCCGGCCTGCTGCCAGCTGGTTCACCTGCACCTTGCTGCCGTTCGCACTCGCACCTGCGCCACCCACGGCCATGTTGCCCTGAGCAAGCGCATACACCTGGCCGTCCGCGCCCTTGAGCGGCGTGAGCAGCAGCGTGCCGCCGCGCAGGCTCTTGGCGTTACCGAGCGACGACACCGTCACGTCGAGCGCTTCGCCCGGCCGCGCAAACGCGGGCAGCGACGCCGTCACCATCACGGCGGCGACGTTCTTCAGCTGCATGCTGGAGAGCGAATTGTTGCTGGAGTTCGAACCGGCCTGCTGGTTGTTGATCGAGATACCGAGGTTCGCGAGCATGTTCGCGAGCGTCTGCGTCGTGAACGGTGTCTGCGTGGTCTGGTCGCCCGTGCCGTCGAGACCGACGACGAGGCCATAACCGATCAGCGGGTTGTCGCGCACGCCCTGGATCTGCACGAGATCCTTCAGGCGTTCCGCATGGGCGACGGTCGTCGTGACGGGCAGCGCCGCGCAGGCAAGCGCGAACACGGCAAGCGCGCGCGCAGCGAGACCGGAAACGGACGTCAGACGGAGAAAAGCGAAGGTACGCATGATCAGAACGGCGCGACGTTGAGGAAGAAGCGTTGCAGCCAGCTCATGTCCTGGGCCTCGTTGATATAGCCCTTGGCGGAGTATTCAATCTTCGCGTCCGCGACCTGGGTCGAGTAAACCGCGTTGAGGCTGCTGATCGTGTTCGGATTGACGACACCCGAGAAACGCACGAACTCGTTACCCTGGTTGATCAGCATCTGCTTTTCGCCGCTCACGATCAGATTGCCGTTCGGCTGCACGCCGATCACCGTGACGGTGATCACGCCGCTGAACGTGTTCGACGCGTTGGCGCCGCCTGTTGCCTTGAACGTGTTGGCACCCGTTGCGTCGAGGTTCACCTTGCCGAACAGGCCGCCAAGGAAGCCCGCCGTCGGCACGCCGAACTTGGTTTCGTCGTTGCGGTTCGTGTTAGCGCCCGACGACTTCGTCGCGGTGATGTTTTCCGAAATGACGATGGTCAGGATGTCGCCGACATTGCGCGGCCGCTGGTCTTCGAACAGCGGACGGCCCGCGTACCCAGGGTTGTAGATCGAGCCGGGCGTCTGCAGCGACGGCGCTGGCGGCGGAACAGCCGTCATCGGTTGCTGGGTGATCGGCTCCCTCGGCACGAGCGCGCAGCCGCCGAGCGCGGCTGCGAGCACGCCGGCGCAGGCAAGCATCGACGCTGCTCGCGTGGCGCGCGGAGGAAGCTGGGTACGGGTTGAGTGCGACATCTTGATTACCGCCTGAATGTTTCTGACTATCAGCCTGCTTAAACCGGCATCTGGCTGAGCGTCTGCAGCATCTGGTCGGAGGTCGTCACGGCCTTGCTGTTGATTTCGTACGCGCGCTGGGTCTGGATCATGTTCACCAGTTCCTGCACGACGTTCACATTCGATGCTTCGACGTAGCCCTGATTCAGCGTGCCCGCACCGTTGAGGCCCGGCGTCGCGACGTTCGGCGTGCCCGACGACGTGGTTTCCTGGAACAGGTTTTCGCCCTTCGCATCGAGACCGGTCGGGTTGATGAACGTGGCCACCTGCAGCGAACCGATCTGCGTCGTTGCCGTCGAGCCAGCCGTCGTCACCGACACCACGCCATCGCTGCCAATGGTCAGCGATGTCGCGTTCTGCGGAATCGTGATGGCGGGCAGCACCTGGTAGCCGCTCGACGTGACGAGCTGACCTTGTGCGTTGGTCTGGAACGAGCCGTCGCGCGTGTAGGCCGTCGTGCCGTCCGGCATCTGCACCTGGAAGAAGCCCTGACCGTTGATCGCGACGTCCTTCGAGTTGCCCGTCTGCTGCAGGTTGCCCTGCGTGTACAGACGCTCGGTGGCGACCTGTTGCACGCCCGTGCCGAGCTGGATGCCCGACGGCAGTTCCGTCTGCTGCGTCGAGTTCGCGCCCGGCTGACGGATGGTCTGGTACAGCAGGTCTTCGAACACGGCGCGCGAACCCTTGAAGCCATTCGTGCTGACGTTGGCCAGGTTGTTCGAGATCGTGTCCATCTGCGCCTGCTGCGCATTCATGCCGGTGGCGGCGATATAGAGTGAGCGGTTCACTGTCTTTCTCCTGAACGCAGCGTGGTGCGTTCCGTTAAATCTGCGTCGGGATTAGCTGAAGGTCAGCAACTTGTTGGCCGACTGTTCGTTCTGGTCGGCGGACTCGATCATCTTGGTTTGCATCTGGAACTGGCGCGCGTTGGTGATCATCGAGACCATCGCTGCGACCGGGTTCACGTTGCTGCCTTCGAGTGCGCCTGCCGCAACCTTGACGGCGGGGTCGGCGTCGGCGGGATTGCCGTCAGTCGTGTGATAGAGGCCATCGTCGCCGTGCGTGAGGCTGCCGGGCGCGGGGTTCACCAGCTTCAGCTGATCGACGAGTGCAATCGTCGTGGCGGGGTCGCCAGGCATCAGCGCCGAAATCGTGCCGTCGGTGCCGATCGTCACTTCTGCGCCGGGCGGCACGGCAATCGGACCGCCGCCACCCACCACCTGCTGGTTGCTCGCCGTGACCAGTTGGCCATTGGCGTCGACGTGCAGGTTGCCGGCGCGCGTGTACGCTTCCTGGCCATCGGTGGTGAGCACCGACAGCCAGCCCGGACCCTGGATCGCCACATCGAGCGGGTTGCCCGTCTGCTGGATCGGGCCCGGCGTGTAGTCCGCGCTGGGCGTCGACGACAGCACGAAAGTACGCGTGGTGTCGTTCTGAATCGTGCTGCCGTCGCCGAACGCCATCGGCACGGCGCGGAACGTCGCGAGCTGGGCCTTGAAGCCCGTGGTCGAGGTGTTCGCGAGATTGTTCGCGACCACGGCCTGCTGTTCGAGCGCCTGCGAGGCGCCCGACATCGCGGTGTATATGAGCCGGTCCATGATGGTGTCGGTGCGTCAGCGATTACAGGTTGATCAGCGTCTGGTCGACGGTCTGCTGGGTCTTGATCGTCTGCGCGTTCGCCTGGTAATTGCGCTGCGCGGTGATCAGGTTGACCAGTTCGCTCGTCAGGTCGACGTTCGAGTTTTCGGTTGCGCCGCCTTGCAGCGAACCGTGGTTCGTCGAACCCGGTGCAGCGATCACCGCGACACCCGAAGCCGCCGTTGCCTGGAACTCGTTGTTGCCGAGGTTGATCAGGCCGTTCTGGTTCGCGAACGTTGCGAGTGCGACCTGACCGAGGGCAGCCGTCTGGCCGTTCGAGTAGTTACCCGTGATCGTGCCGTCGGTGCCGACCGTGAAGTTGGTCAGCTGGCCAGCCGCGAAACCGTCTTGCGTCAGCGAGTTCGTGCCGTCCTTGCTGCCGAACTGCGTCGTGCCGCCGATCTTCAGCGTCAGGCTTTGCGGCGTGGCCGAACCGTCCGAGTTCGGGATCGACATGTTGAATGCGAACAGCGTCGAGGTCGGGTTGCCCGATGCGTCGAGCGTGCTGACCAGATTGCCCGAGGTGTCGAACTTCGCCGTGCCGATCTTGGTGGTCGGAACGCTGCCGTCCTTGCCTGCGTAGACATCCCACGAACCGGCCGAGGTCTTCACGAAATACATGTCGACCTGCTGTTGACCGCCCAGCGAGTCGTACACGGGAACCGACGTCGAGTAGCTGTAGGTTGCGCTATTGGTCGGATCGAAGGCGAGTGCCGTCGGCGCGACCGTAACCGAGTCGCCCGCTCCCGGCGTCCCGGCCAGCGTGATCGTTTCGCCGTTACCGAGCTTGATCGGCGAGTTGGCGGCGTACGTGCCCGACACGCTCGATCCGTCGCTGCCCGTCACCGTGTAGGCCGTCGGCGGCGTGCCCGTACCGAAGGTGACCGTGTAAGTGTTGGCGTTGGTGCCTTGCGTCGCGTCGGTGACGGACACGCCGTTGTTCGTCAGGCTACCCGTGTTGGTGCCACCGAACGAGACGGAAGGCGTGCCCAGCTTGAGCGCATCCTGTGCGTTCAGGTTCAGACCGGCCGTGATGGTCTTGGTGGCCGTCGGCGGGATGTTCGCCGTCGGAACCTGCAGCGGCACCGTGCCTGCCGTGTTGATGATGCCGTTTGCGTTAGCCGCGTAGCCCATCAGCTTCAGGCCGTCGGCGTTGACGATGTAGCCGTTCTTGTCGAGCTGGAACACGCCGTTGCGCGAGTACGTCAGCGAACCGTTGTTCGACATCTGGAAGAAGCCGTTGCCGTTGATGGCGACGTGCAGCGCGATGTCGTCGTTGGTGATCGTGCCTTGCGAGAAGTTCTGCTCGACCTGCGACATGCGCGTGCCGATACCGATCTGGTTGTTGACGGCCGTGGCGACCGAGTTCGCGTACATGTCCGCGAACTGCGCTGCGCCCTGCTTGAAGCCGACGGTGTTCGCGTTGGCGATGTTGTTGCCGATGACGTCGAGGTCGCTCGATGCGCCTGCCAGTCCACTCAAACCTTGTTGGTAACCCATGACGGTCTCCGTATCCGGTAATGCTGAATGCGTTTAGATGATGGCGGCAATCGTCGACAGGCCGACCGTCTTGCCATTCGAAAGAACCAGACCCGGCGTGCCGTCGGTCTGCTTGATCACGCCCTGCACCGTCGCTGCCGACAGCGTGGTCGGCGCGCCCGTGCCGTTGGCCGTCGTGCTCGATGCCGTGATCGTGTAGGTGCCGTCCGGCAGCGCGTTGCCTTGCGTGTCGACGGGCGTCCAGCCGATAGGAATCGTGCCTGCCGACTGCTTGCCGAGGTCGATCGTGTTGACGATCTGGCCTGCCGAGTTCTTCACCGTGACCTGCACGTCGGTTGCGTCGCTGGCGAGCGTGACGCCGAAGCCCGTCGCCTTGCCCGATGCCACCGAGAAGCTGTTGCCCGGGGCGAGCACCGTCGAGCTGATCAGGTTTGCGGCCTGGGTCTGCTGGTTGGTGGTCAGTTGCGTGGCGAGCGACGACAGCGACGAGTTGAGCTGCTGGATGCCCGTCACCGTGTTGATCTGGGCCAGCTGCGAGGTCATCTGCGAGCTGTCCATCGGGTTGGTCGGATCCTGGTTCTTCATCTGCGCGATCAGCAGCTGAAGGAAGGTGTTCTGCAGGTCCGCGCCCGACGTCGCGCTGGACGACGAGCTCGACGACGACGATGACGCACTGCTCGTGCCGTTCATCGTGTCGAGCAACGTCTGCGACACCGTCGCGCCGTTGTTGCCGATAGTTGTACTGGTAGTCAAGGAATCTCTCCTCAGGTTCCGATCGTGAGCGTCTTCAGCATCAGCTGTTTCGCGGTGTTGAGCGTTTCGACGTTGGCCTGGTAAGAGCGCGAGGCCGAAATCATGTTGACCATTTCCTGCACCGGGTCGACGTTCGGCATCTGGACGTAACCGTTTGCGTCGGCGGCCGGATTGCCGGGGTCGTAGGACGTTTTCATCGGCGTCGGATCGTCGATGACGCCCGTCACCTGCACGCCGCCGACCTGCTGGCCCGAGCCCGTGCGTGCGCCGCCGATCGGGTTGACGGCGAACACGACCTGCTTCGCCTTGTACGGCTTGCCGTCGGGACCCGTCGTACTGTCGGCGTTGGCGAGGTTCGACGCGGTCACGTTCAGGCGTTGCGACTGCGCGGACATCGCTGAACCCGCGACGTTGAAAATGTTCATCAGGGATGGCATGGCTTCTCGACCTCTCTTGCCGGTGCACCGGCGTCTAATCCCGTAGCGTTTCTGGTTTCTAGCGTGGTTCCAGCACGCGGCTATCTATATGGATAGCCGCGCCATTCATCAGCCGTTCGACGTGATCGCCGACAGCATGGATTTGATCTGTTGTGACAGCACCGTCATGCCGGACTCGAAGTGCAGCGAGTTGTCGGCGAACTGCACGCGCTCGGCGTCGAGATCGACCGTATTGCCGTCGAGCGAAGGCTGCGTCGGGTTGCGATAAGCGACCGTGCCGAAGTCGTCGGTCGGGCCGCCTGTCGGGATCAGGCGCGCCTTACCCGTCATATGGCCCGGCTCCGTCGACACCATCGTCATGCCTTGCGACACGCCTGCCGGCTGCGCCATCGCGAGCGGCGCGCTGTTCGACGCACCGGCCGTCGAGCCGCCGCTCTTCTTCAGTGCGCCCGCGAGCGACGAAGCGAAGTCGATATCGCGAGCCTTGTAGCCAGGCGTATCGGAGTTCGCGATGTTCGACGACAGCAGTTCCTGGCGATAGGCGCGCACATCGAGCGCCTGGCGGCCAAAGGCAAATTCGGCATCGAGTTTGTCCAGCATTGGGTTCTCCGTGGAACGGTCCGAGGCTTTCCGTTTCGCGCCGTCGATTCGCCTTGTTCGGTAAGAAGCGTTTCGAAGGTGCTGACCGGAATGGCCTTTTTGCATGTGGTGCATTGTGCGTGCGGTACGCAAGTCTTAATCGGACGAATAGCCGGGGAAGGATGCCTCTATTCACCGTTTGCACAGCGGGCGCGATCTCTAGAATTCGATTCGTACCGATGCATCAAAGAAGGAGAATGACCATGCCCTTGCCCGTCACCGCTTCGCGTGAAGCTCGCCGTCCGGGTGCTCGCGCTGCGCGGACGCTGTCGGCGATGGCGCTGGTCGGCGCTTGCGCGGCCGTATCCATTGCGCATGCGCAGGAAAGCAGCGGACCGATCGTCATTGCCGGCCCCGGCGAGAAGAACGCCGCCGAACTTCAGGCGATGACCGAGCGGCTCAATACGCCGGCCACGGCTGCTGCGCCACGTGTGAATGCACCTGCTGCGGCTGCCGCACCGATGGTTGCGCCCGCAACGCTCGCGGCCAATCCGCGCGGCGAAGCAGACCGCTTCGCGCAGGCCGCGCAGGCCGATGGCGCGATCGTGATTCCGGGCGCGGGTGAAGCGTCCGCTCAGCCTGTGGCGCAAGTTGCGCCCGCTGTGCCCGTCGCGCGCGCCAATATGAATAACGCTGCACCGGGCATGATGCGCGTGAGCCTGCAGCCCGCGTCGCGTCAGGTGATGCCTGTCGTCGTCACGCCCGATCAGGCGGCAACGCGCCCCGTGGCGGGAGTGCAGCCGATTGCCGCCAATCCGCCCGCAGTGAACGCCGCTGCGTTCAACGCCATGGCGGCGCAGTTGCGCGCCAATGCTGCGCGGACTGGCGCGGCCACTACTAGCCCTGCACAGACGCAAGCGTCGACGGCTGCGCAACCGGCTGTGGCCACGCCCGCCGGACAGCAGGATGGCGAATCGATCCGCCGCGCCGCGCTTGCCTATCTGCAGCAGCAGTCGGCGGGCTTGCCGGGCAAGGTCGACATTACGGTGGCGACGGTGTTTCCGCGCGGACTCGCCGCGTGCACGACACTCGAGCCGTTCCTGCCGACGGGCGCGCGCGTCTGGGGCCGCACGACGGTTGGCGTGCGTTGCGCCGGCGAGCATCCGTGGACGCTGTACCTGCAGGCCAAGGTGTCGATCCCCGCGACCTATTTTCTGGCTGCGCGTTCCGTTGCACCGGGCGAATCGCTGTCGGCTGCCGATCTCGTCGCGCGCGACGGCGATCTGACGCTGCTGCCGCAGGCCGTGATCACCGATCCGTCGCAGGCGGTCGGCGCGGTGGCGCTGATGCGGGTGTCGGCGGGTCTGCCGTTGCGCCGCGACATGTTGCGCAGCGCCGACTCGGTCACGATCGGCCAGTCGGTGAAGGTGGTCGCGCAGGGGCCGGGATTTGCGATTTCGTCGGAGGGCAGCGCGATGAACAATGCGTCGCCGGGCCAGTCCGTGCGGGTGAAAACGGCGAACGGACAGATCATCCAGGGCGTGGTGAAGGACGGCGGAACGGTCGAAATCCAACTCTGACGAGACCTTACCGTGGTTACAACTTGAAAAATGTGTCGGATCGGTTGCGCTAAAGTTCGATGAAGTGGATGCCGTTATTACATTCAAATCGTTCAGGAAGCCAATCGTGAAAGTTGATTCCACTACCCATTCCGGCCTGCAGACGTTGAAAGACGGCCTGCAGCGCCCGCAGCAAGGCGACGCCGCATCGACGGGCGGCGCAGGCGCAACCACTTCGACGGCCACGGGTACGTCGGGTGGCGCCAATGTGAATCTGTCGGGGCTGTCGCAGTTGCACGGCCTCACGAGCGCCGGTTCGTCGGACATCGACACGGCGCATGTCGAGTCGATCAAGCAGGCGATCAAGGACGGTACGTTGACGATCGACTCCGGCAAGATCGCCGATGGCGTGCTGGCGACGGCGCGCGACCTGTTGCAGAAGAAGAGCCAGTCGGCCGGTAACTGATTGACGCACGGATGATGGTGCGGCGGGTGCCGGGCGGCTTTTGTGACACATCTGGTTTGCGCGTGGCGCGAGCTGGAGCCTAGCGAGTTGTTTAGCGATGAAAGACGCCCTGCTTGCCACTGTTATCGATGAATATTCTGCTGTGGAGCTGTTTGCTTCCGTCCTTGCGGCTGAGGAGCGGGCGCTGACCACGGTGCATCCCATCGAGACGCTGCCGCCCATCGTCGAGAAGAAGATGGAGTTGGTGGAGCGGCTTTCCACGCTGGAGAAGGCGCGTGATTCGCAGCTGACCCAGCTTGGCTATCCCGTTGGCTGGAAGGGGATGGAGATGGCGGTTGCTCATGATTCCCGTCTGGCGACGCAGTGGGCTTTGTTGCAGAAGGCGGTTGAGCGGGCCAAGCGGTTCAATACCACTAACGGTGCTTTGATCCGGACTCGGATGGAGTACAACCGGCGGGCACTTGCCGCGCTGAACGTGGCCGTTGGGCCGGAGCGTGGGGCGCGTTATGGGCCCGATGGGCGGGTTCCTGCTTTTGGGATGTAGGTTTTAAGGGGCTTGGCCCCTTCTCGTTGTATCCCCTTCTTTTTTTTGGACCGGTGCTGTGGGTTTGGTGCCGGTTTTTGCTTTTTTTTTCGCTTTCGCGAGTTTGTGGTTTGTTTGTGTTTTCGCTGGCGTCCGCGGTGTGGTGTTGGTACTTCACGCGTCGCCCCTGTGCGGGGCAGCACCTACTTTTCTTTGCCGCCGCAAAGAAAAGTAGGCAAAAGAAAGCGGGCTAACACCGCCCGCTTCGGTCTCTGCCTGCGGGCCCCCAACGGTTCCTATCCTTCACTCGGCAACCTCTCAGTCACCGCCCGTTGCCATCGCTTTGAATATTCGCCTACCCCACTCCAATTGCCCGTAGCGCCCCAAGCGGCAGCGACTCGTCGATGCAGCCCAGGTGGCAAACGGTGTGTAGGGCGTAGCGCTTCCCACGCGAGCGATCCTACAAGACACACCGCCTTTG
>NZ_QBUY01000151.1 GCF_003121405.1 Paraburkholderia sp. C35 | reverse complement strand
ATGGTTGGTTTCGTCGTGGGGTTGGGGTACTCGAACCCCTACCTCTCGCCGTTCGAAGAGTTCCAGCGTTACAAGACACATCCGTCGATTCGCTCATACCTCGAAGGTGGGAAACGTGTTTCGTATGGTGCGCGAGCGATCACAGCAGGCGGCCTGATGTCGCTGCCAAAGCTCATTTTCCCCGGTGGCGCACTGGTTGGCGATGACGCAGGCTTCCTGAACGCCTCGCGGATCAAGGGCTCGCACGCGGCCATCAAGACAGGCATGCTCGCCGCCGACGCCGCATTCGACGCCGTGCAAGCGGGCCGTCACAACGATGAACTGGCCGCGTATCCCGATTCCTTTAAAGCGTCATGGCTGCATACGGAGCTATACAAAGCCCGCAATTTCAAGCAATGGATGAGCAAGGGCTTGTACCTCGGCGCACTGATGGTCGGCATCGAACAAAAGGTGCTGAAAGGCAACGTGCCGTGGACGCTGCATCACACGCGCTGTGACCACGAAACGCTAAAACCCGCGTCGCAGTGCAAGCCGATCGACTATCCGAAGCCGGACGGCAAGCTGACGTTCGACCGCCTAACCTCGGTGTTCATTTCGAACACGAATCACGAAGAGAATCAGCCCACGCATCTGACGCTCAAGAACGCCAGCGTACCCATCGAAGTGAATCTGCAAACCTATGCAGGACCGGAAGCGCGGTTTTGTCCCGCAGGCGTCTACGAGTTCATCAAAACCGCCGCAAACGAACACCGCTTGCAGATCAACGCGCAAAACTGCCTGCACTGCAAGACGTGCGACATCAAGGATCCGACGCAGAACATCGTGTGGGTCACGCCTGAAGGTGGCGGCGGTCCGAACTATCCGAACATGTGAAGCACGTCGCGCATTACCAATGAAAAACGCCGCTCGAATGAGCGGCGTTTTGACATGGAGCGTCGATTATTCTGCGTCGCCAGCCGACTCCGCCTTGCGAGGACGGCGGCTGCGAGCCGTCGATTTGCGCGAAGGCCGCTTCTTTGCAGCAGGCGCGTCTTTCGCGGCCTGCTCGACGTCAGGCGCTTGCGTGTCCGATGTCACGACGGGTTCAGCGACGGAGTGCGCTTCGGCAGCGGGAAGTGACGAATCCGCTGCAACCGTGGTCGGTTCCACGCGTTCCGCTTTCGTCTTCTTCGCCTTCTTTGCAGCGGGCTTGCGCGTGCCGCGTCCTTTGCGGCGCGATTCGCCCTTGCCGTTGTCCGCATGACCATTCGCTGCAGCGGGCAATGCTTCGGCGAAATCATCGGCAGGCAGGTCCGCTGCGAGGGACGCCGCCGTCATCGTTGCTTCTTCCACATCGACGACTTCGGCAGCGACAGGCATCGCTGCCCATTCGTCGCCCGCTTCGTTGGTCTCGCGCGGTGCTACAACTTCAGCGGGCGCGGACTCGACCGATGCAGCCACCGCAGACCCACCACTGCGATACACGAACGTGCCCGACTTCTCGTCGCGGCCCACTTCGAGCAGTCCGCGCGACTGCGCTTCTTCGAGCAGATTGCCGAACGCGCGGAAGCCGTAGTACGTCTCGTTGAAATCGGGCTTGCGGCGCTTGATCGCGTTCTTCAGTACCGAGGCCCAGATCTTGCCGCTATCGCCGCGTTCGGAAGCGAGCGCATCGAAGGTCTGCACGGCGAGATCGACGGCCTTGGTCTTGCGCGTTTCGAGGTCTTCCTTGCGTTTCTCGCCGTCCGACGCGCGCTTCGACGCCTGCTGCGCAGCCTGTTGCGCGGCTTTCGCGTTATCGCGTTTCGCGGCGGCGCGCTGGTTCTCGCGCACGAGATCGTCGTAGAAAATAAATTCGTCGCAATTGGCCGTGAGCAGATCCGACGTGGAGCGCTGCACACCCACGCCGATCACCTGCTTCGCGTTCTCGCGCAGCTTCGACACGAGCGGCGAAAAATCCGAATCGCCGCTGATGATGACAAACGTATTGACGTGCGACTTCGTATAGCAGAGATCGAGCGCATCGACGACAAGGCGGATATCGGCGGAATTCTTGCCCGACTGCCGCACGTGTGGAATTTCGATCAGCTCGAAATTCGCTTCGTGCATGGCGGCCTTGAAGCCCTTGTAGCGGTCCCAGTCGCAATACGCTTTCTTCACGACGATGCTGCCCTTGAGCAGCAGCCGCTCGAGGACCAGCTTGATGTCGAATTTTTCGTATTTCGCGTCGCGCACGCCGAGCGCGACGTTCTCGAAATCGCAGAACAGCGCCATGCTGACGGTATCCTGGGATGACGCCATATGCTTCTCCAATGAAGTGCAGGCTCGATGGTCTCACACAACGCGGCGTCGATCGAGATTTTGCACGGTGATTGACCGCGATGCGCTCACGCGCCGCCGAAGCTCCCCGTTTCGGCTATCGCGCTGACGAACTCTTCCGTCGAGCGCACAAAGCCCATGCGCGGGAAGATATGCTCGATGGGAAAGCGGTGCGTTTCACCCGACAGCCCCGACATCGCATCTTCGATAAAGATCAGTTCATAGCCCTGATCGAACGCCGCGCGGGCCGTCGATTCGACGCCGAAATTGGTCGCAATGCCCGTCAGCGCGATCGTGCGGATATGGCGGCGCCGCAATTGCTGTTCCAGATCGGTGCCGAAGAACGCGCCCCATTGGCGTTTGGTCACGACGAGATCGCCCGGTTGCAGATTGCATTCGGGCACGAGGTCCGATGCCTGCGGCGGCGGGGCCGGCGCATCGCGCGGACGCAGCGGTGCGTCCGCAGGCAAGGACAGCAGTTGTGCGACATCGACACGCACGAACACGACGGTGCCGCCCGCCGCGCGCAGTGCATCGGCGGCGCGCACGGAGCGCGTGACGACATCGGCGGCGGCGTGCGGCGCGAGTTGACGGCCCACGTTGCTGTGCTGCAGGTCGATCAGCACGATGGCCGTGCTGCGCGGATCGATGGAAAGTGCTTGCGTCATGTGTCACCTATATGTGAGGATGCCCTCATGTCATGATAAGCGAAAAACATGAGTCTCGCCTCAGATAATCCAAAAGTACGGCGCATTCCCCAGCAGGAACGCGCGGCAAAGCGCGTCGACGCGCTGCTCGACGCGGCGGGCGAAGTGATCGCCGAGCGTGGCTTCGACGCCGCGACGATGACGGCGATTGCCGAGCGCGCGGGCGCGTCGATCGGCGCCGTCTATCAATACTTTCCGAACAAGGATGCGCTTGTTTTCGCGCTGCGTACACGCTATGGCGAGGAAATGGACGCGCAATGGAGCGCCTTGGGCGAAGCGGCGCATGCATGGAGCGTCGACGAACTGGTCGAGCGCATCTTCGCGCTGATGATCGATTTCATGGCGGCGCGGCCCGCGTATCTGCCGCTGTTGTCGGTGTCGCTGAATTTCCGGCGCGATGCGGCGGCGCGCAACCGCTTGCGCGGCCGCTTCGCCGAGCTGTTTCAGCGCTACAGCCCGGCGTTATCGGACGACGACGCGTTCCGCGTCGCTGAGGTCGCGCTACAGGTGGTGAAGAGTCTGAATCCGCTTTACGCGGCGGCGAAACCGAAAGACCGCAAGGCGCTAGTCGGGGAATACCGGCTGGTGGTTTCGTCGTATCTCGCCGCGCGCCTGCGTTGAAGCGTGCGATAAAAATTACATCGCGCTGCGCACGGGTTCGGCAAATGCGGGTACGCGTTTCGTGAGCACGTCGTCGACGAGACCGTAGGCTTTGGCGGCATCGGCTGACATGAAGTTGTCACGATCGGTGTCCTTCTCGATCTGCGCAATGCTCTTGTTCGTCCGTTCCGCGAGCAACGTGTTCAGGCGTTCGCGCAGATACAGCACTTCCTTCGCCTGAATCTCGATGTCGGATGCCGTGCCCTGGCCGCCGCCCGAAGGCTGATGGATCATGATGCGGGCATTCGGCAACGCGTAGCGCTTGCCGGGCGCGCCCGCCGCGAGCAGAAACGTCCCCATGCTGGCCGCAAAGCCGGTGCAAAGCGTCGAGACATCCGGCTTGATGAACTGCATGGTGTCGTAAATCGCGAGACCGTCGTAGACCGAGCCGCCCGGCGAGTTGATGTAAAAAGAAATATCCTTGTCAGGATTCTCCGATTCGAGAAACAGCAACTGCGCGACGATCAGGCTCGCCGACTGTTCGTTGACAGGCCCGACCAGAAACACGATCCGCTCGCGCAGCAGGCGCGAATAGATGTCGTAAGCGCGCTCGCCGCGGCTCGATTGCTCGATCACGGTCGGCACGAGATTGAAGCCGGAAGCGGCGGGTGGCGTGAAGTGTCGTTGCATGCGTTCCTCGCTGGTTGACTGACAGGCCCGCGCAGGGCGGGTTTCAGTCGCATGACGCGAACGCGCGGCGGTGCGTGACATGAGAATTTTTGCGTCGACGTGTCACATTGCGGGCGGCTGCGCCGTCTAGCCGATAACCACGCCACAGGAGCGGCACGCATGGAACAGATGAACAGACAGAAGTCGGCGGATTTCGAGGCGGTGCGCGCGAAACTCTTCGCGCTCGCGTACCGGATGCTCGGCAGCCGTGCCGAAGCGGAAGACGTCGTGCAGGACGCGTGGCTCAAATGGCATGCCGCCGACGCCGGCGAACTGCGCTCGTCCGCTGCATGGCTCACCACGATCACCACGCGGCTCGCAATCGACCGGTTGCGGCATCTGCAGATCGAGCGCACCACGCGTTCGGGCGGCTGGATGCCGGAGCCGTGGGTCGAGGGGCTGGCGCCGTCGGCGGAAGACCTGGCGCTGCAAGCCGTGCAGATGTCGTATGGCGTGATGCTGCTGCTGGAGCGCCTGAAGCCTGAGGAGCGAGCGGCATTCGTGCTGCATGAAGCATTCGATTGCGACTACGCAGAGATCGCCAAAATCCTCGCGAAGACGCCCGCCAACTGCCGGCAGATGGTGCATCGCGCGAAAGAGCGCTTGCAGCGCGAAGGCGTGCCCGTGAAGCGCGCCGATCCCGCCGCGCATGCGCGTATCGTCGAGCGCTTGCGCGCGGCAATGGAGGCGCAGGATCGCGCGGGCCTCGTGCGGCTATTCTGCGACGTGCCGAGCGTGATCAGCGACGCGCCTGAAACTGTCGACGCCGTCGCGACAGCCGAACAGGCTGCCATCACGCTGTCGATGCGCGGCCGTGGCGACGAGATGGAAACGGTAACGATGAACGGCATGCGCGCCGTGGCGTTGATGCGCGACGGCGAGATCGACGCGCTGCTGGATATTTCGATCGGCGAAGACGAGCGGATTGTCGCGTTGCGCATCGTCACGGCGGCGATGCGTCTTGCGCCCGCCGTGCGCGTGTTCGGGCGTGCAGCCGTCATGCAACTGCTGCAGCCCGTCAGCAGCCAGGCCGCTTCAATTACGATGCGCGGCCACTTCCCAGTTGATATCGACGCATAGCACCTGCATGCCGCGCGTGGTTTCTGCCGCAATCGACGCAGTCACGCACAGGTGGGCCTCGTTGATCGACAGATATGGGGGTGTCAGATGCACCTGGCCGGGCGCGCGCACGGCCTCGATGAAATAGGGGCGGCGTTCCCAGCTGGCGCCTTCCGAATGCAGCAGCGGCCGGAAGCGCTTCGCGCGTTGCGACGCGCGGCCCGGCGGCAGCACGTTGTCGCCGATCTGGCGGCCCGAGCCGTCGAGCAGAAAGCAGCGCGCCGTTTCGCGTAGTTCGAGCAGCGGCGCGGTGGCGTCCGCCATCGTTTTGCCTTCGATGAGATGCGCGCTAGCGCTTTCCAGTGCCGTGACGACCGGTGCGAGGCGCTCGGCCTGAGCGCGCTCGCGGGCTGCCACGCGCTCGCGCAGCGCGGCGGACAACCGGTCCATCAGGCTCACCGTCGCCGGACGGCCGACGGGCTCGACGCTCGGCGCGGCGAAGAAGGTGCCCTGCACGAAATCGACATTGCATTCGAGCGCGATCAGCGCGTCGCGTTCGGTGGCGAGGCCACCCATCAGCACCAGTTGCCCCGACTCATGCAGCATCGACACGATACCGGGCAACACGCGCTCGATATGCGAATGCTCGCTGGCCTGCGCGAGGATGCAGCGGTCGAGCGTGACGATATCGGGCCGTAGATTCCATACGCGGTCGATGTTCGAATGCTTCGCGCCGAAGCCATCCAGCGCGATCAGAAAGCCGGACTTGCGCAGTGAATCGATGATCTCGGCGAAGCGCGTGGTTTCGCCGCCAGCTTGTTCGGAGACTTCGAGTACCACGCGCTGCGGCGGCAGGCCGAGCGCTTTCAGGCCCGCGAGCAGCGCGTCGCCGTAACTCGTGTCCATCAGCGCAGCGGGGTGCAGGCTCAGGAAGAGCCATTCGTCGTGGCTGTCGAATGCGTTGAAGTTGCCCAGATGCAGCGATTCCGCGAGCCGCCCGAGTTCGAGCAGATCGCCGCGCCGCGCGGCTTGCGTGAAGACTTCCGCGGACGGCACCTGCTTGCTGTTCTCGTCGTGCGCGCGCAGCGACGCGTGATAGCCGATCGCGCGACGGTGCGACACCGAGAACACCGGCTGAAACACGCTGAAAACCGTGTAGCCGCCATACCGGACGGTGCGGCGCGAGCCTTCGTCGCCTGCTACGGGGCGCGGAGGCTGGAAGCCGGGAGGATCGAGTTCGATCATGCTCATCGTGTCGGTCATCGGTTGAGAAGCGAAGCGGGCCGCGCAAAACGCGCGAAAGTGTCAAGTTTACAGGATAGGTCAGCAAGAAACATGCGCAGGACGAACCACCGCATGCTCGATGGCCGGCTTGCGCGCGTGTCGTGCTGTTCTCTGCGGTTTCTTCTGCTGCCGCTGCGATTGTGCGCCGGGAACGGTGACGCTGTCATGCGCGCCGGATCGGCGGCGCACACCGATGGTGCGGCGCGCGCCCCGTTAAGGTTCGGCGCGCGGCTCACGGCGTGCTTGCTGCTTCAGTCCGATCCGTTCACGTGCGCTCTTGCGGATCGGCGCGTTTGGCAGGCTGCCGGATGTCCGCCGACAACTGCGCGAAGATCCACGAGGTCGCTGCCGTGATCAGGCCGACACACAGAAACGTGGCGTGAAACGCCGGCAGTGAGTTGGCGGCCGTGACTTTCGGCATCAGGCCCGTGAAGGTGGTCAGCAAGGCGCCCGCGACGGTGACGCCGAGACTCATTGCCAGCATCTGCACGAGCGAGAACAGGCTGTTGCCGCTGCTCGCGCCGCCCGTGCCGAGGTCTTTGAGCGTCAGCGTGTTCATTGCCGTGAACTGCATCGAATTGACGCCGCCGAAGAACGCCAGTTGCACGAGTCGCAGCCACAGCGGCTGATGCTCGCTGGTGAGCGAGAAGCTGGCCATCGCAAGGCCGACCAGCACCGTGTTCGACACGAGCACGCGGCGATAGCCGTATTTCATGATGAGGCGCGTGACGAGGCGCTTCGACGTCATGCCGGCCGCGGCGACGGGCAGCATCATCAGACCGGCTTCGAACGCGCTGTAGCCGAGGCTCACCTGCAGCAGCAGCGGAATCAGATACGGCATCGCGCCGCTGCCGATCCGCGCGAACAGGTTGCCGAGCAGCCCGACGCTGAAGGTGTGGATCGTGAACAGATCGAGCGAGAAGATGGGATTGGGCGCGCGTGCCGCATGCAAACCGTAGGCGACGAAACAGCCTAGCGAAAGGATCAGCAGCATCAGCATGGTCGCGTGCTGGATCGAAAACTCGGTGCGGCCGTCGAGCGCCATCGAGATCGATACCATGCCGATGATCAGCAGCAGATAGCCTTTCATGTCGAATCGGGCGGTATCGGGATTGCGGCTGTCCGGCATGTAGATGAACGTGGCGATCACGCCGATGATGCCGACGGGCACGTTGATCAGGAAGATCCAGTGCCACGATGCGATCTTGACCAGCCAGCCACCGAGCGTCGGCCCAATTAGCGGCCCGATCAGCCCCGGAATCGCAACGAACGACAGCGCGGGCAGATAGCGCTCGGCGGGAAACACCCGCAGCACGGCAAGCCGACCGACGGGCAGCAGCATCGCGCCGCCCACGCCTTGCAGCACGCGATACAGCACCAGTTGCGTGAGCGTCTGCGCATTCGCGCATAGCAGCGATCCGACCGTGAACACGAGGATCGCGGCCATGAACACGCGCCGCGTGCCGAGCTTGTCGGCGAGCCAGCCTGAGACGGGAATCATCACGGCCATCGTCAGCGAATACGCGATCACCACTGATTGCATGCGCAACGGCAGTTCGCCGAGGCTTTTCGCCATCGCGGGCAGCGCGGTGTTGACGATGGTCGAATCGAGCGTCTGCATGAAGAAGCCCGTCGCGACGATCCTCAACATCACGGTGAGCGAGCGGGCAGTGGGCGCGGTTTTCGCGGTGCGGTCGCTGGCAGCGGATGACGTGGATTCGGTCGATTCGGACATGTAGCAGAGGCAGGGCGGCTGGGCGGGGAGTCGATATTCTAAGGAAAAAGCGGGGTGGGCGGCGGCGTGGTCTACAGGGCAAGCGCTCCGCGATGCCGGAAAGTGTATGATAGTGTCATACACTTTTGGACCAGGAAACGATCATGGCAAGCGCACGCTTAACCATTACGTTGACGCCCGAATTGCTCGAATTCGTTCGCGAGCGCAGCGCAGGAGGCGATTACAACAACGATAGCGAGGTGATCCGCGATGGCCTTCGGCTTCTCAAGGCTCGCGATCAGGCTGTCGAGGAGTGGCTCAGAAAGGAAGTCGTTCCCGCGCATCTTCGTATGAAGGCCGATCCATCTCAGGCGTTGTCGGCCGATGACGTTGCGAAGCAACTCGCTCTGCGCCGCAAGACCCGCAAGAACAAAACCGCATGACGAGATATGCAGTTGTTTTCGCACCAGAGTTTCTCGACTCGCTGGACGCCATCCTGTCGTTCATGGAGTTGAGAGGCGCATCAGATGCACAGATCGACCGTTATCAACGTGCCGTGCTTGAATTCTGCGAATCGTTGAGCACCTTCCCCAATCGCGGAAGAGCGCGTGATGATCTCGCGCCCGGCATTCGCATCATCAATTACCGGGACAACACGATCTTGCCGTATGCCGTCGATGAGTCGAGATTGACTGTCACGTTGCTCGGCGCGTACGCCGCCCGCCAGGACTACGCGGCGCTCATCATGGACTGCGCCTTCAGCCAGTGACAAACGAGCATCCTCGGCGGGATTTCACGCCCCCAACCTCACCGCCGCCTCAAAAAACGCCCTCGCACGCGGATCATTCGCAAACGCGGCGTTGACGCGTATCCACGGGCTCGGCTCCGTATTCGGGCGAAAGTAACTGCCTGGCGCGACGGTTACGCCAAGTGGCGCACCGCACTCCACCAGCCGGTCCGCATCTTCGACATGCGGCACGCGTGCCCACACGAACTTGCCGCCCAGCGGATTTTCGAACACTTCCCAGCCGTTCATTTCGAGCGTCTGCACGGTCGCGCCGAGCGCGTCGCGCATGCGCCGCCGCAGCCTGTCCAGATGCTTGCGATACATCCCGCGCTCGAGCAGCGCGACGGTCACGGCTTCCGCAAAACGCGAGCCGCCGATGCTCGTCAGCATCTTGATGTCGGCGAGATCCTTGATGGTCGCGTGGTCGGCGATCACATAGCCGATGCGCAGCGACGACGACAGGGTCTTCGACAACCCGCCGATGTAGATCACGTGTTCCAGCTGATCGAGCGTGGCGAGGCGGTCGGTGACATCGATCTGGAAGTCCGCGTAGATGTCGTCTTCGAGAATCTTGAAGTTGTGCTCGCGCGCGAGTTGCAGCAGGCGGAACGCGACGGGCGGCGCGATCGTCGTGCCCGTCGGGTTGTGAAACACGGAGTTGACGAAGAACACCTTCGGCCGATGCTGCTGCAGTTGCATCTGCAACGCTTCCAGATCGGGGCCGCTGCGGGTGCGCGGAATGCCGACCAGCTTCACGCCATGCAGCTTCAGCAGGCCGTTGAAGTTGTAGTAGCCGGGGTCTTCGACAAAGATCGTGTCGCCGGGCTTCAGCAGATAGCGCATCAGCAGGTCCATCGCCTGACTCGCGCCGATGGTGATCAGGATCTGCGACGCTTCCGCTTCGATGCCGAGTTGTGCGACGCGCTGCTGCAAATGCTCGCGCAACGTCGCGTTGCCGAGCGGCGTCGCGTAATCGATCATGCTGGCGCCGTCGGTGCGCGACACATGGCGGATCGCCTGCGCGAGGCTGTCCATGTCGCGCCACGCTTCAGGAATGAAGCCGCTGCCCAGCTTCAGCGATTCACCCGGATGATTGAACTGCTGCAGGATATGCGTCGATTCGTCTTCGGCGCGGCGCGGGTCGGATGCGCCCTGGCCGCTCATCGATCCGCGATGGCGCTCGGCCACGTAAAAACCGGAACCGGGCCGCGAATCCAGATAGCCGAGCGACACCAGCCGGTCGTAAGCCTCGATCACGGGAAAGCGGCTGATGTCGTTATCGGTGGCGAACTGGCGGATCGCCGGCAGCTTGGCGCCGGGATGGGCCGTGCGCGAGCGGATCCATTCCTGCACGCCGCTCACGATCTGCTCGGTCAGCGGCACGCCATTGTCGCGGTTCAATTCGATGTCGAGCTTCATGGTCGTGTCCCTTCCTGCGTCCTTCCCGTGCTTCGTAGCCTTTTGCAGCCGTCCGTCACGATCTGTCACGGCGAATGCGCCAGCAACTGTCAGGTTTTCTGGCTGTACAGTTCTTTTGAAACTGTTCAGTACTGTGCATGTGACAGTGATCATCGCACGACAATAATGGATGCAAGCGAAAAAGCACTTCAAGGAGCACTGCGATGCGTGAAATCCGTACTTTCGAACTCGAACACGGCGAGCCGGCCAGCGCCTGGCGGGTCGCGCAGCCGCTGGCCGTGAACGTGCTGGCAGGCGAACTCTGGCTGACGGTCGAAGGCGATGCTGAGGATTACTGGCTCGCGCCTGGCGAATCGTTTGAACTGAAGCGCGGCGCCGTTGCCTGGCTGAGCGCGGGACGCGACGGCGCGCGGCTTTCCCTGACGGTGACGAGCGGGGCGGCCGATACGGTGCGCGTCGAGCGCCGCCGCACGCCGCGCTGGACGTGGATGCCTCGCTGGCTGCTGACGGCCTGAAACGCGACCTTACCTCTCAGGCCGGCGGTCAGTCGACCTCGTATGCCCCGATGTATCGGGCGCGTGGACGGATCAGGCGGCCATCACCTGTCTGTTCGATCGCGTGTGCGATCCAGCCCGTCACGCGGCCTACCGCAAACAGCGTGAAGGCCGCGCCGGCGGGCAGGCCGAGCACGCGTTCGATGGCCGCGAGTGCGTAATCGACGGTCGGTTCGGCGCCTGTCGTATCGCGTACTGCACGCGCCAGGCGCTGCACGTCGACGAGCGGCGAGCGCGCCGGCGCATGCTCATCGAGCAGTTCGAGCAGCACCCGCGCACGCGGATCGCCATCGGGATACAACGGATGCCCGAACCCGGAGATCACGGCGCCCGGCGCGCCCAGTTCGTGATGCGCGAGCCGCGTGGCCAGATAGCGGTCGAGATCGGCGGCGCGCGCGGTTTCATCCAGCAACGCGGCGACGCGTGCCGTTTCCCCGCCATGCCGCGGCCCCGACAGCGCGGCAAGCCCGCCCACGACCGCGCCGAACAGATGCGTTCCCGTCGACGTGATGCAGCGCACCGTGAAGGTGGACGCATTCAGTTCGTGGTCCGCACACGCCACGAGCGCCGTCCTCAGCAGGTTGATCTGCGCGCGGTTGCGCACGCCCCACGCGTTGGCAAGCTGCTTTTGCAGCGGTTCATTCGACGGTGCCGCCGAAATCATCGCGCCCGTCAGCAGGCGCATCAGTGCGCATGCGTTGTCGAGTTGCGCGTCACGCCCGAGTGCCCACACGCGCGGTATCTGCGCTGCGGCGGCCGGCAGCAGCACAAGCGCACGGTCGAGCGGCGCGCTGTCGCTCCACAGCTTTAGCCACGCCGACCACTGCGCGGCGGCAATCGGGACGGCGGGCGCCTCGGCGATGCGCCGCGCGCTGCATTCCCACAGCAGCGCGGCGACTTCTTCCAGCGTTGCCGTGCGCGCCAGATCCATCGCATTGCGCCCGCGATACAGCAACTTGCCGTCCGCGATCAGCGTGATCGACGATTCGAGTACGGGCACGCCCCAATCCAGCACCTTTTGCGCGACCTTGCCCGCGCGCTTGCCGTCTTCCTTGCGGCGCGCGAGGCGGCGCACTTCGTCCGCGTCGTAGAGACGCCGCTTGCTGTTCGCGTCGGGCGCGGAGCGCAGCATGCCGCGGCTGACATACGCATAGAGCGTCGTGACGGTGATGCCGAGCATCGCGGCGGCTTCGTCGGCGGACAGATAGCGTGACGTGGACATATGGAAGGTGGAAAGCCAAAGAAACGAATATATATTGATTATATAAATCAAGATTGATCGTGGCGAGACGCAAAACTAGACTGGGCTTCACCAGACTGCTCTTTCAGGAAGCCGATCATCATGACGCCCCAGCTCGCTCTCGATCATCTGTGGTCCGTTGCCGGTTGTGATCCCGCCTTGCTCGATCATGTGTCGATCGACGGTAACGATCCTGCGTTGCCTTCGGTGTTTCGCGTCGGGACGCTGGCGAGCGCGTCGATTGCGGCGATGGCGCTCGCCGCCGCCGATTGCTTCAGGCTGCGCACGGGCCGCATGCAGAACGTCGACGTGAACGTGCGACGCGCGCTGATCGCGTTTCGCAGTGAGCGCTATCTGCGCGTGAACGACGGCCTGCCGGCCGAACTGCGCCATCCCGTGACCGGCTTCTACGCGACGCGCGATGGCCGCTGGATCCAGTTGCATACGAACTTTGCGCATCATCTGCAGGGCGTGCTGAAGGTGCTCGGCTGCGACGGCGATCCCGGCGCGGTCGCGGAGGCGATTCGCGGCTGGGACGGCGCGAAGCTCGATCAGACACTCGCCGACGCCGGCCTGTGCGCCGCGCTGATCCGCTCGCCGCGCGAATGGGCGGCGCTCGATCAGGCGAAGGCAATCGCCAATCTGCCGCTGCTCGAAATCACGCGGATGGGTGACGCGCCGCCCGAAGCGCCAGGGCGTGGCGATGCGCAGCGGCCGCTCTCAGGCACGCGCGTGCTCGATCTGTCGCGCATCATCGCGGGACCGGTTGCAGGGCGAGCGCTCGCGCAGCATGGCGCCGACGTGCTGCTGATCAACGGTCCGCATCTGCCGAACATTGCGCCGCTCGTGATCGACAACGGGCGCGGCAAGCGCTCCGCGACACTCGATCTGCGCGACGCAGCGGCGCGCGAGCAATTGCAGGCGCTGGCCTCGCAAGCGGATGTGTTCCTGCAGGCCTATCGCCCCGGCTCGCTCGCGGCGCGCGGCTTCGATCCTGAGACGCTGGCGCGGCTGCGGCCCGGTATCGTCTGCGTGTCGGTGTCGGCGTATGGGCATGCGGGGCCGTGGGCGATGCGGCGTGGCTTCGTCAGCCTGGTGCAATCCGCGAGCGGGATCGCGTACACGGAAAGCCGTGCGGCGGGCGTCGATGGGCCGAAGCATCTGCCATGTCAGGCGCTCGATCACGCGACGGGTTATCTCGCAGCGTTCGGCGCGATGGTGGCGCTCGCGCGTCGTGCGCAGGAAGGTGGCAGCTGGCATGTGCGGCTGTCGCTGGCGCAGACGGGCCGTTGGCTGCAATCGATGGGACAGATCGAGGAAGGCTGGCGCGTGCCCGACGTCACTTTCAACGAAGTACAGGACGGCCTGCACGAAGTGGAGTCGCCGTTTGGACGCGTGCGCGCGGCGGCGCCCGCCGAGCAGATGTCGCAGACGCCTGCGTTCTATGCGCGGCCGCCCGTGCCGATCGGCACCGATGCGCCGCGCTGGGAGGATTGAGCGGCGCGCCTGCCCGCGTTGCCTTACTTGCGCAGTTCCGCGACGAAGTCGTAGTAGTCGTTGCGGCAGTAGGTATCGGTGAGTTCGATCGCGCGTTGATCGGCCGTGTAGCCGACGCGCGTGATCAGCAGCAGCGCCTCGTTCGGCGCGATGCTCATCTGCTGCGCGATTTCGTCGCTCGCATTGACCGCGCGGAAGTGCTGCAACGCGCGCACGATGGTCAGTCCGCGCTGTTCGAGATACGTGTACAGCGAATCGCCGATTGCCTGCGGGTCGGGGATGATCGACGACGGGAAAGTGGAGTTCTCGACGGCCATCACGATGCCGTCCGCGAGACGCAGACGGCGCAGACGCGTAACAGCGGCAGCGGGCGACAAGCCGAGCTGGATCACTTCGTCGCGATTGGCTGGGACGATTTCACGCGACAGCCATTGCGAGCTCGGCGTGAAGCCGCGCCGCCGCAGCATTTCGCTGAAGCTCGACAGACGCGACAGCGGATCTTCATAGCGCGGCGGGATGAAGCTGCCCGCGCCTTGCGAGCGGCGAATCAAGCCCTGTTCGACGAGCAGCGCAATCGCCTTACGGGCGGTGATGCGCGACACGCCGAGCGCATCCGACAACACACGCTCCGATGGCAGCGCTTCGCCTGCGTTCCAGCGGTTTTCATGGATCGCGGTGCCGAGCTTGCGGGCGAGCTGAAGATACAGCGGCGTATCGTTTTCCGGGTCCGGGCGCAGGTCGCGCCAACGGTCTTCCGTGGCTGGGTTCATGTGACGGACGCAAGTAGGGCAAGCGGCAATTCTATGTCATCGGCGCGCCACGTTATAGCGGGGTTTTGCCGGGACGCCGATGCGGTTTGCCATGAAGCGCTACACTCGTTGCATTGTCGGCTGCCATGCAGCGCAGCCTGACGATGCCCGCGCCCACGCGGGGCGGCGCATCTGTACGACACCCTTTACGAGGACGCAACCATGACGCACGACATCGCCAGCGTGACGCTGCCCGACGGCGAACGCATTCCGAAGCTGGGGCAGGGCACGTGGGAGATGGGCGAGCATCCGTCGCGCCGCAAGGCCGAGATCGACGCGCTGCGCGGCGGCATCGAACTCGGCATGACGCTGATCGACACGGCCGAAATGTACGGCGAGGGCGCGACGGAGTCGCTGCTCGGCGAAGCATTGCAAGGCGTGCGCGACGATGTGTTTCTCGTCAGCAAGGTCTATCCGCACAATGCGAGCAAACGCGGCGTGCAGCACGCGTGCGAGCAGTCGCTCAGGCGTTTGAAAACCGACCACATCGATCTGTATCTGCTGCACTGGCGTGGGTCCGTGCCACTCGAAGAGACGGTGGCGGGCTTCGAGGCGTTGCGCCGCGACGGCAAGATCCGCCACTGGGGCGTGAGCAATTTCGATGTCGACGATATGGAAGAGCTTGTCGATGTGCCGCACGGCGATGCATGCGCGACCAATCAGATTCTGTACAACGTTGCGCGGCGCGGGCCGGAATTCGATCTGTTGCCGTGGCTCGCGGGCCGCAAGATGCCCGCGATGGCCTACAGTCCCGTCGATCACGCACGGTTGCCGAAGCGCTCGCCGCTCGACGGCATCGCCGATGCACATGGCGTATCCGTGTTTCAGGTCGCGCTTGCATGGGTGCTGCGCCAGCCCGAAGTGTTCGCGATTCCGAAGTCCGGGCGCATCGAGCATGTGCACGACAACCATCGTGCGCTCGGCCTGCAGCTTTCCGCCGACGACCTTGCCGCCATCGATGCGCATTTCCGCCCGCCGCGCAGCAAGCGCCCGCTCGAAATGCTGTGAGCGCGCGGCGCCCGTGCGGGGTAGTTCAGCGCATCAATCGCACGCGTGATGCATGTGCACCGAACCGAGCACGGCGACTTCAGCGGGCGTGCGCTTCAGCGAATCCGCGCTGACCTGGCTGGCGTCCTGCACGAATTCATCGACGAGTGTCGAGACGGGCACGTCACGCAGACACAACGACACGCGTTGCGTTTCCTGTGTGGGCAGCGACGAGCGCTGACTCAGAAACAGCACGCCGTACTGATACCCGTGGATGATGCCGCGTATCGCGCCGACGCACTGGCCATGCGCGACGTTATCGGACTTCTGCTGGCAGGATTGCGCGAGCGAATAGGCGGAAAAGCTGGGATCGACGGGCGGAGCGGCCTGGGTTTGCGTTGCCGTTTGCGGGGCGTTCTGCGCCTGGGCGAGCGCTGCGCCCCTCATCAGCGCAGCCATCAGCAAGCCCGATGCGATGCGTGCAACGGGGCGGGGGAAGTGTCGTTGCATGTAAGAAGCCTCATATCGAACGTTGAATTGATATGAGGCGAGGAGGGCGGTTTGGTTCCGAAGCGTTTTTCTTTGCAGCTTGACCGGACCGCTCTCGTTGTTGCCTGTCTTCGCGTCGTGACGCTGCGGGCATGCCGCCGACGGCCTTCCTGGCTCAGGCGGTGACGTCCCACCGGGGGATGGAGACGTCACCGCCTACGCTGGCCAGGAAGCGTTTGCGCACTGCATGGTTTCGTCGCGTGAGGACGGCGCGGGGGCGCCGTCCCGTTGCACTCAGTGTCCGCTGCCACCGCCGTGACCGCCGCCCGAGCCGGCGCCACCACCGTAGCCGCCACCTTTACCGCTGTCTCAGATACACAGCAGACGCTGCCCACGATCTTCAGCGT
>NZ_QBUY01000150.1 GCF_003121405.1 Paraburkholderia sp. C35 | reverse complement strand
GATCTGTATAAGAGAGAGCTCACGCGTCAATGCGCTTTCATTTGCCGCACAACAACAGCAGACGCTCCTGATCCGAGCACGGACGTTTGTTCACTTTCGGCGCCGCAGGCTGCTGCGCGGCTGCCGCCGTCGCACCGGCTGCCGGCATCGACGCGCGACGCGCAATGCACGCACGCAGATGCCGCTCGATAGGCGGATAGTACTGCCAGCCCTTCGTCAGCGGCGGCAGCTCGAGCTTCACCTGTTTCCACTTCGGATGGCCTTTTTCCTGCAGCGTGTCGAAGTTCTCGCACAGCGAATCGGCGAAGCGGTTGAGGTTGCTCACGGTGTCGCGCAGGCCATAGTCATAGGTGACGAGGAAGGCCTTGACGGTCAGCGTCGGCACGTCTTCTTTCAGCCAGTTCGGATAGCTGCTCTCGCGGATCGTCGCGGGGAAATAGGTTTCTTTCGCGCGCGCCGTTTCCGGCACGTTGGGGTCGAGCCGCAAGATGCGGATCTGCGAAAGCAGATCGGGATTCATGTCGGTGAAGAGCTTGGCGGGTTGACCCGCGACGATCACGGCCACGTCGATCTTCTTGACGACCAGTGCGGCAATGGCATCTTCGTTCGAAAGGCTCTGCACGTTCTGATCGGGAATCGCCTGGTTGAACATCAGGTGATAGAGCGTAGTCGCCGATTGCGCCGTGCCGCTGCCAATCGGACCGATACTGATCACCTTGTCCTTGATCTGGTTGATCGTTTGCATCGGCGAATCGTTGCGCACGACGAAATAGATCTCTTCGTTATAGAGCGGCATGATGAGGCGCAACGGACGGATCGCGGTGCCTGCGTCGGCGTTGCCGGAATTGGCCATGTCGAGATACGCCTGATACACGTCGGATTGCACCAGCGCGAGTTTCACGCCTGGCTCGAAGCGCATGCGCTGCACGTTTTCTGCCGAGCCTTTCGACGGCATCACTTCGAGGTCGATGCCCGCCGGCTGCGCGACATACTTCGCGAGGTCCGCGCCGATCTGGATATAGGTGCCGCGCTCCTGTCCCGTAACGATCTTGTAGTGTGCGCCAGATCCGGCGCTTGCCGCACCCACCGCCAGCGACGCGACGACCAGGCAAAGCAGTCCCGTCAGTCCCGTCAGTATTGTTTTGAGCATGGTCGACCTACCTTGTGGTGTGTTGAACAGCATGCGCCAACGGCTGACGCGCATGTTCCGTTACATCAGGCTTGCAATGCGTTGAGTAGCTTCGTTTTCTCGATTGCGTGACGTGCTCTACTGTTTGTTCGCCGAGGGCGCCTGCTTCCAGCCCGATTCGCGGATCGCGCGCATCTGCGCGTCGATGCCGCCGACGGCGCTCGCTGCGGCCGTATTAGACGGCGTGGGATTGACTGCGTTGTTCGTCGTGGCCGCGTTGTTCGTGGGCGTGGCCGGCGGTAAGGGCGGCAGCGTCGGCAATGTCGGCAACGGGCTCGCTGCTGTATTTGGTGCTGCGCTTGCCGTCGATCTGGCGTTCGCATTGGCACCCGCGGGCGCCGTTGCAGCACGCGGCGCGGACGCGGCGGCATTGGCGAGCGGCTTCCAGCCCGTCGTGAGAATCACGCGTTCGAGCAGTGCCTGCGCGTCGACGCTGCTGACATCGATTGCGAGTGCTTGTGCAGCGCGATCGTGCACGCAACTCCAGAGCTTGTCTTTTGCACAGGTGTTCGCGACGCCAAGCGCGACGTCGCGTTTGTTCTCGCGATCCTGCAGATCGCCTTGCAACTGCCGTGCATCGGCATTATTCGAATCGAGCGACAACGCATCGGACAACGCCGACTTCGCATCGGCGAGATTGTTGTGCATGAGTGCGGCGCGCGCCGCGCGCAAAGCGTCGGGCACGTCCTTATAGTGTTGCGCAACGCGCGGGTGCGGCGGCGCGCCAGGTGCGGGCGGCGCCTTCGCGGTAGGCACGTTGGTCACCGTCGAGGTCGGCAGATTGCGAGGATTCTGCGCCGGTGAATACGGAGAGATCGATCCGCCCGACGTGCTCGCGCTGTTCGCCGAGTCATCCACACCTGCGTCCTGCCGGTGCGTGTCGCCGCCGAGCAGCAGATAGCCCGCATAGCCCAGCGCGACGATGAAGAGCAGCAGCACGAGGCCCTTCGTGATGAGCCATCGCCCCGCTGTTTGCCAGAACGGCTGCGATACGGCGAGAGGAGAAAGCGGCAGTTCAGGCGGTGCGAGCGCGGCAATCCCAGAGGCGTGCGCCGTAGCGATCTCGCCATGAGCGGCGGGCGCAGGTGCAGGCGGCGGTTGCGTGTCGACCGCTCTCAGTTGCGTGCCGGCGCGCTTGCGCTGGGTTGCCTCGAGAGGATGATCGGCGCCGCAGTAAGGGCAAAAATCGACATGCTGATACAGCACGCCTCCACACCGTGTGCACGGTGTTGGGAAACCCTGGGCAGGTGACGTTTCAGCAGACATGCTTAACCCCAACCAGTTGTAGGCGATGCCATTTCGGCATGCTCAGGATCGAAGTTGAAGCGAACTTGCAGTTGGCGGAACTCGCGATCCACATGCGCTGGGTAGCGGCCGGCCCAGTCCTTTCGTTACTAGGCCGCTGTGTGTGCAATATGGTTTCTTTCGCCCGTCGCGTCAATCGACGTTGTTACCTATCGCACACTTGGCATCGTTATTCAGGGGAAAACGATAACGCATCAGGGTTTTTTCATAGACGCGAATACAACGCTGCGGCTAATCGATTAATCATAGGAAACACATCGTTCAGATCAAAGAAAAGGCCGACGTGTAAAGCACACGTCGGCCTTTCTATGTGAAAACTGCAGACCTTCTTCAACAGGTACTGCACGCCTTTTGTGCGTCGTGCTGCATGGCCTGCACTGCGCTACGCCGGAAATGTGTTTCTGTTTGCTAGCGTTTGTCCGTTTTCGCCAGTGCTTTACTGCTTGCGCAGCGGATGATCTCTCAGTAGCCACGCAAGCGCGAATGCAAGCACCACGACGCAGGCCGCGACGATATACACCGAGTGCAATGCGCTTGCGAATGCCTGCAGGTAATCGTCGCGCAATGCTTCAGGCAAGTGATGAATCGCATTGGGTCCAAGCGCACGCGGCAATTCGGTGTTGGGCGGAATCAGCGCTTGCAGACGCGATGCAAGTCCATTCGAGAAGATTGCACCGAATGCCGCCACGCCGACCGAGCCGCCAATCGAGCGGAACAGCGTCGCACCCGAGGTCGCCGTGCCGAGATGTTTGAACGGCACAGCGTTCTGCACCGCGAGAATCAGCACCTGCATCACCATGCCGAGTCCGCAGCCGAGCACGGCCATGTACGCATACATCACGTGAACGGGCGTGCTGAGTTTCAGCGTAGTGAGCAGCACCATCGCGACGCCGACGAGGAACGTGCCCATGATCGGGAACATCCGGTACTTGCCGATGCGGCTGATGATGCGCCCCGTGATGATCGACATCAGCAGGACGCCGCCCATCATCGGCAGCATCTGCATGCCGGCTTGCGACGGTGTCGAATTCTTCACGACCTGCAGATACATCGGCAGGAACGTGACCGAGCCGAACAGCGACACACCGACGATGAACCCGATCGCGCTCGACAGCAGGAAGGTGCGGTCGCGGAACAGTTCGAGCGGCATGATCGGTTCGACAGCGAGACGCTCTTCATAGATAAACCCGCCGATACAGATAAACGCGAGCAGCAGCGTGCACCAGAGTTGCATCGAGGTCCACGGCAGCACGGTGCCGCCCTGGCTGGTGAACAGGATCAGGCAGGTGAGGGCGCCCGCGAGAAACGCCGCGCCCATGTAATCGATGGTGTGCTTCACATGCGCGACGCGCGGCTTGAACACGGCGCCGATCACCAGCAGTGCGACGATGCCCAGCGGCACGTTGATATAGAAAATCCAGCGCCACGACAGATGATCGACGAGGAAACCGCCCATCATCGGGCCGATCACGGTGGCAAGACCGAACACGCCGCCGAACACGCCTTGATAGCGGCCGCGCTCGGCAGGAGGAATCACGTCGCCGATCGCGGCCATGGTGATCACCAGCAGTCCGCCGCCGCCGAGACCTTGCAACGCGCGCAGCAGGATCAGCTGCGTCATGTTCTGCGCGACGCCACACAGCGCCGAGCCGATCAGAAAAATGACGATGGCCGTCTGCAGCACGATCTTGCGACCGAACAGGTCGCCGAACTTGCCGTACAGCGGCACCACGATGGTCGAGGTCAGCAGGTACGCGGTCACGACCCACGACAGGCTGTCGAGTCCGCCGAGCTCGCCGACGATAGTGGGCAACGCCGTCGACACGATGGTCTGGTCGAGTGCCGCCAGCAGCATGACCAGCAGCAGCGCGGGGAACAGCACGCGCAGAGACGGGCGGTCCGCGTTGGCGGGTGCCGCTTCGGCGGGAAGAGTGGGGCTTTCCATCTGGGCTTCCATGGCTATGCTGCCGCCTTGAAATTAATTAACATGAAGATTAATATATGCGATGTTGCGGCGTTCGTCAAATTCACTGTCATGACAGGTAAATCAGCAGCGGTATCGGGTTCGGATCAGGCTCAGCCAGCGCAGGGCGATGAAAGTGCAAAGGTGGCGCGCAGGCCGGGGCGTCCATCGGGCAGCGGGCGCGGCCCGGAACAGCGCGCCCGTTTGCTGGATGCGGCGCTGGCGCTGTTTGCACGGCAAGGCATCGTAGATACGACGCTCGGGCAGGTCGCGCGGGAAGCGGGTTTCACGCCGGCGATGATGCATTACTACTTCAAGACCCGCGACCAGTTGCTTGACGTGCTGATCGACGAGCGCTTCATGCCGCTGCGCAACAAGCTGAGCGGCGCGTTCCAGCTCACCCCGGACAACCCGGTCGCCGCGATCATGCTGCTCGCGCAGCGTCTTGTCGAAGTGGCCGTCGAATATCCGTGGTTTCCGTCGCTGTGGATCCGCGAAGTGATCAGCGAAGGCGGTCTGCTCAAGCAGCGCATGCACGAACGCTTCGGCGACGAAAACCAGAAGCGCGGCATCACCTTCATCGAAAAATGGCAGAAGGAGGGCAAGCTCAATCCGGGGCTGGAGCCGTCGCTGGTGTTTTTGTCGGTGATCGGTCTCGCGATCCTGCCGCTGGCCACCTCGGCGATGGGGCGCAACGACCCGGCGCGCCGCAAGCTGACGGCCGACGACATCGCGCGTCATGCCGTAGCGCTGCTGACTCACGGCGTCGCGCAGCCAGCATCGGCATGACGACGTGCGAATCGCAAACTGCATGGGAATAACAGAAGCCAACCGGAAGTTAACCTCCGCATACTTGAACCGCACGCGCTTCGACCACGGTGCATCACCTCGTACGAATGGCCAGGCTGCGTCGGCACGCAACGTGCTTCATGCTATGCGTTTCGCAAGTCTGCCTTCGGACGGTCACGCAAGCGTCTCGCGCGATCGTCAAGATGTGGCGCGGCGCTTTTTGCCGTCAAGCTGTCTGCCGAAGCGGACAAGCGCACCGTCGCAGTGCAACTCGTTCCGTACAATCGAGTCCGAATGAACGGCATGAGCAATCAGCGCGGCGCGATGCGCGCAGTGACGAATTTGCGAAGCAGGGGAGACTGGCGGACGAACAGCGCGTCCGTCATTCGTTGGTAAGAACGTGCATACGAGAGTAGAAACGTTGAACTGTTTTCCGCTGCCGGCGCTGGCGCGGTACACAAAGCAATGCGTTAAATCATGGCCACGTCAGAGTGCATAACCAGTTTTTCAAGCCATAACATCAAGATGAACGGAGTATTGAGGCTCGATCAGGCCACGATCGTGCTCGTAGAAGACGACCCGCAAAACAGGGAATCGTTGAAGATTTTGCTTGAATCGGAAGGCGCCAATGTCATCGCAGTGGCAGATGCGGAAGAGGGTGTGGAGGCGGCTGTTCGGGTGATGCCCGACGCTGTCGTCTGCGATCTCGACCTGCCCGCGATGGACGGCTTCTATCTGATTCAGCGTGTGCGGGATCACGAGATTCGCGGCGATCATTCCCCTTCGGTCGCAGTGGCCCTCACGGGCCATACCGATGAAGCCTACCGGCTGCGCAGCATCGGCGAAGGATTCCAGCATTTCATGACGAAGCCGGCGCCGCCTGAGGCGCTGGTGACGCTATTGCATGACGCGATAGGCGCGCGCGCCGCCGGTTTGACCTGACACTCGAACCGCGGCGTTTTTCTTCGACGGGTGGTTCAGCTGCCGGCGGCTTGCGCTGCCTGGCATGCTGAACACAGCCCTTTCAGCTCGATTCCATCACCGGCGAGCCGGTAGCCTGCGTTTTCGATTTGCGCGACGAGCGCTTCGCGCAACGCCGGCTGATGCAGTTCGGTGACGTTCCCGCATTGCTGGCACACCACCAGGATGCCGTGCTGGCATTGCGTGAGATCGTGACAGACGGCGAATGCGTTGATCGATTCGATCTTGTGCACCAGACCGGCCGACAACAGAAAGTCCAGCGCGCGATACACCGTGGGCGGCGCGGAGCCAGGGTGAATCTGGCGCATGTCGTCGCGCAGCGAATACGCCTTGGTGGCGCGGCCGGACGTGAGCAGCAGTTCCAACACCTTGCGGCGGATCGGCGTGAGCTTTTCGCCGCGCTCGCGGCAATATTCGTCGGCCAGTGCAAGCGCCGCCTCGGCAGAGGCAGGCGTGCTATGCGCGTGGTCAGCGTGGTCGTGATGCGAGTCGTCGCCATGCGCTTCATGCGAATGGACATGACCCGCGGCGTGCGCGTGATGCGTGTCGGCAGCGATTGGCTTGGCGGTTTTCATCCGCTGATTATACGGTGCATCAATCGAGCTTCACGTCGAACCCGCGCTTCACGCCGGGCCGCGCGAACAGCGCGTCGTACCAGCGTTTCACGTTCGGGAACTCCGCCAGATCGACCTTGTGGCGCTCATGCCGCCACGCCCAGCCGAGAATCGCGAAATCGGCGATCGACAGTTCGCCCGCGACGTATTCCGTCTTCGCCAGACGCGTGTCGAGCACTTTATACAGGCGCCGCGTTTCGGTGGAAAAGCGCTTGAGGCCGTAGCGCTTGTCGTCTTCCGACGCGAGCGCCGCGAAGTGATGCACCTGGCCCGGCATCGGCCCGAAGCCGCCCATCTGCCACATCAGCCATTCGAGCACGGGAACGCGGGCGCGCAGGCTGCGCGGCAGGAACTTGCCCGTTTTTTCGCCGAGATACAGCAGGATCGCACCCGATTCGAACACGCTGATCGGTTTGCCGTCCGGACCGTCGGGATCGACGATGGCGGGAATCTTGTTGTTCGGACTGATGGCGAGGAAGTCGGGATCGAACTGCTCGTCCTTGCCGATATTGATCGGCGTGACGGTGTACGGCAGTTCCATTTCTTCGAGGGCGACGCTGATCTTGCGACCGTTCGGCGTGCCCCATGCGTAGAGCGAGATGGTCATGGATTCAGGTCAGATCGAAATCGACGTATTGCTTGAAGCCGGAGCGGGTGGCGAGCCGCGAGTACCAGCGTTCGAGATTCGGCAGCGACGGACGTTCGACGCCCGGCAGGCCGAACCAGCGCTTCGCGTACGCGCCGAGCACGATGTCGGCGAGCGTGAACTTTTCGCCTTCGATAAAAAAGCGCCCTTGCAATTGCCCGTCGAGCAGCTTCCAGAGTTTCGCGACATTGTCGATGTCAGCGGCGAGCTTCGCGTTGTCGCGCTCCGCTTCCGGCGTGCGGATGATGGTCCAGAACACCGGGCGCTCGGCCGGCTGCAGCGTGGACAGCGTCCAGTCCAGCCAGCGGTCGATGCTCGCGCGTGCCTTCGGGTCTTCCGGGTAGAGCACGCTGGACGCGCCGTACTGCATCACCAGATAGCGAATGATCGAGTTCGATTCCCACAGCACGAAGTCGCCGTCGACGAGCGTCGGCACCTTGCCTGTCGGGTTCATCGTGAGGTAATCGGGTTCGTTGTTGCGGCCAAACTGCAGGCCGGCGTCGATGCGGTTGTAGGGCAAGACCAGCTCGTCGCACACCCACAGGATCTTCTGCACATTGACTGAGTTGGCGCGACCCCAAACTGTAATCATCCGGTAATCCTCTTTCGTCTTCTAGAGCGTCTACGTTGGCAAGCCGCGCGCTGCGCGGCGTTCAACCGATGGCCGCACGCGGCAGCGAATCCGCACGGCGTGCAGCAGTGAATCGTTAACCATACACGAAGCGGGTTTTTCTTTCCTGCAGCGCCCAAAGTCCCTACACGCGTTGCGTACAATGGGCGCACCCCATCCTGACGAGGCGCGCATGGCCCGCATTGTCCCCGACGACTGGAAGAGTCTCGCCACCACGGGCGCCGCCGCGCGCGAGCGCGAAACGCTGGCCTTGCTCGAAGAAGCGTTGCCGCGCGACTACACGGTCTATCACGGCGTGCACTGGACGCGTTTGCACGAAGGCTTTTCGGTGTTCGGCGAAGCGGACTTCGTGATCGTCAGCCCGGCGGGGCGCGTGATGATCGTCGAGCAGAAAACCGGTTTCCTGCGCGAGACACCCAAAGGGCTGGTCAAGGTCTACATGCAGACCGAGCGCAACGTGGCGATCGCACTGGCGCGCACCATCGAAGGGCTGCATCGGCGCTTCACGGCGGCCTTTGGCGCGGGAACGTATTTCATCGAAGAACTGCTGTACTGCCCGGATCACATCGTCCGCGACGCGGCGATTGCGGGCGTGAACCCGGCGCGTATCGTCGATGCGACACGCAAGGACAGGCTCGTGAGCGTCATCCGTGAAGCGCTGCCCGCCGATGAAGAGCGCCTCGCCTGCGCATCGAAAATCCATCACTTCCTCGCCGACGAACTCGCGCTCACGCCCGACACGAGCGCGTTGGTCGGCCAGGCGGGCACGCTCGTTACGCGGCTCGCGGGCGGCCTCGCCACGTGGGCGCGGCGGCTGGAGTTCACACCGTTCCGGCTGCGCGTGATCGGCACGGCGGGTTCCGGCAAGACGCAGCTTGCGGTGCAGGTGATGAAGGACGCCGTCGCGCGCGGCCAGCGTCCGCTGTATGTGTGCTTCAACCGGCCGCTCGCGGATCACATCGCGCGGGTCGCGCCGGCCGAGGCGAAGGTGGCGAACTATCACCAGTTGTGCGACTGGATCGTGCGCGAGAGCGGCCGTGCGCCGGATTTTCAGACCAGCGACGTGTTCGAACGCCTCGAAAACGCCTTCGCCGACACGCCGATCGATGCGCGCTGGCAATACGACGTGCTGATCGTCGATGAAGGCCAGGATTTCCAGCAGCCGTGGGTGCCTGCGCTTGAACGGCTGCTGAAGCCTGGTGGCGCGTGGTGGTGGCTGGAAGATCCGCTGCAGAACCTTTACATGCGCGAGCCGGTCGCGTTGGCGGGCTGGACGGTGCTGCGCGAATCGACCAATTACCGCAGCCCGCGCGACATCCTCGACTATCTGCGCAACGTGGTCGGCGCGACGGTGCCGCTGGCGGCTGGGCTCGCGGCGGGCGGACCGTTCGACGGCTCCGACATTTCGCTGTCGACCTACGATGAAACCCAGACGCCCGACAGCTGTATCGACGCGACCAAGCGCGCGATCACGCAGGCGCTGGCGTTAGGGTTTCGCAAGCAGGACATCGCCGTGCTGTCGTTTCGTGGGCGTGAAGGCTCGGTGCTGTGGCCGCTCGATGATCTCGGTCCGCACCGGCTGCGCAGCTTCACGGGCAAATACGATCTGTTCGGCAATCCCGCGTATCGGGAGGGCGACGTGCTGCTCGACTCGATCTACCGCTTCAAGGGCCAATCGGCGCCGTGCGTGATCCTGAGCGAAGTGGATTTCGACGAATTCGACGAGCGCAATGCGCGCAAGCTGTTCGTCGGCGCGACGCGGGCCACGATGAAGCTGATCGTCGTTGCGTCGCAGCGCGCGGCGCGGCATCTGCAGCTTGGTGAGGCGAAGGAGCAGGTGGCTTAGGAAAAACTCAATGCCAGGCCGACGCGCTGATCAGCGTGCCCTTGTGCTTGAGCGCGTCCCACCAGATCACGCGCAGCAGCGGCGCGAGTTTCGCGATGTAGAGCGCCTGCGTCGGGTCGCTTTCAATGAAATGCGTGACGCCGACGCGCAACGCCGCTGCCGCCTTGTGAGCCGCCGCGCCTTCCGGCGTTTCGTCGTGCATGTCGGGGGCGCGCATCACCAGTTCCAGATGCCCGAAACCGTGCCGTTCCAGCCACGCGCGCGTACGCTCCAGATCGCCGTACGGGCGGCCCGTGATCACGGCGCGCACGTTCTGCAGATCGACATCCGGCAGGACTTCGTACGGCAATAGCGCATCGCGCTCATTCAAAGCAGCGGCCAGGTCTTCGTCATAACGTGACAGCGGCACATCGGGCAGCAGGATGCCGTCCAGATCGATTGCGTAGGTCGCGTATTCGTGGTCATCCGCCATTTTTTCGACGGAACCGGTCTCGACGCTTTCCCAGTCCTCGCGATAGTCGTCCGTATACGCTTGCCGTTCCCACGGAAACAGCGCGAAGAAGCCCGATGCATCGTTGGCGTAGTCCGGGCGGATACGGCTGATTTCGTCGAAGGCGCCCGTCAGCGTCTTGACGACCAGCCCGTGCTGCTCGAGAAACGCAATGCAGTCCACCAGCGTGAAGCCGCGCCCCGCGATGTCTTCGCACAGCAGCACTTTCGAGCCGGGCGCCGGCAGCGGCTGCGCCGAATCCCACGTCACGTGGCGCGCGCGCCGGTCGTAACTGAGGAACGCGACAGGCACGCCGATCGCATGGGAAGCCATCAATGCCAGCGGTGCACCGCCTCGTAAAATGCCGACTGTAGCGGCAAACCGCTCGTCGAGCAGGGCGGGCTGCAACGATTCGATCCAGTGGTCGAGCTGTTCGTAGGTCAACGGTAGAACCGGCTTTTTCATGGCGGATGTTGCGCTTTGTGATGGCCTTGTGAACGCGCGTCGGCGAAGCGGCTTTTTTGAGATGGAGCCGATATTATGCACGCCATGTAAAGATTCTGTGTCGGCGCGGGCCACATCGCTGTAGTTATCGTCTGACGATGATGTCAGGCACAATGCGGGCACGACTAACAACAAGACCACACCAGAGGGACCGAAAGTGCTCTACAAGAATGACGGATGGTTGCGTGTGCTCGCGCTGATGTGCGCGCTCGTGTCCGTTCTGGCGACGGGATTCGTGTCGTCCAGCGCCTGCGCCGCGCCGCTGGCCACGACGCTCGCGCTCGATGTAAAAGGCAAGATTGCGAAGACCAACGACGCCGACCACAGCGAATTTCATTTCTCCGAAGCGCAGTTGCTCGCGTTGCCCGTGCACAGTATTTCGACGTCGACGACATGGACGGCAAAATCCACCTTCACGGGACCGCTGCTCGCGGATATTCTCAAGACCGTGGGCGCGTACGGCGAAGAAATCGAAATCCACACGCTGGATGACTACACGTACACCGTTCCTGTCTCGGACGCGAGCCGCTATGGCGTGGTCGTCGCTTACAGCATGAACGGCAAGCGCCTGCAGGTCAGCGACTTCGGGCCGCTGTTTCTCATCTATCCGCGCGACCAGTATCCCGGCGAACTGGCGGGGGCGTCGGCGGACGCGAAATTCGTATGGCAGATCAAGGCTCTCATCGTCAAATAGGACGGCGCCCGCTGCGCCGCGTCATGCTCGTCGTCATCTGGATCGCCGCGCTTGCGGCGCCGACGGCGGCCATCAGTTATCTGCTCTATTCGACGCTGCTCAATCCCCGCGCGACCCAGCAACTGACGGGCACCTACGACGGCTTCTACTGGGATGCCGCGCAGTTGCAGATTGCCTATGCGCGGCTCGAAAGCCAGCTGCTGCAGTATGAGACGGGCGTCGACGCCGACTATCAGCGGCTCGCGCTGCATTTCCAGGTGCTCCAGTCCAAGCTGCGCGTGATGCAAGGCTCGACGCAGCGGCTTGCCGCGCAGGCGGAATCCGTGCAGCGCCAGCAGGATGAGATAACCGGGTTGTCGGCGATGCTGGCGGCGCTGCAGCCTTCGCTCGACGCGCTGCCCAATTCGCCCGCGCTGGCTTCGCAGATGGTCGAAGAACTGCGCAAGCACTGGAAGGAAGTCAACGATCTCGCGCTGAGCCGCCGCAACGTCGACCTGCAGGACCGCGAGGCGATGAATTCCGATTTCATCGCCAAGCGCCGCATGCTGTTCGCGGGCGGGCTGGTGTTGCTGCTGCTGTCGGCGGCGGCGACCACGCTGCTGGTGATGAACGGCCGGCGCCGCACCCGGCTGATCCTGCAGCAGCACGCCGCGCTCGACGCCGAGCACCAGGCGAGCCGCGCGGCGCGCGAGGCGAGTCTCGCGAAAGACGCGTTCCTCGGCATGATCAGCCACGAACTGCGCACGCCGCTGCATGCCATCGTTTCGTCGATCGAACTGCTCGGCTTCAATTTTCATTCCGAGGCGGACCGCAAGGTAATCCAGCGGCTCGACACGGCCGCGCGTCACCTCGAAGCGCAGATGAAGGATCTGACCGATTACGCGCGGCTCGGCGCGGGCAAGCTGGAACTGCGCAACGAACATTTCGATCCACGCGAACTGCTGAATTCGATCGTCGATGAGCACGAGCCGGCGGCGCGCGCGAAGGGTCTCGTGTTCGAAGGCAGCGCGAGCGGGCAGATGGGACTGGTCAACTCCGATCCGCACCGCATCCGTCAGATCGTCAATAACCTCGTGACCAATGGCATCCGCTACACGGAGCGCGGCACCGTCACGCTGCACTTCGAGCAGCGCGACGACGCGCTCGCCATCATCGTCACGGACACGGGCGCGGGCGTGCCGGACAAGCAGATTCCGTTGATCTTCAAGGAGTTCACGCAACTCGACGCTTCGCGCACGCGGCGTTTCGAGGGCGCGGGGATGGGGCTTGCCATCGTGCAGGGTCTGGTCGAACTGTTTGGCGGAACGATCGACGTCGACAGCGAGGTGGGCAAGGGCACGCGTTTTACGGTGACGATTCCTGTGCAGCCCGTCGCTGCACCCGCTGGTGCGTCAGCCGTGCCGCCCGTCGTGGAAGGCGAAGGTCGTCCGCAGGTGCTGATCGTCGACGACAACCAGTTGATCCGCGAATCGCTGTGCGAAATGCTCGAGCATATGGGATGCGATGCCGCCGCCGTCGCCAATGCCGACGATGCTCACGCGTGGCTCGCTGCGCAGCGTTGCGATCTCGTGCTGCTCGATCTGCATATGCCCGACAAGGACGGTTATGCGTTCATGGCCGAGTACGTTGAAAAGATGGAGCGGGCGGGCGAGGCGCGCACGCCCGTGATCGCGGTGAGCGCGTATGCGCCCGAAGGCGCCGCGCGCGCGGAGGCCGAGATGTTCTTCGAGAGCCTCACCAAGCCGGTTCACTACGACGTGCTGCGCGACGCCGTGCAGCGTGCGCGGGCGGCGCGGCTCGGGGCGTCGGTCGCGGGCTGACGGAGTGACGGATTGACACCCGGCGCCGCGCGCATCGCGACGGCGCCCTTGCCCGGAAGGCCCGGTCTACGCGCGGCTCAAACGCTTCGACAGATCGGCGACGAGAATCGCCATACGCGCCGGTTTCTCGTAGCAGGCCACATCGTAGTTGCGCACGATGTCGCTGATCTCCGATTCGCTCGCCTTGCCCGTCAGCAGTTCGCCCGTCAGCACGAAAATGGGCGCATCCGGGTTCTCCGACGCGCGCACGGCGCGGATCGCCTCCGCCGACGTCTGCAGGCCGAACAGCCAGTCGATCACCACGCCATCGAACACCTGCGTCTGCAGCGTTTCGGAAAAGGCCGCGAGGCCGTAGATCGCGACGGCCGCAAAGCCGCTGCGCTCCAGGTAATCGCGCAGATTGTCGGCCGACGCCTGATCGTCATCGACGACGGCAATCAGTGGCTTGTCGGTTTCCGCGCGGCGCGGATAAATCTCGATCTTGTGGACTTCGTAGGCGTTCTGATAAAGCGCGCCGTCGTGGCGCACCACGCGCCACTGGTCGAGTTTCGACCACGCGATGAACTCGGGCCGGCTGCCCGCTTCGATCGGCGCGCCGATCCACGCGGTGCACGCGAGTTCGATACCGCCGATCGCGAACACGGCTTCCTGCGCGGTGGCGCCGACCATGCCGGGGTCGAGCGACTGCGCGCCGAACAGCTGCGCGGCCGGCTCGCCGAACACTTCGGCGACTTTCTTGATCTGTGACAGGGTCCACGGGCTGTTGCCGCGCAGCTTGCGGTGCCCCTGGGAGAAACTCAAATCGAGGATCCGGCAAAGCTCGCTGGTCTGCTGACGTTTGCCGATGCCGTGACGGCTCATCAACTCGCGCACGCGTTCCGCGACGGCGAGCGAGTCGGTTGAGGTGGCTTCGTTGGACATGCGCGAAGTGTGAGTCGATGTGAATAGTTATATGTCGGGCCGTCGTAGCGGCAGTGCACTTCCACGTGGCGCGCCGGGCGTGCTGCTTTCGCCGGACGGCAACGGTACTGCGAGACTTCGGGCGCGCCTGGTGTCGCGCCGTGCTCGCATCGATCGAGCTTTTTTGGCGAACCCGCCGATTCTAATGAGTTCGACGGCCTCACGCGAATGAAGCCGCGTTCGATTCATGCGCAGCCTTTCTATTTTAGCGGCGAAATGTATGCAAATTGCATGACATGAGTGAGTGAGGCGCTGGATTCGATGAATTTTTGGTGGTCGGGGCGGAGCGAACATGCGTCAGCGCTTTTCTGACCGGGATTGCGGCGCGTGGATTCGCCTGAGAAGATGCAGTCCCTCGAAACGGTCGCGGCCGTTTTGTCTTTCACTGCTTACCTGCTTTCCCGATGACGACCACCTATCCGCTACACGCTCCCTTCAGCCCGGCTGATGCGCCGTTTCCCGATCAGGCCGATGTCGTCATTGCGGGCGCGGGCATCATGGGTTGCGCGGCGGCGTACTATCTGGCGCGGCGCGGTGTGAAGGCGGTGGTGCTGGACAAGTCGCGCATCGCGGGCCAGCAGTCGACGCGCGCATGGGGATTCGTGCGCCAGCAGGGCCGTGAGGCCGCCGAAGTGCCGCTGATGATGGCGGGCATGCGCATCTGGGAGCAACTCGAGCGCGAGCTGAACTTCGATCTGGAGTGGCGGCAGGGCGGCTGTCTGTACGTGGCCGACAACGACGAAGACTGGGCATCGTTCCAGCAGTGGATGGATGTCGCGAAGCAGTATGGGCTGGACACGCGCGTGCTCGACCGTGCGCAGATCGACCAGCACGTGCGCGGCATGCATGGCAAGGCGCTGGGCGGCCTGTACACGGCCACCGATGGCCAGGCCGAACCGCGCCGCGTGGCAGCCGCATTTGCTGCGCGAGCCGTCGAAGCCGGGGCACGGTTTTTCGAAGGCTGCGGCGTGGTGGCCATCGAGCGGGGCGCGGGCTCGGTGACGGGTGTCGTGACCGAGCGCGGCACGATCCGCACGCGGCAGGTGATCTGTGCGGCGGGCGCGAGCAGCTGGCGGCTGCTGAAGACGCTTGGGATCACGTTACCGCAGCAGGCGGTGCGGGGCACGTGCATGCGGACCAATCCGCTGCCTGCCGTCACGGCTTCCACGTTCTGGGGGCATGGGCTCGGCATCCGCCAGCGCGCGAATGGCGCGATCAATCTCGCCGACGACATGCAGGTCGATGTCGATATGACGTTTGGGCATTTTCGTGCGTTGAAGTGGTTCTTGCCTGAACTGTGGGCGCAGCGCGAGAAGTTCAGTTTTCATCTGAATGGCGAGTTCGTGCGCGACTTGCGTGACCGGTTGCCGGGTGCGGTGTCCGGTGGCGAGCGGGTGTTGCATCCGAGGGATCCGAATCCGCAGCCGAATCGTGCGCATGCGCCGAAGGCTTTGCAGAAGCTGCGGGCGTTGTTTCCTGCGCTTAAAGATGCTCAGGTGGTGGAGTCGTGGGCGGGGTTGATTGATGTGTTGCCGGATGGGATTCCTGTTCTCGATGAGGCTTCTTCTTTTTCTTCTTCCTCTTCCTCGTCCTCTAAGGCGGCTGGGCTTCTTGTTGCGACCGGGTTTTGTGGGCATGGCTTTGCCATGGGGCCAATCGTTGGGCACCTGATGGCGGAGTGGATCTGCGATGGGCAGCCTTCGCTGGATCTGTCTGAGTTTCGTTTGCAGAGGTTTTTCGATGGGACTATGAAGCGGCCTCGGAGTATGTTGTAAGTGGGGTTTTTTTTGCCTGCGGCGCTTTTGGTTTGGTTTTCGCTGGCATCCGCGATTTCGTATTGGTACTCCACGCGTCGCCCCTGTGCGGGGCAGCACCTACTTTTCTTTGCCGCGGCAAAGAAAAGTAGGCAAAAGAAAGCCGCTGAACACCACCCGCTACGGTCGTTGCCTGCGGGTCCCCAGCCGGTCCTATCCTTCATACGGCATCGCTCTTCTCGATGCCCGCTGCCAACGCTCTTTAAGAGCGGATCACCCTCTTCAAGCACCCGCGTCTCAGCGGGCCTTACCAGTTCGGCCCAGGCCGCCCAGGTGGCAAACGGTGTGT
>NZ_QBUY01000014.1 GCF_003121405.1 Paraburkholderia sp. C35 | reverse complement strand
GTCCCTGCGCTGGCGACCTGATAAATCAGATTGCCCAAGTCCTTGCCCAAGAGTTCCGCGTTCGCATCACCTCCAACCGTCAAAGCAGTTTGCATCTGGCTTATCTGGGTTTGAAGCGACGACACAATTTGCGCGCCAAGCGCTTCCCGAACCTGAGGATCAGAAATGAGTGCCGCAAGACCGTTCAGACCCGTTATTGGGTCAGACAGGAACTGCGCAAGTCCTTGCAGATCAGTCAGCCCTGCCGATGCAAGACCTTTTGCCACGCCGGTCGTCGTCAACGCATCCTGCTTAAGGCTAACGCCCGCCCACTTGCCGGCCGTTTTCAACTGGCAAAGTGCGTTGCCGTTACAGGCGATCAAGTCCTTCTGGGCTTGCACAATCTGCTGCGTGGCCAGCCAGTTGTTTTCGACCTCTGCCTGCGCCGCGTTTACCGTCGTCGCCGTGTTCGATGAACCTCCCACAGTGGCAATGCCTGCGACCAGCGTGTCGACCAGGTTTTCCTTGGCCTGCTTCTGCTGTTCCGTCTCGTTCGGATCGGTATCGCTAAAGAGATTGGTCAATAGACTAGCCGTTGCCGCACCCAAGGCGCCAGCGCCACAACTTTGGCTGCTACAGCACGTTGGGCGTGTTCTGCGCACGCACCGTCGCCGTGTAGCGGAGCGCAACGCCAGCGATTGTGAACGGCACGCTCAAGGTCGTGTCGAGCGTTTCCATCTGGTAATAGGACGTGGGCGCTCCGCCGCTCACACCTGGCAGATCCGGTTGCGCGCCGAACCACGACACGCCCCATCGATAGGCAATCGTGCTGTCTAACTGCGCGGCGCCAAAGTAGTGCTTGTGTTCCCAGCCGATTTCCACGTAGCTGTTGTCGCGATGCTGGACGTCGATTTCCGAGCCATCGATGAAAGCTTCACTGAAGCGCTTGCCGAAGCGGAATTCGAGCGAGTTCTTCTGCACCTGGTTGCGATAGAACTGGTATTCCGTCTTCACGTCGAACGTTTCAGACTTGCCGCTCGACACCAGCGTGCTAAACGCCCCGGCGATCTGCTGGTGATAGTTGTACTGGCTCGCAGTCGCGGTGAACGTCCAGTTGCCCCACGGAATCGAGTAATAAGCGTTGCTGCCGTGCGTGCCGTATCGGCTCTCATGACCGTTGATGTCGTAGCTGTAGCCGACGTTGAGCAGATCAGACAGGCCGAGGGGATTGTCGACTGTCAGGCTTACGCTACCCTGTAGCTGGCCTGTCGACTTCAGCCCGCTGTCGTCCGCGCTCACTGCCAGCGACCACAGTTTCTGACGCTTGACTGTGATGACCACGTCGCTTTCGCCCGCCGAAGGTCCAGGCACGATCTGCATGTCGACGTCCTGATTCGGCACGCGCTTCATCTGCTCGAGCCCTTGCTCAAGATTGCGCAGATTCAGCAGGTCGCCTGCTCGCGCTGGAAAGGCATTGCGCCATGTGCCATACGTCGAGGGATCGGCAAAACGGATGTCGCTGATCACACCGGGAATTAGCTGAAGCTTCAGCTTGCCTGTCGACAGATCCTGCTGTCCGATGACGACGCGCGTGGTCGAGTACCCCTTGTCGATGATGCGTGCCATCACACGATGTACGATTAGGTTAAGCCCCTCGCGTCCGACGCACTGTCCGACATAGCGCTGCAGATAGTCCCGTGCAAACGTTAGCTCGCCAAGGAAAAGAGGGTTGGGTGATAGCGCGCGTGCGCCTGCTGCTTCAACGGTGTCGCTCAAACCAGGCGGAACTTCGAGCGTCAATTCGTCAATCTTGAAGCAGGGTATTTCGACGGGCAGCTTGCCGTCGTCGATCTCGGCATGCACGGCAGGCTGAAGTTCGACCTTGGGTGCTTGAAAGGTGCGCTCGCGCTCGATCGCCTGTTCCTGCGCACGGCGTCGCTGTTCCTGTTCGCCAAGCGGATCGGCTACCTGTGCATGGGCGATGTGCGCTGAAGAAGCGACAAAGAGCGCCCCGCAAAGAAGCGGGAACTGATGGCGTCCGAGCCCAAAGAAAAACCACTTGCTCCTTCGGACGTGCGCGCGCCTGCCGAGCCGTGTGGGACGGCCTGGATTGTTATTCTTCATGGCGGCGAAATTATCGAGACGCTATTGCGCGTGCTACGAGCGATAACGTCGTTACTCGTTCGTCACATGCATCTCGAATAAATAAGACGCACGATTCCACGCCCGTCCCGGCACTACGTCGCGCAACTCCCACACCGTGTCGACGCATAACAACAGCGGCGTTTGCGTCAGCACTATTCTGCTTGCCAGTTGCAGTTCTCTCGACAGCGACCAGCATTCCCCGAGTCCGGCTGTGTGCCAGCCGACAAGTTGTTTTGTTCATTATTTTTTGCGCTACTAGTAGTTCTATAAGCGCGCGTAATGTACCAGAAACATTTAGTAACAACTGTCAAAACGAGCAAGTTCGATGCTGGGATGCAACACGTCATGCAAAGCGCATCAGGGGCAACACATCGTTAGAACGCGCAATCGATTTGTTGCAGACACCACTCAGGTCAGCAGGTGCGTGTAACGCCCACGGTGAACTTCCCGAGCTAACGCGTACATCCGTGCTCGTTGTTTGATCAACGAATGCTGATGCAACTGTATCGCCCTCGTATTGGTCGACATTCGCTCCTTGCCGACAGCAAGGTAGCAATTAGGCAGATTGGCTACCGATTTTCTCTTTTGAACCAGGCTCGTGAGAAAGCAACGTCTGTGCGACGTCGCTTGCCTACGTTCTCCGCTCTCACCTCAACGTGACAGAACTCGGCACGCATTGCCTGCGCAGCTCTAGACGCTTTGTTAAATCCGTGTAAGAGCCCCGTCACTCTATCGAGTGTTAGTAACCCGCCGTCATTCGACTGCGCAGAAACTGAGGATTCTCTAGCTCGTCGAGCACAGCTACTGCAAAATCCTCTGCTGAGATCGTGCTTTTTCCAGCATCGTTCATCAGCAGCTGGTCGCGTCCTGTACGATAGTTTCCAGTTCTCTCGCCGGGCTCAATCATTGCCGGCGGTGCAAAGTAAGTCCAGTTCACTTTGGACGAACTGTAAATGCCATACACATCAATCAGGGCCAGCGCAAGCGCCTTTCGCTCTACGGGAAACATCGGCAAGTCGACAACCCGCACGCCCGGCGCCGCTTCCAGACCGCCAGCACCGCCGACCATGGCCAGTCGAGGTGCTGTGGGTTTGGCAGCCTCTACTGCAGCGATTAGCGTCGAAGCGATAACGTAGACTGCCTCCGGACGATCGCGTGAACTCGTGGCGTCAACGACTACGTCCTGACCGACGATCAGCTTCGCCACCGTTGCCGGATCACTCGCGTCGCCAGTCACCTCGCGCACCTCCGACCCAACGACCTGCGCCTTCGAAGGGCGTCGTGAGACAGCTGTCACTGCATGGCCTCGACGAGCTGCTTCCGCGACGACTCTTTGCCCGATCATTCCCGTAGCGCCAAAAATCAGGATATTCATACTGCTCTCCACTTTGAGTTGATGTATTACGCGTTAATCACAGGAAAACAATCCATCGACCATAAGCCGGTTGAATCAATTCCGTTAGTGAGCTTCTTGACCTGAACTTGCATGGTCGCGTTCAGTGCCCCACCGCAGCCGTCCGCGTTTCGTTGGGCGACACAAGCAACAGCAGCGGAAGGAGACACAGATATACGATGCCTAGCACCTTGAAGTTGTCCAGATAAGACAGCAGCGTCGCCTGGTCAATGATGTTCTGGTAGACGTACGCCATGGTCGTAGAAGCGTTAGAGGACACACCCAACGCGCTTCCAATCTGCTGCGCGTAGTCCGGATAGGCCGGATTCAGATGATGCGCGTACTCGACCAGACGACTCTGATGGAATTGCTCACGACGGGTCAATAGTGTCGAGCAGAAGGAGATGCCAATACTTCCGCCGAAATTCCGTGCAAGGTTGATCAGGGCCGACGCATTGTTAATCCTGGCCGGTGGTATCCCGCGAAATGCCAATGCGGTGAGTGGTACAAACAGGAATGCCAGCGACAGACTCTGGCCCATCCGAGCAAATACCAGGTAGCGGTAGGAAATATCCAGATAGAAATTCGTCGTCCACAACAGACTCACCCTGCCAATCAGCAGACCAATTCCGATAAGTACCCTGACGTCAACCTTGCCAACGACGCGACCGATCATCGGCATCAGCAGAATGATAAGTATCCCCCCCGGGGTGAGGACCATCCCTGCATCGATTGCCCGATAGCCCATCATGTTCTGAGCGTACGCTGGTATAAGGAAAGTACTGCCGAGCAGCATGAAGCCAACTACCAGCATCAGAAAAAACGTAATGGCGAAGTCACGCTCTCCCAGAAGACGCAAATCGACCATTGGACTTGGATGACGCAATTCCCACCATATCAGCAATACAAACGCGGCGGCTGAGACGAGCGACATGACGGTAATGAAATCCGACCCGAACCAGTCGGCGTCCTGCCCCCGATCCATCACAATCTGCAGGCAGCCGAGACTCAACGTCACCAGAGCAAATCCGATCCAGTCAACTGTTCCGGTCGATACGGCATTGCGTGCGACTGGCTTTTCACGAATTAGCGCAATCACGCAAAAAACGAGGGCAATCCCCACGGGAACGTTGATGAAAAAGATCCAGCGCCAGGAATAATCGTCGGTAATCCAGCCGCCCAAGGTTGGACCCACAGTCGGCCCAACGACGGCTGCGATGCCATACACAGCACTCGCCATGCCTCGCTTCTCAGGTGGGAAGGTGTCGGCAAGGATAGCTTGCCCAGACGGCTGCAGCCCTCCTCCAGCAGCGCCTTGCAACGCTCGCAGGACAATGAGCGACCCAAGATTAGGTGCGAGCCCACAAAGGAGCGACGCTACGGTAAAGCTCGCAATGCACACGAGAAAAAACCGCTTTCTCCCGAACGTATTTGAAAGCCACCCCGAGATTGGCATGACGATTGCATTCGTGACAAGGTAGCTCGTCAGTACCCAGGTAGACTCGTTCTGACTCGACGAAAGGTCACCAGCAATGTGAGGTAGCGAGACGTTTGCGATAGAGATGTCCATGATCTCCATGAATGCCGCCAACGCGACTACCAACGCAACCAGCCAGGGATTCGTCTCCTGTCCGGGCTGTTTCACCGCACTCTCCGGTTAACATCCGCAGACGAGACCACAGCCGGCGCATTACCCAGATTCGTCGCGACGATTTTCCTGATCTCGTCCTCGGCACCTGACATCTGGTCACCGTACGCGCCTGTATCTAACGCCGCAGACCACACGGGCTTCTCGGACAGCGACGAGCCATCGAGGTTGGACGTGTTGACGTCTACTGTGGTCGAAAGTCCAACGAATAGAGGATGATGCGAAAGCTCTTGTGGGTCTAAGCCAATGCGTACTGGTAGGCGCTGGACAATCTTGATCCAGTTCCCCGACGCGTTTTGCGCAGGCAGAACGGCGAGCGCGCTGCCTGTCCCTGCGTTCAAACCAAGGACTTTGCCGTGATATGTGACATGAGAGCCGTAGATATCAGCTTCCACGTTCACCGGCTGGCCAATACGCAAATCGCGGAGCTGATTTTCCTTGAAGTTCGCATCGATCCACACAGCATCAACTGGGACAATGGCAAGCAGCTCAGTGGATGGCGAGACCTGCTGGCCGAGTTGCACAGAACGTCGAACGACATATCCCGACACTGGAGCAACAATTTTCGTTCGCGCGGCAGCCAGCCAGGCTGTTCGCAGGCCGGCTTCGGCCTGAAGCACGCGCGGATGCGTATCGGGACTCGCACCAACAATCGCCGCACGAGCACTGGCTAAGGTTGCCCGGGCCTGGTCAAGTGTTGCCCGTGAACTGCGAACAGCATGTTCGTCGTGCTCAATCGTCTCTTGCGAGACCCCGTGGACGGCGAATACCGCGCGGTCTCGCTCGAGATCCTGCGTCGCCTGCGTAAGCTGCGTCTGCGCCGACACGACCGCGGCCGAATCCCGCGTCTCTTCAGTGAAGAGCTGCGCAACTTCGCGCACGGTCTGCCCGAGGTTTGCCTCAGCCTGCTCGAGCGCAAACTCATTATCGTGAGGATCAAGCTGTGCGAGAACCTGACCACGCTGCACGAATTGCGTCTGGTCAGTGTTGATTGCGACCACAGTCCCTGAAGTCTGAGGCGTCAATCGGACCATATTGCCGTTGACATACGCGTCGTCCGTGTTGACCCGGTTGCGTTCAAAAACGAAATAGTAGAAACCTACGCCGGCGATTACAAGAAGCGCGCCTATCATCAGGACGTTCCCAGCACGTCCGCGCTTGCGGGGCTGAGTCTTGTCTGTAGCATCCGCTGGTTGTTGCTGAGGCAGATCTTGCTTTGATTGACTCTGATTCTGGCCGAGCGGAGATTGCCCGGAACCATGCTGCCGAGAATTGTCTTGTTCACTCATGGAAATTTCCTAGCGAACCACTGCTTTGCGAGGAGCAATGGGCACGGATTGTGTGGAAGCAACGGGCTGCAAGCTTGGGTCCTCGGAAGCGTTCCACCATCCGCCGCCAAGCGCATGAAACAGGCCTGCAATATCAGTGAAGCGCTGTGCGTCGGCATGCACCTGGGACAGAACAGCGTCCTGATACTGTTGCTCGGCCGTCAATACCTGAAGCTCGGTGTAGCGCCCTGCTCGATATTGCGCATTCGCAAGATCGCGATTTTGACGAGCGGCCTCCAGCGCGCGATTGTGAGCAAGATAGCTGTCACCATCGTGCTCGAGTGCACGCAAAGTGTTCGCGACCTCAACAAACGCTGCGAGGACTGTGCTGCGATAGGTCGAAGCAGCTTGCAAATACTGCTCTCGTGCTTCCTTCTGGCGTGCAGCGAGCGTTCCGCCCTGGAAAATGGGCGCTGCCATCTGCGGGCCGAACGACCAGACACCGCCCGCAGCTTTGAAAAACTCTCCAGCGAACGTCGTCTGCTGCGCGTACTGGCCAGAAATGCTGAACGACGGCAAGCGCGCCGCTGTAGCTACGCCAATCCGGGCACTCGCCTCGTGTAAAAGGTCTTCTGCGGCAAGGATATCTGGGCGATGTCGAACCAGGTCCGAAGGCACGGACACTGGTACCTGTCTGGGAATTGCAAAATCCCGAAGCGATACCGCCGGCATGACGAACTCGTCAGGCGTGCGTCCGCACAACTGCGCCAGCGCATTGCGATACACGTCGCGCTGTTGCTCTAACCCCGGCAGCGTAGCTTCTGTGTTGGCGAGCTGGGTTTTAGCCTGATAGGTATCGCTACGCGTAATCTTGCCCGCATTCTCAAGCGTTTGAGTCAGGTTATATTGATCGCGCAGATCTGCAATCAGATCCTCAGTCGTCTTGATTTGCGCTTCAGTGGAAGCAAAGTTAAAAGCAGCTTCTACAACCTGATCGACTAACGTAATGTACGTATTGAGCGTTTGGTCGCGCACATTCGAAGCAGCGGCACCTTGGGCTTCAATAGAACGTCGTATCCCGCCAAACACGTCCAGGTCGTAGGCCATGGATGGCCCCAATGCAAAGCGGTTTCCCGTGGCATCAAGACCATTCACCGGCTCCAGCAAAAAACTACCATTGATATGTTGGCGACCGATATTGCCGGTCGCATCAATCTGCGGCAGTGCTGTTCCCGACACAGCCTGGAGTTCCCGCTGCGCAGCAACCAGCCCGTGGCGAGCGGCCTCAAGGTCCGGGTTAGCCTCAAGTGCCTGCCTCACCAACCCGTTTAATGCATCAGACCGAAAGAGCTGATACCAGTTGTTTGCCACGTCAGAGCCGAAGGTGACAGCAGGAGCCGCGTCAGTCCTCGGCGCTGAGAGCGAATAGCCAGCCGATGCTGAAGTCTGCGGCCTCTGAAAATCCGGGCCCACAGTACACGCCGATCCAAGCGCGGCTGTCGCGCATAACGCAAGTATTTTCTTGCCTAAACGTCGAGAAATCATTGCGGCACCCCTTGCCGCATCGAGACCCGCCCGTCCGCAACGCTCGCCGCCTCCAGCGCCGAGCAATCGCGATTGCACCGGGCAACGCGACAATAACAGCCATCGTACAAGTCTCTCGCCGCAGCGCCGTCAAACGGGACGGTCAACATTCTTTGCATTGGATACCGCTCAATTTTGATTAGCTCAAAAACAAGATACTTTAATTAGAGTAGAATGTAAACCGGCTTCTCGGAGCGCTCGTGCCCGCTCCTCGTCGATGAGCGGGCATTGATATCTTCAGAACAACTGCACTACAAGGAGTTACGCTCGTGACAACACCCGATAGCGACATCCCGCTCGGAGAACGTTGGCCAAGTCTGCTTTTGCGAAGGACCTCGCGTCTGGTCGAAAAGCGGATGCAATTGCGCTTTTCGATGGACCAGTCCTTTGAAGAGTGGATGGCCCTAAAGCTCATCGCGGATGAAGTTGTCGAATACGCTGGCGACCTTGCCCGTGAGTTCAATATCGGAACCGGCGCTACCACGGGACTGATTGATGGCCTGGAAAAGAAGGAGCTTGTCGAACGCGATCGTTCAGGGAAAGATCGTCGGCTGGTCCGACTGAAGCTCACACGAAAAGGCAGAGAGCACTACCGCAAGATGGCACCGGAGATGGCCAATTGCTGGAAGGGATGGCTGAAAGATTTCAGCAATGAAGAAGTGGGGCAGCTAATCACGCTGCTGACGAAGTTGCAAACCGCGCTGGAGCATGATGAAAGCTGACAATCGTTGGCGTCGAGCAAGTCCCGCACCCATGTCCGAATCTTGCTCCTCCTTTCAAGAACTGATTGGGGAAGAACTGCGCCCATGATCCAAACGCCGTTATCGATGAAAAACTGAAGACACGGCATGTGGCAAGCCCGAGGAGTGGCGAAGTCACTTGCCGGTCACGCGTCGATGGCGCGCGGATCATTCCAGCCGGCATTTACTCACTTGCAATATCGGGAAGCGAGACGCAAGTTTCAGGTTGTCTCGCCCATTGCCACGCGAAAGCGCGTGGCAGATCCTTTCGTCAGAGAACTCTGCGGATGTCGAGCATGCACCCGGAGACAGCATGAAAGAGATCTCCGCCGATCTTTTCAGAGATGTTGCGCATCGCACGCTTGTTGGCCTGGACTAACCCCGCCTTCAATGCCAACCCGGCTTTCGTGGGGATCAGCAGACACTCCCGTCTGTCCTCCAGCCGGTATTCCCGTTTGACGAGATGCTTCTTGCACAATCCGTCCACCAGTCGAGACGCCGAAGGTCTTCCGACGACTAACACCTTGGCCAGCTTGCTAGGGGTGAACCCGGGTGATTCGAGCACAGCCTGCAGAGCGACGGCCTGAGGCGGCGTCAAATCAAGATCGGCGTACGCAGCAGCCCACTCACGTTCCATCAGGCGTGACAACGATGCAGAATTGAAGTACAGGTTTTCGTCAAACATACATTCGTGCGGTCTATCAGATAATCGAATTCCGCGCTCGGAGCGTCAAACGCAAATATGCGCGGGCCTATCGCCTGTCCCGCCATAGACTGCAAAGCGATCAAGGCTGCTGACGACCGCTAATAACCTGCGATACCCCAGCGTCCTGTGTCCTTTTGTGGGGCATGTCAACGATCGTGCTGGAGCGAACCAGCCAGCGTCCAATTATGCACACTTTCCTCTTCCGGAGAAATGACTGCATTGCATAACACTCTTACCGGCGACGCATCTCAAGAATTCGTGCCTTGGCAAAACAATAGGTATATCAAGATCTGACCGCATCAATCAATATGTGCTAATACACATATTGATTGATTCCAAGACTTAATATTGTCAATTTTTGTTTGTATTCTTTGACACTTATCCATTTTGGACTATGATGTCAAAGATAACAGGTTGGTAACCTGCGTTCTCGGAAATATTCTTTGCAGTCGTTGAATCGAGTGCACGGAGTATTTCATTGAACCTGGCGATATTGTTCGTTCGCTATATCAGCTGCCAACCGCCGCTCTAAACACATCAGGAAAAACCATGAGTCTCTTCCTCTTGTTGCCGACTTTCTCGCATCCCGATGCTTACAGGTCACGCTACCGCCACAAATTCTCCTTGCAGACTTCCCAGCGATTAGTCGCTCCGAAGGTCAGGGACTCAATGTTGAACCTTGTTCGAAAACTGCTCTGTTTGCCATCGATTTGAGCGGAGCATCCCAGCGCCCCGCTTTCCCTAAATCGGCTATCCGCCGAAAATCTGCTGGCCGACTGTAGAAAACGTCGAAACCACCAGCGCTACGACGTTTTCGGATCGGAATCAGGCATCTCGGCGCTTTGCCGGGACACCGAGTTATAGAGCTTCGAGTGCCAGGGCAATTCCCTGCCCCCCGCCAATACACATCGTTACGACTCCACGCCTGACGCCATCGCGGCGCATGGAGTGAATCAGTCGCGTGGTCAGAATAGCGCCCGTCGCTCCAATCGGATGCCCATGTGCAATTGCACCGCCTTCGACATTGATAACATCAACGGGAAGGCCCAGTTGTTGTGCGACTGCCAGTGGCACAACCGAAAACGCTTCGTTAATTTCATAGCGTTCCACCTGATCAAGCGTCCAACGCGCTCGCTGCAACGCCATCTGAACAGCGGGTACCGGGCCAAGACCAAACATGCCCGGTTCGACAGCGCCAATACCGAAGCTGACCAGACGCGCGACCGGCTCGATGTCGCGTCGCTCGGCGTAGGCCCATTCGGCAATAATCATGGCTGCAGCGGCACTATTAACGCCAGGTGAGTTACCGGCAGTAATGCTTCCGTCTGGACGGAATGCGGGCTTGATCCTAGATAGTGTTTCTACCGTTGTTTCTGGGCGCGGGTGCTCGTCGCGGTTAAACGTGATAGACCCTTTCCGGCCTTCAAGAGTTAGCGGAACAATCTCTGCGTCGAAACGACCTGCATTTTGAGCGCGAGCAAAGAGTTGCTGAGAGCGTGCGGCCCAACTATCCTGCATATCCCGCGAAATCGACAGTTCAGTCGCCAGATCTTCAGTGTGCCAGCCTGAATGCTTACCAGAGAAAGCATCATCAAGACCGTCGCGCAGCAGACTATCAATGACCTGAGCATTTCCCATGCGATTGCCAAATCGTCCCCCTTCCAGCATATAGGGCGCGCGTTCCATGCTTTCCATACCGCCCGCAACAGCCAGGTTGCCGTAACCGAGCATGATCTCTTGCGCCGCGCTCACAATTGCCTGCGCACCAGAACCGCATACTCGATTGACTGTCATCGCAGGAACTTCGACTGGCACACCAGCGTTCACCGCTGCCTGCCGCGCGGGGTTCATACCGTTTCCCGCCTGAATCACATTACCCATCGTCACGGACGCAAGTTGCGAAACGTCGACACCCCCTCGACGAAGCGTCTCCCGCACAGCGGCTGCACCGAGATCCGTTGCAGGCACATCTTTCAGTGAACCGTTAAACGCCCCAATAGCCGTTCGGACAGGATGACAAATGACAATTTCGCGCGACATCAAATTAGCTCCTTGGGCCACATACAGCGCCAGCATCTGCAGCGCTTGCCCAATATGAAAAATCTCAGCTCCTAATACCGGGAGGAAACCTTTTCTTGTGCGCCTTAGTCCTCCCACCCCGCTTATCCAGCAACCGTGTAATACGCTGGCCAACTTCATAAAAGCTGCTAAGCCTCGCGTCTAGCTTTCCATCGAAGATCTCGATGTTGACCATGTTGTCGGATATCACGGCTTCCATTATTCGCGATAACCACGCATCAGATTGGTAGCCTCGCTGAAAGACTGAATTGATACTTCGCGCACTCGGCGAAGCTGCCGAAATTTAGTACGATCCAGATTCGACGTGTGCGCACTACGGATGTGACTTGTGCGTCGCAAAGAGCTTTTGCGAAAAGAGGTGCCTCCGGAACCTGTCACCCGATCTCGCATGCACGGCTTCGGCCGTGCTTTTTTTTGCGGCATGTCAGCGTCTCGCCTACTCGCCTACTCGGCAACTCGGCAACTCGGCAACTCGGCAACTGCCACTGACGATAACAACTTGCACAATCAGACTCGCACGTGGGAAGTATTTGGGCCCGCAGTGACCCAAGCCTTTCATCAATTCAACTACGCCGGCTATCGATACGTCCGCATATAAAGTAGATCGAGAGGGATCTCTAATTCACACCGCGCGCCAGACGAGTCCTGGACGAACTCATACCGTTCCCGATTTTTTCGAATTGGTCGTGGCCTCTTCCCCCATCGTGCCATCAAGAACGCTCCATAGCGTCTATGTCACCGCACGAAGTGCCAGCGCCTACACAGGCTATATTTGCAAATGTGTCGTTTGCACACTATGATAATATTGCACTAGGGCATGTCGGTTATCGAGACTGTTGTAGGCAGAAAGCTAGTTGATCAGCGCCACAACGTTGCGAACGGTTGGCGCTTAGGCACCGCTGACAGGCCATCACCAGGCAGCGAAGCGAAGTTGGCTGAAATAGTGTGGCTGGCTGCAAAGTTTTTTGCGATCGATTGAGGACTTGGCGCCCGAGTAATACTCGCTCAAGGGCCCGCTTCTATCCAATCGAAGTTCTCAGGCGAGAGGCGTGTGAGACTGATGCTCGCTCACAGTTTCACCGTACGAACCGAATCGACACAGGGAATGCTTTCCAAAAAATGCAATTGTGTTGTGCACACACTGTTTATTTAATCTGATTAACGTTTACTATCGAAAATCTGCTCCGATTGGACGCGGACTCTCACAAGGAGATGTAGATGAAGACCATGAAAGTGCTTCTAGCGCACTCGTTCGGCGAACCGAAGGACGTCCTGCGAATCGAGGAACGGCCGTTGCCTGAACCGGGCCCTGGTCAGGTCCGTGTTCGCGTCAAAGTGACGCCGATCCACGCGAGCGACCTTAGCGTTCTACGCGATCGCTATGGCTACACCGCTCCACTTCCCGCGATCGTTGGGCTCGAATCGGTCGGCACCATCGACGCCCTCGGCGAAGGTGTCGATGGTCTTACTGTCGGACAAGACGTTATTACCATCGGCATCCCTGGAACATGGCAAGAATATCTGGTTGCTGACAAAACCAAACTTCTACCTGTCCCCAAGGGCATGAGCTTGTCGTCTGCGGCCCAGCTGTTGGTGAACCCTGTGACTGCCGTACTTCTGACGCAGGAAGTCAAGGTGGCGCCGGGTGAATGGCTCGTTCAGACAGCAGCAGGATCTACCGTCGGCAAGATGGTCATCCAGTTAGGCAAGGCCCTGGGCTTCAAGACGATCAACATCGTGCGCCGTCGGGCCGCCGTCGACGATCTCCTGGCGCTCGGTGCAGATGCGGTGATCTGCACGGAAGATGAAGATGTGTCAGCACGCATCAAGGAGATCGCTGGCGAGAACGGCGTATCGAAGGCGCTCGATTGCGTGGCTGGAGAGCTGGGCGCCGAAGTGTCTCGCGCGCTTGCGCCGACGGGCGAACTCCTTGTCTACGGAGCGCTCTCAACGCATCGCCAAACCGAACCTCAGAAACTCGTGATGCCTCTGTCGGCGAAATCGCTCATCTACCAGACAAAGACGGTTCGCGGATTCTGGTTGCTTAGCTGGATCCGATCGGCGACGCCAGCCGAGATTCAGGCTCTCGTCGGCAAGACGCTCAAGCTCGTCAGCGCGGGCGATATCACGATTCCCGAGGGCGTTCCCTATCGGATCGACCAGTTTGCAGAAGCTGTGGTTGCCGCTGAAGCCCCGGCTCACGGTGCGAAACCAGTCTTCGTATTCGAGGACTAAGTTTCTTACGCTCCCAGACACGAGACCTTGATGTGGTCTCGTGTTGACGCGCATTCATGGTGCGAGCTCCGCGACGCTTCTGTTCTACACTCCGGGGAAGCGCTGCAATCCGCTCGGTGGTAGCGACGCGGAGCTCCAGAAACGAGTCAATGTCGGTTTAACTCACGATTTAGCAGCTCGCGTTTCAGAATCTTGCCTGTTGGCCCGAGTGGAAATTCGTTGCAGAACTCGATGATTCGCGGATATTTGTAGGCTCCCATGTTTTCTTTGCACCATGTCAGGAGTTCGTCTTCCGTAATGGTGCTCCCGGGCTTGCGAATCACAAATGCCTTAATCTCCTCGCCATACTTTTCGTCCGGAATGCCGAGAACGGCAGCGAGACTCACCTGAGGATGTGTCACGAGCATTTCCTCGATCTCTCGAGGGTAAACGTTGAAACCACCTCGAATAACAAGGTCTTTGAGACGGTCAACGATGTACAGATAGCCCTCGCTATCCTGACGCGCGATGTCCCCAGTCCTTAGCCAGCCGCCGCGAAGCGCACGGGCTGTCTCGTCCGGGCGTCTGAAGTATCCCTTCATCACATTGTGCCCTCTTACTATCAGCTCGCCCGGATCGCCTGGAGCCACATCTTTGTCGACCTCGTCGACGATGCGTACCTGAACTCCCCATACTGGTAATCCAATCGAGCCCGGCCTGATTGGCCGATCGTGTCGATTGAACGCGACAAACGGGCACGTCTCAGACAACCCATATCCTTCTACGATTTTCACATCGAACTTATCCGTGAAATCGAGCAGCACCTTAAGTGGTATCGGCGCGCCGCCAGATGTAGCAACACGCAATGAATCACGTATCGCGCCGAGATCAGAACGCGAGTTGGCTGCATTCACCAGTTCCCAGTACATGGTGGGCACCCCCGCGAAATACGTGACACGCTCCTGCAGCATCAAATCAAGCGCGTCAGACGCCGAGAATCGGGGAAGCAAGATGAGCGTCGCGCGGGAATAGAAACCCGTGTTCATTTGCGCGGTCTGAGCAAACGAGTGGAACAACGGCAGCGTAATCAGGTGAACGTCGTGGGTGTGCCGCTCGAAGAGATGGTCGTAAAGCCGCGCGTTAAGCAGCATGCTCGAGTGCGTCAATTCGGCACCCTTTGGCTGTCCTGTTGTTCCGCTTGTGTAGATGATTACCGCCGTATCATCTGGGGAAGTCGAAACCGTGTCGAACATTTGTAATTGATTCACCAGCGCAGTTCCGAGCGCTGTAGCTTCCTCAATTGGGGACGCGGCAGACGCATCAGCCGTCATAACAAAGAACGATTCACATCCTTGCGTCGCCTGAAATGCGCCCCACCCCTCCTTGCCCACGGGAAGCTGGTCAGAACCTTCAAAGCAAAAAAATGCCTTTGCTTGCGAGTCTTCCAAGTAATACGCAATCTCTTTTGACTTCAACAAAACATTGAGGGGAACGACGACGCCTCCCGCTTTGAGAATCCCATAATAGACGATGGGAAAGTACGGAAGGTTCGGACACGCGATAGCCACCCTGTCTCCAGGTTTAATACCACTTTGGACAAGCAGATTCGCGACCTGATTTGCCGCTGCATTGACCGCCGCATACGAAAGTCTCTCTGATCCGCACACGACCGCGTCACGATTAGGTTCTTCTCTCGCAGAGTCTTCAAGTAGGACCGCAAGGTTGAGCATTGTTAATTCTCCATTTCAAAAAACACCAAAACTTTTTACGATGCTGCGCCTACGGTCGAATGGGTAACGTTTTAATTATTGCGGTGCTTTACGGATCTCGCGTGGAAGCACCTGCGCCGCTTTGACGGCGCGAGGATCGGTGCTGGTATTAACCGTTGTACAGCTCGAGTGCCAGCACCATGCTGGCCGCTCGAGCTTGATGGACACTTGCGTCTGCCGCGCATAGGCAGCGTCAACAGCTAACCCGTGGTCCTAGTGCTTGGGTGTTACGGCGCGCGACACCACAAGGTGCCTCTTGAGATGAAGGCTGGCACCCGGCGATCGCGCAGCGAAGCACTCACGAGCAGGTCCCTGAAGCGGCAACCTTCCTCGCGGGTGGCTCGCGCTCCTTGTAGTGGATCTGTTGCTCGTCGCGCGGATAACGGCGCACCACAGTGCGTGGCAAGTTCCCTCTGGCGCGATATCGGGTGCCGCTGTTTCGCGGCTTGCCAATACATTGATTTTCACTGCCGTCTCCTGCGTTTGTCTCAGCAGCCCAAAGCCGTCACTCTCCTGAACATGTAGGCGACGCTTACTAGTGGGCCAACATCTTTCCAAGCCGAGTCTGGATAATGCCTTCTGCTGTCGCCATAGTCCGGTCAATCAATTCCTTCACCGTCGGGATGTCATTGATCAAACCGACGACCATACCGCAACTCCAGGCGCCGGCATCCATTTCTCCATCGATCATGACACGGGGATATACGCGCGCGACATATTCGAAGACGTCATCGATTTTCAGCTCCGCCCCTTTCTCACGCTCAATCTCGAGCATTCGATCAACGCCAGCATTGTTGAGAACGCGCTCCGTATTGCGCAACGGCCTCATGACCAGCCGGGTATCCAGCTCGGTTGCTTGCAGAATGGCGTCCTTTACGTTCTGGTGCACAGGTGCCTCGCGAGTTGCAATGAAACGGGTGCCCATGTTGATACCGTCAGCGCCCAGTGAAAGCGCCGCGACAAGGCTGCGACCATCGGCCATGCCACCAGAAGCAACGAACGGGATCGAGAGTTCTTCTTGCGCACGCGGCAAGAGAATCATGTTAGGCATGTCGTCTTCGCCGGGATGGCCGCCACATTCGAACCCGTCGACGCTGACTGCATCGCAACCAATTTTTTCCGCCTTTAGCGCATGCCGGACGGAAGTACACTTGTGAATCACTGTGATTCCAGCCTCTTTAAGCGCCGGCATGTAAGCGTCCGGGCTACGGCCTGCAGTTTCAACAATACGGACTCCGCCTTCGGAGACTGCCTGGATGTACTCTGCGTACGGAGGTGAGGTGAATGTGGGGAGAAAGGTCAGATTGACGCCGAACGGCTTGTCCGTCATCTCGTGGCACTTCGCGATTTCCTTGGCCAACGCCTCAGGGGTCTTTTGAGTCAACCCAGTGATAATTCCGAGTCCACCCGCGTTGGATACAGCCGATGCCAGTTCGGCAAAGCCCACAAAGTGCATCCCGCCCTGAATGATAGGGTGTTGGATTCCGAACAGCTCGGTAATGCGTGTTTTCATCTTGATTCTCCTCTTGAATGCAATGGAAATATGCTGTCAGCAGCGTGCCGCGGGTCCGCCTCCCGCGTTCGGCCGGTGCTCTGCTTGCGGCAAGACCTTCAACTATCGTCGGACCAGGCGGTTAAGCAGATTTTGCTGGCTTCTCCCTGGGCACAGGTTTCAGGTTTTCGGTCAGGACAGGAAGCGTTGCCTTGACTGCGTAACGCATGATGTCCTTGCATCCAAGTGCTCGACCGCCCATGCCCCATGATCCTTCGTCAACTTCACGCAAAATCACCCAAACCCGCATCGCATCGGCGTCTGTAAACGGGGAGCCGTCCGCAGTTAACACCGCTCTTGTGGTCTCGTAGATCAAGCCAGCGCGATGATGTTCATCCATCGTTCCAGCCGGCACGGCCACGTCGACGCGGTAATGAGGCTTACCGGGGACTGAGTCACCCACTAACGCATGCATCACCTCAACTTCATGCGCATAGATCCAAGAGATTTCTTTCGCGTGGGCGGTGCTATCAGCGCGCTCCCATCGCAGAACGATGTCAAGGAGCTCCTTTTCGAGCGCTTGAAGTTGCGAGCGCGAGAACGCCCCCTTCGGCAGGGTGAGGTCAATGAGCGGCAAAGCGAATTTCTCCATTGAACAGGGAGCCTTTTACAAACGCCCCTGAATGCGATGACCCGAGCGGTGCGGCGCGTTTCGACTGAGGTCGCACTTGACGATGCGGTGTCCGACTAGCTTCCTTTAAATGACGGACGACGTTTTTCGGTGAACGCTCGGATACCTTCCCGACCGTCCACGCGATCAGCGGCTGCACTGATCTCTCTCGACTCCCGTTCAAGCTGGGACTCAAGGGGTTCATTGAAACTCTGCAGCAGCAGTCGCTTGACGCCACCATAGGCCTTCGTCGGACCGGCCGCGAGCTTCTCGGCCATGGCGTAGGTAACCTTGAGCACCTCATCTGCGGGCGTAACGCGGTTCACCAATCCCCAGTCCAAGGCTTCCTGGGCTGAAAGGACTCGACCGGTGATGGCAAGTTCCATCGTTCTGCGCATGCCGATAATTCTGGGAAGATAGAATGTGGAGCTGGCATCTGGAGTAAGCCCGATACTGGTGTATGCACTGACGAACGTTGCTTTTTCGGAGGCAAACGCCAGATCACAAGCCCCTACAAAACTCAGACCCGCACCTGCCGCTACGCCGTTCACTGCAGCCAGAACCGGTGCATCTCCCCACGCAAGGCGAGAAATGGCCGAATGAAGATATCCAGTCATTTCCCGAAGCAAAGGTTGAGCGCTGTCTGGATCTGCTGCAAATGCGCTAACGTCGCCCCCCGCGCAGAATGCATGCTCACCTTGACCCGTAAGAACGATGGCCCGAACCTGGTCATCTGTCGTCAGACGGATGGCGCAATCGAACAACTCCTTCGCCATCACGAAGTCCATCGAGTTGTACGATTCGGGGCGAGTAAAGGTGATGGTCGCAATGCCTGCCTTTACCGAAAGGTCGATGCTTGAATAGTTCATCCTGAAGCCTTCGTGAGGTGAGAGATATTAGTGATTCGAACTCAATGCGGAAACTCTGCAGGGAAGTCCCTTGAAGTGCGGAATGCCCTGTTCTCGATCCAGATAATCTTCATCATCGGGTAATAGGAGAGCGTCTGCGTGAATCAGCGCTCCGCTTAGCGTACCGTCGCCTTCTGGATGCTCAGGCAACCACCAGCCATGAGGGACACGCACAACGCCAACTGGCATGTCATCTCGGATCGTCGTTCGAAGCTCTATCGAACCGTGTGGTGTGGTTACCGATGCCCAATCGCCTTGTTGCAGGCCGAGCCGTTCTGCATCTTCTTTGCATAAAAACATGTGAGGGTCTGGCGAACGACGGCGCAAGGATTTGATGTGACGATGCCCAGTCTGAAAGAATTCGTCTTCACGCACGCCAGTGAACATCGTCAAAGGCCATTCGGACGTCCTCGGAGGGTCCCCTCGCCAATATGGGAGTGGGTCAAATCCGAGGCCTTCAAGTACGCTGGAATACAACTCCACCTTCCCAGACGGCGTGGCAAATCCAGTCCGATCGTATTTTCGGTGCGTGAGCTCCGGCATATGATACGGATGCTTCTCTGCAAAAGTCTCAAAGTCCATGCCCAGCCGAGAGACCCTCTTTTCAAGCACTTCCTCGTTTGTCTTCCACGGAAAGTGCGCACCGAATCCCATCCGGACAGCCAGGTCTCGCCAGAAGTCGAAAACTGACTTGCATTCACCGGGGGGCTCTACGGTTTTTTGAGAGGGTCGGTAAATTGCCGTCCAGCCAAATGAGTCTGAAATGCAATTGCGCTCAAGCCAGGCATCTCCCGGAAGAATGTAGTCTGCCAGCTGTGCCGTCGGCGTCCGGAAATGTTCCACAGCCACTACCAGATCTTGAGCACGCATCGCCCGCTCGATGAGCTGCATGTTCGCGAAGCTAAGCAAGGTGTTGTTGCCAATCGTAATGAACGCCTTTACCGGGTAAGGAGCACCATCCGCCATCGCGCGGAACACCGCGCTTGGGGTCGCCATGTAGTTGCCCGAGATGATATTCGGCCATTCATAGCCCCAAACGCGTTTTGCCGGCTCCCGGAGCTTTTCCATTCCTCTATATGTAAAGGCCGGATGATCGACGGAACCGAGTTGCTTCTTTCGTTGCTCATCCGCGAGCGCCTCGTGAAACTCCAGTTCGCTTTCGTGGATGATGTCGGGATGGAACCCATGCAGCATCTCACCGCCGGGAACATCTACATAGCCACAGACGGCTCGAAGGCTGCACATCAGGCGAATAGCTGATGTTGAGTTGCGCTGTTGGTCGGTGATAGGTGTCCACGGAATTACTGCCGGCCCTGATGTCGCATACATCCGCGCCGCTTGCGCAATAAGCTCCGCGTCAACGCCAGTAATTTCTGCTACACGGCTGAGCGGAAACTCATCGACGCGCCGACGGAATTCGTCGAATCCAACAGTCCATTTTTCGACGAAATCTTTGTCATAAAGCCCTTCGTCGAAAATGACTTTGAGCCATCCCATACACATGGCCGCATCTGTGCCAGGCCGAAGCGGAAGCCACAGATCCGCGCGCTCCGCACTCTCGCTGCGGCGCGGATCAAGGACAATGAGCTTGGCGCCCCTCTCCTGAGCACGCCGGATTGCGTTATAGATTGGCGTCCATGAATGCTGCTTCGGATTATGACCAAAGAGGACAACGCATTTCGTATTCGGGTAGTCCGGGTAGGGATACCAGCCATAAACCATGCGGTTAATTGCTGATGTATTCCCAGCGCAAAGAGCAACGCCGCTGATCCAGTTCGGCGAACCCAGCAGATTCATGAATCGTCGTCCCGAGCCGTTGTCGGTTTGGGTATTCCACTGCGAGGTGGATACCGCGAGCGCTTCGGGACCGAACTCTTGGACCACCGTCTTCAGCTTTTCTGCGATCTCGTCCATCGCCTGCGACCAGCTGATCTTCTCCCAAAGTCCGGAGCCACGCTCCCCTTTTCTCTTCAGCGGATGAATGACTCGATCAGGATGACTAAATCCCTCCGGCGCATGAACGCCCTTCATACAAATGTTCGCACGTAGTGGCCGGGTATCTAGCGCTTTTACACGAACGTCCTTAACGAGTCCGCTTTCAGGCACCTCCGTCTCTACCTGGCAGTAGATGTCACAACTTGAGCAAAGCGTGCGCTTTGTCGAACTCTTCTTATCCGTCATGGCTCCTCCGGTCAGCGTCAGTTACTGATCTATCGCAATGGCCTCGAGCCGCGACGAGTTGTGAAACTCAATCTCTGCAATCGCTGCAAAAGCGTTGGAATCAGCCGCGCCTCTTCGGCACAGCTAGTCACTTCCCTATGGGAAGTAATATAGGTGAAGCACTTGGGAGTGTCAAACGATGATTGCATCTGTTTTTTTAAGCAAATGCATACGTCAGAGTAGATCGGATGATTTTCAGCGGTTTGTAGCGAATAAAGGATTTGAACAATCGAGGAGGTGATGTGCTGCTGAAGCGGCAACGGTACATCCCGGGGGTGTATGTCGTTGCAATGCACAAATCCTGAGGGTCCTGCTATTGAGGGTCTGTCAGTAAATGTGACGCTGTGTGCGCCAAGCGGCTAAGCGCTAGCTTCCTCGAAAAACCGCGCACGCGATTTTTCCGGCGTTTCTTCGGTTGCTGCGGTCTCGGTATTGGAGCGTCTCTGGCGCCGAGATAAAGCATCGTGATGTCACGACATATGGGATGGCAAAATCGGGAACGCTATCGCTGTAACGTGCTCTCTTCGCCTATGAACGACGGAAAGCACAAGTCGAGACCGTCGAACTGGCGAGCTGGCCGCGTATCCGCAAAGGCGCGGCATCAGACCGAACCGTTATGCGTGGTATCTCCAGCACGCCATCGTCCTGCGTTATTGGTTCAAAAGCGAGGACAACCGCTGCCACAATGAGCGGGTCAAGATGCGGGTCGTGGCCGAGATGATTGTCGCGCGGCTCGATTACCGCGGTCTCGAGTCGAGTCGCTGGTTGAAGAGATTGCTCTCGAACGGTGGCGAGATGTCGTCAACGTCAAGCTGAACGAGCTCGAAGAACGTTTGAAATTAAATGTAGGAAAGTCACGCCGCGCATCTCTCTCAGGTAGGTTCGGCCTGCGGATACGCGGGGAAAAGAAAACTACAGAGACCAGGCGATATTTACGAGCCTGTGCTGTGATCACAAACAGCACACCAAGGTCTACGCGGCGCGTAACAAACCGTCTTGCCCGTTGCAGCAGGGGCCGCACCAGCCGCAGCCCGTACCGTGTCATGCTGATATCGGTGGTGCCCACCCATGGTTCGGCAGAAAGGCAAGAACAGTCCCTGCCGATGCCAGCGTCGCAGCGTGCCTACTGCAACGCCCAGCTGCGTTGCTGTCTCGCCAATTGATAAGAGTCGCATCCGATATCTCCCGTGTGATATCGGGTGTAGCCACCCTTTTTAAACGCGATGATCGGGTCTGTGCAGACTCAACGACTACTGCTAGAAACCGGAGGCTGCACAGCGCGCGTTTCGCACCGTGATGCAGACTCGGTGATGCTAACCAGACCTTAGGTCAAATATTTTGCGCACGTTAGTCCGGCTATCCCTCTCCGTTAACATCGGAAGTGTCTGCGTATTCAGGTTCCGCCCGCTTCCTGTGCAACTCGCTCTTCATCGATTCGCGCTCGGCAAGGAACGCGGTACTCTGTATCGGTTCAATCTCTTGCGGGTTGAAACCCTCCCCGCAGCAGCTGCAGATCAGCGCAGCTTCGGCAACGTGACCGCAAGTTTTGTGTCTGAATTGAAGCGGTGGTGTCTTCTCGCCGCGGGGTTTGCGCCAACGGTTTCCCCACTGCGTTATCGTCACCATCACGGGATGAAGCTCGACGCCCATGCGTGTCAATCGATACTCGTAGCGTTTCGGTTTGTCCATATACAAAACGCGCTTGACCAAGCCCGCGGCCTCGAGCTTTTTCAGCCTTGCTGAGAGCAACTTCGGCGCCATGCCTGTTACCGCGATAAAGTCGTCATAGCGGCGCGTGCCGAGAAACAGTTCCCGAACGATCAGCAACGTCCATGCGTCGCCAATAAGACTCAGCGAGCGCGCCAAAGAACAGGTCAAATCCCCGATCTCAGATTCTTTCATCGTGCGCCTTTCAGGTTTTCGCAATCGTCAAAGCTGTCACCTTCCGTGCCGTTCCATCAGCCAAGCACGTATGCAGCGGATCTGTCGCGAGCGATTGAGACCGAGACCGTCGGCTGGCCAACGCAGAGCAAGCTGTGCGCCTCGTCGCGAATGCAAGACCTTCACAGCCACTCGCGGCGAGGTCGTCCACTGTCTTCCCTCACCGCTGCGAGACCCGTACACCAACCCTTAACGTCTCGACAGTCAGCATTCCGCCATTGACAGAACGCCATCTGCTTCGTATATTAAGTTCCCAAAAGGAAGTTGTAAAGCGGTTCTGCAGACCAATGCAGATACGCCGGGCTTGTTCAGCGCGGCGACCAACCGCGCGACTCTTGGCACCTGGACGCGAGCAATTGGAGACGGCGATGGAAGCAGCAAAGAAGTATCTCGAAGACATGCGCATTGGAGACACCTTCGAGAGCAGGGAGTACCGGGTTGACCTTGATGAAATCCGCACATTCGCGCAGTCTTTCGACCCCCAAGTGTTTCATCTGGACGAGGCGGCGGCCGCCCAAACGGTATTCCGTGGACTCGCCGCTAGCGGATGGCACACGGCTGCAATCACGATGCGATTGCTCGTGGAAAGCGTGCCTATCGCTGGAGGAATGATTGGGGTGGGGGGTGAAATATCATGGCCGAGGCCGACGCGACCGGGAGACTCGCTACATGTCGTGACCCGGGTAATCGAAATTATTCCATCCCAGTCCAAACCAGATCGCGGCATTGTCGTGCTGCAAGGCGACACAATCAATCAAAATGGCGAGATCTGTCAGCAAGTGACTCCTCGCATGCTCGTCTTCAGGCGCCAACCCGCCGAACCTGATAGCAATCGGGCGGGCGCTGAAACGCTGGTCGGGAAGCAATAGTCGCAACCTGCTGATGGAGTCGTCCAACGAAGCAATCCGTTTTCTAGTAGCTCGGCATGGGCAACAAATCTTTACCGCGTGTAGCGCATGCGCTCCCCCGCCCTCCACGATGTGCCGCGGAAGGCGGGAACTTCATCACTTCACCCAGTTCGCAAACGAGTTGTAGCCGTCATCTGCGGACCAGCAGTACGTCTTAAATCCAAGAGACGATAACGATAGAGTTTTTCCCCAACGCTCGCTCTTTGCTACGTTTGCAAGTTTGTATTCGCCAAACTCACCAAACTCAACCCACTTGCCGTCTTTTGCTTCCATTGGTGTCGCCGAAGTCCCATCTGCACTGTACTTTAGCGCCAGGTAATCAAACGGATTGGGCCCGTTCGTCTTCGTTTTGCCGTCCTTCCCTTTGATCTGGTTGATGTGCACGCCAAACACATGATTGTGACGCCAGATGCTGTAAAAGATCTCGTACCTGACCCAAGGACGCGCATAGGTTTGCGAACCGATTAACACGCAGGTGTTCGATGTATTTTCGAGTCCGGTACGGATGAGCTTCCTGAGTTCAGAAGAACCTTTTTTCTTGCTCTCTTCCCAGATAGACGCATCAAAAAAGCCCGCATCCTCGCGGTCGTCCTTCGCTACCCAGTGATTTCGAACAACGTTCGCTCGAAAGTCGATCACATCTTGATAGTGGAAACTGAAAAACACTCGCTTCGCCACGAAATTTCTCCTCGGTGAGTTACATCTACTGTCGCCTGTATCAGAGTCGAATGTCGCGAATTCGACTCATACTGCTGCTTTGCATGCAGGGTCAGCCTTTCATGCGCCTGATCGCTCCAATCAGGTTAATAATCGTTGCGGTAAGCTCGTCCGGATCTTTCTTCGCTGAAGGACCGATTGCCGAAAAAAGCTTCCTCACAGCCTTTGTTGCCTGCGGAAAATACACGTCGAAATCGGCATCTACTCGCCGCCACAGTTCCTCAGCAGCATGCCCCGTTGCCCCAACAGGCACAACTTTCAATCCTTTTTCAACGGCAACTTCGAACTCGCGCAGCACACCGCTGGCATTTTTTGTTTCCTTGCCTTTCCGCTTGTTTCCAAAGATAAAGATTGCGATGCCACACGCATCCACCATCTGTTGGCGATAAGCTTCATGAACGCGTTCTCGTTCCCGCTTATCTTCAATCGCGAAAGGAAACGGTCTCGCGATCAACTGGGATTGCCGGAATTTCAGACGCTCGAGGAGAATCGGCTCTAAAGCGCCCGCGATGACGCTCGGGCCGATACCCAAACCGATTCCCGTAACGATTGAATAATGCTTCTCAATCAGCGACCGGCTAAGATTCGCCACGAATCGATTTGCATCACGCATCTCCCAAGGCTGAAAGTCGTCCGCACTGCCCGAAACCAGAATCGTCCGCTGCCTGTAATCGCTTTCGATGCGTCCAAGAATCCGCGTGATGTCGTCGTACTCGTCGACCAGCAGCGTATGCACACCAATCCGCTGAAGATCCTTGATAAGGAACGTCTGTTGATGTTTGCGGTATGCGAAGCTTTCTTTCTTCTCCTTCGCCGCCTTTTGCTCCCGTCGCATGATGCAATACTGTTGCTTCGGTGCGTTGTGCAACATCACACGAACCCGACTCATCACATAGTCGATGTTCGGATCACTGAAGCTGAAACCCAGAAACAGGAATGTTTTCGAAGTCAGATGGCCGCTCAGAGCCGTAACGAAAGGCTCATGTTTCCGGAAGTATCCCTCGTAGTCGTCTTTCGTAAGGACCGCCTCTTCCGCGTGGTCAACGTCCCCATGCATCTTGTAGAGTACGACATCCCGGTTAGGCAGCGTGGTCTTGAGCTGTGCAACGTCATATTTGACGTCAACAATCTTTCCGCCGTTCCGGAGAGACGTCTCAATCAGTTTGTCGTAGTTTGTCGTCCAGTACGTAGAAATCGGCAGCCGCGCCAGAATCCTGTGATTCTCAGACGGCTCGCGGGTATCACTAAACTCCGCGACAATGCGTCGGTTGAGCTCCGACCTGTTCCGCCGCTCGTTGAGATGAAACTGAGCGAGTGCAACGAGGTTCGTTTCCCGGTCTACGTCGAGATTCAGTCCCTCTGCAATTCCGCGAAGCAGCTCCTTCCAGTTGACGTACCCTCTGGATGCGGACAACCCGGCCCCTGCGAAGATTGCAGCGTTATCGTTAATCAGTTCCTCGACAAACGTTCGAATGAACGCTTCAATTTCCGACGAAAAAGCGGACTTATCCTTACGTCTTACGTTTTTACTCATGGCAGCGATAGCAAAACTTTCGAATGGGATACGTCTACTTCGTTTGATTCTTGAGAGGTTTGATTTGATACAACACGTCAAGCTTGCTCGCGACCTGAGCATTAGACGAATGTGCCTCCCACACCTCAAGGTCTCTAATAGATAAAGGGGTGAGAAGATTCAGTTCCTCGCCAACCGCGTAACGAATGGGGATTGTTCCAGCCGTCGCTTGCCGCTTCATGAGACCATCGTCGTATGATTCCGTGACCGGATGTCGTACTGGCTCTTTCTTTCGGATCAAGCGACTGGCCACCAGTTCAGCATAGATCCACGGTGAACCGGTTTTCTCGTCGCCAACCTCAGTTATCGCATCTTCGACGACGATGGATTCTGGAGTATTCAAGAAGATGATGCACTCAGTACGATCGATCATCTTCGACAACGCCGTCGACAGCATCATATGTACATGGCTTGTTGACCGATTCCGCGAGTCATAGTCGTAGGAACCTTTGTCATCCATCCAGCAATACTTCTTGTCGAGAATTTTTAGCAGTGTGTTTGCGTGCCCCCAAACCGAGGAGTCGACAAAAGAGCTCAGACCAAACTGCGAACTCAACCATCCCGCCACGGATAGCGCAAGATCAAGGTCGCTGTGCGAGTGGGAAATAAACACTTCTGCGTCGACCTGACCGAACCAATCACCCTGTATGGCCGCGGCATCAATCGTTTTCTGACTCAGATAGTTTGTCATTCTCGTTTTCAGCATGCTGGCTGATATCGAGTTATTTTGCTGTCCAATCCCATGATACTCACGAAATGGATTCTTCCCTTCCAGCCTAAGATTAAATCCCCGATACATCAAAAGCTCCAGATATTTATTTGACAGCAAAAACTAAAACGGCCACTGCGGGTGCTCAAAAAGCCAATTCCATGACATCGACCTGGCTGTCATGCCGTAGCACTTCTTTGAAAACACACCAGACCCGTCCAAGTGCGCAATTTCGAGGCGGTCTCATCAAGAGACGCTACCAACCGGAACTTCCGCGGGTGCGCGCATCAACTGGTGCCGCGACAGACCAGTCAATACATCCTGTCTTCAACGTTTGCAGGTTGGTCCGCGGGGCGTGCATACCGTCTCTCTTTCACCGAAATGTTGAGGTGCCGATGAAACAGCGATACGAAGTCGAAGTCTTGCGACAAGTCCTCGCTGTGCGATGGCATTTCCTTGACGATATCGAGAACCGCACCTCCTGTCGTTGCGACAGGAATTACGGTTGCGGCCGGCTGAGCCTGACGAAGGAGATGGAATTCGTCCACGATCCCTGCCATACCTCCGATAAACACTGCAGAATCAAACTGGTTTTCACCAAAAATGCGCTCCCGCATGTGCAACAGACTCTTCGGCAGATGGTGCTCAATGTCGTCGGTGTAGACCACGTTCTGGAAGCGGGCGTTGTCTTCAGGAAATTCGTCGACAAAGTAGTTTGACTGATAGAGTCGCACCCATGCCCCGTAGTCGATGCCGAGACTATCCGCAACTACCCAGATCATAGGCGTGATAGCCGGATGCCCGCCCCATACCAGGACTCGACGACCGAGCGTCACGTGAACTAACGCGGAAACCGCCGCCGTAATCGCAACGGAATCCGCTGTGGCCGCGAATTCTGGCCCTCTAACAGGATCGGGAATACCCGCCGACAGAAAGATCGCGTTCGTCATTCTTCGGTTTCCCATTCTGGCAACTTGTCTGCTGCATCTACCACCGCGACCGCACGAACGGAAGCAATGTTCGCGTCGAGCCATTCCAGATGGTCTCGCCATTGCTTACCTATGCCCAGGTGGTCGTAGACGAGCATAGGCGTTTCATCCTGATGTGCCTCGCGCGCTTTCGTCGCCACATCGTTCAGCAGTTCCGCCGTCGGCACCCCAACCACCGGGTATGCCCAGATGGTGCGCCCGTCTTCGAGCAGGATCGAGATCGCACGGTGTGCGCCTATTCCCGTAACCTTGGCCCCAACCCGCTCCACCTCTACGCGCAATTTTCCCGTAATAGACATATAGCGAGAGGCGATACTTCGACTGCGAAGACCTTCGACGGAACGCACGATCCTTTCCGCAGTTTCAGGGACGATCGGACCGTCGGCACCGCTCAAGTCCTCCGGAGCGAGATACACGGACTCCCCGAACTCCATCACGCGATGGGATTTGTGATCTGGCCATATGACTCGAAGCACGTGAATCTCTTTTGCTCGGGCGCGCCCGAGTTCTTGCCTCGTCCATTTGCTCGCGAAATAGGTGGGCGTATCGAGCATAACCATCACGTCAGAATCATAGAGCCGCTGCCAGAGCACCTCCTGAAAAGGCTCACCTGGTCGAACATCATGAGTATCGAGAAACACGTCGAATCCGCATGCACTCAGCAGGTCATGAAGCTGCATGGCAGCCGAGCGGGCCTCGATTCTCCGATAGCTGACGAATACGCGCCTCTGCCGACGCAGCAGACCAACACACTCCAACATCGCCGACGCAAGCTCATCCAGCTTTTTGTCGCCCGGTCGGAGATAAAACGCGTTCGCATGCTGAAGGAAATCTGGAATGCATGCAGGAAAATCGTCTCCCTTCGAAACGACGGGAATCACAGGGCTGCTGGCGCGCACCATCGCCCGAGCGATCTCCTTTTCAGGCTGATCGGGCGATCCAAAATAGACGCTCACGACAGCCGCATGACGATTCCGCTCCTTCACTTCAGCACCATAGCGAATCATAACGTCACGTCCGACTTCAAGGCCGAAATCCGTTACGAGCCCTGTGAGCGATACGCTCAGGGCTTCAGCCTGTGTTGGACTCACGTTCCCAATCACGCCAATCTCGTAAATGCTCACGTCATCACCCCAGTCGCTCTTCTGTCGCTCGCACGTCTCGAAACTGCGCGCAATTCTGCAATGAATGCCTCCATCGCGAGCTCGGTTCACGCCGCGCAGTGAAAGCCTTCCAGTTCACTTGAATAGACCAAGCTGTGACGGTCCGGTCACAACTCGCTCAACACCTCCAAACGGGCGTGAGTGAGATCTGAGCAGTGGACGGCCATCTGGACGATCACAGTGGCGCAAATCGCGCATCCGGAATGATGCCGATAATCACGCATAAAATCTATATCTTTTGCGCGAGGACAACGTACATCTGAATTGCAATACGCCTGCCTATCGAAAATCGCCCAGATATGCCACATCTGAGCGATCAGGCGCGCTCGCGAATTCGTAATCTTGCCGACTCCCCTTCTTGACCTCGCGCTCACCGCATCTCGCGGATGCCGGCCATGCAAACCGATGAATCTGTTCTTGAATTTTCTCCTGGATTAGCAAGAATGGAAGGAAGCTCTCTGCTAACGTCGCTCGACCGTAAGCTGCCGCATCCACGCCACTGCGTACTTGTTGAGCAGCGGTGTACTCATTATCATGGGGGCCCCCCCGAAAGAAAAGTCGCGTCGTGAAGGTCAGCAAAGAACAAAGTAACCAGAACCGTATTAAGCTAATCGAAGTCGCGTCACGCTTGTTCAAACTGCATGGATTCGATGGCGTGGGCGTAGCCGACATCGGCAAGGCTGCGGGGCTCACCCATGGCGCTTTGTACGCACACTTTAAGTCCAAGGACGAACTCATCGCGGCGGTTTGTCTACACTCGCAATCAACAAGTCTCGACCTGTTCCTGGAACAAATGAGAACCGGCGGCGACCCACTGAATGCGCTAATCGATCTTTATGTATCTGGGGAGAACGGGCAGCTCACGCCAGGCAGCTGCGCAATGCCAGTCTACACAGGTGAGATTGGGCGTCAGCAAGAAGCGGCGCAGCAGAATTACGCACAAGGCTTCGCACGCATCGTGAAGGTCGTCGAGGAATCGATGCCCTCCACATGGTCTACACAGGAAGCGCGTCGAAAAGCCGTCGTGCTGGTGGTCTCGATGGTGGGCGCCGTATCCATGGCCCGTGCAACCGCGAAGACATGCCCAGCCGTTTCAGCCGAGATCCTTGAGTCGGCGCGTGCCGAACTCAAGGCAATCGTGGGAGGGAGAAGGTAACGTTGCCCTTGTCTCGAGCTCGGGCCGTCTGGGACAAGCTCAATTCACGAAACGCTACCAGTCAGCGCCATTGAATGCGACACGCTCCGCATCAGGAGAAAAGCCAATCTTGTAGGGCAATGATTGGCTATCCAGGAAAGACTTGATCATTTCCCAGCGCAGCTGGGAAACCATCGCCTCCCATACGCCACTCCGATTCCCAGAAGGCCCTGCGGCACTGATAAGTCGGACGTCAATTAGCGCGTGCATGGTTCGAGATCTCATTTCGAGACTAATGAACTCTTCGTTAATCATCGCGTTCTTATACTCAGCGTCCGCCTTCATCAAGACCGATCAGAGATATGTCAACAACTCGCTTAACTGACCTTGACGAGAACTTTCCCGAAATTCTCGCCCTTTAGCATCCCGAGGAAGGCTTGAGGTGCATTCTCCAGGCCCTCGGTAATGTCTTCTTTGTACAGGATCTTGTTATCCCGCAGGTTTTGGGAAACGCTACCGTAGAACGTCGAAAAATGCTCCTTTTCGAACTCGTAATTGATGAAGCCGCGTAGAGTCAGACTTTTCGACAAAACGTCCATCATCGTCGATGACAGAAAGTCTTTCGACCGATCAAAATCCTCACTGAAGTACGAAACCAGTCCGCAAACAGGGATGCGTGCATAAGTATTAAGCAACGGCAAAACCATTTGCCATACCTGACCGCCAACATTTTCGAAATATACGTCAATGCCATCGGGACAGGCAGTAGCCAACAGCTTGGCCGCGTCCGCTGAGCGATGATCGACGGCCGCGTCGAACCCCAACTCCTCAACAAGATATCGACACTTTTCTGGTCCACCTGCGATGCCTACAGCGCGCGCTCCAGCAAGCTTGGCAAGCTGGCCCACCAATGATCCAACTGGCCCACTTGCAGCAGAGACCACGACAGTTTCGCCCGCCTTCGGCCGGCCAATTAAATGCAATCCCGACCATGCCGTGAAGCCCGGCATGCCCAACACGCCAAGCCTGGTAGTAACAGGGATATCGTCCACCTGAATTTTTCGGACTTCCGAGGCATTTGCAACTGCGAAATCGCACCAGCCAACACGAGATTGAACGAGGTCACCTTCCTTGAATTGAGCGCTATTGGTGCGCACAACCTCTGCGACGACCTCCCCGACCATCTTCTCTCCGACTTCGACCGACGGTGCGTACGACTTGCGCGCCGACATCCGTCCGCGCATATATGGATCAAGCGAGAGGTATTTCACCTTCAACAGCAACGAATCGGGACCGAGTTCGGGCAACTTGATGGTTTCCAGACGGAAATGACTTTCATCTGCGGGCCCGGTCGTCGGGCGGGAAGCCAGAACAATGGCACGTGCGGTCTGCTGACTCATGATACGAATATCCTTAAATTTTCAACTAAACGAATGCGAACAGGCCTTTCAGTCGCTCGCGTTGGATGGCCTTGTCGCGGCTGCGGGCCAGCCCCCAGAAAAGTCAACGATGGCACCCGTCAGGAACCTGGACTGGGTTGACGCGAGGAAGGTGATCAGTTCACCGATCTCCTCAGGATCACCCAATCGACCTGCTGGTACCGAAGCCTTCACATATTCCCGCCCCATCGGGTCATCGATGAAAATTGCCCGGGGATAATAGGCTTCGCTGTACAGGAAGTTCGGAGCGACTGCATTCACCGCGATATTGAGCGGTGCCAGCTCAATGGAAAATGAGCGAACCAACGCGTTGGCCGCGTCTCTAGCAGCGTCGGGAACCGCGCCGCCGTACATCGGAAGCTTGGTGCGGCATGAAGTGATCATCACGATATTCCCCCCGCCCTGTTCCTTAAAGCGGGGGATTGACGCCTTCACGAGCGCAAACGGATTGATTACCAGTTTCTCGAGGGTCGCTCGCATGTCGTCCAGCGATACATCTGCCGTCGCGCGGTGGACGGCCGGAAAATGGTCGTTACTGACGATGGCGTCCACTCGTCCGTGAACGGCCCAGGCCGCTTCAACTATCTGCTCGGGATTTTCGCCCCCGACACGTACTACTCCCGCGTGCTTTTCGAGAAATTTCGCCAATACAGACTCGTCGTTAAACGACTCGTCACCAACCAGCACGTGGTATCCAGCGCTTGTCAGCGCGGTAACCGCAGGCTGGCCGGCATAGTCCGAGGCATTTGTCACAAGCGCAACTTTTTTCTTTTCCTGCACATCCATCTCCTTGTCCAGCCTTCCTAAAGCGCACCCTTCGGATTTGCGCTCACACCCTTGATCTACAAAAATCCCCGACGCGACAGACGCCCATGACCGAAGGGATTCGAACAATTCCGTTGATCGCCAGCACATGAACAGGTTGAACTCTGTGGCCCCAGCTACTACGAAAAAGCCGACACTACTTATTTTTCGAACACAAGCAACGTCGATGAAGCTGAGGCGTACAGCTTGCCACTCTCGTCGCGAAGCGTGGCTTCGGCAAAGGCAACCCTTTTCCCAATGCTCACGACCTTGCCTTCCGAGCGCACTTTGCCCGTTGTTCCTGTGATTGCCTTGTGATACGCAACCTTTAAATCCAACGTTGTATAGCCTTGCGAGTCGGAGAGTAGTGAATGAGCGGCGCAACCGCATGCAGAATCGAGCAAGGTCGCAATGTATCCACCGTGCACCGTGCCGATTGGATTGTACAAACGAGATGTTGGCACGGATTCGAACGCAACAAAGCCTTCGCGAGCTTCAACGAGTGCAAAGTCAAGAGTTTCTCCGATTGGTGCTCGCCCACCCGCCCGGATGAACAGATGCAATTGTTCGAGCCCGGTCAGCTTCCTTGTATTCTGTTCATTGGTATTCATTCGCATCACCCAAATTGAAACGAGACTCGATCGATGAGCGAGCGCTTATCAGGAATGACTTCGCGGCCTTCCGATTGGGTTCCGCGCGAGCAAGCATCAGCGAGCCGACGAGCTCTGCCAGAAGCTTGTTCGCCTGCGGATCGGCATCGTCGCCCCCCATCCGCTCAAAGAGTTTCTCGAGCCGATCCTTGAGTCGATCCTTACCTTCCGAAAACGCCTCACGGACAGCAGCGGCACCCCGCGGGATATCAGAAAGCAGTGCGGCAACTGGACAACCTTTCGCCTTGCCATCGAGGTGTTCGAGAGACAGATAATATCGGACGAACGCCTGAAGCCCATCCGAAGGGCTACGCCCTTCAGTCCCTCGACCGAACCGACTTTCGCTTTCCAAGAACATGTGACCGATCGCCTCGACCACGAGTACCTCGCGAGATGCGAAGTGGCCATAGAATCCGCGATGCGTTAAACCGGCCTTAGACATGACCCCAGCAACGCCGACGTGCTGCAAGCCATCTTGCCTGATCGAATCGGCCGCAATCTCAAGTAGTCTGAGCCGCGTTTCCTGTTTATGACTCGCGCTGTATCTCACAAGGTCCTTCGCCGTAGCATGATGGTTATCATATGAAACCATGGGCCGTCTCGCAATGCAGATCAACAATCCATATTTTTCGAATTCGCGCTGCTTCTCGATGCAAACACGGGCCAAAACCTTGAGGGAGCAACGATTTCGACCTTTTTCAACCATCGATTCTGATTGTTGCTCGCGATCGCAATGATTCCTTGTTTGGAACGGCATTTATTGGCATCAACCGCTCGACTACACTCGCCCCGACGATGACGCTCGATTTCGAGTCGAGACTTCTACAAAACGGGATTAGGATGAAGCCCTTTCTTCATTTGGCAATCGTGGCCTCTGCCTTCGCCGCCTCGGCACATTCTTATTCGCAGGCTACCGATAGTTCGCTCACGCGAGCACAGGTTGAGGCGCAGTTGGTGCAGTACGTTCGGGCCGGTTATTCGCCAGCGAAAGACCATATCGACTACCCAAGCGCTGCCCAGGAAATTCAGGCACGCATGCTGGTAGACGACGAGATGGACGGTAGCGACACCGGGTACGGCGGTACGTCATCGTGGTCTCGTGATTTCAAGAACACAGTGTTCAAGCACGAGTAAGCGCGCTTCGGGTACCCGTAACCATTGGTCCGCTTCTCGCCCACCTCTATCCGAGAGGCCTTTCTGAAGCTCCTGCAGCCGCGAAAGCCGCGCTACACGGATATTTTGTTTTGGCGTGGTGCAGGTTGCGCAGAGCCGTAGGTTGCGATTCGCCCCAAGCGTCCAAGAGTCGGTAAAACGACCCTTCCGGGTCACATAAAATAATTGAAAAACGACGATTTCGTCTGGTGCAGCTCGTGAAATTACGGTCGACACACACCAGAATTAGCCTTGTGCGTTGGATTGGCAGGCTGTGCGACGCAACAATTCAGGCTCTCGACGTTCTGATCGACGCCGCATTGACGCGGCTTGATTCCGGCATACCCGCCGCATGCGAACGCGGACGACGAGGTACGCCGGCTAGTAGAGCTTCTCGTTCACGACCATCCCGGCTAAAGCGTGAAAGCGCCCGATCGTAATCAGGCGAGGAGCGTGAGACCGTCTCATTCTCCAGTCAAGCCCGTCGAATCTGAATCGCACGCGGCATGCGATTGGAACTCCAGCGGGGCCGCAAGAATCCCGTCGTCACGTTGGCTGATCAATATCGATCAAGAGTTGATGCGAGTCAACGGTAAGCGCCTTGCGCGGATCTCGTCAAAAAATTGAGTGGCGTGATCGATAAACGCCCGCACTCTGGCAGGCATCAAAGTCTTGTTGCTATACGCGAGCGTAATATCAATCTCGCCATCGATGATCTCGTAGTTTTCAAGCACCCGAACAAGCTTTCCACTAACCAGTTCCGATTCAAGGATCGCAATGGGTAACACGCCGATCCCGAACCCCTGCATCACTGCATCCTTTCTGAACTCGGCATTGTTCGAGGTGATGTCGACGTTGATCGGAATATGAATGTCGTCATTCTCAGTACGAAAGCTCATGCATGGTCGACGCAATGCCGGTAGATTGGATACAAATCTGTGCGGAACAAGGTCGGATGGATGTTCGATTACAGGATGGCTCTTGAGATACTCCTTCGTCGCGACGATCACGAGTGGAATACGCTCCAGCAGTTTGGTAACCGTCAGATCTGAACTCAGCATATATGGTAAGACGATACCAAGGTCAAAACCGTCGGCGACCAGATCAGTCGGGAGTTCAGTAAGCGTGAGCTCAAGCCGCACATCGGGATACTTGCGCTTGAAAGTCGAGACCAATGGCACAAGACGGTTAAGTGTGGCTGTGGTGTGCGCAACCAGTCGTAACATTCCGGTTGGCACGTGCATGTCACCCGCAGTTTCCGCCTCCAGAGTATCGAGCTCATCCAGTATCCGACATACGCGTTCGTAGACGCGGCCTGCGGAATCGGTAAGGGAAATCTGTCGTGTCGTGCGATGAAAGAGTCGGCTACCGAGCTGCTTTTCCAAGCCGGCGATTCCTCTCGAGATGATCGGAGGCGTCAAGCCCAGCATATCGGCTGCGCCTTTGAAACTGTTGGCCTCAACCACCGCCCGGAAAACCCGCAGCTTTTCGAAGTAGTCCATCGATCACTCCTTATTCTATATTGCTGCGCGTCCGTTGGGTCCGGCTATAGACCATCCCATCCTGGAGTTTTTAACACTTCACGGCAAGACTCGTCGACGCGCTTGGAGTCGGCGATTATACTTGCATATGCACACTTTTAATATCGGATTTACCTCAGGTATGACAGCGGTGTCCAGCGCGGGTAAATTTGATGCGTAGGGCCTCGAACGTGCAGGTCGGAATTACCTTCGGCACGGTGGATGACGGGAGTCGTAGTCAACTGCGCACACATTTATGTGCGAAACGCGACAGAGTCAGTCGGGACTCTTCACGATTGCAATTCGTGCGGTTGATTCGCCGAACGCATCAAGACCGTGACGTGTAACTGCCGGGCACGCCGAAATCCAAGCGCCCGGTACAAACGCATTGCAGATATGTTGGTCGTAAAGACATGCAGCAACGGAATTGCGCCTCGACGTTGAATGCTCGCGCCCAAATACTCCATCAAAATGCGTCCAAGTCCCTGCCCACGCCAGTTCGGGTGAGTGCAGACAGCGCTAATTTCAACATAGTTTCCTGCCATCATCCGCTCGCCCGCCATTGCGACGAGTTCCCCGTCAAACCAGATGCCGAAATAGTTTCCCATCTCGTGGGTGCGCGGTCCGAATGGGCCAGGCTCCGTCAGCTTTACTAGTCGCATCATGTCGACCGCATGCTCAGATCTTAGAGGTCGAACGAGTTGAGAGTCGTCTGGCGACGAGAATGCCTGCGTCGCGATCATCTGGACGGCGACAGCATCGCGCACCACGTCAAACCCTTCCGGTAAGCCTGGTCTTGATATTGTGAACATCGTGAGTCGCTCTCTGGCTTGCAGCATCTCTGCAATCTCACGCACGCTTTCAACGGAGTAATCTGCAGCGGCGCCAAATGGCGCAAAGTCCGGCGTGTACCGCGCACCACCGGCATTCCGCTGCGCCAACCCAGCTTGCGGCCCCGTCAAAGCAGTCCAGACGATATTGTCCAACTCAACACCAGTTTGGACTTCAACTTCGACTTGTGAGTCACGCTTGGCGGGCTCATTGGGTTGAGGCACGAATAGTCTCCCGATTCAATATCAAAACGCGGGCAAGTGCCGAGTTATCCTCAAGTCTTCCTTGTCACCATTGTGACTCGTGAGTAACATCGAAATCTCTCGTCTCGCCAGGAACAAACAATACATTCGTTCAAATATCGTTGTCAATGCTGTCTAAAATGACTATAGTGTCAACAATCGCACACATGTCCTGCTTTGATAAGTGCGTGTACACAAGTGCTTCGAAGTACGAGGAGATTCAACCGGTGAAACGATAGAGAGCGGTCGTCGCTGGCGGTCATCACCAATCATCTGACTTCTGACGAACATGGTCTATACGGTTTGATGCTTCACGGAACCGAGAGAACGCGGTTGGCGCCCGATCATCGATCGGGCGGTGGTCAACCTTTGATGTTTCGGCTGCTCCGCGCGCGGGTTGTCGGAGGAGACGGCAACTGTCCCCGCTCTCGCTGACTGGGTCTTAATTTTCACAAATGCGCCAGCATTGAGTGGATCTGTCGGTATGGTTTGCCCCGGTATCGATGACGGCATCGTGCAGACTGCCGGTCCAAGGCAAGCTCAATATCAGTTGCCTGCCCCTAATGAACTCGGTGGAGTTCGATCCAATGTAAGTACGAGGAGTTCCGCGCTTTCGCGATTTCGGGGTCGTGTTAGCCTCGTCCCGCGAAGAGCTTCTGGGTGCACGTCGTGTCGATCGTCACCGACCTTGATCACGAAGCGTCGAAGGCCGAGGTCCCTGTGGTACCTGAGCCATTGGCCGACGCGCGAGTCGCACAGTCTCAGCTTGCGTTGACAAACGCTGGAATTACTAACGATAGGATCAATCCTGTTCCTACTTTCCGCTGGTCAAAAATACCGAAGTCTCTTGCTTGGGGAGACCAAAATTGTTTTCCCTTGGCGCACACGATCTCTACGGCGGGCCACATTCCTACCGAGCCCGCTCCAAGGGCAATCAGACAGGCACCTGCCATGTACTCCGCATGAGCTCGCGGCATTTGACAGAGACACACCGCGAAGCAAGTTGGCGCACCGCAACGTTCTCAAATCATCCGTCGATGCATCGACCAGGAGAGCAAGGTCCCTCTGTGCAATTCCTTACCATCCTGAGCGCGCGATTGGATCAATACGGTATTCCCTCGTGAGGCGACCCGGGTTGCCTTGCCGGCAAATCATCCACTGAACACCGCTCTTTTAACCTCTGTTTCCAAAGGCGCGCGCAACCTTGTGTTTGCGCGAACAAGGGCATTTCGGCCAGCAATTACTATCATCGGCGACAACAAAAAGATGCCGTTGCGAGCATTGTTCGTGTGCCTCTACACTAATATATTGTGCGTATGCACTCAGAACAGCAAACCGAACTCTTTGTCGCGCTTCTTTCTCAAGCGTCTCGATCCGTGACACGGTTATATCGTCGCTACCTTACGGAAGCGGACCTTACACCCCGTCAGTTTCAGATTTTGATGGAAGTCGGACGCAATCCCAGCGCAAGAATGATTGAGCTGGCTGAAGCACTCTCTTTGGATAGAACAACACTTGTCCGAGAGACACAACCGCTATTGCGGCGCGGCTATATTGAGGCCTCTGTCGAAGCACGCCGTCGGCAACATATAAGTCTGACGCCGCAAGGAACTGAACGATTAGAAGAAGGACTTGCTCGATGCGCGCTGGCCGAGGAGTTCCTTGAAAGCAGCTTTGGTCAGGACCGCATGAGTCAGTTGATGATCGAACTCCGGGCCGTGATCTCGGCGACACATGATTGATATCCGTCACGTAACCAAATCGACGTTTTCGATTCGAGGATAACGATGCTTTTCGATGAACGAACGACCCGCTCTCTGGTGGTGGTATTCGGGGGCTACGTGGCCGTCCTGGCAGCGCTCTACACAGCGTTCCTGTTCGACCTTACCAATCCCTGGTGGGCAATGCTCACCGTGTTCCTGACACAACCTATCCAGCCACTTACGGGCGCCATCTGGGCCAAGGCCCTATATCGTGCTACCGGCACGGTGGTTGGCGGAATTGCATGTGTTGTGTTTATCCCGACGGTTTCAAGTTCTCCTGGGCTATTGTTCTTCGTGATTGCAGGGTGGCTAGCGCTTTGCGTATATCTCGGCGCGCTGGTCCGGTCACCACGATCCTACGCGTTTCTCCTTTCAGGCTACACGCTTGCTTTCGTTGGCCTACCGGCAGCACGAACACCTGAAAACATCTTCAACATCACCGTCTTGCGAGTCGAAGAAATCCTGATTGGGGTATTTGCCTTTGCGATCGTACAGAGCCTCCTTTTTCCAAAGCGCGTTGGACCGGTCGTATTAGCCAAGCTGGACGCAGTCATGAACGACGCGCGCGAATGGATCAACAGAGGACTTCAGGAACCCACGGAAGCAGGCCTTCCGACTGGCGCGGCGGCACGTCTTACCGAGATTAATCTGCTCGCGACCGATTGGTACTTCGAAGGCGAGTTTTCTCAGACGCGTAGACGTGCACTCTGGGCGTTGGAAGAGCGACTCGTTATGCTCCTCCCGACCGTCACCGCGGTCCATGACCGACTGGTCTCGGTTCAAGATAGCGGGGATCTCGACGGCAGGACTCTTCAGGTGTTGACCGATATCCGCAAACTGATGTCAGGTGGCGTCAACTCACGGCCTGAATCGATTGCTGTTATCGAATCTTCACTTGCGGATTTGACTCCGACATTGGACACCGAAGCGAGCTGGTCCGATCTCATTTCCGCGAGTTTGACCGCGAGATTGGCAGATTTGGTGAGACTGTGGAAGGAATGCGAGTTTTTAGCCGATTTTGTCCATTCATCAGGCGACCAACCGAATGACCTTGTACTTGAAATGATTGGCAGCGCAAAGCCGCGCGCGCTTCACGTGGACCATGGCGTCGCCTTACACTCCGCGTTAGTCGCGGGGGCTATCGTCACGGCTGCAGCCGTGTTCAGCATAGTGACGCAGTGGGAAAGCGGAACCTATGCGGTAGCACTCGCAGCGATGTCCTCGGCGTTGTTCGTGGCCTTCGACAATCCAACTCCAATCCTTTGGACAATCGTGCGGAGCTACTTCGCCGTTTTGCCAATTGGTCTACTTTACCAATGCGCCATTCTGCCCTCGATTGATGGATTTCCCATGTTGGCCGTTGCGCTATTTCCAGCCGTGGCTGTGATGCTTTGGCTGTACGGTAATTCAAAATACATGCTGATAGGTCTCGGTCTGCTCGCGGGTTTCTCGCTGATGCTAGGGATCCAACCGACATTCGAGCCGGACGTTGCTGCCATGTTGAACACCTTCCTTGGCTCCGGTGTGGGTTTTCTGTTTTCGTTGACTGGACTTTCGATTGCACGTGCAATCCCACTGAAGAAGGCAATCGACCGGTTACTGCGTGCCGGATGGAGGGAGCTCGCAGCATTGATCCGATCCCCTTTGAATTCAGGTGTCGTGCAAGCACGCAGCCGAGCATTGGACCGGGTTGGTTTGCTCATTCCGAGGGCGACCCGTCTGCAACCGGACGACGATAGCAAGATAAGGCAAATCCTTCGGGACGCGAAACTGATGACTGCCGTCGCGGAACTTAAATTCTTGCAAACGAACGCACCGGCCGCTGTCAGACGCGAGATCGACTCTTTCCTGACTAGCCTTGCACAGTATCTGGATAGCTTGCATACAGGCATGGCGGTCCATGTTCCCATCAGCATGGTGCACAGTCTCGATAGGACCATCTCAGGCGTTTTGAGTCTGGCGAATCGGGATGATCGCCAGGCCGGCGTAGACGCGGCCATCAATCTCAGGCGCGTCCTGTTTCCGGACGCACCTGCCTACAGTCAACCGGAGCATCAAAGATGATCGGCGAGTTCAATCTTTCCGGTGTTTACGTTGCCGCTGCGGTGGTTACGGCCTGTATCGCTGCCGGCCTTCTACTGGTACTAGCGCGGCTGATGCAGCACCTCAATCTCTACCGCTTTTTTTTAAATCGATATCTGGTCAACCTGACCTTATTCGTAATTTTGTGGGCAGGCGTAGCTCGATCGCTTGAACTCGTCTCATTTCTTTGGAGGATCTCGTGATGCGTTGGACAATTGGCGCAACACAGGCTGGACGTACCATCGTCACCATCATCATCGTTTGCGTGGCTTTGCTCGCCGCAGGGTGGTTGTGGCATTACTATCGTGTCGATCCATGGACACGCGACGGCCGTCTTCGTGCGGATGTCGCGAGTGTCGCACCTGATGTGTCGGGGCTCGTGACGGAAGTACACGTACAGGACAATATGCCTGTCCACAAGGGACAAATTCTCTTTGTCATCGATCGCGCCAGATTTGAGATTGCTCTGCAACAGGCAGAGGCGGCGCTGCAACAAAGCCAGGCAGGCGCAGAACGCGCCCAGTCGAACATTTCGGAGGCTGAAGCCAAGGTGCAGGCAGCGTCCGCCACGCTGCGAGCGCAATCGGCACTCCTCGCTGAAGCACAACGTGAAGACACGCGCAATCTCAAACTTGGGACGCTCGTTTCGACAGAAGCGGTTCAACAGGGCAACGCGAAAGTAGCGCAGCTGGAAGCCGCTGTCGCTGAGGCCCACGCATCGGTGATACAGGCGACGGCCGGGATCTCCCAGGCAAAAGCTTCGCTAACGCAAGCCAACGCAACCATCGCGCAGTCAGTGGCCGCGCGTAACACCGCCCGGCTCAATCTCCAACGGGCGTCCGTGGTAGCACCGGTCGATGGCGTTGCCGCAGATGTACAACTGCGCCCGGGTGATTACCTTACCGCCGGTCACGCAGCGTTCGGTGTCGTAGACGCGGCCTCGTTGCACGTCGATGGTTATTTCGAGGAAACAAAACTGCGCAGAATACATGTCGGCGACCAGGCAACCATCGAACTGATGGGAGATTCTCGACAATTGCACGGTCACGTCGACAGCATCGCACCTGGCATTACGGATCGTGACCGTTCCACTAGTGGCGAGCTCCTGGCAAATGTAAACCCGACGTTCAACTGGGTTCGACTCGCACAACGAGTCCCCGTCAGAATCCATATTGATCACGCGCCGAGCGATTTGCTTCTTATCGCAGGTCGCACCGCAACGGTAACCTTGGAGGAATCCGACTCCGACCGGCGCCACCCGGCTTCCCAGCCGCAAGCTGACGATAAGCAGAGGGAGCAGACACAATGACGCTACCTCTATCAGCTCGCCCGCTCGCACTTTGCACAGCACTCGTCGCCTCTATCCTCTCTGGCTGCGCGGTTGGCCCAGATTACAAACTGCCCGAGGCTGCGCAATTTAACAATACGGCGGCTCAGGGGACCTTTGTTGGTGCCAAAAACAATCCCACTTTCGACGAGACTCAGATTGCCGACCGTTGGTGGCATCTGTATCAGAGCGATGTTCTCGACCGTCTTGTCACAGAAGGCTTTGCCGCGAACACTGACTTGCGAGTAGCTGAGGCCAATCTCACGCGCAGCCAATCTCTGGTTCGGCTCGCCAAATCACAAGGTCAACCGCAACTGAGCTTTGGAGGCGGGTTCGAAAGGGCTTTGCTGTCTGCCGAATCGTATCTGTCGCCAGCCGAGAATCTTCCTGCTGACAACCTGTACGATATTGAACTGTCGGCTTCATACGAGGTAGATCTTTTCGGCCGGATTCAGCGCGGTGTCGAAGCGTCGCAGGCTGACTCGCAATCGGTTGCAGCGGCGCGCGACTGGGTGCGCGTCACCGTCGCGGCGAAGATCACTCGATTTTATGTCCAGGTATGTTCAGATGGTGACGAACTTGCCGTTGCACATCGGTCCGTTGACCTTCAGCAGCAAAGCCTTGACCTCACACGTCGCCTTCAGGAAAACGGCCGGGCGACACGCCTCGACGTGACCCGTTCACAAGCCTTGGTAAACCAGTTGCGCGCTGCCATTCCGGTCATCGAAGCCCGTCGCCAGAACGCCCTCTATCAACTCGCCGTTCTGACAGGTAAGCCACCGAGCCAGTTCGACGAGAGTCTCACTAGTTGTGTAGAGGTTCCCCCGATTGCATCGCCAATCCCTGTGGGCAATGGCGCTTCCCTGCTCAAACGGCGTCCTGACGTGCGTGCAGCCGAGCGCCAACTCGCTGCAGCGACTGCGAGAATTGGCGTAGCAACCGCTGACCTTTACCCCCGGATTGTGCTGCGTGCGTCGATTGGTTCGACAGGGGTGACCAGCGACTTTCTGGAGCACAGCACCAACGAATGGTCCGTCGGCCCATTCGTCCAGTGGCAACTGAACCAGAACCCCACACGCGCACGAATTGCAGCTGCGAATGCCGCACAACAGGCGCAGTTAGCCCGATTCGATGGAACCGTCCTGGGTGCGCTACGCGATGTCGAATCCGCAATGAACAACTACAGCCACGATCTCCAACAAGAGAGTACTTTAACGTCTGCACGCGACGATGCCGCGCGAGCCGCCCAAGACGCGCATGAACTTCAGTCCGAAGGACGGAGCGGTGATTTGGCAACGCTTGACGCCGAACGAACGCTCGCAAGCTCAGAAAGTGCATTGGCAGCTTCGCGTTCGCGAACATCCCTCGATCAGGTAAACCTGTTCATGGCGTTGGGCGGAGGCTGGGAATCAGCAGACTGACGTATTCGCGTATCTGGTTTCGACAAGCGCTCACTGCACGAGCGGAAGACTGGCAGCTATTCGAATTGGCGCGCCGCTTCCGCTCGTTTCGGTTTGCGCCCTGAAACTGCAATGCTTTCCTTCGATCCTCTGCTTCACTCCTCTGGGATTGGGTCAAGTCAAGGAGACCTTCGCTCGTCCAAGCTCCACGAGTAGCAACATCCCGTCCTTGACGCGCAGCCCGGAAGCTGCATCTTCACCTCACGCAATCTCACGATATCCGACTCTGCCCATCGTTCAGGCTACACAGGCGCCATCATCGTTCAATTTCCAGCGCACATTCAGGCATTCTCAACACAAAGCATTACTTGCGTGCCAACCGCTGCGCGCTATACTATCAATATACGGGGATATCCCCTCTTTTCTTTCCTCCCAGTTATTTGGAACCGAATTTATGTCTCTCGACCTTCCCACACCCTTGTCACACATTACGGCGATTGGCTATACGCACGCGCCGAACGGCCTGCCGCTCGAGACTTTTGAAGCCAAGATTCCGAATCCGGCTCCCAATGAATTGCTGGTTCATGTCGTGTCATCTTCGTTGAATCCTCTCGACCATAAATTGGCCGAACGCAACTTCTTGGGCCGCACTCCTCCCGTTCAACTCGGCTTCGATTTCGCCGGCATCGTCGTTGTGATTGGCGATAAGGTGACCAGTCACAAGGTCGGCGACGCGGTATTCGGCATGGTACCGAGCAACCAGGACGGCGTTTGGGCTACCGGAGGGGTTGGGAGCTATGCGCTCGTGCCAGAATTTCTGGCGGCACACAAACCTGCCGGCCTGAGCTTCGTGGAAGCCGGGACAATGGGAATCTGTTATCTGTCCGCGTTCCTGGCACTTAACGATGTAGTGACACATGGTTCAACCTTATATATCCCCGGTGGTGGTGGTGGAGTTGGCCATCTCGCGATACAAAAGGCGCGAGCTTTGGGGGCCAAACTTATTGTGAGTAGCGGTGGGAGCGAGACATCTCGTGCTCTTGCAAAAGCTTCGGGTGCCGACCACGTATTCGACTATCGGAAACGCAATGTCGTAGATGAGATTGCGAAGTTGACTGACGGCAAAGGTGTGGACGTCGTGTATGACGCTACTTACAACGAGGATTGCTACGTCGATTCAGCGAAGGCTGTTCGCTCGAAGGGAGACTGGGTAGTTCTTGGCGTTGGCCCCGGCAAAACAACACGAAATGTTGAAACCGAGAGTCCGGTTTCGAACATACTCGCCTCAAAGGACGCGCGTCTGGTTAACGTCAATCTGCTAAGCCTTTTCTCTGCGTCCGACGCGGACAAGGACGCGGGTTACGCACTACTGAACCAAGCCGTTCTTGATGCAGCGGCGACTACGGAAGCCGGTACAGTAAAGCCGCACGTCCCCGTGACGATCCCGTGCGAAGTCCCGGAAATCAATATGGCATTAGACGAAATGCGCGCCCAACGCAACGTTGCAGGAAAAATTGCCGTCATCATTGACGCGAGCCGCGCACGATGAACGGGTCACCCAAATCAGGGAGTCCTTGTATCGCGGCTGCAATGCGCGCGGCATCGCGTCGGCTTACGCATGCCTACGATGAAATTATGGCCCCCTCCGGCCTGCGCTTTACCCAGTTCAACCTTTTGTGCGAACTGGAGCGTCACGCTTCTAATCCCCCGAGCGTCAGCGAACTTGCGGATCTTCTGACAATGGAGCGTTCGGCGCTCGGACAAACTTTGCGGCCGTTAGAGCGCGCCGGCATGCTCGAACTTGGCCGCGATGAGCGGGACGGAAGGCGCCGACCGATTTTATTGACCACGAAGGGACGGACTGCTATAGCCAATACGCAGCCTTACTGGGAACAGGCACACTACAAATTCATCGAATTTTTTGGCATTCAGGCAACAGAAGGGCTCCGTGGGACTCTACGCGACATCGCTGAAGATCCGCGGCTCGACGAGATATTTCACGAGGGTCAGCAAGGCAGATAACTCAAGTGGATGACATGTTCCGCAGACGGAGTCAACGGAGTGATTCCGTTTTCTGTTGTCTATTTGCAGACCCTTCGCTTATCTGCGCACTCAGGCGCAGATGCCCTATCTTCACGATACAAGAAAGGAATCTGGAATGAAGTTTGTGAACCTTGCACGTTATGTGCTCGACGCCGACAAAGTGGCCTCAGCGCGTCCATCGCATCGTGCTTATGCGAAGCAATTGCTGGACACTGGAAAGCTTATCGCTGCAGGTCCGCTCGGTGATAACGTCGGTGGACTGTTTGTGTACGAGGCTTCGGACATAAACGAAGTGTGGCAAATGATAAGGCATGACCCTTATAACATCGCGGGAGTCTATGAAAAGTGCGAGGTGTATCAGTGGTCGATCGCAGGAGTGAACGTCGGACTGCTCTCTGCACACGATTGAAGCTGAACTATCATGGCTGGCACGCACCAAAGAGCGGAATGCCTGAAGTACAACATTGCAGCCGCTGCCGCGAAAGTCTTGCCCCGGACTCCAATGTGAAAGACAACTTCACATTGGAGCAGACCGTTGAACTTACGAGCTGAGCTGTGACTTAAAGCCCCGCAAGATTGATGTACTTCAGGTTTAGATACTCTTCAATTCCGTGTGCAGAGCCTTCGCGTCCAATTCCGCTGTCCTTTACACCACCGAACGGCACTTCAGACGTTGTAATTACCCCAGCATTCACGCCAACCATTCCACTTTGAAGTGCTCGGGAGACGCGGAAAATCCGGGCGACGTCTCGGGTAAAAAAATAAGAAGCAAGCCCGAACTCTGTTGAATTTGCTGCATCAATACCTTCCTGTTCGTCTTTGAATCTGAACAGCGCAGCGATTGGTCCGAAGGTCTCTTCATGGGCGATGAGCATGTCCGGTTTCGCGTCAACAATCACGGTCGGCTCAAAAAACGTGGCTCCGAGCTCGTGTCGCTTACCGCCTGTCAAAACACGCCCGCCCTTGGTCTTCGCATCCGCAACATGCAATTCTACCTTCGCAATGGCGGCCGAATTAATGAGCGGTCCCTGCTCTGCACCTTCATCGAAGCCATTCGCGACCTTCAGCTTCTGCACGCGTTCGGTGAGGCGACGTGCAAATTCATCGTACACGCCATCTTGAACATAAAAGCGATTCGTGCAGATGCAAGTTTGTCCACTATTACGGAACTTGCCGACCGTCGCATTTTCGACAGCGAGGTCGAGGTCGGCATCATCAAAGATGATGGTGGGCGCATTGCCGCCAAGCTCCATCGAAAGCTTTTTCATCGTGTCAGCAGATTGCCCGTAAAGAAGCTTGCCAACACGTGTCGACCCCGTAAAGGTGATCTTTCGCACAATCGGACTCTGGGTTAGCTCTGCGCCAATCGCAGCAGCTTCGCCAGTGACCACATTCACCACGCCAGCGGGAATGCCGACCTTCTCAGCCAGAACTCCATATAGCAGACCGCAAAACGGTGTGAACTCCGATGGCTTGATAACAATCGTGCAGCCAGCTGCAAGCGCGGGAGCCACTTTCCGAGAAAGCATCGAGAACGGGAAATTCCAAGGCGTAATCGCACCCACTACGCCCACAGGCTCACGGATCACGAGAATCTGCCGGTCCTTCCACGGCGAAGGGATGATCTCGCCGTTGATGCGACGTGCCTCCTCAGCAAACCACTGGATATAGTCCGCGCCAAGCTTCATTTCGCCCTTCGCCTCGGCGAGCGGTTTGCCTTGCTCCAGCGTTAGCATTTCCGCAAGGATATCCAGATTGTCCCTCACGAGCTGTGCCATGCGGTGGAGTTTGTCTGCGCGCTCGACTGCTGTCGTCATCGACCAATCATTGAAGGCAGTTTGTGCTGCGTCGATTGCGCGTCGGGTCTCCGAAACGCCCACCCACGGAATAGTTCCGATCCGGATTTCCGTGGCGGGGTCGGCTACATCGTACGTCCTCCCATCGTCGGCAGCGACCCATTCACCGGCAATGTAGTTTGCCTCTTTCAACCAGCCGGCACCTTTGATTTCTTCCAGCGTAAAAGCTTTCACAATGAATATATCCTTAGATTGGTGACTACCCGGAACTATTTTGTGGGCATCCTGTTTGAGGCACCGACAGGTTCACAGTTCAACAAATAGCGCGCCCAGAAGGTTGAGATAGTTGATGAACGGGTACCGTTACCCGGGCTCGCTTTGAGGCAAGCCTTGAACGATGCCGCCGAAGTGCCGGCAATGCTCTGCGGCAGAGCAATAACCCGTCAGTGGCGTCTCAGTTCTACCCCTTGCGACCACCCGCTCAAGCGTGCGACGCCTGATCTTCTCTCTGCGCAGGGGACCATCCAGTTCAGGAACGTCTTCAAACTGGAAAGAAACGCGTTCTCGCCATCGGTACGCATGCGTTCGTTGCAGCTACTCAAAGATTTGCGCGTCAAATGTCGTTCACGGTGTTATACCGGGCGTTTATCCGCCAGGGATACTGGACAGGAAGTCTGCCACCAGTTTTCCTGTGCGGACGGGTTGTTCCACATGGGGCCAATGACCCGAATCATCGATGGTTTCGAGGCTGGAATCCGGGAACCGCGTGGCCCTAATCTGTTGCACGAGCGCAAGCGGAATCGACGGGTCCGAGGTGGACGCGACGATAAGAGTCGCGCCTTTGAATTGGCTCGGCTCCTTGCCAAGTGGGTGCCCTTGGGAGAAAGCGTCGTAATATCCGTGGGCCGCATCCTTTCCCATCAGACCGTCGAGATCCGTCATCTGCTCTATCTGCTCGGGCGCCAGACGCAGCGAGAGTCGTTCGCGGATTAGTCGCTGTTGCCGCTGGTTTCCACCAGACTCGCGAAGGAGTTCACGCGTTTCCGCGGGGAGCTCAAGTCCGCCCAACGGTGTAGGAGTTAGCAGGACGAGCGCTGCCACCTTTTCAGGGATCGCCACCGCCACCAGTTCGGCAATGAGGCAGCCCATGCTATTGCCGACACGCGCGACGCGTCGCGCGTCCGCCTGCTTGATCACGTCAACGACGTCCTGCACCGCCTGCTCGAGTGAATACGGCCCCTCCGAGGTAGCGAGCCTGCCTGCCCCCCGGAGATCTAGCGCCCGTACATCCCAACTAGCGGGAAAGCTACGCGCGAGTGCACCCCACGAACGCCCCCGGTCGAGAAAACCGTGGATAAGTACACCCAGATCCGGGTGCTCCTGACCCCGTTCGACAACTGCTGCGCGTGTCATTTCTTCTCCGGTAACGATACAGACCCACGACTCGCGATAACGTGTAGTCGCGTTGCAGAAAGCGTCAAGCGTTTCAGTAGACTTTGTCTTCCGGCGAGACACGAATCTCAGATGCAGCTGCCCGGAAACCTGCAGGCGGATACGGATATCCCCCGATGCCCCAATGCGAGCGTGGATATTCGCGCACGATGACCCACACGCGACCAGCGTTATCGGGATTGTGCTCACTTCCCTCAATCTCAAGGACGAGCTTCGTGAGGTCACGCATGACTCCCGAGATTGCACCCTCGTCCATCAAACCCTGAATCGTGTGCACGCGAAAGCGATAACGCGGGCGCTCTGGAGGAAGGCCACCGACGACCATATGTCGCGAATCGACTTCGTTAACGGTGGCCCACGCGATATTGCGAGCTTCCGGGGTATCGGGAATTTTTTCCCAAAACATCAGCGTTTTGATAGCCCGATGCATGAGATCTTCCAGCTTGTCAGCGCTGAGCGCGCCACGCGGTAGGGTGAGGTCAATCATTGGCATAACAGTCTCCGAAAAAGGTCCGGTGCATCCACAGCACACGTTCCGGGAGGGTTGACAAGTCGAAACTCGGTACACTATATTTAATTCGAACCGACTGGTCAACTTTAGATAGAGGGCAGATTCACATGACAGCAGTGCGCAAACCTGGTCCCAAGCCCAAAGCCGGCACTCGCGAGAAGCTGTTGAGTGCTGGTTTGAGAGTGATCGAGGGAAACGGTTACGCGGCAACCGGTATTAGCGACATCTCGGATGCCGCTGAGGTTGCAAAAGGCTCGTTCTACCATCACTTTGAAAGCAAAGAGATCTTTGGAGCTGCAGCCGTCGACGAGTATTTTGAGAATCACTGGATTTTTCTTACAAGCATTCTCGAAAACCCGGAGATGGCCCCCGTTGCTCGCTTGCGCGCCTATTTCGCCGCAAGAATCGAAGCCTTTCGGACCGCAGGATTTAACCGCGGTTGTATGCTCGGTAATCTAGGCCTCGAAGTATCCGACCACAGTGACATGATTCGAGCCCGACTTGATGCTCACTTCCAGCGTTGGAGCGACCTGGTGACGAGTTGCATTGAAGAAGCTCAGCAGTTGGGCACGGTATCGTCCGCACAGCCAGCAAAGCAGCTCGGACGCTTTTTGGTCAGCAGTTGGGAGGGTGCGATTCTCCGAATGCGTGTTGAAAAAAGCGATCGCGCCTTGCTCGAATTTGTCGATTTCACGTTCGAACACCTCCTGAAACGGTAGCTAACACTTCAAAAATAATCAACATTACTGAGGCCAGCCAGTAGTGAATCAAATTCCAGCTGGCCAACAATCTCACTATTCATGGAGACAACAGTGAGTAATCCTAAAATTGTCGATGCTATTCGAAATGTCCTTTCTGGTCACTCTAAGAGTGCTCGAGACACCCTTATCGACCAGTTTCACCCCGACATCGTCTTCGAATTTCCCGAATCACTGCCTTACGGTGGTACGTTCAAGGGTGTCGACGGATACAAGCAATTTTGGGATCTCGTATTTGTGCACTGGAACTCCTTTGACTACGATCTCCACGAGATCATCGACACCGGTGATCGTATTATCGTCCCCGTCGTCGCACACGGTGAATCAAAGACGGGTCGCTCCATGTGGAATGAGCACCTTTTTTTCTTCAAGGTCGAAGGTGGAAAAATCGTCTATGGCCGCATCTACGCGGACTCCGCGAAGGGGCGCGATGCGATCTCGCCGTGGCGCACCTTCGCGGACGTGAAACAGTGATCTAGCAAGACGACTGGCCTGATTTTTCCCTGCCATTTCATGGCCATCTCGGATTAAGACCGCAGACGAGCGATTGGCTCTCATACCCGAGATGGCACGCGCAAACAGATCGCACTCGACCCTTGCGAGTTGCAGATTTTAGTTTAGTTATGCATATTTAATTGACAGATGCGCGGCCACCGCCCCTGCTGTTTTAAGACTAGGAGTATTTCAATGAGCATCTATCCTGGCGCCCAGGCCGGTGAGGTGGTATTTGGATCAGCAAAGGTCGGATATCACGACGGTGGCGATGCGCGTGAGGGCGAGATACCCATCGTTCTCATCCACGGAACCGGAGGCAAGGCAGAAACGCACTTTTTTACGCTGTATCCGATGCTGGCATCCCGTCATCGTGTGATCGCAATCGATCTTTCAGACAAGAATCATGATTGCAGGAACCAGGATGCCCCCCTTTCCGTTTCCAACCTTGCTCAGCAGGTTGTCGTAACTATCAATCAGATTGTTCCGGGACAGAAGGTCGCGCTCGTTGGGTACTCCTTGGGTGCCGCCGTCGCGATCGAAGTCGCAGCAAGCCATACTGAAAGTGTCGATTCTCTTGTACTGCTGAATGGATGGGCACGCACTGACAACGAAATTCGCCTGCGACTTACACTCTGGGAGCGACTCCGTAAAGCAGGCGACCTGCGTTTGCTTGCAGAGTTCATGTTGCTGAATGTCTACTCGCGCTCGTTCCTCAATTCGCGTAACTGGGATGAGCTTTGCCAGTTGGCGGAGGTATATGCGGTGGGCCCGGGAAGCGACAGGCAGATGGCGCTGAACCGGGTGCTCGACATCTCAGGCAGACTCGCCCACATCCAGCAGCGCACTCTGGTCATAGGTAGTCGCCTCGACCAGCTCATCCCATTTGCTCATAGCCTTGAGCTGGCTGGTGGAATTGCCGGTGCAGCACTGGCCGAGCTTACGTGTGGTCACGGTTCGGTGACGGAGCGACCAGCAGAGGTATTTCGATTGATTGACAAGTTCGTTCGGCGCATTGAAAGCAACCGTGCAAATGTCAGTATTTATGAGCACGGAAGCCTCAGCCAGCTCAATGATTTTCAGGTTTAGGAAGGCCTACATGAACACTCCCCTGCAACACGAAGAAGCGGTGACCGACGTCATCGTAATTGGAACCGGTTTCTCTGGAATCGGAATGGCGTCCCAGTTGCTGCGCCGGGGCGAAACATCGCTGATAGTCCTTGAGCGTGCGGATGATGTGGGGGGTACGTGGCGCGACAATCAGTATCCTGGCGCGGCGTGCGATCAACCCTCCCACCTCTACTCACTTTCCTTCAGACTCAATCCAGACTGGCCTAGCGTCTTCTCTTCGCAGCCGGCAATATGGGACTATCTTCGTATGGTCGCCCGTGAGGAAGGATTGTTGCCTTATATTCGCTTCAACGAGGACGTAAAGGAAGCACGTTGGAATGACGAGACCCAACACTGGGTGGTGCGAACGGGAGAAAATGTTTATCGAGGACGCTTCCTGGTAAGCGCCGCTGGTCTGCTGTCCGACCCGAAAATGCCGGATATTCAAGGCCTTGAAAACTTCAGGGGTGACGTATTTCACTCAGCACGCTGGGCTCACGAGATCCCGCTCGACGGCAAACGCGTCGGTGTCATCGGCACGGGAGCCTCAGCCATTCAAATCATCCCCGAGATCGCGAAAATCGCTGGTCACGTTAGCGTGTACCAGCGTACCCCGGCGTGGATTGTCCCGAGACTCGACCGCCAGTTCACCGAGGAAGAAAAAGGTGTGTTCCGCAAGTTTCCCGAAAAGATGCAGGAATTGCGTTCCGCTATTTTCTGGGAAAACGAGGAACGGTATGCGCAACGCGCGGCCGTACCAGCGCTTCTCGCGAAAGCCACCGCGATTGCTCTGAAGCATCTGGAAGATCAGGTTCCGGACCCCGAACTACGTCGAATGTTGACGCCCAACTATGAAATCGGCTGCAAACGCGTTCTGAAATCGAGCGACTTCTACCCTGCCATGTGCCGATCGAACGTTAGTCTCATTACCGACGGGATCGACCATATCGAGAGCTCAGCGATTGTCACAGTCGACGGGAAGAGACACGAACTCGATGCGCTGGTTCTATGCACAGGTTTTGAAGCTACCGAGCTCCCGATTTCGAAAAGAATCATCGGCACAAACGGGAAAAGTCTGTCCGAGCGCTGGAGTACCGGCGCAGAAGCGTTCGCGACTACATCGGTTAGCGGATTTCCAAACTTCTTCATCCTTGGTGGCCCGAACACAGGCGTAGGACATAACTCGCAGGTGTATATGTTCGAGGCGCAGATCCAGCACGTTATGCGCGCTTTAAAGCATCTGGCAAAAACTGGACGATCAGTAATCGAAGTACGCAGGGAAGCAGAGAACCGCTTTCGAGACGATCTTGCCTCACGCGCCGCGACAACGGTGTGGATGACGGGTGGCTGCACCGCATGGTATGTCGATCCGCGGAGCGGGCGCCTCACGACTATCTGGCCTGATTATTCGCACCTTTTCCAAGATGAAATCTCGCCTTTTGACGCGCAAGATTATGAGTTTGCAGACGCTGAAGTAACCAATACATGAGCGCACGTACTCGTGATAGCTAGACGGATGAGACGACCGTTGAACACCGCCCACCTCTTTTTGTGCGTTCACGGCGCCGCTCTCTTCCTGTGCACTAATCCCTACAAGGTTAAGGTCCCGCCGATCTCAGATATTATCTGACGCCGGCGGAATCCTCGGCAACTATTGCCAAGACTTAGCCTTCAACCCCCGCGACAATACGGGCATCTCTCTCAGCACCGTCTCCCAGCGCAGCCAACGCTTTTTGATAAGCCTCGCTTTTGTATGCAGTGACTGCCTGCTCAAAGCTCGGAAACTCGACCACGACCGTCCGTTCCTTCAGACCCGCTTCGAACGCCAGAACCTCACCGCCCCGCGCAAGAAACTTTCCGCCAGCAGCCGCCACCGCTGGTCCAGCGAGGGCACCATATGCGGCAAGCTTGCTCTCGTCGGTAATCGCACGATACGCCGCAACCCAATATCCTTTTGCCATTTCTCGTCTCCAGTAGAAATACATCCAATCACAGTAACGTCGTTAACGTGAACTTCTGTAGAGGCAAAATCCCTCTTCTCTTATTTTTCGATGACAACGTCACGCCTTTCTCAAACTCTCTCCAAGAAGAGTATCGTTTTCGATACCCGAATGCCTACACTTCTCCCCTTCAAGCCAAGACATTTGGGCATCCGTCCGACATCAGAAACTGGAGCACGCTCAAGCCTTTGAAAAGCCAGACGGAATCGGCCGTTTCTCCTGTCTTCGGAGTCTTCAGCAGCATATACCGGCGGAGCGACCGCATAATCTGGGTCGACTATATGGGAGCGGCCTAGTCATAACCCGATCAAGTCATTCACGGTGGGTTCAGCGAATCACTCAAGACTCAAGTTGAAATGCGTTGGCGGGCACCAGCGATCTTCAACCTGCCTTCGGCTTACCGAAAACAGGATTACCTGCAGGCTCAGTCGTAACCAATTTTTTGTTCACAAATTCGTCGAAGCCGGCGAGCGATAGCTCGCGACCAAAACCAGAGTTTTTGACACCTCCGAATGGAAGCTGGGGGGTCGTAGCGAAAGGACGGTTGACGAAAATCATTCCCGTGTCAATTCGATCGGCAACCCGCTGGCCACGTTCAATGTCCGCAGTCAGAACTGAGCCACCAAGACCATATTGCGAGTCATTCGCAAGGCGAATCGCTGCTTCTTCATCTTCCACAACGAAAAACGCCGCCACAGGTCCAAACAGCTCTTCGCGATAAATCGGATTCTCTGGCTGAACGTTGGTCAGAATGGTCGGCTCAATGTAGAAACCTTCGCGATCGATTCGGTTACCACCGGCTTCGACAAGCGCTCCTGCTTCTGTTGCACGCCGAACCTGGTCGAGCAGGTTAGTCAAGGCTCTTTCCGAGGAAAGCGGTCCCAGCGTGGTGCTCGAGTCGGCAGGATCTCCTGCTTTGAGTGCGCCCATCGCATTCTTGAAGCCGTTCAGGAAATCCTCGCCGCGCTCCTTGCCAACAACGATGATCCGCTTCGACCCGACGCAAACCTGTCCGCAATTGAGCGTCCGACCGATCACGGCTGACGTAATTGCCCAATCCATGGGCGCGTCTTCGAGAATGATCATTGCGTCATTCCCACCAAGCTCAAGAACAACCTTTTTAAGGTTCCGGCCGGCGCGCTCTGCGACCGACGCTCCCGCCCGCTCGCTTCCAGTGAGCGTGACGCCTCGAACTCGCGGATCGTCGATTATCTTGCCCACCTGTTCGATCGTGGCGAAGACGTTCGTATAGACGCCGTCTGGAGCACCTGCTTCTTCGAAAAGTCGAGCGAATGCTAGTGCCGACTCAGGAACACTCTCGGCGTGCTTCAGAATGAGCACATTGCCCACCATAAGTTGGGGACCAGCAACGCGGGCAATCTGATAGTAGGGGAAGTTCCAAGGTTCAATACCGAGCAACACGCCGTCCGGATGGATCTGCACTTCGGCGTTTTCCACCTCAGGCACCTTCTTCGGTTTCAGATACTCGCTGGCGCGCTCAGCGTAGTATTCGAGGATATTCGCCGACAGTGAGACTTCATATCGCGCCTCATCAATCCGCTTGCCCATCTCACGGGTGATGATTTGCGCGTAGTCTTCTGCTCTCTCTCGAAGAATCGTCGCGGCACGACTCACGATACGGGCTCGGTCGGCGACTGGACGATGTCGCCAATCCGACTCAAACACCTCATGTGCCCTCTTGACGACCGCTTCGATCTCACCGTCGCCTGCGCTTTCGAAAGTCTTGAGGACCTTCCCGGTCGCAGGATTAACTGTTCGATATTGCATTAAAAACTCCTTGTCTCTTACCTTGTTTGACAATCTCAGGCGAGAAAACCAGCTCCGCAAAAAAGCTGACGCTAGACGAGAATTTCACCTCATCCATCCGCGAAGCGGTTCTACCTAGGGGTCAATGTTGCGCTTCTCGACACCCATATCTTTTCAATGCCTGATCTATCAATCGCGATAGTCGATTCTCCGTTGGAGCCGGTGCGTGCGTCGGTGCAGATATCGCGCCGCGCCATAGCAGCAGCAGCGTATCGGTCAATGCCTCAGCATCATCGGCACCAGACGACATCGCAAGACTGACGATCAGGCTCCGAAGCTCCTTCTGGTGTTGCTCGAAGATCCGTCGTACTGGGGGCACCTGGTCGCCGAACAGAAAATCAAGCTTGAACAACCTGACGCTTGCCGACGAGTTTGTCTGAAGCCGCTGTTCGAGATCTTCGAAGAAGCTTGAAAGGCCACCTTTCGACGCGAGCAAGCTGCTCTTTTGAACTTCGTACCAGTTCGCGCGTTCATTTTCGCGGAGCCAATCGCCATATCGTTCGAACAATCCATCGCGCGATCCAAAGTTCCGGTAAATGGTCATCTTGTGGAATCCGGCCCGCTCTGCAACCTGATCGACGTTGATGTGCCCAGCGGCGCCCTCACACATGAGATCAGACGTCGCTTGCAAGATTGCCTTAATTGCGTCATCGGCTGACGTTCTGCGACGACGTTGCGAGACTTCAGTCTTCGCATTTTCAAGAGCCGTATCCGCGTGTACCCCGGGTATAGTTGTATTTTCGCAATTCATGACGATTCGTTCGTTTTCCATCTCAACTTCTTTCCGTTTATGCACCGCTGACATTACCCGCCGTCGATCTCATTTAACGAGAGGCACCGCGATTGCGACGACTTCAGTAAGAGCTTGATCGCGTGCCGCGAATACAAATCCACTTGCACAAGTTCGGCTTGTTGCGCGAAGGTATTCCGTCAATGATGGCGCAAGGAATGCGCCGATATTCACCGGCAAGTGAGTTACGCGAACGCCAGTAGTGAACGCTCAATCCGACAGGTACCAAGACGAATTGCACAAACGGCGCTCTACCTTTCCGGTCACACTACGGCGATGCGCAATCGTCAAGCAAGTTGTGACCAGACTGCTATGACAGACACATGCTTTCCATGACCGTCTGCCTGAACCTGGCCAGAAAAGCGGACGTTCGCTCGGCGTGTCCGCGAGTTTGTTCTTGAACTCGCCGTCAAACGTGCACATTCCTGAACAACTCGAACCCGTAACGTACGTGCGCAGCCTGTTGAATATGGCCTTGCGGACATTGGAGCTTCCGATTGCAACCTCGAAACAGTTCCAACACAGCCATCGAAACATCATTCGTCGTTCCATTCCTGCACTGTTACCCGCCATCACGGATGGAGCGACTGAATCGACCTCAACACCACAACATGTTGAAAGAAAGAGATTCAACAGGTCGCACATGACAACCTAACGACAGCCGAAATCCGGCAAAGCCCGGTCGGTATCAGCGGATCCTGCTCCGCATTCCGTCGCACACTTACCCGTCCCAAGCAAACGATCGCTTCGACTCGCCGTCGAAACAACTGCCCTAGAGCCATGAATCTTGATATCACGGTACCGGCTTTCTTCACCCGTGAGCCCCTGCCGATGCATCCGATAGAAACAGAGCTAACATTTAATTAGACGCCTTAGTCTAGTACGAGTAACTGCCTTCCGCAATAGATTGATCCAACCTCCGTTCGATTGCTGAAACATATAGACTATCTGGTCTACAATACGCTGCACACGCCGGGATCCATACCGCGATCACGCTTACGTTGAAGGACGGAGGCTCCAATGCATTCGAGGCGAGCGCATCGGGACTACACTGGCCGACGCCAAAAACACTCCTTCCATCAGAACACTCCGCATCGAAGCGGTACGATGCATCTTTCAGGGCTATGCAATCGTGAACGAAGCTTTTATCTGCGACGCTATCCGGACGCCAATCGGACGCTATGGCGGCCTTCTTTCACCTGTCCGTACCGATGATCTTGGTGCGATTCCAATGCGCGCGCTCATGTCGAGAAATCCCGAGGTCGACTGGGAGGCAGTGGACGACGTTATCTACGGTTGCGCAAACCAGGCCGGCGACGACAATCGCAACGTTGCTCGCATGTCACTACTACTTGCGGGCCTTCCCGAGGGGGTACCTGGCTCAACAGTGAACCGCCTGTGCGGGTCCGGAATGGATGCGATCGGCATTGCGGCACGTTCGATCCGTGCGGGTGAAAATGGTTTGATGATTGCCGGCGGCGTAGAAAGTATGAGCCGTGCGCCATTCGTCATGGGCAAAGCGGCGTCGGCCTACTCTCGCGATATGCAGTTGTTTGATACCACCATCGGCTGGAGATTTATCAATCCCCTGATGGAGGAGGAATTCGGAGTCGATACAATGCCCGAGACAGCAGAAAATGTCGCGGACGAGTACGGCGTGAAGCGCGCTGACCAGGATGCATTCGCTTTGGCAAGCCAGCAAAAAGCTCTTCGTGCTCAGCAGGATGGCACGCTCGACGAAGAGATCGTCTCTGTAACAATTCCCCAGAAAAAGGGTGACCCGGTTGTCGTATCGAAAGACGAGCATCCGCGCGAGACAAGCCTTGATGCGCTTGCAAAGCTCAAAGGAGTGGTGCGGCCAAATGGCTCAGTCACTGCTGGCAACGCTTCGGGCGTAAACGATGGCGCTGCAGCGCTGTTAATCGCGGACGAAGACAATGCAAAACGCTTTGGATTGAAGCCGCGGGCGCGAGTGCTCGGTATCGCCACCGCCGGCGTCGCTCCGCGCGTTATGGGCATCGGCCCCGTTCCGGCAACAACCAAGTTGCTTTCGCGCCTTCGTATGACCGTCGATCAATTCGATGTTATCGAACTAAACGAAGCATTTGCGGCGCAAAGCTTGGCGGTTCTACGTTCCCTCGGCATCCACGATGCCGACCCTCGTGTGAATCCGAACGGCGGCGCAATCGCACTTGGGCATCCGCTTGGCATGAGTGGTGCCCGACTGGTAACAACTGCCACCCGGCAACTGCACCGAATCGGCGGACGCTTCGCCTTGTGCACTATGTGCATCGGCGTTGGGCAAGGAATCGCCATTGCGATTGAGCGCGTTTAACCGAAAACGCACTGCATCGATCTCGGCTCTGGCTTAAACTAGCTTGTGGAGAAATGAGGGCGCTGACGTAGGCAGTGCCCTCCCCTCTTTACAACGAACTTGCGCTAAGGCTGCCCCCGAAGGTCGCGTCACGATGTGTGTCGCGGCTGTGGTCTACCGCATTACAACGTCATTACAAAGCTCCGACGAGCAGACTCGCTCCAGCTAACATGGCGAACGCAAATCAGTGAAATTTCCGCTCGTTAATGGATATATCAGTCGTGGCTGATCTGATCACGAACTGCTTGGAGAGCTTGAATCCATCGCCGCTTCGTTCTACGCTTTGAAGCGCTTGAGGCAAATAGAACGCGCCTGGCTGCTCGTTGGAAAACAATGGCACAGCCAAGATGGCAGGGAAATACTCCCCAACCATTTGAGCACCATCAATATCGGACCGCACAGCAGAGAGGAATCCGTCTCCCGGTCTATCGCTGGTTTGTGCGAAATCGATATTTCCAAACCCCTTCGCCCAATCAAGCAAAAATCGTTCACCGCACTCCGGCTCTTCCAAAGCGATACGAGCCGATTTCCAAAGTGCTCTCAAAATTTGCGCGTCTTCATCTAGACGCCTTTCTCTGAAGCGCAATCCTTTGTAAATTCCGTTAAGAATGTTGCCGGCGAAATTTGTATGCTGACGCGCGAGCGAGACGAGTCCTATCACACAATCAAACACTCCGAACGGCGTCCCAACACTGACCAGACGGTCAAGGTAGCGGTCAATCGCAACCACTCCAAATGCTGAGGCTACCGTTGCTCCCTGCAACGTACTGAGTAAGCTACGTTCTCGCGAAAGTACTAGAGACGGGGTCCAGTTTCCCCAGGGCACCTGCTCCGCCATCACTTCGAGCCATCGATTATCCGAGCCAGCGCAGGCTAGACACATGAAGGCACCCATTGAATGGACAAGAGACGCATACTCCTTTATTACGAATCGTTGTCGGATCCCGCCCGCCTTTATCTGCTTCTTGAGCGATTCCCTCTTCGAATCAAGGAGCATCCCCGCGAGCGTCACCCAAGTATACGCATTCGTAGCAAAGAGACTCTTCCAGCGCTGCAATTTCCCAATGGTCTCTCGAGGTAGATTGATTGACTCAGCGAGCATTTCACGCATCAGCGCCTGAGCATCACGCAACGAGCCCGTTTTCTGGCACGACTGCCATAACTTCTCTTTCAGAACTCCATCGTCCGCAAGATATTCTTTGTAGCGACCCGAAGCGGCAGGCCGATCAACAACCGCTTCGCACGCACCTAACTGGTTCACCAATATCGCTGGACCATTTTCTCCAAGGACAATGCTATGTTGCTTCAAACTATCTATGCCTGGCTCGATAATTCCGAGAGCGGCGGGTAACGAGGCATCCCGTTCAAACGCGAGACCAATCGCGATTCTTTCGACAATCAAGGAAGTCATCTCATCAAAGCGCCCCGCTAGATCGCCGGATGCAATTCCACCTTCCTCGCGTAGTTTATATCGCATACTGCCTTGACCGCCTTCGCATCATTGAGACATCCAGTTGTGACACCGAATGTGGAGTTCAATCAATTTAATCATTGGTCATCGCTGAACGGACAACGCTATGAGCGCACTTAGCAACGGTTGTCAACGTTGAGTAATCGGTCTTCGAGTCGAAATGAAGCGATAGTCTGCAAGCCATCCTTTAACGGATCCCCTCCGGTCCCGAAATGCTACTCTTTCCCGAATACCTGCTCAAAGCCATTCTGCCTCAGTCAAACGGCAAGTCGCAGCACGAGTTTCGACTACGCAAAGCCATGCTTCGATCTTCGGCAATTCATAGCGGTAGAAATACTCCAGAGCAGCGAGCTTTCCTTTGCAAAGGTCTTGCTCCATGCGACCCGTATCTAACTGGAAACACGCGCACAAACCTACATCAAGCCACGTCCACGCGAGCACCACGTGGCCAAAAGCCTGAAGGTAAAGGGTAGCGTTCGCGAGTGCATCGTCCGGAGATCCCGTGGCCCAGGCATTGCGCGTTGCGAAATTCAGGCGTTCCAACGCATTGCTCAGTGCTCCGACCTCCACAGCAAATTTTTCTGCACGTTTCGCTCTGTCAATTGTTTCCTGAATTTTTCTCGTGAGCAGCGCGAGGCCGGCACCTTGCTGCATCACGACCTTTCGTCCGAGCAGATCGAGGCCTTGAATTCCGTGCGTTCCTTCATGAATCATGTTCAGCCGGTTGTCTCTCCACAACTGCTCCACAGGGAAATCACGGGTGTACCCGTATCCACCTAGAATCTGTATTGCTAGATTGTTGGCTTCAAGGCACCATTCGCTCGGCCAGGCCTTCGCCACTGGAATCAGTACCTCCAGCAACAGCGCCGCTTCGCTGGAAGCCTCGGGAGTTCCTGTTCGTTGCTCGTCAATCAGCTTGGCGCAGTAAAGTCCAAGTGCAAGTGCCCCTTCGCAGTAGCTTTTCTGGGCGAGCAGCATTCGTTTTATGTCGGCGTGCTGGATGATCGGAACCTGAGGCTTGCTGCAATCCTTACCGCCCGGTCCGACCGGCCTTCCTTGCAGGCGACCTTTCGCATATTCCAGGGAAGACTCGAAACCGGCGTACCCGAGCATCGTTGACGAGACACCCACCGCGAGCCGGGCCTCATTCATCAAATGAAACATGTACCGCAACCCCTCGTGGGGGTTGCCAACAAGGTAACCAATCGCCCCGCTCTCTCCTCTAGCCGGAAACGCTCCTTCGCCAAAGTTAAGCAACGTATTTGGTGCTCCCCGATATCCAAGCTTGTGGTTCAGGCCCGCGACCACAACATCGTTTCTCTCGCCGGTAAGCTCGCCGTTTGCATGAACGAGCTTTTTAGGGACAACGAACAGCGAAATTCCTTTAGGACCTGAGATAAGCTTCCCGTCTGGACTAGGAATCTTCGCCAACACGAGATGAACAATGTTTTCGGTCAACTCGTGATCTCCGTTCGAAATCCACATCTTGTTACCGCGGAGTCGGTAACGAGGACCAAGCGGATCGTGTTCGTAATCCGTTCCATCTGGCGTTGCGCGCGTCGCAATATCAGACAGGCTCGACCCTGCCTGAGGCTCGCTCAGGCACATCGTTCCACCAAACTTCCCCGAGAACTGTGGAATCGCGAACACCTGCTGCTGCAACGGTGTACCGTGCGCAACAAGGACTCTGGCGTTACCACTTGTCAACATTGGCACGCTGCTGAGGCTAACGTTGGCTCTGGAGAAAAAGGAATTCGCCGCTATCTCAACGGTGCACGGGAGTTGCATGCCGCCGACCTCGTAGTCGTCTGACGCTGCCAGCATCCCGGAGTGAGCATACGCCTCGAAAGCCTCCGCACACCCCTCAGGCTGCCGGACCGTTACGCCATCGAGCCAAGGCTCCTGCTCATCCATCAACCGGTTACATGGCGCAAACTTATCACGCGCAATCTTTTCGCAAGTATCGAGGACTGCCGAGAACGTCTCGCGAGTGTGATCCGCGAAGCGCGAGCGCGACTGAAGGGAACCCACGTCAAGCCAATCATGAAGCAGGAAATCCAAAGTCTTCCGATAATCCATAGTTCTTTCCTGCTTCTGGGGTAGCAAAAATGTAATTGAAAGGTTAGCGTAAGAAGATGCCGTTGAGCCAACAGCCTCGACGACCTTACCGGGTCATTTGCGGAACACAGGCGGCCGTTTCTCAGTGAAAGCGCGGAAAGCCTCGCGAGCATCCTCCGATACGATTTGTGCCGAGAACTGTTCATCTTCCAACATCATCTGCGCAAGGATCGCTTCCTCCTTCCGCATCAGCTTCTTGGTAGCAACCACCGCACTCGGTGCCCGATTGGCAAGGGACTTTGCGGCCGCAAGCGCTTGCTTATGAACGTCCGCCTTACCCACAGCCTCGTTGGCAATCCCCCACGCTACCGCTGTGTTTCCGTCGATGGGAGTCGCTAGGGTGAACATCGAAAACGCCCTCGCGTGGCCAATGCGCGCAACAAGCAGGATCGTTGAAGCAGCTTCCGGCACTAATGCGAGATTTACAAAGGGCGTCTGGAGCGTTGCGTCGTTGGCAACAACAACGTAATCGCAATGCATAAGCATCGTCACACCAACTCCGACCGCGCGCCCTTGGACACCAGCAATCAAGGGCTTGGTCGCACGCCCGATACTCCGCAGAAACAGTTGACCGGGATTCAGTGCGTCACTACTCGCACCCGACTGCTCCGAGCGCTGGGCGAATGTGGAAATGTCATTACCAGCGGTAAAGTTGTCCCCGTCGCCTAACAGTACAACAACGCGGACGGCAGGATCGGTCTGCGCCGCAGTGATCTCTTCCGCCAGAAACGTGTACATCGCGTCGGTGATCGCGTTCATCTTGGAGGCCCTGTTGAGGGTCAAAACTTTCACTCCATCCTGAATCGAGACCGAGATATGTTCTGTCATGGTTTTCCTTTCATTGATGTGAGCCACTTACGGAGCGTCTTGATCTCTGTCGCTGCCAACGGCAGCGGGAAGCAGATCTGAGCAGCCCCGCAAACAGAGCTGAAGGTGTTTCCAAAACGACTGCTCTGCCCGCGCCCTTTCGGCTGCATCACACTCTGGGACAGAACCGCCATGAATCGTGATATAGACCAGATAGTCTATTAATGAACCAGGATCACTCATATGCTCGTTTGTACCTACGTCTGATGTTTCCATACATGTGGGACAACAATCGGCGTCTTAGCTGTGTGATCCCGGCCGCATTCGGACCATATGCAGACGTCCCACACACAGTGGGACAAAATTTTGCTAACATATTGACTGAACGGTCTAATTTCACTTACGACGCGCCAAGGGTCATCTCGAAATGGTTACGAAAGGCAAGTCTTCGCCACCATCGCACCGCGAAAGCCTCCTGAAGGAAGGAATGCGGATGTTTTACGCTACGGGATTTAATGGCACTAGCGTTGACGATGTGCTAGCGGCAGCTGGCGCGCCGAAGGGGTCGTTCTATCATCACTTTGGTTCGAAAGATGATTTCGCCTTCGCCGTTCTCGAGGAATACACCAAGCAGCAACTTAAGACTGTTGAGAAATGCGCCAATGCCGACCACCTGTCGGCATACCAGAAAATCGAATCGTATTTCGATACGTTGATCAATAGGATCGAGCGCTCCAGATGCAAGATGGCATGTCTCGCGGGTAAATTCTCCTCCGAACTCGCCCCCAATTCCGACGCTGTCAGCTCGGCAGTGTCTGCATCTCTGGAAACCTGGCGACTGGCAATAACTGAACTGGTGGCCGCGGGACATCAAGATGGCTCAATCCGGAAAGACATGGCGCCCGAGCAACAAGGCTTCCTGCTGCAGGCGTTAATGCAAGGGTCTCTGGTTATGGTGTTGGCCGACCGCTCGACCGACAATCTGATCACAATCCGGAATATGCTTCCGCAACTCCTCAGCGTCCCCGGAGTTGCAAAAACGCGTTCAACTCTAAATTAGAAAGACACAGCGGGACGGATGCGTCTCTCTGCTGAGCGCGAGCGAACGCCTGCCGAAGACCCGATCTTGTGCTACCAGATGGAGCCGCGCGCGTCTCGACCGTAAAAAACTGGTCGAGCTTGGTCTTGGCGGCATTCGCCTCCAGGTGTGCCTCCTCTAGGGGGCGAAAGCACGCGAGTCCATAGTGATAGAAGACGATTCCTTCGACTTAACAACAAGCGTCAAGGCCTTTGGGAATATGTGCGAGAAATAGAATCGAGCAGTCACGAGTTTGGCATCGTAGAATGGGTCCCCTGCTTTCTTACCCGAGATAATCGCTGACTTCAGCCAAAGATGGCCGAACAGGAGCAGTCCGGCCAGTTCGAGGTAGTCACAAGCCGACGCAGATGCCTGATACACGTCGCTCACGGCCGACTCGACAAGTTCAGCGGTGAGAATTCGCACCTCCTCGATCACTTCAACCAGCGGCTTCACCATCCGCGAACAACAATCGTCAGCGCCATCGCGCGGTTCTGAATTCACCAGCTCGAGTAAATCGCTCCGCAGGTTGTCGAGCAATGCAAACATCGAGCTGCCCCCGTCTCCAATCACTTTTCTTACGAGAAGATCGTTCGCCTGAACGCCGTTAGTGCCCTCATAGATTGGAAGAATTCGAGCATCGCGAAGCAACTGCTCGGCACCGGTTTCGCTTATGTATCCTGCGCCGCCGTGTATCTGAATACCACTGCTTGTTACATCGATGCCATTGTTGGAGAGGAATGCTTTCACCACGGGCGTCAACAGCGCTAGTTGACCTCTAAGGTTCGCCTGAAAATCCGGATCGTGGCTATGATGAAGTTGGTCGATCTGCAAGGCAACCCAGTATGCAAACGCCCGCCCACCCTCCACCAGCGCACGCTGCGTCAAAAGCATCCGCCGTACGTCTGGGAGTTCGATGATCGGCCCTGAGCCGTCACTGGAACGACGTCCAGGCGCCCGACTCTGAATACGCTCACGCGAGTAGTTCAAGGCACGTTGGTAAGCGACCTCGGAGATGCCCATCGCTTGAGTGCCTGTCCCCAGCCGGGCGTTGTTCATCATCACAAACATCGCCGACAAGCCGCGATTTGGTTCACCGGCCAAGAAACCCGTTGCTCGGTCGAAGTTCATCACGCATGTCGAGTTTCCGTGAATTCCCATCTTCTTCTCGATGGAACCACAGATTACAGAATTGCGGGCGCCTAATTTGCCATCAGACTCAGGAATGAATTTCGGAACGACGAAAAGAGAAATGCCACCCGTACCATTCGGCGCATCTGGCAAGCGCGCCAGGACCAGATGCACGATGTTCTCCGTGAGATCGTGTTCTCCGGAAGAGATGAAAATCTTGGTTCCCGTAATTGCGTAGGAGCCGTCTTCCTTCGGTACCGCACGAGCCTTCAGCAGCCCGAGATCCGTGCCACAGTGTGGCTCAGTCAAACACATTGTGCCCGCCCAGACACCCGTCGCGAGCGGCTTCAAATACGTTTTCCTGAGTTCAGGAGGCGCACTCGTCCGCAGGCACTCATAGGCTGCCTCAGATATCTTTGGATAAAGTGAGAAGGCACAGTTACTGGCCGCCATCATCTCAAAGACAGCAGTTCCAATCACTTGCGGTAGTCCTTGGCCTCCGTCCTCCACGTCACAGATCACTCCGTTCCATCCCCCGTCCGCGTACTTCCGATAGGCTTCTCGGAAGCCTGGAGGGGTCGAAACGGCACCCTCATTGAATGAACAGCCATGTGCATCGCCAATGCTGTTCAGAGGCGCGAGAACGTGTTCACAGAGATCCCCTGCTCCTTCGAGAATCTGGTTGATTGTGTCCCGGTCGACCGCAACCTCTGGGCAGGTTTCGCCCAGCACTTTTTCCACTTCCAGGAGTTCGTGTAGAACAAAGTGCATGTCACGCAGAGGAGGTACATAGATACCGCTCATCGGATCTCCGACTTGTTTTTCGATTGCTTCAGCGCAATTTCGAGGATGGACAACGGGTGTCCAGTCATGGCAGACCGTCGAGTGCGATCGCTCTGAGCCTAGCCTGATCGTCGTTAGCTCTTTCTTGACGATCGACCGCGACGCGTGGCAGTGACACACGACGCTCTGCTTTCACTTCCAACCTGTTGAAAACCCCGAGGTCAAGCCGGGATGATCGTCACATTTCGAAACTTGATCTCGACCTTTGGTCTGCCCGGAACGAGAGTGTCGTCCTCATTGCGAGGAAGCGCGATCCGGTGAGTGGGAACAACAATCCCATCAAACGACTTGTGTTCGGTCATCAGATGTCCAGTTGGTCCCGATTTTGTGGCGGTTGCAGAATAATCCAGCCGCGTCAACAGACGATCCTTGTTCACGTAGTAGATTTGGTCGGGACAGTGCGTGGCCAGATTTTTCGGAAACTTCAACTTCAATCTACTATCGTGGTCGGTTTCACTATCGACTGGCCCAAGCTCTTCGACTTCAACACCTTTCCAAGCGAAGAAGAACGGCGCATTGAGATAGTTCCACATCGCATAGCCGCAAAAGTATGCTAGATGCAGCGGGTCCCACTGCGACAGATAGACGTGTTCCGCATAAGCCTCGGTGGGGTTTTCACGTTCCAGAAGAGTTTCTCCATCAAACGTCTCGACCGCGACTCTCTCTGGAGTGAAAATCCCACGCTGATTTCCCATAACAAATGGGCTAATCGTGACACGTTGATCGCGAACATCAGCCGCGACCGCGACGCAGCTTAGAATATCCTTAAACCCCTTTGCTTCCCACGTCGATCCCGTTATCGATACGTCCGCGAGTACCTGCTTTACCTTTTTCCACCTATCCATACCACCGTGTGCTTCGATTACCTCGTCCAGAAGTTTCACAATGTCTCCTGTATCTCAGAATCAGAACGATGCGTATTCATTTGGTCAATTCAAGGACGGCACGTACCCCGGATTCTTATCGAGGCTTAATCAATGGTCCGCGCCGAGACCGGAAAGTCCGGTCAACGGTAGGTCGACCGGACTTCTTCCCTGATTAGACGTTGTAGACGTGACGCTTATCGGCGATGAACTCTTCAATCGTCTGTGGCGGGCGGCCGATGATACGTTCGACGACGTCGTTCATTCCTGAGAAAACGCCGTTCTGGTAGTCGACAGCCGTCTCAAGGAAATGCTGGATCATATGCTTGCTCAGCGGATAAGTTTGCAGGTGCGTGTGATACTCCTCAATTGTCGAGGGGCTGTAAACGACATCAATACCCAACGCTTTACCTACCGCCGAAGCAATCTCTGCCTGACTCAGTTCCTTGATGCCATAGAGAGGATAGGTCTTGCCGATGTGCTCTGCCGGGTTCCCGAGAATCGCAGCGAGTACCCGGCCCTGATCCGAGGCCGATAGAGGTGCGTGCCGTCCGTTGCCAAAAGGGAGTGTGATCTTGCCTTGTTTAAGAATGGTGTCTCGCACCCACGGATACGTGATCCACTCTGCCATGTAAGTAGGACGAACATGAACCGTGGGCACGCCCGACCGATCGAGAAGACGCTCGGAAAGCCAGTGATCCCGTGCAGCATTACTCGATGCTCCTTCGCGGGCCGGCATCTGCGACATGTTCAATACAACGTCCAGACCAGCGCGACGTGCGGCGTCCGCGAAGTAGACAGTAACTTGAATCAAACCGGGCTGCACCGGATAGCAGAGATAGGCGCCTTGCATTCCCGCGGTTGCACGAATTACATCATCGTGATTGAGCAGTTCTCCCACCATCACCTCTGCGCCGGCCGCTTTCAGTGCCTCGCTGCGCTCGTCTTCCCTGTGCACCATTGCCCGGACAGAGTGACCTGCTTCCCGAAGGTATTGAACCGTGCGCGAACCCGTCTTTCCGGTTGCACCAGTCACGAGAATTTTGCGTTGCTGCATTGTCTCCACTCCAGTTGAAATTTATTCACACGATTTCTGTGCGATAGATACCCGCAATCTAATCACGACGACGCACTAAGACTTCCAGTTCAATCATTTCATACGTCGAATTCACACCATGACGTATTTCATCCTCATCAACGTCATTCCTCTCCCAGCTATCTTTACGATATGCAACGACTCTCTGCATCAACCCCAAACCAATACTTGTAAATGACGCTCGGAGTTCGAGCCGTCCATGGATCGACGATGGACGTCCGACAGCACTCGTGCCAGTAGATCTGCCGTATGCGCACATCTGAACGCGTACGCAGCGCGTGCCGTATAACTACGTGATTGCGCATCCACAACAGTTTCGAGTTCCGCGTGCGCGTCAATCCGCCAAAAATCACTGCCGTCTGCCTACATCGCTGGCCTGTTTTATAGAGTAGATGGTCTAGTATGGGCAGTCAACTGAATTGGTGTCCGTATAAACCCGAAAAATTTGCAGACTCGGATGAGCAAGACCAGTTCGGTTTCTCGCAATAGCTCAATCTCACGTGGCGGTGATTCGATCGAACGATCGATGCAGGCCGATCGGTGGCGCGTGACGATGAAACCATGGGAGCACTCAAATTTCGCCGCCTCGGAGAATCCGCCGTTTGTGCTATCGAAACAGGCCGAGCGAGCAGATTTGTGCACAGCAAAATGAACGACAAGCCTTTACAACAGCGCTCTTGACTACCCCGACTAGACTAGTTAGTCTATCTAGTGTCTTGTATTGTCCCGTTCGCTTATGTTCGTGTGACGCATGAGATGGGCGGCCCGTGTGCCAAGTCTGTCGGACGGTGCGCCGCCTTATCCAAGGTTTGAAGTCGAGGCCGTATCGACAATTGGCTTCGCCCGGCCAACAGACAGGCAAAACCGAACATACATTTTGTGCGCCATGCGCGAAGGAAACCAACCAATGATCGTCGTCTTAGCAACAGTCCGTATCAAGCCCGAAACGGCAGCGCCGTTTTTGTCGACGGCACTAGAACTTGTTACCGCGACGCGCAGCGAGCCAGGTTGCATTAGCTATGAATTGCTCCGTGGTCAGACAGAGTCTACATATTCCTTTCTCGAACGGTATCGCGATGAGGACAGTGCTGCAGCGCATCGAAAGACAGAGCATTTTCGCACCCTTGGAAAGCAGCTTGGAGACTACCTGGACGGCAAGCCAGAAGTCGTCGTCCTGCAAGGCCTCGACTGAGTTTTTTCGGCAGCACCGCCGTATCGTCTCGCCACCTGCACCCGTGCATACCGCCTGCCGGCGGCATTCATCGCAGTGAGAATCTGACGTATGCGCACTTCCAACAAATGTTTTTAAAGAGACAGGAATCTATATCATGGCCAGTATCAAGGAAGCATTCAATCTCAAGGGAAAGGTCGCTCTCATCACTGGCGGCTCTCGAGGCTTGGGTCTGCAGATTGCCGAGGCGCTCGGCGAACAAGGTGCGCGACTGATCCTCTCGGCACGGAAAGCAGATGAATTGAAGCAGGCGCAAGCGCATCTGGCCGGGATGGGCATCGACGCCGAATGGATCGCGGCCGACGGTCAGAAGACAGAGGATATCGACCGCCTGGTCAAGGATGCGCTCGCACTCAACGGTCGCATTGATATTCTCGTGAACAACGCTGGTGCAACATGGGGGGCGCCGACCGAGGAACATTCGCTCGAGGCGTGGGACAAGCTCATGAACCTCAACGTACGTGCGGTGTTCTATCTCACGCAGCAGGTTGGCAAGCTGTCGATGATTCCGAATGGGTATGGCCGAGTCGTCAACATAGCTTCGATCGCTGGCCTTAAGGGGAATCCTCCTGACGGAATCGCTACCCTGGCCTATAACACAAGCAAAGGCGCCGTCGTCAGCATGACCCGAGCGCTGGCAAGCGAATGGGGAAAATACGGCATCACAGTCAATGCTCTGGCACCTGGCTACTTCCTCTCCAAGATGACCAAAGGCGTTTTCGACACTGTCGGCGTCGAAACGCTGACCAAAGACGTACCGCTCAAGCGTATCGGTGATGAAGACGATCTGAAAGGTGCGGCGCTTCTTTTCAGCAGCCCCGCCGGTAAGCACATCACCGGTCAGATTCTCGCCGTCGCCGGCGGGGTGATGGCTGTCTGATCGAGCGACTTGTAAACCCACCCAATCAATGAAGGAAGTCGACCATGAGTAACAACGAAGCCGGAAAAGTCACTATGCGCTCGGAAGGGCACATCTGTGTCATCACAGTCGAAAATGAAGCAAAGAAGAACTCGTACACGCCCGCTATGATGGATCAGCTGGCAGAGCATCTCACCGCGTACGAGGAGAACGCCGACCTTTGGGTCGCGATCCTATGTTCGGCTGGCGAACACACAACTGCCGGTCTTGATCTCCCCCGTTTCTTCGGCCCCGAGGCCGAGCCGAACCGGCGCAAACCCGGGTTGGTGGATCCCTTCGGATTGGAGCGTCGCTGCACTAAACCCGTTATCGCTGTCGTGCAGGGCATCACTTTCACCGTCGGTATCGAAATGATGCTGGCCAGCGACATAGTTGTCGCGGCAGACACGGCACGCTTCCAGCAACTGGAAGCCCGCCGCGGAATCGCCCCTTTGGGTGGAGCACATTTCCGTTATCTGAGCCGTACCGGCTGGGGAAATGCGATGTACCACCTCTTTATGTGCGAGGAATTTGATGCGGCCCGCGCACTCCAGCTGGGATTTGTGCAGGAAGTCCATCCCTTTGGTCGACATATGGAACGGGCGATGGAAATTGCCAAGATCATTTGCAAGAATGCACCCATCGGGATCCAGGCAACCAAAGTCGCTGCGCTAAAATACATTGAAGCAGCAGAAAAAACGGCTGTTGCCTCAATACCTGAGATCGAAAAGAAAGTCTTCTCAACCGAAGACTTTAAGGAAGGTATCGCGTCTTTCAAGGAACGCCGAGAAGCAAAGTTCATCGGACGTTGAACGATTACGACGCAGTTGGGACGACGTCGCGATGGGTGCGTTTCGTACCTTGTCGCGGCGAACTCACAGTCGCTGATGATAGTTGGTTTCTATTCCAGAGAAAGTTGGTTCCCCCTTCTTCTGGTTATAATTCTATCCTGTTTTCTTCATTGCGCTTACGTATCGGTCAATGCAACGTGGCCTGCAATCCATTTGCTTACGTCACTGCCATAGCTATCTCACCCCGCGAACTAACCGCGTGATATGACTCGGTTTGTGCATGCCGAGACACGCGCACCAAGATCCACTGCATCCTCCAATGCACGCCCAGGTTCTGCCACTCGATTCACCGCGCCGAGTTCGAGCATACGCACTCCGGCTACGTAATCATTGGTTAGGCACGTCTCGCGCAACATTTGTCTAGACAAAAATGCTGAGAGGAAGGTAGCTACACCACTGTCTGGCGTACTGCCCGCCCTGACATAAGAAACGGAGAATCGAGAGTCTCGAGCCACCACAACCAGGTCACATGTAAGTGCGATGGTCATCCACGCACCGGAGGCTACACCTTCAACTGCGGCTATCACGGGCTTACGGCTCTCTCGGATAGCCCGAATCACGCCGGGTAATTCGTCGATTTTTGGATTTCGCTCGCTGACAGAATTGTCACATTGGATTGCTGACTCACCGAAATCCACGCTCGAGCAGAATCGGTGTTCAGTCGCCGTGAGCACAATCGCTCCTACGTTTGGATTGCGCATTGCATTCTCAAGCGTTACGGGAAGCGTCACATGTAGCTGCGCCAAAGAGCTACGATCCAATTCATTAATTGTCAGAATCAGAACAGACCCCTGTCGGCTCTCAAGCAGAGAGAAATTCATCATCAGCGACTCATTCATGTCCACCACCCGGCACCAATTGGCAAGTCTTTAAGGAAAAAATTAATAGACTATTCAGTCTAGTGCGACCGCTCGAATTGTGCAATAGGTAGATCACAGTCGCAGCAGATACGTCCATTTCGGAATCGCGTGTACAACATCTCGTCAAACGCCGCGGCAAAAGGTTTCCAGCAATTCAGTCTGCCGTTCGACTTTCGCGACGAAGCATTCGTAGGGAAAACGCCTATACGGATTCACAATCTCCTTAACTAGACTATATAGTCTAATAGACTACTGGCTAACGCTGGTATTGGTGGCTGTTTGCATGCCGCATAACGCGTTGCTCGCACGACCAGAGAGAGCTGCGAAACAGACGCGCCTGAAGTGACCAACGGTGTAGCGTAGCTCACCATTGATCGGGGACACATCGGGAGCGATTGATTCCTCTATCGTGCATGCGTTGCCGGACTCAACAAACAGACTTGCTACCAATCGACTCAGGCGCTCGCGCTCTGGTGACCTATTGAACATTCTTTCTTCAGGAGTCTGACGCCATGCCCTTCAATACTGAACCGTTCGCGGCGAAGAAATTCAAGACCATCCTCGGGCGAAAAATGGCCTACATCGACGAGGGCGAAGGCGATGCGATTGTCTTTCAGCATGGCAACCCTACATCGTCATACCTGTGGCGTAACGTCATGCCTCACTGTCGCGGACTGGGACGGCTGATTGCGTGCGACCTGATCGGTATGGGCGATTCGGAGAAGTTGCCGAATTCCGGTCCAGATCGGTACAGTTTCGCCGAGCAGCGCGAACACCTCTCTGCACTGCTTGATTCGCTTGACCTCGGAAACCGTGTCATCCTCGTCATTCATGACTGGGGCTCCGCACTCGGTTTCGACTGGGCAAACCATCATCGGGACCGAGTGAGTGGGATCGCATATATGGAGGGAATCGTCAAGCCTCTCACCTGGGACGACTGGCCTGAGGCCGGCCGGAAAATCTTCCAGGGCTTCCGTTCGCCACGCGGTGAAGAGCTGATCATCAAACAGAACTCGTTCATTGAACGGGTTCTTCCTTCATCCATCATTCGACCACTCGTGGAAGCAGAGATGAACGCCTATCGCGCGCCCTTCGCAAATGAAGGTGAAGACCGTCGCCCCACCCTGAGCTGGCCTCGCCAGCTTCCGATCGAGCAAGAGCCCAAAGATGTGGTCGACGCTGTCACGTCGTACGGAAAATGGCTTTCTGAGAGCGACGTACCCAAGCTCTTTGTCAATGCAGAACCGGGATCCATTCTTGTCGGTGAGGCGCGAGAATTCTGCCGTAAGTGGCCGAACCAGCGTGAAGTCACGGTTAGCGGTCTTCACTTCATCCAGGAGGACAGCCCTGACGAGATTGGCGAAGCCGTAGCCGGCTTCGTTCGGGAAATCAGAGGCTGATTCCTCGAACGAGGATGGGAGGTCAAAAGTACCTCCCGCTCACATCAGCGCAATCGATTTCAGTATGGCATGCCCGTTAGTTTATTTTGACGAACAGGAAGGCAATAAATTGTGAAAACCCAGATCACCGAATTATTTGGCATCGAGCATCCCATCATCCAGGGCGGAATGCATTACGTGGGCTTCGCAGAGCTGGCCGCCGCAGTGTCGAATGCAGGTGGTCTGGGAATCATCACCGGACTGACGCAACCCACGGCCGAAAAGCTCGCACACGAAATCGCCCGATGTAAAGACATGACCGACAAGCCTTTCGGCGTCAACCTGACGTTTTTGCCGGCGGTAACTCAACCGGACTATCCTGGCTACGTGCGCGCGATTATTGAAGGCGGCGTAAAAATCGTGGAAACCGCAGGCAACAACCCGTTGCCGTGGCTAACGTCTCTCAAGGAAGCAGGCGTCAAAGTAATTCATAAGTGCACCTCGGTGAGGCATGCGCTGAAGGCAGAGTCGATTGGATGCGATGCTGTAAGTGTCGATGGTTTCGAATGCGGTGGACATCCGGGAGAAGATGACATCCCTAATTTCATTCTCCTGCCTCTGGCGGCCGAGGCACTCAAAATTCCATTCGTCGCCTCTGGGGGTATGGCGGACGGTCGGTCGCTTGTCGCAGCACTCGCAATGGGAGCCTCTGGGATCAACATGGGCACACGCTTCATCGCGACGCAAGAGGCGCCTGTTCACCAGAACGTCAAAGATGCCATTCTCCGCGCAAGCGAACGGGATACCCGTCTTGTAATGCGCCCGTTGCGAAACACTGAGCGTGTCCTTTCCAACGCCGGTGTAGAGCGCCTTCTGGAGAAAGAGCGGACCATCGGAGCCGAGATCACGTTCGATGACATCCGTGATGAAGTAGCGGGAGTGTATCCAAAAGTAATGCTGCAGGGGGACATGGACGCCGGCGCGTGGAGTTGCGGCCTCGTCGCGGGTCTGATTCACGACGTCCCCACCGTCAAAGAGCTCGTCGATCGCGTGATGAAAGAAGCGAATACCCTCATCAGAGACCGTCTGGCAACTATGGCAGCGTAGCGCGAAACGTAACGTCGATCCGGCGCGACCATTCGCGCTGGAGAAGTTTGCCACTGATACTTAAGATGCGAATAAGCTGCGGTCTGAAATCAGGCCGATGAAGGCCCGTCAAGCGACGCCAAGATGCCATCTAATGGCGCATCTTCGCCACTGGCCATCTCAGTCGGCGCACCAGACCGCAGCCAGCATCCGAAACATCCCTACACGCAATCCTTCTACAGGTCGCTCCCGACCTTGCGCAGAAGGCTGTCGACCGCTTCCAAGACCGTGCGTCTACACTGGAATTTCGGGCGGTCCATGACTGAAGTCCACGCATCTTCTTGATTAACAAGCGTGGCACCGACTCGCGTCTGTCGCCAACCTCTCCGGAAAGACGAAACCTCCTTATAACGGGCACTGGCTGCGTAGATTCGCCTCAAGCGTCCAGCGTTCTGCATCGGATCCATCGTGTATGTCGCCGATAACTGCAGCGTGGAGCCGGAATTTCCCCACCCGGACCATGACCCGACGTCTCCGAATGCCATCTCGATCGTATCTTGATTTGAGTTCCCCTCAGCTTATTGATGCAAGAAAAACAACAAAGAGTTGTCATTTGCGCACTCGATTCAAAATTGAGTTAAACTGGACCATATAGTCTATTCGTTCGAGGAATCGAACCCGGTTAATCACCTATGAGCAAAGCCGCAATCTCAATACCGCTCTCCCATCGAGATCGTATGCTAAAAGAGGGGATGCGTATTTTCTACGCGACCGGATTCCACGGAACCAGTGTTGACATGGTCCTCACGGCAGCAGGCGCTCCGAAGGGGTCGTTTTATCATCACTTTGGTTCCAAAGATGAGTTCGCACTTGCAATCATTGACCGTTACTCGAGTCAACAGCTGGGCGACATCCAAAAGTATGCAAGCCGCGATGATCTAAACGGCTATCAACAGATCGCCGGTTACTTTGAGTTCCTTTTCACGCGCATTGTTCGAGCACGGTACAAGGTCGCATGTCTTGCCGGTAAGTTTTCGTCCGAGCTTGGACCGCTATCCGACTCGTTCAGTACCGCGCTATCCGCTACGTTCGCGGAATGGAGGAGTGCGATAATCGAGCTGGTCGCGAATGGGCAGGATGACGGTTCGATACGTACCGATATCTCTTGCGAGAAGCAGGCATTCCTGCTGCAATCGCTGATGCAGGGCTCACTGGTCATGGCGCTAGCTGACCGTTCGGACGAAGGTCTGTCCACGATAGTAGGTATGCTACCAGCGCTCCTCGGTCCGCCCTCGATGGATTCAACCCTGCAAAAGTCCTGACGCTAGGGCATAGAAACAAAGTCGTTCAATGTACCCATCGACCGAGACTATCGCTCAGATCTCAGGTGGCTCTCTGCACTGAATCATCATTCAAACCCGGCCACTCGACTGCTGATGTACACAAATCGAACCTGTTCGTAAACGTACGACCAGTCAGTACCTAAGCCAGCAGTATCACGCAACAACACAACGCGGAATTGAGGCGCAAAACGGTCGTGCGGCCGGATGGGAGGATTTTCGCGCTACGGATATTTGTTGTTAACGTCAGACGGTGGTACCGACGAAAAAGCGACCAAGCGATTCGCAAAAGCACACTGGCTTTTCACGTCCTTCAATTTCCATTGTGACCTCAAAGGTCAATTGAGCTCCGCCTGTCAACTCTTGATATTCCTGCAGCTTGAAGGATCCGCGAACCTTTGAATTTACAGGTACCGGAGACGGGAAACGTACTCGATTGAGACCATAGTTGACCGCGGTCGCTATACCCTCGATCTTGAACGCAGATTCCATCATTGCCGGAACAAGAGATACGGTGAGAAAGCCGTGCGCAATCGTGGTCCCGAACGGCCCTTGTTTCGCGCGCTCGACGTCCAGATGAATCCATTGATGATCGCCCGTGGCATCCGCAAACTGCTGGATTCGCTCCTGGTCGACAAGCGTCCACTCGCTGACACCGATGACTGTCCCTACGAGCGACTTCAGCTCGCCAAGCGAAGAATAGCTATTCATGTCCGTAGATTGAAGTTAACAGCATACTCACCAGATCCGCTGTTTATGGTTATCGGCAAGTACAAGGCGACGATAGTTTGATGCATTGGAGCTGAGCGCCGTAACGTGAGCCTTACGGCGCTCTCTTCATGGTTCGATCTGATAGCCGGTCGCTATCCAGACGACACGAAGCGGGTTACCCAAATCTTTATCTTAGAGAATTTCAAAGACCCCAGCTGCACCCATCCCACCCCCAACGCACATAGTTACGACGACGCGTTTCGCCCCGCGACGCTTACCTTCGATCAAGGCATGCCCTGCAAGACGTTGCCCGCTTACACCATACGGATGCCCAACGGCGATTGCGCCGCCATCGACATTAAGCCGGTCAGCAGGGATGCCCAGTCGGTCTCGACAGTAAAGCACTTGCACCGCAAACGCCTCATTAAGCTCCCACAGGTCAATGTCATCAACAGACAAACCCAGACGTTTGAGAACCTTCGGCACCGCGAACACCGGACCGATGCCCATCTCAGCGGGCTCACAACCTGCAACAGCGAACCCCAAGAAGCGACCGAGCGGCTCAAGGCCATGACTGCTCGCGTACGATTCAGAAGTTACCACGCACGCGCCGGCGCCATCCGAAAACTGGCTGGCGTTGCCCGCACTGACCAAACCCCCAGGAAGAGCCGAACGGATACCGGCAATGCCTTCTTTTGTGGTCCCTTCACGCAAACCCTCATCCTGCGAACTCGTGACGACCTTGGTACGGAAGCCAAGCTTAGGGTCGGCAACGCCCATTCGGACAGTGATGGGGGCAATCTCCGCCTCAAAACGTCCAGCAGCCTGCGCAGCGCACGCTCTTTGCTGACTTGCTGCGCCATATTCGTCCATTGCATCACGACTGATGCCATAGCGACGCGCAACTTCCTCCGCTGTCTGGAGCATCGACCAGTAGATCTCAGGCTTCATCTTAGCCAAGTCCGGATCCATCAGCATGTGACTGTTCGACTCATTCTGAACGCACGAAATGCTCTCGACCCCTCCAGCGACATAGACGTCACCTTCGCCTGCCACAATTCTTTGTGATGCAAGAGCAATCGACTGCAAACCCGATGAGCAGAAGCGATTGACTGTCATCCCTGCAACCGATACCGGGAGGCCCGCCTTCAGCGCAACCTGTCGTGCAACGTTGAAACCCGTGGTGCCTTCGGGAGCGGAGCATCCCATCAGGACGTCTTCTACGTCCTCACCGGGAACACCTGCTCGCTTCAGTGCCTCTGAAACGACATGGCCACCGAGTGTTGCACCGTGAGTCATGTTAAATGCGCCCTTCCAGCTTTTGGTCAGAGGCGTTCTTGCCGTGGATACGATGACTGCGTTTGTCATGAGTAGTTCTCGACGTTGTCTGCGTTAAGGATTAAACGAGTTGGCGACGTTCGCCGATGAGCCGCTCAATCAGCGGCGAAGGCGTCCAGAATTCACGGTCAACGCGAACGCTGTTTTGCAGTGCCTTCATGGTTTGCGCTACCTGATAAAGTCCCCGTTCGTTCGCATACTGCATCGGGCCACCGCGCCACGCCGGGAATCCATAGCCGGTGAGGTAAACCACATCAATGTCTCCAGAGCGAGATGCAATACCCTCTTCAAGAATCTTGGCGCCTTCGTTAACCAAAGCCAGTATCAGTCGGTCAACGATCTCCTGATTGGTTACTTTACGCGGCGTGATACCGTGCTTTTCACGGTGCTCTTTGAGCATTTTTTCGACAGCAGGGCTCGCAACGGGAGCGCGTTTTCCGGGAACGTAGTCGTACCAACCCGCGTCGACCTTCTGACCATATCGTCCCGCCTCGTACAGAAGATCCGGGAATTTGCTATAGACCAGTTCTGGACGCTCAACCGCCCGACGCTGACGAATCGCAAAGCCGATATCATTGCCCGCCATGTCACTCATTGCGAACGGGCCCATTGCCATCCCGAACTCGACCAACGCGCGATCGACCTGCTGAGGAGTTGCACCCTCCTCCACAAGGAAATACGCCTGACGGATATACTCTTCGACCATCCGGTTTCCGATGAAGCCGTCGCACACACCCGAGACCACAGCCGCCTTGCGAATACGTCGCGAGAACGCCATTACTGTCGCAAGCACTTCAGCGCTGGTTTCCGCTCCGCGGACCACCTCGAGCAGTCGCATCACATTTGCCGGGCTGAAGAAATGCATACCAACAACGTCTTCGGGTCGCTTCGTAAATCCCGCGATCTGATCGAGGTTCATCGTTGACGTATTGCTGGCGAGAATCGCCCCCTTATGCATCACTTCGTCAAGTTTCTCGAAAACTGCCTGCTTGACCGACATCTCTTCAAAAACTGCTTCGATGACGAGGTCACATTCTGCAAGGTCTTTGTAGTCGAGCGTCGTCTTCAGCGCTCCGAGGCGCTTCTCTATAGACGCTGCATCAATCCGCTTCTTCTTCAACTGTCCATCATAGTGCGAGCGGAGTGACTCGACTGCGCGCTCCACTTGGGCAGCCGCCGTCTCGAGAAGAGTCACAGGCAAGCCAGCGTCGAGCAAGCAGATGGCGATGCCGCGCCCCATCGTGCCGCCGCCAATGACCGCAACCGAGCGGATGTCTCGGGTCGCAGTGCCGTCGGGAACCCCAGGAATCTTCGAGGCTGCACGTTCGGCCAGAAACGCATGGCGTAGCGCTCGGCCTTCTGGAGATTCGACCAGATGCATGAACAGTTCCCGCTCGCGCGCAAGCCCCTTATCGATGGGAGTCGTTGAAGACGCTTCGACTGCCTCGATACACGCCTTCGGAGCCGGCAGTTTTTGAACCGACGCGGGCAGCATGTTGCGAACGAATTGGAAGTAGCCGGCGCCCTTTTCATGCGAGCTCTGACGGTCACGGAGCAGCGGGTGTCCGCCTGGCGCTACGCGCTTGGCTACAGTCCTGGCAAATGCAAGCGCCTCTGCCTCGAGGGACTCTTTCGATTCCGCAACCACATCGATAAGCGCTTGTTCTGGAATCGCAGCGAGGGTTTGACTCTTGACGCTCTTGCCGTCCAGGATCATATTCAGCGCGTTTTCAACGCCAATCGCGCGTGGCATCCGCTGCGTGCCGCCCGCTCCAGGCAGCAAACCAAGATTGATCTCGGGGAAGGCCATCGCACAATCGGGCGCTACCACACGATAGTTGCAGCCGAGGGCTAACTCAAGCCCGCCGCCCATGCAAACCGAGTGGATCGCAGCAACCACCGGTTTGCCGGACTTTTCCAGATTCTCAATGACGGTCCAGAGATTCGGTTCGGTAACGGCGTCCGGTGTGCCAAATTCTCGAATATCCGCACCACCGCTGAATCCGCGGGCATTACCCTGCAAGACAATTGCGCTAACGGCAGGATCAGCGCTGGCCTTCATTAAGCCCTCGACAACTCCCTGTCGGACCGATAGAGATAGCCCATTTACCGGCGGGTTATCCATGGAAATAATGGCAACGTCGTTGTCCACTCGATAAGTTGCGGTCATACGCTTCTAGGCTCCTAAAATTACACAACTAGACTATATGGTCTAGTTTAATTGGTCAAGAACGAAACCAGAACCTCTTAAATTATCCGGGTTAACCCAATACGGTGAACCGTCAACCCTGTTTACTGCGGCCTAACAGGGGCGGTCGTGCTGGATTCGTTGGAGCGAAGTGTCCCGGCACCGGCAGTCTGAAAAGCCTTGCACTGTCGAGCGGAAATGCATTTGGTCTTCAACAAATCAATCTCTCAACACCGCGGACCGCGTCGCCTGTTTCAGTACGAGGTGATGTTCCAGGCCATTTCTCCTGCGTCGCAACATCTGAGGCGATGCACATGAGATTGTGAGCGGCATCCGATTAGACTATTCAGTCTAGCAATGTCTGACTCAACTATGCAATAGGGGAAAGTAACCTGTTTTGCGCTCGCGCGGTTACGTCTAGACTGCTTGGTCCATACATCTAGTGCGGCGCCCTTTAGTGTGCGAACACTTATCGCGTTTGATAGCTCACCCAATCGCAACCTTGCAGCGCAACAAACTCGCGGTACCCACCCGTCGTTCCGCTATAACGCAAAGCCAGCCGCTGAAAGGTGCGTGTTTTCTCCCGCGGAGCAAATTCGTTTTACCAATGGAAACGATGAGAATGCGCCTTTCGAGTACCGAAACAACTTCGCCTACCCGTCGAAAATCAGCCCTTCAGGGATCTTTACTCTCAATGATCTGAAAATTGACTCAACGGGATGATCGAGGCAAATGTTGAGATACAACCAAATCGAGAAAAGAACAAAATTGACAAGCTGGCCACCGTCGCCCTGATGATGTCGGTCCGCCAGATTGGCGTAGCGATCGACTCGAAAAATCGAATGGTCACCAGCGCGTAGGATCGCGGAAAAATTTCCTTTCAACCGGCTCGTTTCATCGTACGCGCCGGATCAGTTCGCCTTCGGTCGTTTCATGCAACCTCACTCATACCGTCACTCCCATAGACGAAGTGTCTTTCACTCCCCGATACATGTGTCTGGTATGAAGGTGATCGGTATCGTGGTTTCCTAAGCGTACATACGAACTGTGATGGTGATGCGCACCTTCGCGCTTTCCCTGTTTGACTTCGCGTTCTAGACCATATAGTCTAGTTCAATCAGAATCGTGCTCGATTTCAATCGGCATACGAACCGGAGACGAACCCTTGAAGAACGCAGAGACTGGTGGTTCCACAAAGATCACAAAATTGAACAAGAAATCCGATTGGACTCTTTGCACAGCGCTGGAGACAGCAGCCCATCTCCACGGTCAGGAGCCCGCATTATCTTGGACATCGCAGTCTAAGCGGCATACGATCAACTGGACGGAGTACCGAAACCGCATCCTGCAGACAGCTAGCTCGATTATTGATTCTGGAGGCCAATTCGGAGAGACAGTTGCGATCCTTGGGGGCAATTTCCCGGAGCATCTCGTCATAGATCTCGCAACAATTCATTGCGGCATGGTTTCACTAAGTCTGTATCCGACTTTGGCTCCTGAGCAGATGGAGCAAATCCTGTCAGACAGTAAAGTACGAATCATTTTCGTCGAGGGCGTTCAGGCCCTCCAGCGTGTAGCAGCTTTGGATACGGTGAAGCAACAAAAGCCGATTCTTGTGTTGGTTCCGCTTGAGGGCGAGGTTGCTGTAGATCCCCGATGTGAATTTATCGAATGGGATCGATTCGTCGCACCGCGAAAAAATGATGCAGATCTCAAAACGCGTGTTGCTGAGCGCGTGTCATCGATCACTACCAATACCCCCGCGATCTACATTTACACGTCGGGGACGACCGGGAAATCAAAAGGAGTCGCTCTTACCCACGCCAACCTTCTAGGCGAAGGTGAGATGATGGTGGATGCAATTGGTCTCGATGGCAACTTCAGATACGTTTGCTATTTGCCACTTGCTCACATCGGTGAACGCCTTCCGGCGCTCTACATGGCGATTCTCTTGTGTGGTCACGTCTCATTCTGCCCGACACAGCCACAACTCGTTCCGAGCGCACGAGAACATCGCCCTACCTTCTTTTTCGGAGTTCCACGCGTTTGGGAGAAACTTCGGAGCGCAATCGAGCAAAGTATCAATGCCATGAGCCAGGATGCTCGCGCGCATCTGACGGCTGCGCAGAAACAGCTTGACGAAAGTAGAAACGCGACACACGACCCAAAATCAACGCTCGAATCTCGCCCGGCCGCAATTACTGACTTGTTAAAGCAATTCGGGCTGGACCAGCTAAGAGTCGCCGTCGCATCGGCCGCCCCCCTTCATCCCGAAGTCTCCCGATTCTTCAGCTCCGTCGGGCTCGACATCCTTCAGATGTATGGCCTGACCGAGACGTGCGGTCCGGCCATAAGTGAACGTCCAGGCAAAACGAAATTCGGATCGGTGGGCACCGTAATGCTCGGTGCGGAGATGAAACTCGATACTGACGGCGAGATCCTGATTAAAAGTCCAGGAAACTGTGCTGGATATCGCAATTCCGCTCAGGCTACCGCTGACCTCTTTACATCCGACGGCTGGCTCCGCACGGGAGACATCGGAATGATTGATGACGAAGGTTTCCTGTTTGTCACGGACCGAAAGAAAGAACTCATCGTTTCGTCGGCCGGGAAAAAGATTGCTCCCACTGCTGTAGAGTCTCTCCTTGTGGGCCGCTCATTTATCAGTCAGGCACTCGCGTTCGGTGATGATAGGTCCTACGTCGTCGCCCTACTGGTCCCAGATATCGCCAAACTCACCCAGTTTTCTAAAAAACATGGTCTTGCCACGGAGTCCGTCGCTGACCTGATCGAGCATCCGGTGATATTGCAGGAATTGCAAGCGACCATTGACATAGCGAACTCGCATTTGTCACGCCCGGAACAAATCAAGAAATTTAAGCTTCTGGCCAACGAATGGGACAGCAAGACGGGAGAGCTGACACCCACGTTTAAACTGCGCCGCAAGGTTATTCACGAAAAATACGCCGCACAAATTGATCAACTTTATGAGGAATCATGACGCGCGGCGGAAGTTCAACTTTCCGTCGTTCGATTCGAATTCGCTCCAAAAATTATCATCCAGATATGACAGTTAACGATTTCCAGTTCACCACGGTGCCTTCAATCGTGATGGCATCCGGCGCCTCAAGTCGGCTTGGCGAGTTGTTAACCACGCGATATTCGATAAAGAATGTCTGCGTAGTAACGGACAAATTCCTTGCGAGCAGCGGCTTGCTCAAGCCCATGCTCGACGATCTGGAGAAACACGGCCTTGCGTCGATCGTTATCGACGACGTGATTGCCGATCCGCCGGACCATGTCGTCCTGTCCGCAGCGCAGCGCGCGAAGGACGGAGGTGCCGAGCTTGTTTTGGGAATCGGTGGCGGATCATCAATGGACGTCGCAAAGCTCGTTGCCGTTCTTGCGGTTTCGACGCAGCCGCTACATGAAATGTACGGCGTTAATAACGTCATGGGCCCCCGGCTTCCTCTCGTTCTCGCGCCAACGACGTCCGGGACTGGATCTGAGGTCACGGCTGTCTCCATTGTAACCACGGGCGAGACAACCAAGAGTGGTATCGTCTCCCCGCGGTTGGTGGCCGATATTGCCCTGCTCGATGCTGACCTGACATTTGGACTCCCCCGAGACATCACTGCGGCGACTGGGATTGATGCGATGGTCCACGCGATTGAAGCGTACACTTCCGCCAGATTGAAGAATCCGGTGTCGGACCTCTATGCGAAGAAGGCGTTGAAGTTGTTGTCGTCATCGTTACTCACCGCATGTAACGATGGCTCAAACCGTGCAGCCCGCGAATCTATGATGTTAGGTTCGACGATGGCAGGCCTTGCATTTTCCAACGCTCCAGTCGCTGCTGTCCATGCCTTGGCATATCCGCTAGGAGGACATTTCCACGTTCCTCATGGACTTTCCAACGCCCTCGTACTGATGCATGTACTGCGTTTCAATGCGCCGAAGGCCGCGCATCTCTACGCAGAACTGGCGGAAGATGTACTCGAGTCGGCCGCTATTTCCGGCATGACGATCCCCGAACGGTGCGATGCATTCATCGAACAACTCGATACGTTGATTCGACAGACTGGCCTGCCCACCATGTTGAGACACGTGGGAGTCGGGGTGCAAGATTTGCCTCGATTAGCAGCCGATGCGATGCTTCAGCAAAGACTCCTTATCAATAATCCTCGTGAAGTGACAGAGGCAGATGCACTGAGAATCTATCAAGATGCGCTATAGGACTCTGTGAATCCGATCTGATGACTACTAGGCGCACGATAATCGCGTAATTTGTCTCAACGAGCAGGTGCTCAACGAAGCGTCAGTCACTATGACGCTTTCAGTTTTATTCTGTATGCGGACACATATACGATGAACAAACCTATCCTTGTCTCGCGCTCAGACTACCGCTACTTCCAGTCCATAACTACACGCTGGATGGACAACGATGTATACGGTCATGTCAACAACGTGGTCTATTACAGCTACTTCGACACTGTTGTGAACGAGTATCTTATTCGTGCCGGGCTTCTGGACATCGAAGAGAGCAGCATTATTGGACTTGTGGTCGCAACACAATGCAACTACTTTGCGTCGTTGAAATATCCGCAGCGCGTGGAGGGTGGACTTCGGGTAGCACATCTCGGTTCCTCGAGCGTGCGATACGAAATTGGTCTTTTTTCCGACGGCGAAACGGAGCCAGTTGCACAGGGACAGCTAGTACACGTCTACGTGGATAGAGAATCCCGCCGCCCGGTCGAGTTGTCTGGCGCGATGCGCAGCGCGCTCACCGAACTCGTCGTAACAACCAGCTAAATCATACCAGGCGCCGCAACCTTGAAGTGCCGCGCCTGTATGATTCTGACGAATACTCCCCTCTATCGTACAAACGATTCATCGTCTTGTGTCAACATCGAGGCGAGCGATTCGCCGTTGACTGCAGCACTGAACAGGAAGCCCTGAGCGACCTTGCAGCCGTTCTCGATCAGAAATTCGCGATGTGCTTCAGACTCGACTCCTTCCGCGAGGACCTCAAACTTGAGCGAGTGGGCGATGCTGATAATTGCCCGAGCGAGCGCCTCGGACTCTTCGTTGAGTCCGATTTCCCTTACAAATGCTCGATCGATTTTGATCCGGTCAACACTAAAGCAGGTCAGATAGCTAAGGCTGGAGTATCCCGTTCCGAAGTCATCAATCGCAATTTTTACACCCAGCTCTCTAATCTCACGCAACGTTCTGGCAACATCGTCCGGGTTCCGCATCAGCGCCCCTTCCGTCACTTCGAGCTCCAGTCGATCAGCTGGAAGTCCTGTTCGCGCCAACGTATCTCTGACGATGGCAACAACGTCTGAGCGTTCCAGTTGAACTGGTGACACATTCACTGACATGCGGATCTGCGGCAGACCCATGTTAATCCACACCTTCGCCTGCCGGCAAGCCGTTTCCAGCACCCATTCACCTATGGTGCCAATCAGTCCAGTTTCCTCGGCGACTGGGATGAATGTAGATGGTGAAACCATTCCCAATTCATCATCCTCCCACCGAATCAAGGCTTCAACGCCGATGATTCTCCCGCTCAGCATGTCGATCTGAGGCTGATAAGCAAGCTGAAGGTGTTGACCCTTAACCGCTTTCCGGAGCTGTGTCGAAAGGCGCAATCTTTCCGCTGCGGCGAGATTTTGCGCGGCCTGAAAATGCTGATATCCGTTCCGACCGTTGGCCTTTACGACATACATGGCCGTGTCGGCGTTCCTAATCAGAGTATCGGCGTCTGGGCCGTCTTGCGGATATGTGCTTACACCAATGCTGACTTCTACGTAAAGTTCGTGCTCATCCAATCTGAATGGTTCAGACATCGCGTATACAATCTTTTTGAGCAAAATATTCACCGATTCTTCTTCAGAATCCTGGACAACTACGATAAATTCGTCTCCACCATAACGAACGATAAGATCGGTCGAGGGGATAAGACGCTGAAGGCGCCTTGCCACTTGCAACAGCAATGCATCACCGATCCGATGTCCAAGAGAATCGTTGACCTCTTTAAACCTATCAAGGTCGAGGAAAAGCAGCGATACGCGCTTGCCCGATTGCTTAGCGTCTGAAATGGCTGCGCTGAGTCGTTCTTCCAGCTGCGTGCGATTGGGAAGTTTCGTCAACGAATCGTATCGGGCCTGATGTTCGAGCTTACGTTGATATTCGAGCAGTGAGCTGACATCAGTCACGACTCCAACATGGTGACTTACTGTGCCCTCATCATCTCGAACTGGGGCCATGAGCACGTTAATCCAGAAGCGCTCCCCATTTCGCCGGGCGCATAGCAGAGTTGCATTTGCCTCGGAGTTCCTGTGTAGGGCTGTTTGTATAGCCGTCCACTTTTCCGGTTCGTTGGCCAAGGAAAAAAGATCAAGGTAGTTCAGACCGACAACATCTTCTCGCGCGTATCCGGTGATGCGTTCAAAAGCCTGATTTACGAATGTGACGACATGCAGATCATCCTGACGCTCCAGAATCACGATTCCGTTAACACTCGCTTCTAGCGCTCGCCCCCGGATACGCAATTCAATCTCTGCACTTCGCCGCGCAGTAATGTCTTCGTATGCCCGAAGTACTCCGATAAGATTTCCATCGTGGTCTTCAAGCGGCAGCTTGGTCTCGGAAATCCATACATTTCGTCCGTCTGCCGAAATCGCAGCGCGTTCGAAGTGTCGTCGGGTGATCTCGCCATTCATCACCTCGACGTCTTCTTGTTGAACCAGCGCTGCGTCATCTCCCCATTTTAGATCGTAGTCTGAGAGCCCGATCAGCGAGTCCTTCGAAGCAAGGCCCGCATCGTTCGCATAAACTTCGTTGCCGCCCACGTATCGATGACTTGCGTCCTTCCATGCGATCCCTTGAGGTACATGGTCGAGAACGTATTCCAGAGTTTGCTTGGATTTAAACAGCTCTGCACGTGCATGGTCTGCGGACCGAAGTGCAGCTCGCAATCGTCCCGCGATGCGTGCGTTGCGATAGATCAACGCCAGGAGCAAAGCCGCTGCAGTCAGAGCAGAAATAAGTGACACTCGCGACAGCCACTGGGCTTGACGTGATGCCTCATTCATGGTTGCGTCAACCGAGGCATCCGTCTGCATCCTGACGTCGACAACCTGCGCCATAACACTGTAAAAGTAGGCATCCAATGCGCTCAACTGCTCGTCGCCAAAGCTGATATTTCGGTTGCTCTTTGAGAGACGAGCGCCGAGCGCGTCCGTACGTTTCGCAAGCTGCTCGAGCATCGCATCCAGCTGGTCGAACTTGGAGATGCACGATGTTCCCAGCTGACACGCGCGTCGAGCGTCTTCAGTAAGATTCTGCAAATCTTTTAGAGGGAGTACATGCACAGATCGTCTATAAAATGGCGTCGTTCCAATGAGCGCGTAGAGGTCACCGTGCTCGTCCAGTGCAACACGCTGTAACTGGTCGAGGTCGCGTTTCAACCTTCCCGACGATCGGATCGCCCCTAGCACCGCTTCCTGTTCTTCCGTTTGCTGCATCGCTAGGGTTGCGCTGGTCGCTATGGCAGCGAATATCGACATCACTGCTATAACAGTGAGGACTTTTCTCAGCGTGGAATCTGGTGATCCCTTAGGCTTATCCGCCGATTTTGTCTCCGGAATATCGCTTCTGCAAAACCAGTTAAGACCGAGCTTCAACATACATTCCCCGAGACCCTCCGCGATCCGATGGGACACAGAGGTCGACTCACAAAAGCATTGTTGTCGCAAATAGCAGCGCGGATTTGGAGGGTAGCTTGCACCGCTTTCTAAATAGCCAGACGATTATGGCCGAAGGCGGAAGCCTAAAGACCCTTTTTTCTGAATCACAGTTATACAACGTTCAATGAGCTATCCGGAAGCCCCCAATTGCATTTGATAGTTGTTCAGTTTGCAACTGAAGGGCCGAAGCGGCGGCCGCCGATTGTTCGACAAGTGCGGCATTTTGCTGAACCATCTCGTCAAGCTGCGCGACCGCACGGTTGACCTCCTGAATTCCACGAGTCTGTTCGCCTGCGGCATTAGCAATCTCTGACATGATGGTCGTAACTCCAGAGACACGCCCGACAATATCGGTCATTGTGTCTCCAGCCTCAGCGACTAAAGCTGCTCCAGCTGAGATGCTCTCGACGCTTGATCCAATCAGCTCTTTGATCTCCTTGGCAGCCTGCGCGCTACGCTGCGCAAGTGAACGGACTTCGCCAGCTACGACGGCGAACCCCCTGCCGTCTTCACCGGCTCTAGCTGCCTCGACCGCAGCGTTAAGTGCGAGTATGTTTGTCTGGAAGGCAATCCCTTCAATCACGCCAATGATTTCACTCATTCGCTCGGAGTCGCCTTCGATTTTTCTCATGGTCGCCACTACATCCTCGACGACAGCACCACCTCGGGATGCCGCGGCAGCAGTCGTCCCTGCATTGTCGTTTGCTTGATGCGCGGCAGCGGCGGACTGCGCAACGGTCGCGGTAATCTGTTCGATTGCGGCAGCAGTCTGCTCAAGGCTCGCCGCTGCCGATTCGGTACGCCGGGACAGATCCTGGTTGCCGGCTGCGATCTCTCCAGATGCGTGACGAACCGCATCGCCTACGTCGCGCACCCGGACCATTACCTCGTTGAGCGCACCGAAAAAGCTATTGAACGAACGAGCAATCTCTGCAACTTCGTCTTTGCCGGCCGCGGGCAGTCGCTGGGTTAGATCGCCAGAACCGGAGCCGCTCGCTTCCATCGCATCGCGGACGCGCCCAAGCCCCTGAAACGCAATGCCTGTAATCAGTCCGAGAATCATTGCTGCGACAATCGCAATAATCGACGCGGAGACGAATGACGAGACCAGCAGCGAATGCATGCCAGCCGTCGCCTCCGACTTGTCGAGTGCTACTAGTGTCAACCAGCTTGTGCCCGGAACTGCTCGTGATCGCACAAGCTTGGTTACGCCAGCGACATTGATTTCGAAAGGAGCGGAAATATCATCCGAGGAAGTCGAGAGCACTTGTGAAGTCAGTTCAGGAGCAATATCCGTCGTTGGCTTCAGGGTGAGATTGGGGTCATTAGCCGCGACTATGCTCCCGCTCCTATCGACCAATGCTCCGAAGCTTGAAGGTGTAGGTCGGATAGATTTCACGTTCGATACAACGCTGTCCATTGCGACGTCGCCAGCGACAACACCCAGGGTTGCACCATCTCGCACAATCGGTGCAGCAAACGTCACCACTAGTTTGCCTGTAGCAACATCAAGATACGGCGGAGTCACAACGGGCTTTCCCGCCTGAACTGCCTGACGATACCAGGGTCGGCCAGTTGGGTCGTAGTTAGCAGGAATCCCGGTCGAATCCGAGAACCGCGCACTCTTATCCTCGAATCCAACATATACATTTGTGAACCCACCCGCGGTCGCAACCTGCTTTAGCGGCGCTGTCGGGTCAGCACCCAGCGCTGCCGCCTCGACCGAGGCGATCATTTGGGTCTTCGACGCAATCCATTCGTCTATCCCGGCTTCATGTCCCGTGAGAACCGCATTCAGACTTTGACTGACGGCAATGTTGTTGTATTTCTTCGCGACGGCATAGTTGACAGCTGTATTGACGGTAAGCGCAACAAGAACGAGAAGAAGACACGCAGTGAGGATTCGAGACTTGATTGAGGTGAACATAAAGAAAACACGTGGACGAGTCTCAAAGGTTAACGACGTTAACACCACACACTTTAATATTCCAACGACGCTCAACATTAATTCGCCTGATGCATGCTGTTTGACGCCCCTCCTGTCGAGCCTAATCCGGACCTAGTACGTCCCTCCGTTGCAACTATTGATGTTTCCAGTGACAACAAACTCATGACGCCGCAGACATCGATTCTGCCGCCAGAATTTATTACTCTGTGTCTGTGCACTCTGGATCGTATCCGGCAGGGATTGTTTCCTATGACCTCGGTGATCCGGGCGCTGTTTGCGACAGAAAGCTATCTCAAACACTACCTCTTTCCCGGCAAATATTTCTCAGCCGCCCCTCGGCAGTTCGGTCTTGATGACACACTCGTGACATGGAAACATTCTTATCCGATTCTGATGACTGTTTTGCCGTGCGTCAGGCAGCCCGACACATATCGAAACTCTACGAGCGTCATCTATCCAAGGCTGGCATAACGCCAACGCAGTTCAACATTCTGAGTGCACTCGACCAGAATCCAGAATCAACTATGGTTCAGCTCTCGGATGCTCTAGTGATGGACCGCACAACGCTGGTTCGACTTATCAAACCTCTACTGAGGTCCAACCTTTTGACCACCTCTGAAGAGCGTCCAAGCGATCGGCGCATGCGTCTCCTGCTGACCTGCGATGGAAACAAGAAGCTCGCCGAAGCCACGACTCACTGGCGGGAAGCGCAAACTGCCTTCGAACAGACGTTTGGCCGGAAACAGGCTGCGAGCCTGCGGAGCGAGTTATTCCGTATAACGCGCGAAGTCATCGACGCATAGCCGATCATTCAAATTGATACGATCTGCCTTGGCCACCGCTGGAGCACTACTATCTGGAGCAGACGCTGGTCGTGGGATCGATGCAAGTATGGTGCAGCCATGTGGGCAATCGCACAGGCCCCGAGATTGACCGATGCTGGCCGCCTCTGCGAGCGCATCGGCTGGCGATTTCGCATTTACTCCTCGGGAAAGTATCGCCAAATCTTTCGAGATGTAGCCGAAACAACGCTTGCAAGCAGCACCCAAGCGACAGCTGCGACGATAACTGCAGTTAGGCAACCACCAGAACAGACGCGGCTGCTCTCATCTATATCCAGAGGTTCATCTTACCTACAACAGGTTGGCCTTTCGCCGCTCAGATGCAAGCGTCTCAGCCAATATCTTCTCTATCGTCTTTTCGGCTAGTGTCTTTCGCACACCATCCTGTATCGATCCGTAGACACTACTCAAAGTCCCACCGATACTTCGACCAACTGGACACACCTGACTTGGCCTGGTTGCGTGGAGTGCGAACTGAGGACCCTCCTCCAGCGCGTCGAAGACGTTCAGCAAACTAATCTCGCGAGGATCTTTAGCGAGACGCCATCCGGCGTTAATTCCCCGATAGCTCTCGACAAGGCCCGCCTTAGCGAGAAGCCCCAGCGTCCGACGGATTACAACTGGGTTCGTCCTCACGCTCGCAGCGATACGATCGGAGGTCACCGGATCAGATGACTCCCGGGCAACGAGAGCCATCCAGGTCAAAATATGTGATGCCACGGTTAAGCGGCTATTCGCGCTCATGACTTATGAGTAACAGTATGTTCAATCATAACTCTATTGGTTACGCCCGAAACTGTCAAATTTCTCGTTGTGTGATTGGAAGGATGCGCACCCATTAACTGTCCGATCTGATATCCATGTGACTCACAGGATGATTGTACGACACTCCTCTTGACAAACACGACGATACGGGCCACCGCATGCATTGTGAACGGGCTGAGTTCAAAGAACAGCCAGCTAGTCCAGCATTCAGTGTTCGCCAACAAATTCGGCTTGCCTTCCACCGTCCTCCAAACTATGATGTAACTCATTAAGTTACATCTGAAGTCATTCTAGAGTCGCGCATTCATCAGCATCGCGACACTTCTCAACGAAACTCCGCATCCAAATTTACTACGAGACGAGAAATCAGCTTATGACTAGCCTCTTTGATCCCATCCAAATCGGTGCACTGACGCTTCCTAATCGCATCGTAATGGCGCCTTTGACCCGCATGCGTGCATTTGATGAGCGCGCCCCTGGCCCACTCAACGTGCATCACTATGTTCAACGTGCCTCGGCCGGCCTCATTATTACTGAAGCCACGTCGGTGACTCCGCAAGGCGTGGGCTATCCCAACACGCCAGGAATCTGGAGTGAAAAGCAGATCGAGGGCTGGAAAAGCATTACTACGGCCGTGCATGAAGCAGGTGGTCGAATCCTCTCCCAGCTATGGCACGTGGGCCGGGTTTCTGATCCGGTCTATCATGATGGTCAACCGCCGGTTGCACCGAGTGCCATTGCACCCGAGGGTCACGTCACGCTCGTGCGTCCCAAACGTGAGTACACTGTGCCTCGCGCGCTCGAAACCGAGGAAATCCCCGCCATTGTGGAAGACTTTCGGCGTGGAGCGGAAAATGCGAAACGAGCAGGTTTCGACGGTATCGAACTGCACGGCGCTAATGGGTATCTCGTCGACCAGTTCTTGCACGACGGGTCAAACAAGCGGACGGACCGATATGGCGGTTCGATTGAGAATCGCGCACGCTTCCTTCTTGAGGTCGTAGATGCTTTGCTGAGCGTTTGGCCTGCAGATCGCGTTGGCGTCCACCTCAACCTGATGTCCAGCTCATACTCCATGCAGGATTCGAACCCTCGGGCTCTGTTCCTGTACGTCGCAGAGCAATTGAATGCTCGTAAGATCGCTTTCATTTTTGCGCGCGAATCTCTTGACCAGGGAGAAGATCGTATCGGAAGCGATGTACGACGCGTATTCAAGGGGACGTACATCCTCAACGAAGGATTCACGAAGGAAACCGCGGAGCAAGCGATTAAACGTGGTGAAGGCGATGCTGTGGCATTTGGACGGCTCTACATCGCAAACCCCGATCTTGTGGAACGACTCCAGCGCGGCGCGCCGCTTAATGCTCTCAACGCCGAAACAATCTATGCTCAAAGCGAAACTGGCTACAACGATTACCCGTTGCTCGGCGAAGTCGAGGAAGCGGTTGACGAGTAACGTGGGCTAGTAATTACCATCCCAGGCGACCGATGGTCGTCTGGGCCTGTGTTTAACTGAGACACTAGATGCTATACGGGGAAAAGAGAGATCAATTGTGACGCCACGACATCGAGAATCTGACGAGACAGCTCGGAGTCCGGCACTGCTCGCGACAATCCTAATGCGCCCACATAAGCGCTGTAAATCAGAATCGCCTTTTCTCTAAACTCCCCTTCGCATGCGTCAGGCATCTGGCTCTCAAGAAGCCGAAGGCTGGCCTCAAGGCGCTCGGCGTATACCTTTCGAACATCATCGGTACTTCGTGCGGTGTCGTTCACCAGCGACGATACCAGACACCCACTGCTGATTTCATCGCGATGAGTTTCGGAAAGATATGTCTGAATACTCAACTTTAGCGTTGGCTGCTTGGTCAGAACGGAATCTTCCATCTCCTGGCAAGCAGCGGCCATCGCCTCGCAGACCAGTTCATCGCGCGACTCGAAATGCCTGTAGAAGCCACCGACAGTCATGCCGGCTTCCTTCATAATATCGGCGATGCTGATGCCTCCGAGACCCAGCTCACGGAAACGTCGCGAGGCGATCGCAACAATCCGGTGTCGTGACTGCGCTTTCTCTTCTTGTGAACGGCCCATCATCTACTCTCCATAGCAAGCAACGCCCGCAAAACCGGCCCGTTGCCTCCAAATCAACTGCAAGACTCAGCCATCGAATCAACGACGACGCCGAACGCTGCACTGTCGGACGCCCAAGTGCATAGCGTGAGTCAATAGGGAAGTAGATTGCGGAATTCTTAGGATCTGCACAAATCACTGGATATGCAGATCCCTAGCTCGCTCCCGACGTGCTGCCACTCGGACTAAAGAGATGGTTTGTATGACTCGGTCCATGCGGATTGGCTTTGCCGTTTGTCTTTGAATGCCCCCGGACGCATCCGACTCGAAGCCGCAACAGATTTTTACCGCATAACCACACAATCTAACTCAGTCCGCGCTCGGTCTCGCAGGGGTTAAAAATCCAACTGCCTTCGCGAGACCGCTGTGCCTCAGCGCACATAGGCAAAAATTTGCGGAATAAAATCTAGTTTCCCTATATTGACTCCTTGAGTAAGGAGGATGGCATAGGCAGTGACGCTATGAAAGTAGAATTGTGGCAAAACAAAATCTCGAAAATACTGCTCACCGCTCAAATCAATAACACCAGCCTCAGGAATCTGGAGCGAAATCTTTGATCTGGCATTGCCGGCAACCTGGTGGACATTATCCTCAAGAAACCACAATGCCTCGTCGATTCTCGTTTGTGCATCTTCCATGGTTCCCGGCGACTCGACTGCGTCGTGAGCCTCTATTGACAGTGCGTCCAGCCACTCAGGAGATGATTCGCCCCGAATCTTGAATATGGATTCCTGTGCGTGGAATGCGACGAGCCGTAGCTGGGAAGCCAACGGAAACATATCCGCAGTGAGCCGTCCAGACATCAAAGCATCGGCTCTCTCCGGCATTTGCCTGCGCGCCCTGTCGAGCAGGCCACCCAACATCTCTAACGTCTGCTTCAGAGTGGGTGTAACAAAGTTAGTCAGCCACATGAATCATCCTTCGTTGCTCGTCGTCAATCACATACGATGGCCAATTCCCAAGGATGGAACCCAGGTCGCGAGCAGGCCAACCGCGCGACAGATGCGCGGGCTACAAAAGACTCTTGCGTAGCATTACCTCGAACGACATGCGTGGTTCACAACGTTGCGAACAGTCACACCTAGTACTAAAAGCGATGCTCGAATCGGTAAGCGGTCAATAAGGCGACCGCACACATAGACCTGACCCGGTGACCATCAATCGACGCACGTTGAGCTACGACGCAGAGGTCCAGGGCACAGTGAGGCAAATCAGATGTCGCTACGTCGAAATTTCTTTATGTTAATGTGGTCATACCACAATTTCTTTTCATGACGAACGGAACCGTTACGCTTCGCTGAGGCGGTTCGACTGTTGCGCGCAAGCCGTCTGCAACCAACGGATCGCCTGTCAAATGGGTGGGCGGTAACTACCGATCTTAAAACCGGCCAATCTCGCGGCATCCTCAGTCACATCCTGGACCGTAACGGAGGCCAGCTCATGCTCCAGGGCAGACTGAGCTCTTGAGAACACAGGGTTCAGTACATCAAGAATGACGCGCCCGATTGGACATCGTTGCGAAGGCTCAGTCCTGTGACGAGCGAAGATTTCGGTTTCTTCGGTCGCTCTGTACACATCGATCAGCCGAATCTTTTTTGCCGGCCGCTTGAGCTGAACGCCCCCGCCAGCACCCAGTTGGGTCTGCGTTAAACCGGCTCTATTGAGCCGAACGAGCAGACTCCGAACGACGCTGGCACTGGTACTGGCGCTTCGCGCAAGATCTTCGGAGCGTAAAGGCTCCTCGCCTGCGGCGGCCAGGTTTGTTAGCAGATGAACTGCTACGGCGAAGCGGGTGCTCGTGGACATGACTGCATCATAGTGTGCAATCAACATAATTGCAATTACTTTCCGCAAGCGACCGTTTCAGACCACGCACACAGTACGGAGGGGAATCTTGAGCGCTTAAGGACCGGGCGCTGGCGCGATCTCCGACATAAGACGCGATCAGCTGTCTGACCGCGATGCACACGCCCGATCGTCTGGCACACCGCGCGTCAGGAGATTTGTAGCGCGTCGCAACCGTCGCTGAAGCGAACAGCGAGGCGAACGGCAGTCGTAGTCAACAAGCACTCACTCTTGAACTGCAAGGTCGTCGCCAACATGCTCACGCACCATATGAACGGTGTCGCGCAACGTCTTGCGAAGCAGACTCCAATGCTCAGGTCCAACTGCTTCGAGAAACGCCAATTGCGCGTCGCGCCACGCCTCTTCACTTGCGCGAAGAGCGGTGCGCCCTTTTGCTGTAACCGTCAGATTTTTCGCACGCCGATCCTCGGCGCTCTGTTCAATTTTCAGGAAACCACGAGCAATCAGCGGTTCGGTCAACCGGGTCACACTGGTGCGGTCCATCAGCATCGCATTCGCAACCTCCGTCACGCGCGCTGGAGCGAGCGCATCGATATTAATCAACAGGGTGTATTGCGAAATCGACAAGGGTACATCTTTCATTTTCGCGTTATACAAGCCGGTCAGGAGCCGCGACAGTCTGCTCACGTCGAAGAGCGCGCACTGCGACACCATTTCCTCGCCCAGCAACGGAGCGCGTTCCTTTGTCTTTTGATTCTGAGCACGTGGTTGCATTGAACAATCTCTGCGAAGTAGATGAGGGGCGTTCGCGCCGCGCGAGGGCCAAGCATTTCTCCCTTCCGGAGCAACCTTGATAACGGCACTCATAAAACGAGCAAACAGAGTGTCATATTAGGTGATAACGCACCTATTCACAAGCAATGGCTCTGTATCACCAGCGCCTGGCTCGAATACAAAGGCGGCGACCAACTCGACACCGCCGCCCTCATCTAACTCGCAACTCGCATCGATCTCCTTCGGGGAGGTATCGCAAACCTGCCCCTTGTCATCCTATCGATCTGTAATTTCTTACAATATCGATACAGTCTTTGTGCGATCAAAAAAAGTGCCGGATACCAGCCATAACTCCGAGTTGTCCGACGCCCGCGGCCGGCGTCGTACCTCCGCCGCCCGCACTGACCGAGTAGCGTGCTCGACTGCTGTTGGCAAGATAGGCGGTCTGTAGATAGACGGCAGTGCGCTTCGATAGCAGATAGGTGCCACGCACCACGCCCAATGTAGCTCGCGCATCCTGCGCGGCATTGACGATGCGGTACGCTTCACCGTCGACGATAAAGGTCGGCGTTATCGGGTACCAGGCGCCTACATAGAACAAATTCGAGTGCGCGCCAGTTGCTGTCGTTGAACTGGTGACTACATTGCGGCCAACCCACCCGGCGCCGATCTTCAAAGCACTTAGCTTCACGTAGCCATTTGCGGTAACACGGACGTCCTTGTCACCAGAGTTTGTCAAGGGAATGGTTGCTGCGCCGTCAAAAAAATTCGCCGCCGCGTTCGGCCCACCGCGCTGCTCATCGTACACGGCTGCGAGACCGAAGAGGCTCGAATCGTATCGCAGCATCGCCGACACCTGCCGACATTGCGTGAATTGACCCGGCGCGGAGCCTGCGCAGGTTCCCTGTCCGGGAGAATTCCCTGTACCCGTTGAGTCACGCCCGAACGAGTACGTAGCACCAAGCGTGAAACCGTTCCACGTTCCTTTATAACCGATCGTGTTATCGCTCCGTGCGTTCACTATGTATGCATCGAGCGACCCGATTCCATAGATGTTTGGACCGAGAATGTCAGCGTCACTGTCAACCACGAACGACATCGAGTACTGTCGGCCGAAAGTCAACATACCATATGGGCTACTGATACCAACCCACGCTTGTCGGCCAAAGAGACGGCCGCCTTGTCCCGAATCCCCGCCTCGTGTATTGAAACCACTCTCGATGACAAATTCTGCAGCATATCCGCCGCCAAGGTCCTCCTTACCGCGCAAGCCCCAACGGGAAGGCAATTCGCCCGTGATGCCTGGCATGCGGATCACGTGATCTCCGTTGGCGTTGGCATGCGAAACATACTCAATCCCAGTGTCCATCACGCCGTATAGCGTTACTGACGACTGTGCGAAAACTGCCGGACTTACCGCCGCGAGGACGCCAACACAAAAATGCTTTGTTTTCATATTGTTTTCAGACCGCGCTAAAGAAACTACCTGGAAATGAGTGTGCCTAGGCGCTCTGATGCACCTTGGGACGCAAGAACTGGTCGAAATCGTTGAGGCTTGGAAAGTCCATAGGCTGTTCACTATCAAGCGCAAGGAGACGCGCCCGATAGTTATCAAGCACAGCAGAACGAGCATCTTCGCTGATGTACGGGACGTGCCAGCCGACGAACGGTTGCAGTACGTCGAACCCCAGATACCCGAGCGTTCCACGCAACAAATGACGTAACATATCCGTGAGCGGACCGTGTATGCCATCGGCCTCAAACATGTGAGGCTGACCACCCAGCGTCAGAGCCACCAGTGCCTTCTTGCCCTTCATGCCACCACGGTCATAAAAACGCATCCCACCATAACAGCGGCCTGACACGAACACCCGGTCGACCCAGCCCTTCATGATCCCCGGCATCGAAAACCAATAAATTGGGAAGCTGAAGATAATCAGATCTGCCCATACGACCTTATCGAGTTCAGCCTTGATATCTGATGCCAGCAAACCGTTCGCATCCGCGTGACGCTGTTCGAGCGCATAGACGAGATATTCGTCATTCGCCCGCTCCAGAAAATCGTCTGCGCTTGCAATCGGGTTGAAGTGCATTTCGTAGAGGTCAGAAATGCGCACGTCGTGTCCCGCTTCAAGCAATGTCTGGGCGGCGGCGTCGCGCATCGCTGTCGTGAAAGATCCAGATTCCGGATGTGCGTGTACGATCAGAACGTTCATCTTCATTCACCTGAGCTAAAATTGATTGCGCCCCTTCTCGACCCCAACGTGCCTGCTAATGCGGAAGATAGATCGCAGGACGTCAAACTCCGCCTTGATTGATTCGAATTCAACGCATTTGATTTGTAGCCGTCAAAGGTTTATTCGATAACCTTGTCGCAAAGCTCCAACTAGCCTCACATAACAACATGTGTGGCAAAAGCCGGCAGTCGAACACATCGCCTGATAGCTACCATTACGATTGCAAACTCCGATCCCACTGCGTCAAGAATCGGCCTTCTCGCATTACCGCCTTGCACCTGCCCAGCATCGTCTCCGGACGCTTGCGGAATAACCATGGAGTCAAAGCCGACAAGTAGACACCCGCTCCGGCGCAGTCAGTGGAACCCTCCGTTTGCCCGTCATCAAGCGCAGCCGCGCAGTCTCATATTTGGCTGCCTACGACCGTTAAGCGAAATTTTTCACCCCTCATCTTTGTCAGTGTTGAAAAACTTCACAGTGGGCGTACGATACGTGTATCCACACTCATATGCAAGAAGATGGTCCCCCGTGAATACCCTCCCCTGAGCCTGTCGCCCTCACGAATATCCAGGAAGGCAGACAAGTCTCAACGGTCGATCAGTATGTGACAGGATTGGCTATGAATATCCCGGATATGTTTGAAGATGAGACATCACCTACGAAGCGCGCAAGAGTGTCTCGAGAAAACGCCCGCGTGGCTCTGCTTGACGCTGCGCACGTTCTTTTTTGCAAGCGCGGCATTGATGCGGTGTCAGTTGACGATATCGTCTGCAAGGCCGGCCTGCAGAAGGTCACGCTCTATCGTGCATTCGGTTCACGGCAGGCTCTCGTCATGGAATACGTTCGAATCCAGTGTGAAGCTGAACGATGCATCTGGGACGCGCCAGCCTCTGAAAACATTTCAGAGGATCCTCAAGTCCAGCTAGTGAACCTCTTCGGTCGTCTTTCCGAGGGAGCCGCCAGCGGCACCATCGGTCAAATCCAGGCGTTGCATGCGCAGTGTGCACAACGGTGCGACGAGGTTGAGATTCTATTGCGTTGCCAGTCGCGGCAGTTGCGATGTCATCTCAACGCTCTATGCACGAAGCTCAAGACACCGAACCCTCATGCGTTAAGCGTCGCGCTTTTCTCGCTCTGGCAAGGCATTGCGCTAAACGCGTGGACCGGTGCCGAAATTCCTTCGCCGGCCGAGCTGGAAAGGATCGTTAGCAACATGCTGGCGCATTTTTGACGCAAAGTGTCTTCATCGCACAGTTGATCACACGCTCGACATACAGCGCCTCGACGAACTCCAAAGATACTTCTTCCGCGTGAAATATGCCGAGATCGTGACGCATTCCAACTTGCAACCGGGAACCACCGGACTATACTACGTGTAAATACACCTATTATGCGATTTACCAACCATCAGCCCAATACGGCGGTGACTGGAGACAAGGATGGTCGAAAAGCGCACGCTCTGTTCCGGATGCGATATCTATTGCCAGGTACGCGCGGTCGTGCCAGCCTCAGGCAATGTGGCCGACGTTCGCGTGAAAGCCACGGATCCCCGACCGCTGTATGCCAACCTGTGTATGAAGGGCGTGCACGCACCTCAAGGATTCTCCCATCCCGACCGCCTGCTCACACCGCTGAAGCGGAAAGGTGCACGAGGCGGCGGGAAATGGCAGCCGATCGACTGGGAAACTGCGCTTGATGAAATCGCCCTCAAACTGGAACAGATTGTCGCTCGCTATGGACCTGAAGCCCTCGCGGTTTCAACATCCCAGTGGAACACTCAGACTGATGGTGGCGCAGCTCGGCGCTTCATGAATTTCCTCGGCTCACCGAACTGGATAAGCGGTGTCGCCATCTGCGCGGGCAACACCGCCGCAGTCAATCGCCTCGTCTACGGCTGGTTTCCCTATCCGGATTACACGAAGACACAATGCATCGTTCTGTTCGGACACAATCCGAAGCTGCATTCATGGACTCCCGTCTACAACTCGATACGGCGTGCCCAGGCTCGGGGGGCAAAGCTTATCGTGCTCGATCCTCGAAAAAGTGAGAATGCTGAGCTCGCCGATTTGTGGCTGCCGTTGAAGCCAGGTACAGACGCTGCGATGTGCTTCGGTTGGCTCCATGTCATCCTCGAAGAGGGGCTGTACGACCATGCTTTCGTCGAACGTTGGACAACCGGCTTCGACGAGTTGCACGCGCGCGTAAAAGAGTTTCCGCTAACGAGAGTTGCAGAGCTAACTGGCGTTCCTGCAGAACTGATAGCGCAGGCAGCACGCATGTACGCGACGTGTGGTCCCTCCGTGATTCCATGGACACCTATCACTGATCAACAGCGCAACTCCACCTCCGCCATACGTCTGATGTGCATCATGCGGGCGATCTGTGGTTACCTCGATGTGCCTGGCGGCGAATTGCTGCATGGCTTCCATCCAGACATCGTTCACGAATCGGAGATCGAATGTCACCCCGCGCTCAGCGACTCGCAGAAGCGAAAGCAACTGGGTAGCGACACGCACCCGCTTTTTACCTACCGCGGCATGCAAGCGTTAAACGCGCCGGCCGAACGTGTGTGGGGCCACGCCTGGCCGAATCTGATAAACGGCTGCTACATGGCGACGCCATCGGCAGTTTTTCGCGCCATGGCTGACGGTGACCCATATCCTGTGAAGGCGTTCGTTACGCTCGGAAACAACACATTGATGAGTTTCGCCAACATGCAGCTGATTGAGCGGGCGCTCCTCAATCAAGATCTGGTGGTCGCAGTTGAACATTTCCGTACACCGACCGCGCAGCTTGCGGACTATATCCTCCCAGGCGACGCATGGCTCGAACGAAATGCACTTGCTGACGGTTTCGGCTGGACTGCGATCTATCGGCCGTCGCAGAAAGTAGTCGAGCCACCTGGTGAATGCCGGGGCGTGTACGATTTCTGGCGTGGCCTCGCCATCCGCATGGGTCTCGGTCAACATTTCCCGTGGCCAACAAACGAGGCGTTGCTTGATGCGCGCGTGGAGCGTCTGGGTGTCAGCTTTGAGGCATTTGCTGAGGAACATGCCTACCACGCTCCCTAGTATCGTTTCAGAAAGTACGAAGAAACTGGGTTCGCCACGCCGTCTGGACGGGTGGAACTCTCGTCATCGGGGTTGCAGGAACTCGGCTTCGATCCCCTGCCATATTGGCGCGATGCCCCGCCAGCTGACGCCCGCTACCCGCTGACAATGTTTATGGGTGTGCGCGATGACGAGTTCTTTCAGACGGGACACCGCCATATCACCGCGTTGCGCTCCCGCAAACCTGAACCTTTGATGTTCGTAACTTCGGCTGACGCAGCCGAAATTGGCGTCGCAGAGGGAGACTGGGCCGAAGTCATCACGTCACAAGGCCGCGTCAAGTTAAAGACATCAATTCGCAACGATATGCAGCAAGGGACTGTGCGCGTCCCCCACGGCTGGTGGTTGCCCGAACGTGAAGAAGGTGACGGTACGCTGTCGGGGGCCTGGGAATTTGCCGATGCCCAAATTTGTCCAGACGACGAGGATCATCTTGACAGGGAACAAGGGATTCCCCATATGAAAGGCATCGCGTGTCGCGTGCAAAAGCTCACGTGACAAAAACATTACCGACACTGAAGGCGTTCGTGAAGATGACGACATCGCTTCGGTCCGAAGCGATGTCGCTGAAGCGGAATGAGGTTCACATCTTCTTCATGAAGCGCGGGCACCTGCTTTTCGACATAGGCTGGAATGCGGTATCGCCCGGGATCGTCGACATCACGCGATAGACATCCCAACGACTTTTCGAGTCGGCCGGTGCCTTCACCTGCATAAGGTAGATGTCGTGCACCATCCGTCCGTCCTCCCGGATCTTGCCGTTGGTCGCAAAAAAATCATTGATCGGTGTCTCGCGCATTTTTCGCATCACAGCAGCGGCCTCAACCGTATTGGCGGCCTTTACAGCATTCAGATAGTGTAACGTCGCTGAATAGTCACCTGCCTGCATGGCGCTAGGCATCTTGCCAGTCATTTTGAAGAAGCGTTGTGACCTATTGCGGGTGGCATCGTTAAAATCCCAATAGAATGCCTCGGTTACGTAGATCCCTTGCGTAGCCTGTAATCCGATTGCCGATACGTCTGTATTGAATAGTGATAGCGCAACGAGCCGCTGCCCTCCCTTCTTCGTCAATCCAAACTCGGCCGCTGACTTGACCGAATTCTGCGCATCCTGACCACCGTTCGCCAGAGCGACTACTTGCGCGCCGGAGCTTTGCGCACGGAGCATGAAAGAAGAGAAATCCGAAGCGGCGAGCGGATGACGCACTGAGCCGATCACCTTACCACCCGATTGCTTCACAACATTCATCGCGTTGTCTTCCAGTGATTTCCCGAAAGAATAATCGGCGGTGATGAAATACCACGACTTCCCGTCCTGCTTGAGCACAGCGCTCGCGGTGCCAGTCGCCATTGCATACGCATCCCACGCGTAGTGCACAGTGACAGGCGTGCAATCTTCATTAGTCAGTGTGTCCGTTCCTGCGCCATGCACAATTACAATTCGCGACTTCTCCGCAGCGACCTTCGACACCGCGATGGCAACCGAAGAATTCATCAGGTCGGTGATCATCGTGACCTGGCCCACATCAAACCATTCGCGAGCCTTACCCGCACCGATATCAGCCTTGTTGTGATGGTCAGCCGATATCACTTCGATGGGTTTTCCGAACATCTGGCCGCCAAAGTCGGCAACTGCCATCTTTACCGCGGCGAGAGAACCACTACCAGTGAGATCTGCGTAGTTACCCGACATGTCGGTCAACACCCCAATCTTCACCTGTTGCGATGCAGGGCTCTGGGCAAACACAGGTAATGCTGCGATCGCAAGCGACGCGACTAGTGCTCCACTTTTCATGAGTGTCTCCTCAAATGCTGAACTTCGGCCCCGTACTCACAGCTCACGCTGCGAAAAAATGTATTTATCAGGCTGGTCTATGACGAGACCAACTGGCCCGGCTTTCCTCGACGGTCATGCGGCGGCATTCGTCGCGAGCCACTCTTTTGCAAGCTCCCTTAGCCGGAACTTCTGCACCTTGCCCGTTGCCGTGCGCTCGATAGGCCCGAATACCACCCGTTTCGGGATCTTGTAACGCGCCATGCGCTCCGAGCAATGTTGCACCAGCTCGTCCACGCTCAGTTCCGCTCCGTCGACCAGACGGACGAATGCGAATGGTACCTCCCCCCACTTCGGATCGGGCGCGGCTACCACGGCCGCCTCAAATACTGCCGGGTGAGCAAGTAGAACCTCTTCGACTTCGAGCGAAGACATCTTCTCGCCGCCGGAGTTGATCATGTCCTTCGAGCGGTCACGAATCGATATGTAGCCGTCGGGGTCACGTACGCCAAGATCCCCTGTGTGGAACCATCCGCCTTGGAACGCCTCGTTCGTCGCATCGGGGTTTTTCAGATACCCACGCATGACGGTATTGCCACGCACGACAACCTCGCCAATCGTCTCACCATCACGTGGTACTGGTTCACCGTTCGGCCCAAACACATCAAGCGCTTCGCAGGCGGGATACTGTATGCCAGCGCGCGATTTGAGCCGGAAGCGCTCGTCAGGCGGATACACGTTCCATGGCGCCTGCCATGCACTTACCACTGTCGACGCGTACGTTTCGGTAAGGCCATACACCTGTGTGACGACAGCGCCTAGTCGCTCGACATCTTCGATAACGCGCGGAGCGGGTGCGGCACCCGCGGTAAGTATGTTGACTGGGCCGTTAAACCCGAGTCCCTCACGCGCGCACTCCGCTAACGACGAAAGGACCACTGGTGCCGCACAAAAATTGCTCACTCCGTGAACATTGGTTAGCCGGATGATTTCCTCTGCATCGACCTTTCGCAGGCAGACGTGCGTTCCACCGAGGAGTGTGACGGTCCAAGGGAAACACCAGCCGTTACAATGAAACAACGGCAAAACCCAAAGATATACGGGATGGGCACGCATCGACCATGCAATGACGTTTGCCATCGCGTTCAGATACGCGCCGCGATGATGCGTCACTACCCCCTTAGGGTTCCCAGTGGTTCCTGATGTGTAGGAAATCGCGATTGCATCCCATTCATCGCTTGGGCTTATGAGACTCGACCGTGATGCACCGCTCTCAAGCGCCCGCTCGTAACTGAATGCGCTGTTGATCTCGCTAGGCGGAAAGCTTGCGTGGACGTCATGTACCTCTACGAGCCGGGGAGGATTCTTCATCTTTGCAAGAGCTGTCGCTACGACTCGTGCGTATTCGCTATCGAACACCAATACCTTCGTTTCGGCGTGCTCCATCTGAAAGCGAATTGCATCAGCGTCAAGCCGCGTATTGACCGCATGCAGCACGCGCCCACCGCTGATCGCGCCGAACTGCAATTCAACCATTTGGGGAATATTCGGAAGCATGACCGATACCGTATCTCCACGTACCAGGCCCAGTCCGTCCAGGAAGCCTGCGAACGCCATGCTTCGTTCGAGCAGCTGTCTGTATGTGATCTGACGATTGCGATAGATGATCGCCGTCATCCCGGGATAGACGTCCGCAGTACGGCGCAGGAACGAAAGCGGGGTCAAGCACTCGTAGTTTGCTGCACACTTCTGAAGCCCATAATCGAATATCGACGACATTGTTGAGAGTCTCCATTTCTTTCTGGCGGGCCTGATGCTGCTCGAATGTTCTTCGAATCAGAATATTATGTGTATTCACACCTATATTCAAGGATGCACCCATCAAGAAAAACCCGAAGCAACGTCCCGTGATGGTGCGTCGTTTTAGGTACGAGTCGTTTCTGCACCGCCGCAAGAACCGACGTCAGGAAGGTCACACGGACATCGCGTTCGTACCGACTTGCAAATCTACCGCAACGGAACTACGATAGGTGTGTTCACACGTATATTTGATTGGAGACGTCTGATTATGGTGATCCACCCACGTACTGCACTCGTCATGGGTGCTGGGGACAGCCTGGGAGCGGCGCTAGCACGTCGCTTCGCCGCAGAAGGCCTAGCGGTGTGTGTTGCGCGGCGAAATGCCGAACACCTCGCGCCTCTTGTCGACGAGATCCGCGCGGCCGGCGGCGTTGCCCATGCGTTTGGTTGCGACGCACGAAAGGAAGATCAGATCACGGGACTTTTTGAGCAGATCGAGAAGGAAATCGGTCCTCTCGAGATTGTCGTATTCAATATCGGTGCGAATGTGCAGTTCAATTTGCGGGAGACAACTGCGCAGAAGTATTACAAGGTCTGGGAAATGGCATGTTTCTCCGGCTTTCTAACAGGCCGCGAAGCCGCTCGCTATATGGCACCGCGTGGACACGGCACCATCTTTTTCACGGGCGCGACGGCCAGCATTCGCGGTGCTGAAGGATATAGCGCGTTCGCCGGCGCCAAACACGGCCTGCGCTCGCTTGCCCAGTCGATGGCCCGCGAGTTCGGCAAGCAAGGCCTGCATATCGTGCATCCTGTCATCGACGGCCCAATCGATACGCCCTTTGTGCGGCAACGATTTCCTGAACTCGTTGCGCAACGCCCCGCAGACGGGCTGCTCGCACCAGCCGATATCGCCGATACGTACTGGTTTTTACATACGCAGAAACGCAGCGCATGGACGTTCGAAATTGCCATCCGTCCGTGGCTCGAACCAATCACAAACTTCTGATTTCGCGAAATCGTGGGAGCTTAAATGTCCAAAAGCATCGACTTTTATTTCGACTACGGTAGTCCAACAAGCTATCTGGCGTATAAGCAGATGCCCGGTCTGAGTCAACGGACGGGAGCAACGATAAATTATCTTCCGATCCTGCTCGGCGGCGTCCTCCAGGCGACATCCAACAGATCGCCGATGGAACTCCCTACCAAACGCGTATGGATGGTCAGAGACATGAAGTTCTTTGCCGACCGCTATGGTGTGCCGTTTGAACACAACCCGGCCTTCCCGATCAACACTCTCGTCTTGATGCGCGGCGCAACCTATGCGGCTCAGGAGGGCTTTCTCGACAGATATTCCGATGCGGTGTTTGACGCGATGTGGGGTCACCCAAAGAACATGTCCGACCCCAATGTTATCGGTGCGGTGTTAGCAAACGCCGACCTTGACGTAAAGCGGATTGTCGCTGCCACCCAGGAACCGCAGATCAAGGAGAAGCTCAAAGCAGACACTCAGGTAGCTATCGATCGCGGCGCGTTCGGAGCCCCAACGTTTTTCGTTGATGACCACATGTTTTTCGGTCAGGACCGGATTCAATATCTCGAAGAATATCTCGTAGGATTGTAATCCCCTTCTCCGGTCACAGATGAAACCGATTCAGACTCGATTGCAGGTGACACACAATGAATGCCTTGAACGAAGTATTCGTCGTCAGCGCAGCGCGGACCGCCGTAGGCACATTCGGCGGAAGCCTAAAAGACACGCCGCTTGCCGAACTTGCCACACTCGTCGTCAAGGAAGCACTTACTCGTGCAAAACTTGGCGCCGATAGCGTTGGCCACCTCGTGGTAGGCAACGTCATCCCGACCGAACCCAGGGATGCGTATCTGAGCCGGGTTGCCGCGCTATCGGCGGGAATGCCCGTCACGACGCCAGCATTTAATGTGAACCGGCTCTGCGGATCCGGTTTGCAGGCAATCGTGTCTGCCGCACAAAGCGTGACGCTTGGCAATTGTGAGATTGCCGTTGCGGCGGGTGCCGAGTCCATGTCGCGTGGACCATATCTCATGCAGGCAGCACGCTGGGGTGCACGCATGGGTGACACGCAGTTGCTCGACTATATGGTTGGTGTACTCCATGATCCGATTCACAATATCCACATGGGGATTACCGCTGAGAACGTCGCCGCCGAGTTCAAGGTGTCCCGCGATGATATGGACGCGCTTTCCGCGGAAAGTCACCGGCGAGCCGCCGCAGCGACTGAAGCAGGATATTTCCGAAGCCAGATTGTACCCGTCCCAGTGATGCACAAGCGGCAACCGTTGAATTTCGAAATCGACGAGCATGTGAAAGCCCAGACAACCGTCGAAACGCTCCAGAAAATGAAGCCGGCATTCAAGAAGGATGGCCTTGTGACTGCGGGAAACTCATCCGGGGTCAATGACGGCGCCGCGGCACTGGTCCTCGCATCGGGGGATGCTGTCAAAAAACACGGACTAACCCCACTCGCACGTCTCGTGAGCTATGGCCACGCAGGTGTGGAGCCGAAAATCATGGGTATCGGTTCAGTTCCTGCAGCGCGACAAGCATTATTCCGCGCAGGGCTTTCCGCGTCTGACCTGACTACCGTCGAAGCGAATGAGGCATTTGCCGCACAAGCCTGTGCAGTGCCCCAACAGCTCGAACTTGATCCCGCGATAGTCAATCCTCACGGTTCCGGGATTTCCATCGGACATCCGATCGGGGCAACAGGCGCAATCATTTCCACGAAAGCAATCCATGAGCTGCTCCGGACCGGCGGGAGATATGCACTTGTGACGATGTGCATCGGAGGTGGTCAGGGCATAGCAGCCGTGTACGAACGCGTATAGAACTGATTAGTTTGGCCAAGCGCTCTACCACAAGAAGACGTGACTCTCCAAGATTCGGTCGTCTTCGATGAATTCATTTGGCGTAGACGGCTTCCTCCGGGAACGCAGGACGCAACGAGATCACTCGCTCCACGAGCTGTACAAATAAAAAATCAAAAAGTGATTTCACCGGGTTGGGCGCCCTTCCTTGGCCGCTCCGCCTCCAGTCGATTTTTTGCGTTTCTCTGGATGTCAGCTGTCCGGAAATGCCTCACGTAGGGAAGGCGGCGCCCCTTACTCAGGCGCGCCCAGTTTCGGCTGATGTACGGTGGCCCACGTCCGAGGCCCGGTACCGGGCAAAGCTGACATCGTCTGTCTCGTCCCAACATCACCGGTAAAAGGATCTTTCTACAACCAGCATGCTGGTATCGCATTTATCTTGACATGCATGTCAAGTTTGACTAACCTGTTAATCATGACAATGCCAGATGACTAAGCCGTTCACGGAAGCAACCGACAAGATTGATCGGAGGTCTTGTTGTTGCTTAGGTGAAGGCAATTCGGACGTGAACGTTCTTCGTCCCTGTTCCCCCGGGAAGGTATGTAAGAAGCAGTTGCTTGGTTTGCAGAGTGGTGGACAAGGAAAATAGCCCGCGAGGAGATAGCGCAGTGGATGAATCTAAAGATCTTGACGAGGTTTGCAACTGCTCCGCGCTTCGAAAAGCCACCCGCTACCTGACTGCGGTCTACGATCAAGCGCTAGAACCAACCGGGTTGAAGAGCACGCAGTTCATCGTGCTTAGCAAAATATCGCGGCTCGGCGGCTCAAGCGTGAAGCGATTGGCTGCTTTAATGGCGATGGATCGCACTACTCTTGCCGCCAATTTTAAGCCACTCGAACGAGATGGTTTTCTGAAAATTTGTCCTGGGGAAGATAAAAGGGAAAAGATTGTTCAGATAACTGAAAAGGGATTGACGCTATTAACGGAAGCAACCCCACTCTGGGCGTCCGCACAGTCCAGTTTTGAAAGCCGCTTCGGGGTCGGAAATGCCGAAGACATGCGCACAAAACTTCGAAGAGTCTTAAACATGGGATTCGATCCATGGGCAGAGTAAAGAAATCTTTGAATAACAATATCTGCCAAAAAAATTTTCAATAAAGGAGCATGTGCTCCTATATCTGGAGGAGTGAAGAGATGTCGAATGAAAAGCTGGTAAATGCCCTGAAGGCTGCCTTCGTTGGCTACGAGAGCAATGACAAGGAGCCGTTGTTCGCGCTTCTGCCGAGCGATTTCGTGTTCGAACAAACCGACTGCGTACCCTACGGCGGCCGCTACGAAGGTCCGGATGAGTTCCGCGGATACTGGCGTGAGGTGGGGAAAAAGTGGAAATACTTTCGCTACAACGCCGACGACATTATCGATGCAGGAGATACGCTGATTGTCGTGGTCAAGACCGATGCACTGTCCGTTGACGATATTGTGATGCGCAATGACCACCTGTTCCTGTTCAAGGCCAAAGATGGCGTTCCCACCTACTGCCGTCTGTACGCAGACACTGGCCGCGCGCGCGATGTGCTTGAAGGACGTGAGCCGCGCAAATATCCGAAGCCGGACCTTTCCAAGGTTTAAAGGCCTAAACACGCCCTCTCGCCTCTCGCTTTAACCATCGGCCCAACCCGCAACGCGGGTTGCGGCCGCATCTAACGCCCGTTTTCAGGAGGATGAAGTCATGATCATTGACTCAGCCGACCTCAACCCCGTATCGGCATATAAACTTCTCATCGGTAGCATCCTTCCACGACCAATCGCATGGGTAAGTACCCTTTCGAAAGCTGGCGTCGCTAATATCGCTCCAATCTCGTTCTTCTCCGCGGCGGGTCGCCTTCCTCCGATGGTGACGCTACTATTGCAGCCGCGTTCGGACGGAAAGACGTTGAAGGATACCTTCGTCAACATCCGGGATACGGGTGAATTCACGACTAATCTTGTCAGCCTGCCGCATGCGCATCATATGCATCAGACTGCCACGGAATTTCCTTCAGATGTTGACGAATTCGACGCCGTGGGGCTAGAAAAGGCACCCAGTGTAGTCGTCAAACCTGCGCGTATCGCCGGAGCGCCCATCTCCTTCGAATGCAAGGTCGAGCGCATTTTCTCGGTTGGCGACGTCGGCGATCACGTCGTGTGGGGGAAGGTATTGCGTTTCCATATTCGAGACGACCTTTATCTCGAAAACGGACGCATTGACACAGGAGCTTTGGGCGCCGTCGGACGCCTTGCGGCCGAATACACCCTTGTCAACAATATTTTCACTACGCCTCTCGATCCCGATTTTCTCTCAAGCCGCGAAGGTCAGCGTGCATCGCGGCTGGACGGAAAAGCAGAAGACTTCTCACCGATTGACACGAAGGCCTGGTCTGCGTCTGGAGCGACGCTATCCGAATCCCGCGAGTCTAAAGAAGATCAACCGAACCGATAAGGTCGCGGTACCGGAGAGCGCTTCAACGAGCAACCGATCCACGCTCCCCTCAAGCTTGTAGTGGGAAACGGAGCCCAAGCGTCACTCCCTGCTCACCATTTCCAGGTCGATGACGCAATCCCGGTCTCGACCCGCTCACCGGTCTCAGTCTGCATCTTGCACGGTGGGACCCAATCTAACGTCTAGTCCAGAGGATTACACCATGAGCATTGATGCTGCCACCCCTCTATCTACATCCAAGTCGTCGAACTTTGACACAATCGCAGCACCAACAAGTGAAAAAGCCGCTGCGGCGCCCACAACCACGTCCGCTCTAAAACAAAATCCAAAGATTGTTTTTATCCACGGTTTTCTGGACCGTGGCTCAGTATGGTGGCGCGTGCGGGACCAGCTCAGGGCTTTGGGTCTGATAAGCGAAACGATTGACTTGCCTGGAATGGGCGGCGTGAAAGCGGCGGTTTCTGACATTTCGCTTGAACGTTACGCCGATGCCGTATCCGCACTTATCGAGCAGGTCGGGGCACCTGTGGTTCTCGTTGGACAGAGCATGGGATCTCAGGTCGCCGATCTTATCGCCACACGTAGCCCCGATCAGGTCGCAGGCCTCGTTCTTCTGGCGCCAGTCCCACTTGGCGGCACCGCGCTGCCAGACGAGGTAGTCGGCCCCCTTCGACGTCTGGGCGGCGACCGGGATGGGCTGAGCGGGCTTCGTAATATGTTCTCGTTTTCCCTCGACGAAGAACAGTCCGCTGAACTCCTTTCCTCAGCATTGCTGGTTGAACCGCAAAACGTGGTCCGTATTGTCGACACCTGGAACGTCGGCCATCCGTCAGGCAGGGAACCAGCCCGCTACAACGGACCGGTACTTGTTATTCGGGGTCAGGCGGATGGTTTCACCACGTCAGAGTTGGCTGGCGTGACACTAGCCCGATATCCGCAAGCCAGGTTGCTGGAAATTGAGCATGCTGGTCACTGGCCTCACGTCGAACAATCAACAAAGGTCGCAGAAGCGGTTGCTGATTTCGCATCGAACATTTGATCATCGAACAAACAAAATTGCATCTCAAATTTATGTTTGCCATATATGTCAATCATGACTATAGTGTCAAACATTGAACGCGTTTATGTTCAATAGATCCAGGTGACACTTCTACCCCACTTGCATAACGTTTTTACCAAGGACAACACGATGAGCGAAGTGATATCAAAGCGGGACGAGCTGGCAATTCCGTACCAATTGCCCCAGCCTGCGGACATGGTGGCCGATATCGTCCATCCGGGCGTACTCGACGAATGGCTCAAGGATGACAATCTCTGGGTTCCGAGCACCAAAACCGTGTCGTTCAAACCTCTTCTGTTCTGTGCGAGCCAAGGTTACTACGTAAACCTTCTACGCGTCCGTCAGACCGGCGTGCTTTCGCGACATCGCCACACGGGCCCTGTCCACGCAATGGTGTTACGCGGACGCTGGTACTACCTGGAGCATGACTGGGTGGCCGAACTCGGCTCGTACGCACACGAACCGGCAGGAGAAACGCATACGCTGTTCGTGCCTGAAGGAGTTGACGAAATGATCACCTGGTTCCACGTCACAGGTGGTTACACGTATGTCGATCCGCAAGGCAATGCGACGGGTTACGAGGATGTGTTCACGAAAATCGATGCCGCCCGCAAGCATTATGAATCGATCGGACTGGGTGCGGATTACGTCAAACGGTTTATCCGCTAACTAACTGGCAATACAACTGAGTTATCAGGAGATTTACATCGTGCAACGAAAGACCGTAAATGTCGACGGCGTCGCAACCAGTTATCTGACTTCCGGCGAGCGTGGTCCGTACGTGCTAATGCTACACGGAACGTACTGGAGCCGCGTCTGGCAACCCGTCATCGATGACATGGCTGCTGCCGGGTTACGCCCCATTGCGGTCGATCTGCCAGGTTTTGGGCGCTCCGATGGCGAATTGACTGTGGAGACGGCCACCATCCCTGCTCTGGCTGACTGGGTGGTGCGTTTCGCGCAGGCACTCGATATCAACGGACCTGTCGGCCTCGCAGGTCACGACATCGGTGGCGGCATCGCGCAGAAAGTGTTGGTCGACGGCAAGCTCAAGATTAGCCGCCTCGCTCTTATGAACGCTGTGATGTTCGACTCGTGGCCTGTTCCGGGAGTTATGCGATTTCGCGATCCGGCAGTGGCCGCCGCGACGACGCCCGAAGAAGTGCTTGCTGCACGCCGCAAGTCCGTACTCACCGCCCTCGCGCGCGAAGCTTCCGAGGCTGAGATCGCAGACTATCTCGATCCGTGGACCGAACCGCGCGTAACGCGGTCATGGCTGGCAATGGCCGGCGCTGCATATAGCCACTACACGATGGATCTCGTTCCGGCATTGCAAGCCTCCAGCGTCCCGAAGCTTCTCGTTTGGGGAGAGGACGATTCTTTCCAACTGGTCAAGCACGCCGAGCACTTTGTCAAGGAAATACCGAATTCCTCGCTCCTTCGCATCCCGAAGGCGGGCCATATTCCGACAGAGAACGATCCGAAGACAATTGCGCAGGCGCTCTCCAAGTTCTTCGCTTAATCTTTGCTTAGTACCGTTACACTTGGAAGGCACGTCGCCAGCTAGGGCAGCGTGCCTTCATTTGCTTAATCACTTAAGCAACGTGTTGATGAAGGAGTTGCAAATCTCCTTGAGCAACTTCCGGTCACCGTGAACGCGCTCCATCACAGCAATACCGCGCGTCATGGTCACTGCGACACGTGCCGCCTCGACTGCCGAAATTTTAAGCTGCGAACGAGCACCCGGAGAAGCAAGCGCATCGAGCAAAGCGGCTTCGAGCGCATCCAGCATGCTCTTGAGCGCCTCCTGTTGACGTCCGGAATCCGAATCCAATTCGACGGCGAGCTTGGTCGAAAGACAGCCGCGCGATGGTGAACCTTTTGTTATAGATTGGACGGCGAATGCAAAGAATGCTTCAAGTGCCGCACGAAGGTCAGGCTTGTCGAGCGCCTTTCGCGCATCTGCGATAAAGCGGTCTGCATACCGCTCGAACACACGAAGGAAGATTTCTTCCTTGTCGCCGTACGCGTTGTACAGCGACCCTCTCTGCACACCGGTCTCTTTGGCGAGATCAAGCATGGAAGTCGCCCGATAACCCTTTGCCCAGAAGATATCCAGCGATTGGCTGAATACGGTGTCTTCATCAAATTGTCTGACGCCTGCCACGGTATCACTCGCAAGGTAAAGGGATAACTCAAATTTTACAGCACTGGAAAAGATGCACAAGGCGAAGAACTGCAATTTGCGAGTAATGCGCACACAATGTCGCCTTGCCGCGAGCGCCATAACCGACAGAACACCACTTCTGATCCTCGACGAACGGGACATTCCATCGGATAGGTTCCGCTCCCCCGATCCGCGCAAGCTCGCAAGCGTTTCGCCGCTTCCGGCGATGCGATTTGCCTGAATCTCATCTCTTGTCGACCTACTTCGCTTTTGCTGGTCTGGCCATTCCCTGGCTAAACCGGACGGCAAACTCATCCGAAGTTAGCGAATCCAGCAATGCCCGCAAGGTTTGCGCTTCGGCATTTCCAAGCGCTGCATCGAAAACAGACTGCGCCTGAGTCCAAAGCACGTCACTCTCTGAAAGCTTTTCGCGGCCCCGCTCTGTCAGGTTGATCAGGCGGTGCCGACGATCGGTCGGGTTGATATCCAGGCTAACCAACCCGTCACGTTCAAGCGGCTTCAAAGTATGCGCAAGCGCCCCCGAATCCATCACGAGGGACGCTGCCAGCCTCCCCACGTTAGTCGGCTCCTGACGGCCTATCTCGGCCAGGATTGCTCGCTGTGTAATCTTGAGGCCAGTCGGTGCGAGTGCCACGTCGAACAGATGCGAAATCCGCCGAGTGGCCTTCCGCAAGGCCGTACAACCGCATTGGCTGCCCCTGGAGTGCTTCGCGGCAGTCTTGGTTGTCATCGTCCCTCTCCTTACGAAAACATTCAATTTGCGACATCGAGAGTATCACATTACCAGCATATGCAGACAACCCACACATTATCAGCATATGCTGATACATTAGTGTATTCACACGTTTAACCTTGTCTGGTTTCCGGGTCGACAACCCAAGCCGCCACGGGCGCGCATCTTCGCACGAGGAGCTCGCCACGGGGCGCATCGAAGTTAGCGACTGTGACCCGACAGATCGCCTGTATCGGTCTCGCCAAACCCGCGAGCCAACTGGAGAAATTGATGGACCACGCACTGGCCAGCGATGTCGCTGCGCAACGACGCCGTCGTGAACGACTCATTCTTATCTGCACGTCAGCGCCGTCATTCATGCTTCAGCTTGATGCGAACATCGTCTCCGTCTCGCTCACATCGATCGCGCGTTCACTGCATGCAGGCTTTTCAGGGATAGAGTGGGTGATTACCGCTTACATGTTGAGTTTTGCATCCTTGCTGATGCCCGCAGGCGCACTCGCCGACCGTTTCGGCCGCAAGCAGATGCTAATGCTTGGCCTTGGCATCTTTACGCTTGCCTCGGCGCTTTGCGGCGCCGCATGGAGTTTGCCGGTGTTGATAGCCGCACGCGCTCTCCAGGGTGCCGGCGCCGCATTACAACTCAGCTCTGCTCTCGCTACCCTGTCGCACTCTTTTCAGGGGGAGGCACGCGGTCGAGCGTTTTCCTTCTGGGGATCGGTTGTCGGAATTGGAATCGCTGCAGGCCCTGTAGTCGGCGGACTCATCACGCAAACTTTCGGTTGGCAATGGGCTTTCTATGTAAATCTGCCAGTCGGAATCGTGTTGATCGCGATGATCGCGCGGGTCATCGAGTCGTCCCGTGACCCTCACGCTATGCGAATTGACCTGCCCGGAGTTGGATGCTTTGCCGGCGCGCTATTTCTGGTTACGCTCGCCCTGATTGAAGGAACCCACCGCGGCTGGCGTGACCCGTGGATCGTCGGCGAACTTGTCTGCGCCGCCCTTCTTTTCGCCCTTTTCGTCACGGTTGAGCAACGCCAGACGCGTCCGATGCTTGAACTGCAGTATTTCCGGAAGCCCACGTATCTTGGCGCCGTTCTGGCGCAGTTTTCCTTCTCGATTGGCATGCTTACCATGCTCACTTTTTTGCCAATCTTTCTGCAAAGCGGCCTTGGTTTCGGGTCTGCCATAGCCGGCTTGATGATGCTTCCGATGGTTGTGCCACTTTTTGTGGTCCCTCGGCTGGTCTCGCGCCACCTGGCGCACCGACTCTCAGGAAGGGCATTGCTGTCTCTCGGGTTGTCGCTTGTGTGCGCCGGTCTCATCGCGTTCTATCTGGTAGCGAATTTGCTCGCTTACGAACCGCTTGTCGTGGGCATGCTACTCGTGGGCGTTGGCGCGGGCATCCTGAATGGAGAAACGACAAAGGTCGGGATGACTGTGATCCCCAAGGAACGCTCTGGCATGGCATCGGGCGTGTCGGGCACCGTACGCTTCACCGGACTTGTGCTCGGCATCGCGGTGCTTGGTGCTGTGCTCTATGGCAGCATCGAACGTTCAGTATCGCGAGCACTTCCAGCAATGTCCACAAGCGACCTGCTTCATCTCGTGCAAAACATTGCGGCAGGTCATCTCGGTCAGCTGACGGTCCCGGGACTCGATGTGGCCGCTCTACACCGACTATCGGTGCACAGTCTGGCAGCAGGCTATCAGATGCTATTTCTATGTGCTGCACTCTTCATGCTCATATCCGCGATCCTGACCTGGAAGCTGGTCAACCCACTGGAGACACCCCCGGCGCGGCCTGCCTGAAAGCCGGTTCGAACAAACTGACAGCGTGCCTTCAACAGGAAGGCATCATCGGAGCACTTCGAAGCTCCGATCGTCGCTAACGTAGTTGGAGAGGCACCAGGGAGGTCGAGATCGCGAGACGCCTGACTTGCGAACTGCACCAAGGCTATGACGCAGGCCCTGTCGTGTCCCGCCGGACAAGCTGGATGGGCAAAACATCATGCACGGGCGCACCCATACCACCCGCACGAATACGTTCCACAAGGCGCCTCGCGGCCGTACGGGCCATCGCTTCAACGGGTTGACGTATCGAGGTCAGCCCCACCAGCGGCGACCCGGCCATCGGCATATCATCGAACCCGATTATTGATAACTGATTGGGCACGGGAATGCCCTGACGTTTGGCGGCCTCGAGCACGCCAAGGGCAATAGTATCGTTCCCCGCGACAATTCCCGTAACCGGTATCGATTCGCCGAGCATCGACACCGCACTCGAATATCCCGCCTCAGTTGTGTACTCGCACCACAGAATCGATACCGCGTCTGCGGGCAGTCCTGCTTCCCTGAACCAGTCCAACGCGCCTTTTGCACGGTCACGACTTGTCGACGTGTTCTGTGGCCCCATGATCAGACCGATCCTGCGGTGACCAAGCTGGTAGAGATGCTCCGCTGCAACTGCTCCTGCGTGGATGTTGTCAATTTCCACAGTATCGACCATCACGTCGTCAACTGACCTGACAACCAGCACCATCGGAATTCCCCGTCGCTGCATCTCTGCGACGACAGGTGAATCCAGCGTTGCAGTGGCGAATATTAGTCCATCCAGATACCCATCGATCAACGGGCGGAAGGCCAACACATCGAGCGAATCGTTCATCGAGTCAATCACAAGCGTGATCTGATACCCAAGTTCCTGCAGTGCATCGTGCAAATGCGTCAGCAGAAGCGTCATGAACCGGTTGTGAAGCGCCCCCACTACGACGCCTATCAGTTTTGTCGGAGGTTTTTTGGGGCGTCGCCCCGCCATCGGAATGCGATAGCCCAGTTCCGCGGCTGCCGCCTGGACCGCCGAACGTGTCTCTACGCTAATCGCAGGATGTCCCGCCAACGAGCGTGAGACGGTAGACACCGATACACCTATCCGACCGGCCACATCCTCCCGCCGCACCTTTGTTGAGCGCGACCTTCCACTCCGATTTGCATTTTTTTGCATATGCACGCTTTTCAAAGAGAATCCGAGTAAAGTTTTTTCGACACCTTAGCGAATAGCGCTTCGCGACAAATCCAGGGAAAGTTTCTATCATTTGCAGAATTTTTGCACACGGAAATGCGATAAATTTGCGTCCAACGTTGCACGCGTCGTCTGACCCATGAGACGACAATCCGCCTCCCAATACCGATAGGAACGCAAACTTATGGCAATCCAATACCTCAAGCACGGTCGAAGCGCCGAAGACTCGTCTCAAGACGCTGCGAAAGTTCGCGACACCGTCACCGGAATTCTTTCCGACATCGCAAGCCGAGGTGACGAAGCCGTCACAGAGCTTTCCCGAAAATTCGATAACTGGTCGCCCGAAAGTTTTCGCCTGACTGAGGACGAAATCGGCGCGTGCGTTCGGTCACTCTCCGCAGGTCAACTCGACGACATCAAGTTCGCGCAGGCTCAGGTCCGGAATTTTGCACAGGCGCAGCGTGACTCTATCCGGGATATCGAAGTCGAGACCCTTCCTGGCGTCGTTCTTGGTCATAAGAACATGCCGGTAGACAGTGTCGCCTGCTACGTACCGGGTGGTAAGTTTCCGCACGTGGCATCAGCTCACATGGGCGTTGTGACTGCCAAGGTCGCCGGCGTACCGCGTATCATCTCCGCCTCCCCGCCCGTTCAGGGCAAACCCAATCCTGCCGTCATCGCGGCGATGCACCTCGGTGGAGCAGATGAGATCTACACCTTTGGTGGTGTTCAGGCCATCGCAGCTATGGCACTGGGTACGCAGACTATTGCCCCTGTTTCGATGGTTGTAGGACCGGGGAACGCATTCGTTGCCGAAGCGAAGCGCCAGTTGTTCGGCCGGATTGGTATCGACCTGATTGCTGGTCCCTCGGAAACACTCATCATCGCCGATGACAGCGTCGACGCGGAAATGTGTGCGACCGATCTGCTGGGTCAGGCTGAACACGGCTTCAACACACCGGCTGTGCTTTTGACAAACTCGATGGAACTGGCGAAGGCCACGATCGCAGAAGTCGAGCGCATTCTGAAAATTCTTCCGACTGCAAACACAGCAGGGGCGTCGTGGCGTGACTATGGTGCAGTCATCGTCACCGACACGGTCGACGAGATGGTCGAGGAAGCAGACCGGATTGCTTCGGAGCACGTTCAGGTTATGACACGCGATCCGGACTATTTCCTCGCGAACATGAAAAACTATGGCGCGTTGTTCCTTGGTCCGCGTACCAACGTCGCGTTTGGTGACAAGGTTATTGGCACCAATCACACGCTTCCTACGGGTAAGGCTGCACGCTACACGGGCGGACTGTGGGTTGGAAAGTTTATCAAGACCTGTACGTATCAGAAGGTACTGACGGACGAAGCCAGCGCGATGATTGGCGCGTACTGTTCGCGACTCTGCGCGATTGAAGGGATGATCGCTCATGGTGAACAAGCGAATCTGCGCGTTCGCCGCTACGGAAATCGCGAAGTTCCCTACGGCACAGCGGTGCCTGCCTGAACAGGCAACCGGCGATTGTGAGGCTATTTGAACCGAAGCACGTCAGACGAGGATTGAAATCCTCGTCGGGGTGACGGCGAAAATCAGAGGCGGCGGTCAGCGGCCCGAACTACTCACGAAAACGTTGAGAAAGCGCCATCTGACTTTTTCTTCTGCGATATTGGTAGGCACCGCGTCGGCTCGATTTCATTGACGGACGCTATCAGCAGTCAGGCCAACGTCAAGGTTCGGACACCAGTTCACGTCGCTGAACCCAACGGTTGACTAACCAATACTCGATCGTGCTCTCTATTTTTGGCTGATTTTTCAGTCATCACAGAATCACGGTTCATTCGATTATTATTAGGATTGCATATGTTACCGAAACTCCCTAATTTTCGCCTAGACGGGAAAACTGCACTTGTGACCGGTGCTGGAAGAGGCATCGGGCTTGCAGCTGCAGCGGCGCTTGCACAATCAGGTGCAAAGGTCACACTTGCAGCTCGAACGGAAAGCGAAGTTAAAGCTGCAAGCGAGGCTATTAATGAAGCGGGCGGCAGCAGCGACTGGCTGGTTCTGGACGTATCAGACTCCAAAGCGGTCAGCGCGGTAGTAGCGACTCGCGACCCATTCAATATTCTCGTCAATAGTGCCGGCATGAATCGGCCAATGAATCTGACCGAAGTCACCGATGAAGATCTTGACGCTCTGATGAATCTGAACGTTAAGGCTGCCTTCTATCTATCGCGCGAGATTTCGAAAAAATTGCTGGGTTCTCGCCAGACGGGTTCGCTCATCAACATTTCGTCGCAAATGGGACATATCGGCAGTCCCGGCCGTACTGTCTACTGCGCAACCAAGCATGCCGTCGAGGGCATGACAAAAGCATTGGCGTGGGAACTCGGTCCCTCGGGAATCCGCGTTAATACCATCTGCCCGACGTTCATCGAGACGAAGTTCACCGAGAACATGTTCAAGCAGCCGGGCTTCCGCGAACGGGTTACGTCGAGGATTGCGCTGGGCCGCGTTGGCCAGCCCGAGGAAATGATGGGTGCCGTGGTTTTCCTCGCAAGCGATGCATCCTCCCTGATGACTGGCAGCGCGCTAATGCTCGACGGCGGCTGGACAGCAGGCTGAGCGGACCCTACGGACACCTCCAACTACACAAAGGAGACGACAGCGATGGCAACCGACGCTAATAGTCCCACGCTAAATGTATCAAATCTTCAGAAAGCGTACGGACCAACGGTCGCGCTCGGAGGTGTGAGTTTCACAATCCTGCCGGGCGAAGTTCATGCCCTGCTCGGTGAGAATGGCGCGGGCAAATCGACGCTCGTAAAGATTTTGAGCGGCGTGGTCCGCCCCGATTCCGGGTCCGCTGAGTTAATGGGCGTGAAGTACGCGCCCGATTCCATTCTCACAGCACGCAAAGAAGGCGTCGCTACCGCATTTCAGGAGCTAAGCCTTCTTCCCAACCTGACGGTAGCGGAAAATCTTGCCCTCCCGAAATTGAAAAAAGGCGCGCTTCGGCTGATCTCGCGACCCGACAACGAGAAGCATGCTGCCGACATACTAGACAGGTATGGGCTGCCGCTCAATCCACGCAAGCCAGTTTCGCAACTGACTCTCGCTGATCGCCAACGACTTGAGATCGTGCGTGCGCTTAGCCAGAGTCCGAAGCTGCTCATCCTCGATGAACCCACGGCTGTCCTTTCATCGACTGACTGGCTCTTCGATCTGATTCGCGCAGAGACAGAAAAAGGAACGTCGATTCTGTACATCTCGCATCGACTGAACGAGATCCGGGAGTTATGCGCGCGCGGCACCGTGCTTCGCAGCGGCCGCAGTATCGCCACGGCCGAACTGGACAAAACTGGCGATGCCGCTATCTTCGAAATGATGGTCGGAACCAATCTGGCCTCCTTTTCGCGTGAGCGATCAGTATCAAACCAGACAGCAGAGCCACGTTTGCAAGTGGCTGACTTGCACGCAGGCAGCGTCAATGGCGCCTCCTTTAGCGTGCCCGTCGGCGGCATAGTTGGCGTAGCGGGACTGGATGGGCAAGGACAAAGCGACCTGTTCCACGCGTTGTACGGTTTGACGCCTATCAAATCCGGGGAAGTTCGTATCGACGGCAAGTCAGTGCGTCCCCGTTCACCGGCTCATGCACTCAAGGCTGGCATCGAGATCTCGCTGCTGCCTGAAGAGCGCAAAACCCAAGGTATCTTTCCCACACTTTCCGTGCGGCACAACGTAGCACTCGGCGCGATGAGCAAGGTATCTCGCTTCGGAGTTGTAAGTCGAACTCTCGGCCGGTCTCTCGTTCGCGACGTCGCAAAGCGCGTGGATCTGGCCGACCGCTACTTCAATTTTCAAATTGGAGACCTGTCGGGTGGCAACCAGCAAAAAGCATTGCTGGCGCGGGTGCTAAGTACGGGCGCACGAACACTGCTTCTCTTCGACCCGACAAGAGGCGTCGATGTCGGGACCAAGCAGGCCATCTACGAGGCAATTCATAACTATGCGGCCGCCGGTGGTGCCGTCTTGCTGTACTCATCCGAGCTCTCGGAAATCGTGCAGCTATGCGACCAATGTCTTGTTGTGTACGACGGTCGCATCGTCGCTCACCTAGAAGGCGACGAAATCGAAGAGCGTCGCATCGTCGCGGCAGCGACCGGGCATGTCGACGGTAAAGCATTGAGGAGCGCAGCATGAGTACCACCACAAGCCCGAAACTCTCACTCGCCAACGGCCTGTTGACAAATGGTGTCTCCACCGTTGCGATCCTGTACGTGGTTCTTTACGGCATCTATTCGCGAATCGAAGCGGGCGCCCTGTCCGTTTCCGCGTTCAGCGATCTTGTCAACAACACGATTCCGCTTGCGATAGCGGCAGCTGGGGCGACGTTCGTCATTCTCCTCGGGGGGTTCGATCTTTCCGTGGCGGGAGTGCTGTCGCTTGTGAACGTCGTCCTGGCAACGCATCCGCTAGACGGCGCGGGCGGTGCTTTGGCGAGCCTGCTCCTTGCTATCGGTATCGGTGCAGCAATCGGACTGTGCAACGGCGTACTGGTGGCCTACGGTGGTTTGCAGTCGATTGCCGTCACCCTCGCGATGATGATTCTCACACACGGCCTCGCGCTCGTCGTGCTTGATGCGCCAGGCGGAGGTGTTTCTGACTGGATCAGTGACACGCTCACAAACAATCTGTGGGGCGTAGTCCCAGTGTCGGGGACCGTCGCTATAGTGGTCGCATTGCTTTGGGCGGTATTCAGACGAACGAACACTGGCGTTGCCCTCTACGCGGTAGGAAAGGACCAAACGGCCGCGGCGCTCTCGGGCATCAACGTTAAACGGACCCGATGCGTCGCATTCGTACTGGCGGGCGCGCTTTACGGCGTCGCCGGATTCATGCTTTCCGCCCAGACGGCATCGGGTGACCCGAACGCCGGGATGCCGCTACTACTGCTCGTCTTCGCCTCTGTCGCACTTGGTGGCACTGCATTCTCCGGAGGACAGGGCAGTCTGTACGGCAGCATGATCGGAGCCGCGACCCTCATGTTGCTCCAGAAGGTGCTGTTTTCTTCCGGCTTCCAGTCGTTCTACATCGGGCTATTTCAAGGCTTCGTCATGATCGCCGCAGTGATCTTCGTCAATCTTGTCACGCACTTCACACGCAGGAGCGGCTCCCATGCTTAACTCGAAAACGAGTCCCGACGCACAGCCGGGACGGCCGACCGAAAGCCTCGCACGAGGCGAAGACAAGCGTGGCGTTGTCAAATTCCAGCGCGAAACAGTGAGCACTGCAGGGGTTTACATTGTTTGTATCGTCGCATTGCTGCTCTCCCGGCTGATTAACCCTGAATTTGGTAGCCTGCATCAGCTGCTAACAATCATCACACTTGCCTCATTTCTGATTGTGGCCTCGTATGGCCAGGGCTTGGCGGTACTGATTGGCGGACTGGATCTGTCGATTCCCTCTGTCGTCACGCTCGGCGGTGTACTCACAACGGTCTGGATGAGCACACTCGCCCCTTCAGGCACCTGGTGGCAGATTCCTGTCGTTCTCGCCGTATGTGCAACCGTTGGTGTAGTCAACGGTCTGGGAATAACGCTGTTCCGGATTCCCGCGTTCATCATGACGCTAGCATCGGGAATCATCGTCTACAGCCTATGCCTCGGGGCAACCGGTGGCACCCCGAGCGGAGCGGCACCACATCCGCTCGTGACGCTCATGTCCGGTCAAAGCGCTGGGCTTCCACTTGTCACAATCTTTGTCGTCGTATTTTGCGTGGTTGCGGCATTTGTTCAGTCCCGCACCACATTCGGGCAGCGACTCTACGCGCTCGGTAGCAATCCGGTGGCAGCCCGGATCGCGGGTATTCGCATTACAGGGCTGACCGTGGCCACCTACTCGCTCTCAGCCGCATTGGCAGGGTTTGTCGGGATGATGCTGGTGGGCTATTCAAACGGTGCAACGCTGCGCATGGGAGAACCCTATCTGTTGCCGTCAATTGCCGCAGTTGTTATCGGTGGGTCATCGATTCTCGGTGGACGAGGCAATTTTATCGGCACTATCGGCGGCGCCATCCTGCTGACAATCTTCGACATGGTCATAACGTCCCTCGGACTTGCACAGGGTTGGAGAACCATGATCTCAGGGGGATTGATTCTCGCTGCCATCCTTCTGCAGCACGAAGGCGCACTGGACTGGGTACGAGCAGCTGCGCGACGTCGCAGCTAAATAGATGGAGAAAGAGATCAGCCGGGCAACGGATCGCGTGCAAGGTTTCGAAACAGGTCTCCGATGCTTGCGGGTTCTTAAAAACATTCCGGGAACGATGGTGACTCGGTAGTCACTAGATATCAGACGGGTATTTTGCCAAGGAGACATATGATGAAAAGTTTCAAATCCGTACGGCGCTGGGTGGGCGCTGGTGCATTGCTGGGAGCCATGGCGCTCGCCGCGCACTTCGGCATCAACGCGGCCAACGCGCAGTCGAAACCGAAGAAAGACAAGTATCTGATTTATCTCAGCCTGAGTTACAGCGGCAATGCGTGGCAGTCGGAAGCGGCTAACGTAGTCAAAGCGCTTGCGAAAACGCCTCCGTATGACAAGCTCGTTGAATTGCGGGAAGTCATATCCGGTACGGATGTACAGGCGCAAATCTCAGCGTACGAAAGCATGATCGCTGCGAATGCCGATGGAGTCATCAGCTTCCCGATCTCGCCCACCGCGTTAAACCGGGTAGTGAAGCGCGGTTGCGAAAAAGGCACCCTCTTTTTCATGTACGACGCCACCGTGACAGAGCCCTGCGCATATAACGTCAGCTATATCACAGCAGGGTTTGGCGAATACACTGCGCAGCAACTGGTTAATGCGCTTCACGGAAAGGGCAACATCTTTCTGAGCCGCGGCGTGCCGGGTAACTCGGTCGACAAGCGTCACACGGATGGCGCAATGAGTGTCTTCAATAAATATCCGAACATCCACGTAGTGGCCGAATATTACGGCTACTGGGATGACCGCACCACGCAGCAGGAAACAGCAAAAGCGCTTGCCGCGCATCCAGATGTCGACGGCATCTGGGCACAGGCTGGCGAAAACGGTGCTATCAAGGCGCTGCAGGCCGCAGGAAAGAAACTCGTCCCTGTGACCGGGGAAAACTCGAACGGCTTCCGCCTCGCGTTGGCGAATCCGGATATGCGTGCTCAGGGATTGCAGGGTGTCTCGTCGGGATCCCCGCCTGCGACTGCCGCTTTCGCATTCAAGCTGATGATGGAAGTCCTCCAGGGAAAGCGCAAACTTGAAACTCACAACATTGAGTATCCGCTCCCCTGGGTTCCGGGTGATCAGGTGAAGTTGTGTACCGGTGACAAGCCTGAGAACGGCTGCAACGCTTTTCCGACGGGCAAGGTGCCCGAATCGTTTGTGACCGAAGTTTTCAACCCTCGACTGCTTCCTGAGCTGTCGCTGCGGTCAGCGCTTAACGGCGAACCAACGCCCGGCCAGACCATCCAGTCGCTGCCGGGAGATGCTGTTGTTGCTGCACCTGACCAGCCCGGCATCAACTGTCAGAAGTGCGCACAGCGCGCTGATGCGTACAAGCTCACCAAGGTCTCTGCGACAGTCAAGTAACACTCTTGAAACGAAAAGAAGGGGCGGTCTGCCGCCCTTTCTCAGTATATGAGCAGGCAAACTATGACTCCCCCAATTCGATCGACCACTCTGCTGGAGAAACCGCTCGTTCATGTCGCGGGTTGTGACGTGCTGGAGCTCCCACCAGAAGAAACAGACTCGCTCGCCGACGTCACGGTCACTCAGGACGAACTGATCGCTTATGCCGTAGCCGCACGCCCACTCTACGACAGCCTTGGAAGACTGACAGCGCAGCTTGCCGGACTGTTTTTGCTGGCGCAGATACGTGGCCGTTTCGATCCCGATTTCGAAGCCGTCACTACGCCCTTGGAGCGCGCACGCGAATGCAATGACGCAATTCGCTCCATTACCGCGCCAAAGGGTGCGACACGCCGTCACTGGGCATTGTGCCGTGCAATAACAATTGTGTGTGATGTGACAGACCAGTTTGCAAACACCAAAAGCGGTACGGAACAGGTGCGTGAACAGGTAGCCGTTTGGGTTGACCATCTGAAGAAAGCGAATGCGCTGGTGCGTTGGGCAGCTGATGCATCTCTCGGATTCAATCCTGTGGACTTCAGCCAGGCGTGCTGTAGTTGCAATGGTTGAAGCACCGGATACACAACCGATCATGACTATGAACAGGAGAAAAATATGAACGCAGGTTATTCAGTATGGGTACTCGAATACAGCTACGTCACAAACTATCACAAGAGTGGAGTGATCTACGGCGCGCACAATGAAGGGTTTGTGAAACTCCCCTATTGCTACGTGCTGATCAAGGGCAATGGCCATGTCGCTATGGTCGACGTGGGGTACAACAACAAGGATTATGGCGGTACGCTCGGGAACCGGTTTGGTGTTGAAAACTGGCATTCACCCAAAGACGTGCTGGCGGAGTGCGGCGTCAAACCTGAAGATGTGGACACCGTTTTCATCACGCATGCGCACTTTGATCACCTCGGCAACACCGACGATTTTCCGAATGCGACCTTTTACATCCAGGAGCGGGAACTGACGAAGTGGATCTGGTCGATGTCGCTTCCTGACCGGATGCGTTGGATGATGGGTGCAGTGGATCCTTCGGACATTCTGCGTGCGGTCGACCTCGCAAAGCAGGGCCGACTGGTGGTAGTTGACGGGGACCGCGAGAACGTCCTCCCCGGCATCGACATACACGCGGCATTCGATAGCCACACATTCGGGAGCCAATGGATACACGTTCGGAACGACAACCAGCAACCCTCGAAGGATAGCTGGGTACTCGCAGGCGATCTTGTCTACGTATTCGAGAATCTTGAATTTGATGCCTCGGCCATTGGTATCGACAAAATGTACAATCCGGTGGGCCTCGCGGTTGGAAGCCAGCTGAATCTGCTCCTCGCAACCGAAGAAATGATGAAGTCCGTTCAGTATGAAGCGCGACGCGTCATTCCTATCCATGAAGAGCGCTTGCGCGACACCTTCCCCTCGCGCATCACGAAGAACAACCTTCGCGTCAGCGAGATCTGTCTGTCAGCGGATCATGAATCGATGGTCAAGTGAATATGAAACCCTCGACCGACTCGAATAAGCTAGTATCGATTGTCGGCGCCGGTCTGGTTGGCGCCGGCTGGGCAATCGCCTTCGCTCGCGCCGGCTTCACGGTACGAATCTTCGACGCCGATCCACGCATATCCGAACAGGCCATTCCGTGGGCCGCGGAGCAGTTGCAGGAACTCAAGAAGCACGGACTGCTGGAGGAGTCGCCGCGCGACGTTTCTGCCCGCCTCACCCGCGTTGCCACCCTTGAGGAGGCCATCTCGGGGGTCTCCTACGTGCAGGAATCGGTTCTTGAGCGGACGGACGTCAAACGTCAGCTAATGGAAGCGATCAACCACATCGCCGACGAAAAGGTCATCATCGGGAGTTCCAGCTCGGGCATTCCTGCATCTGCGTTCGCCCATGATTTGCGGATCTCGCCCCGAGTGCTGATCGCTCACCCGGTCAATCCGCCTTATCTCGTGCCGGTAGTCGAACTCGTGCCGTCTCCGCAGACTTCGGCAGAAACCGTCGAGTGCGTTGATAGCCTTATGACTGGCATCGGACAGAGCGTTGTCCACGTACGAAAGGAAATCGAAGGATTCGTACTCAACCGCCTTCAGGCCGCTTTGCTACGTGAAGCCTGGGCGCTACATCGCGACGGCATCGCCACTTGCGAGGATATCGACAAGACCGTTCGCGATGGGCTCGGCTGGCGGTGGTCATTCATGGGTCCGTTCGAGACAATTGATCTCAACGCTCCTGGTGGCGTGGCCGACTATGCCAATCGGCTAGGCCCACTCTACTACTCGATCATGCAATCGAGGACAGAAGACGGGCCTTGGGACCCCCAGTTGATTTCGCAGGTAGAAAGCGACCGGCGGCAACACCTCGCAGTTGACGACCTCGCAAAGCGTCGCGACTGGCGCGACCAGCGTCTAATGGAATTCGCGGCGCGACGCATCAAACGGCAATAAAACCCGGACTGCCGGGGCGCCTACTGGAGAACCGGTGGGCGCAACTGGACGTTGTTCAGCGATGCCGCAACAGAAAGGTACGCTGTCTCGTCTGGTTTAGCCGGCGCCAGGATTACCTCCACAGGATTCCAGGTGCCGGGATAAAGCGTGTTCGGGACAGTCAGCTCTTTCGAATGCAATGACTTCTCCCAGTCCCCGTAGCTGAAATCAGGTTGTGAAATGTCGAGGGACTTACCCCACTTGAAATTCAATTTCGCTCCATTGTAGGTCGCCATTCCAGGATTCCCGACCAGAAGCTTCAATTTAACGCCGTTTCCATATGGCGTCATGTCCTGCACTGCAAACAGCAACTCCCCGAGATTTGTCTTTGCGATGGAATAGCCCTTGTCCGTGACGTCTAGCATGGACGTAGTGTCCTGCGCCCACTTCTGTTGAACCTCGAGCATCGAGACGCGCTGCTCCAGCTTGGCATTGTTCGCTCGCATCTGATCCATCTGCGCGACCTGAGCACGCAGCTCTTTCACCGTCTCCGATAGCGATGTGACCTCCGGGTCTTTCGCTGGTGTGCAAGCAGTGACAACAATTGTCAAAAGTAGAATCAGTCTCTTCATTTTTTCGTACGTTGATATTGAGCCAGCGACTCTGACCTCCCGATCAAGGTTAACGGCGTGTTGTGGAGTTTCTAAAGACCTTTAGAGGTCAGTGCGCCGAACAGCAGCACCATCATCTTCCAGAACTGATATTTGGCCCTAGGCGGTGCGCGACCGTCCGACGCGCATTCGTGAGTCTGCGATCCTGATCGGCCATCCCCCACGTTTGAGGACAACACCCCCTACGATTGTCCTCGCGCGAATCGCGCCTTATCTATCCTGACGTTAGTCACTATTGACGACGAGGACCACGGTCATGAAGGAATTCGAGCAGCGCAACATAAACATTCTGGGCTCTACGGAGGGCGACCATTACATCCTCCATAAAGGACGAATCGATCTAAGCAGACGCGAGATGCCGGTACGCTCCGCTACCATACCCACTGACACGCTTGATATCGAGATTGACAAGCGGAAAAGCGCGCTGGTGGTCGTTGATATGCAAAACGATTTTTGCGCAACGGGAGGCTGGCTTCACGCCGTCGGTGCCGACATTGAACGCACGCGCCGCCCCATCGAACCAATACAACGTGTGGCCCAGGCGTTTCGACTGAACGAAATGCCTGTGATATGGCTAAATTGGGGCGTCCGTCCGGATTTGCTGAATCTCCCCCCCGTGGTTCAGTTCCCGTTCAAGCAGATGGGCGGCGGGGTCGGTTTGGGGGATGTCCAGCCCGAACAACCCGGTGCCCCACAAGCTGTTGGTAGCCGTGTGCTGACGAAAGACAGTTGGGGTGCAGAACTCGTAGACGGATTACGTGTTCAGACCGGTGATGTCTGTATCGACAAGCACAGGATTAGCGGCTTCTGGGACACACCGCTCGACTCTGTCTTGCGCAATGTGGGCATTCGTACACTCATGTTTGCCGGAGTTAACGCCGACCAATGCGTGCTGGCAACTTTGATGGACGCCACGTTTCACGGCTACGACAGCGTATTGCTTTCCGATTGTGTTGGCACATCGTCGCCCGACTTCTGCCTGGAAGCGACGATTCTAAATGTGCGCTCAGTTTTCGGGTTCGTCACGGATAGCCGACGCCTCTGCGACGCGCTGCAGGACACTTGAAAAGCCCGAAAATGGACTAGATACTACGCGGCGATGCGCTTCCAGCACCGCTTCGTCGCGTGTGGTGACCCCAAGTTTCGTAAAGATCGCCTTGAGGTGATACTTGACGGTTTCCGGCGACAAAAACAACAATTTTGCTATCTGCTTTGTTGATTGGTCACGCGCAAGTTGCATCAGAACCTCGCTTTCGCGGCCAGTCAAAAAGTCCAGTGAACGAATCGCTGCGCGAAACTCTCGCTCCCAGACCTGCACTATCATTCTGGCGGCAGGACTCCCAGAGCCATCGCCGGCTGCCACCTCCCGTACCAGTGGCAGAAGGTCGACCCCATGATCCAGAAAAAGCTGCGCTGGTGGTACGTCCGAACACAGAGTCAGCGCGAATAGCAGTCGTTCCTGCGCTTCGTGTCTTCGTTCCGCGGCCAAAGAAATGTTGGCCAAAAATATGCTGGCAATGATCTCTGGCAAGCGACGATGTTGTCTTCGCGCATCGTCCTGAAGTTGCGCTGCGGCGCTCTCCGCCGCGCCCAGATCCGCCTGGATTACAGCGTAATAGAAACGGGCTCGTCCTGCGGCTTCCATCACACACCACGGGATGTCCAGCGCATTTCGGTTCTCGACGAACGCAGGATAGGCACCTTTCAATTCAGTGTTTTGCCTGAATGCGGCATCTGCCTCGTGCCGGGCACCTCGCCGACACAGTAATTCGATTCTGGTGGCGTTCAAAAGATGGCGATATGCGGTACGACGCTGCTCCTGACAATGGAGCAATTCCCGTCCCAGTCTTTCCAGTGCCTGCTGCCATCGCCCGGATGCTGCCTCGGCAAACGCATGACAGACGGACGCGCCTTCCGACACTTCGAGAAAGGGCGAACGCTCCAGCGCATCGAGTCGCTGAAAACAGCTTCTTGCCTCGTCGAGTTCGCCACGTGCATAGTGAATTCGTCCCAGCAGCGCATACGTCATCTGACCGAACGCATTCTGCTGGCGACGAAACAGGTCGAATTCCTTGCTCAAAACACGTCTAAGGTGGTCCTCAGCTTCGTCCAGAAGGCCCGAGTGATAGTCGTTTTGTGCCTTGTAGATAGGCATCCATATGCCGTTCGCCGTTAACCGGTGACGCGCGTTAAACCGCTCAAGAGCTTCCGTCCTCAGTTCAGCTTTGGCGAAATCATCATACCGCTGCGTCAACAACAACTCGACGATTAACACCAGTCCGAGCAGACGAGGATCCTCATTGGTGCGCTCAATGACATCTGCTTTGACGGTTTCCATTTTTTCCCAGGGAGAAAATGGAAACAGCCGCTCGCCTTTTTCGAACAGAGCAACGCATTCGGCACAATGCAGATCCGTCCAAACGGGATCCGTCGATGGCGGCGATGAAATGTCAATTTCTCGCCGAATTTCATCGAGTCTGTACTCATTTTCTACAGGGTTATCATCAACAATCGAGCCGCATACTTCCATCAACGCGATACGCGGATGACTTCGAATCGCCTTCACAGGCAGAATTTCCAATAGACTTCGCACGTAACCCATGCCTACCGTTACACCGAGACGTAGCGCTCCGGCCTTTTCGATGATCCGGCAAGCTAGTGCTGCGTCGTCCGCGCGCAATGCGTGCCCGACAGCTTCATATATCTCATCACGATTGGCAAAAAATGCTGCCGCTCTCATATGCAGACGTGTAAGCCTCGAGGCGTCATCGCGCTGGCGAGCAAGCACCAGAAACTCACGCAGAAGCGGATGAAGAGCCGCTCGCCCGCGCACTTCATCAACCGCAACGATTGGATGGAGCGAGGTCATCTTCGAAATGAATAGGGCGCTGTCCCTGCGCTCCCGCAGCGAATCGGCCGATGGTGCATCCACATACTGCAGAATCGCAACATCCAGCATGAACTGCTTGAGTTCATCATCAACGTTGCGCCACACCTCACTAGCGAAATATGAGAAAACTGGCCCCGCAGGCACAAGGTCGTTGATCTCTCCGAGCCACGTCTCACTGTCGCGGATGCCAGAACCAAGCCGGATCAGTTGAAGAACGAAGGCCCATCCCTCCGTCAGTTCCTGAACACGCTCAATCACATCTTCCCGGGTATCCTGAGGCAACAGACTGCGCGTCTCCTCAAAACTGAACCGGAGTTCTCGTGCGTCGACCAGTCTGACCCTCCCTTGTAAGACCAGCGCGGTCAGATCGAGATGCGGAAGCTCCCTGCATGCAAGGACGAGATGAACACCTGCGGGCAACGACAGCAAAATTTCGCGCAAAAGCTGTGTAGTTGGTTGCGACGCGGCTACCTCGTATTCGTCGACCAGCAATAGAACATCATGCTCGCCATGCTCCACTCCGGACAGTACATCTGCAATCTTTAACGACGCCCCCTTCCCTGCGGCGGCCAGTGCCCTTTCAAGCGATGCAAGGAATATCTCTGGTTGACGGTCCTGCTCATCGCAATTCAGCCAGGCGGTTACAGACTCGCTGCCTGTACGACGCACCGCGAGCTGCGCAAGCAATGTGGTCTTTCCGAATCCTGCTGGCGCAACAAGCACAGTCGCCCGGGCCGTGCTTGGCGGGCTGCACATGATTCTGTCAATTAATCGCGCCCTTTGAACGGCGTCCTCGACGTGGACGTGCGAACGAAATTTGGATGCGCGATTCACTTTGCTCTCAGATGCCACGATTCTGTGCTGACCTTGTCGCTCTCGTGCGTGATGTCGTCCAGTTTAAAAGGAGCCAGACAAGCGCTGAAATCAGTAGCGAGTCGAGCGGGGCAATCGAAGTGATCACGATTTGCAGCCGCCCTGCGGCGAACGCGAATCCACTTCCAGCCAGCCATGCAACGAACGCCTCGGGGTGCCACGCCACTGGGGCATTGCTTTTACCGAAGCGATCGCCCAGATAGAAGTTGATCAGATAAACGCCCCCGACGGGTGGAATGCAAACGCTAAGTACTACCAGAAACGGTGTCACTTTCTCGCTGATACCCGCAATGCCGGCCAAAGCGCCAATGACACAAATCGCAATTGCAAGTTGCCAATGAGGCCGCCTCGGCGCAATCGTGGCGGCAATCAACGATCCAGCATAAAGATTGTACGCGTTGGTTGTTACCGCAATGAGCAGAACCGCAACCATTGCCGGGATGCCAAGACCGAGCGTCAGCATCAGCTTCACGAGATCCTGCTCCCCGGTCGCAACAGCAGGCAAGCCAGACAACATCAACACTAGAGGGAACAACACCCCGTACGCCAATCCGCACGCGACGGCAGCCTGCGCTGGAGTCTTGGCAAATCTCGACAGGTCGGGCGCCAGAATTGCCCCGGTCATGATACCACCAGCAACCATTGCAATACCCGTCGTCATCGAGAAAGCACCCGAAGGGGCCACCGTCAGCACGCTCCCGATATGGGTCACTCTCAACGCAGCGACGAGCGTCCAGAACAGTACCAGGAGCTTGAACGGAGATGCGATCATCGAAAGCAGGTCCAGCGCCCTGAATCCAACAATCGTGACCGCAGCCATCAGAATACATCCGGCAAGTGCCAACACACGCACCGGTAAGTCAGCCATGAAATCGGGCAAGGTCGGCCGAACCGCTTCACCGAACATCATGGCTACTACACCGAACCAGCCAACTACCGCAATGATAATGACTAGATTGACGAGCGCCCCGCCGCGGGTACCAAATGCTCGCTGGATAAGTACGTAGGTTGTTTGCCGAGACCGCGCGCCCGCAATCGCCGCCGGGAGGGCAACGAGCGCCAGCAGCAGACCACCCGCAAGACTTGCCGTCAACGCACCCTTCACACCCAATGCATGCGAAAGACTGGCGCCCATCACGAACGCTGGCAAGGCGATCATGACCCCCAACAGGACCATTGTGATCCGGAATCCGCTAACAAGCTGTGTGCTACGGATAGATAGCCCTTCTGATATTGCTTCTGAAGCATGCGTTCGATCAATCTGGGGCATGGCTGCACTCCGTCAGTGAAGGAGTCCAATCTCGACTATCGTGTCCGTCGAAATCGGGTGGAAGAATCGCTTTAGTTGAATGCTTTCGAGAAGATCAGATACACGACGTTCTGTGCCAACGAGTTTCTTGTGTAGATCGGTATCGAAGCCTTCAACTTGATGTTGCTTTTCCACTGTGGAATCGTATAAGACAGCACAGGGCCAATCCCTGCTGACGCGAACCTGTTCCCACCGGGAACAGCCTGCCCGTTCTGATGGTCGTCGGATAGTTGCGTTGCGTAGTAGCCCGCCAGCCCGAACTGCCACAATCCCAATTTTTCGCTGATCGCATAGTCGAAATCGATCACCGGTCCATTGTGGTATTTCGTGGCTGAATTCGTTGCTGCAATATCGAGAAATACGTGCAGGCTAAATTCCGTACCATCACCAAACACGTTGGGACCAGTCAGATAACTAAACGCCGCATTCGGTATGTAGTAGATCGTGTTCCGGCCAGTCGATACGATGGCATTCTGGTCGTAGTGACCTGTTGGGAAAATCATCGAATACGCAAGCTTCACTGTGAGACCAGTTGGTGCGCTTCCAGTCGAGTTCCCAAGATATCGACTCCACACCAGGAGGTCCGAATAGATGTCACCAGTACCGTCATAGGTGTCACTTCGATTATTCAGTTCGATATGACCTGTCGCCAGACTGCCTTGAACCGAAGTACCCAAAGTCCCGCCAAAGAGCTTGAACGGATAAATATAGAGTGCGCCGACGGCTGCAACGCCACTGCTGTTGGCCGCTGATATCGTGCTGCTGCGATGATGATTATTGTCGTAGTACTGTGATCCGTTAGCATACCCACCCACGACCGCGCCGTAGAAGCCCGTCTCGGCAGGCAAATAGGCGTTTTCGATATCCGACCCTCCGACTGGCCCGCCGTAAGCGGGACCTTCGGCGGCAAAGCCCAGTGGCACCAAGGCCGCAAACGCAACAAGGCCGACCACGACTCGGCAGATAGCACGCTTCATTGATTATCCTTCCTTGTACTTGAGTATTGAACGTGGGGAGCGATAAGCGGCTTGCTCACCGATGCACAACATCCGGAGCTGTGATGGATTGCATCGTCAGTCGCCATAAAAGCCATTGGTCATTGCGCAAGGGGAGGAAGCGAGGCGATTTGGGGGATATGTGGTGGGGGGTGTCTGTTGTCGACGTCTGAGGCTGCCGCCGATCTTACGGGTGTAGAGCG